>CBFGNV010000005.1:0-107372 GCA_965650275.1 uncultured Fluviicola sp. | reverse complement strand
TTTTACTTTAAGTCAAACCGATCTAAATTCATCACTTTCACCCACGCAGCAACAAAATCAGCAATGAACTTATCGCCTCCATCTGAGCTTGCATACACTTCTGCGATGTTTCTCAATTCTGAGTTGGAACCAAAAACCAAATCAGCACGTGTTCCTGTCCATTTCAATTCTCCGGTCACTCTGTCTTTTGCTTCGTAGATTTCCTTATGTCCATCTACAGCCGACCAGGCAACACTCATGTCGAGTAAATTCACAAAGAAATCGTTCGTCAATGCTCCGGGAGTTTTCGTCAGAATCCCATGTTTAGAACCATCAAAATTCGTATCCATTGCGCGCATTCCACCTATTAAAACAGTTAGTTCAGGAGCAGTAAGCGTTAATAACTGCGCTTTATCGATAAGCAATTCTTCTGTACTGATCAGGAATTTGTTCTTCAGGTAATTTCTGAATCCATCAGCCATTGGTTCTAAAACTGCAAATGATTCCACATCCGTTTGTTCCTGAGTAGCATCCATTCTTCCGGATGAAAAAGGAACGTTTATGGTTTTACCCGCTGCTTTTGCTGCAAGTTCTACTCCTACATTTCCAGCCAAAACAATCACATCTGCCAATGAAACGTGTTTACTTCCCGTTTGGGATATATTGAAATCCTGTTGAATTCCTTCTAATCGATAAAGTACTTTATCCAGTTGTTTCGGGTTATTGACTGCCCAAAACTTCTGAGGCGCCAGACGAATTCGAGCGCCATTAGCTCCACCGCGTTTGTCAGAACCACGGAAAGTACTCGCCGATGCCCAGGCTGTTCCTACAAGCTCAGCAACGGATAATCCTGCTTCCCGAATACTCGACTTCAAAAGCGCTATGTCCTGATCATCTATTTTCATGTGATCAAGTTCAGGAATTGGATCTTGCCAGATCAAATCTTCATTTGGCACCTCTGGACCTAAATACCGTTTTTTCGGTCCCATGTCTCGATGAGTCAGCTTGAACCAGGCTTTAGCAAAAGCATCGGCAAACTGATCCGGATTCTCCATGAATCGACGAGAAATCTTTTCGTAAGAAGGATCAAAACGCAGCGCCAAATCCGTTGTCAGCATCATTGGTGGTAATTTTTTACCGGGAATATGCGCATCCGGAATGGTGTTTTCAGCATTCTTTGCTACCCATTGCTTCGCTCCTGCCGGACTTTCTGTCAATTCCCATTCGTTACCAAATAAATTCAGAAAGAAATGATTGCTCCACTGTGTTGGCGTTTGTGACCATGTAACTTCTGGTCCGCCGGTTGTTGTATCGGCTCCAAATCCCGTTCCGTGTGCATTTATCCACCCAAAGCCTTGATGTTCAATGTCAGCTCCTTCGGGCTCCTTACCGACCAACTCTGGATTTCCAGCGCCATGTGCCTTTCCGAAAGTATGTCCACCCGCAATTAATGCAACAGTTTCTTCATCATCCATTGCCATTCGTTTGAACGTTTCACGGATATCTCTTGCCGCAGCAATTGGATCAGGATTTCCATTGGGTCCTTCCGGATTTACATAGATCAATCCCATCTGCACAGCGGCAAGCGGGTTTTCCAAATCTCTATCTCCTGAATAGCGTTCATCCTCCAGCCATTTTTTCTCATTTCCCCAATAAACATCTTGATCCGGCTCCCAAACATCCGCTCTACCTCCTGCAAATCCAAAAGTCTTGAATCCCATGGTTTCCAGTCCAACATTTCCGGCAAGGATCATCAAATCTGCCCAGGAAATTTTTTGACCGTATTTCTGTTTGATTGGCCAAAGTAATCGTCGCGCTTTATCGAGGTTTCCATTATCCGGCCAGCTGTTCAAAGGAGCAAAACGTTGTTGTCCGGCACCTGCCCCACCTCTACCATCGCCTGTTCTATAGGTTCCGGCACTATGCCACGCCAAACGAATAAAAAATGGCCCATAATGTCCGAAATCGGCCGGCCACCAAGGTTGTGAATCCGTCATCAAGGCTTTTAAATCGTTTTTCAAGGCTTGATAATCCAAGCTTTTAAACGCTTCAGCATAATCAAAATCATTCAATGGATTTGATAACGAAGAATGCTGCCTGAGGATGGATATTTTTAACTGATTCGGCCACCATTCGTGATTAGCGGTTCCGCCACCACCTGTATTGTGTTTTGCTGTTGCTCCTGTAAAAGGACATTTTCCGGCTTCGTTTGCTTCCATAGTTTTAGATTTATGAATGTGATTCTCTTTTTCCAAATGTAGTATACAGTGAAATCATTTTTCATCGATTTTGTTTATACCGAATTCGAATGTTTCTATATCAACAAAATGTGCGATTTGATGACATTTAAATGTAAGTATCAAATTTTAGAATTCCTAGATTCAGTTCTTACCGATCTTAATGCATTCGAATTAACGGAAGACGATCAGTAAAAGTCGATGTATAATGTTTCTTCTTCAAAACGGTTTTATGTACTGTCTTTTTCTTCCATTTGAAAATAGCCAGAATTGAATCGTTGTCAATGATCTTATCGTCTTTTTCCTTTACTGGAAATGCGTAATCATCGAATCTCACCGAATCATTCACTTCATTGCCCGTTGTATCCAGATAATAGGGTCTTAAATATGAATTGACATAGGATTTATCAGAGTAAAAATACAATTGTACATTATCGAACTGGATAGAATCAAAAGTGTAGATTGAAACGTCATCGTCAATATCTTCCTCAGCGTCCCAGCCCAATACTGTTCCTTCTCCGTCTCCGGGTTGATCTTTGAATAGAACCCATTTATGATCACTAAAATCGCAGGAATTCAATGGTAATAAAAGCAGCAGCGTAAGGTAAATTCTCATTTGATCTAAATTAACGGCATCAAATTATTAAAAATCATTGAAAGCTCAACCTCACCCATACAGGTCGATGATCAGAATAAGCATTTTTCAATTTTGTTTGATTCATTTGTTTCGTTGCATCAGGAATTGTTCCTATGCCGTCAATCATGTCGTAGGAAATCACTCCGAAATTGGTATTGAATTTCCCCTTTGAGCGTGGGGCTCCGTAGTTGTCGTAAAGCGATTTCGAACAGATGATCATATCATAGACATAAGTGTTTCCTTTTGCTACCGTTGATGAAACACACTTCGGATTGTCTTTCGGCACCTCCTTTCCTGCAATATTTTCCTTTTTAACCTGTGGTACTTTATTTAATCCCGGATCAAAGAATTCGATGTTCGGAATGAAATACTTTGTAGTATCGTAATTCACGCTTTTGTAATCGGGAACCAGCGCAGCACGATTAAAATCACCAACAAAGATCAGATCTTCATCACCGAATTGCTTTTTCGGATCCTTGAAGAAGCTATACACCTGTTCCAACTCCTGCTTTCTTCTGGCAAGTGTTGTTTCTTTTTCCTTGCTATCGCCATAAAAAAGGTGCCCCGACCCTAAAACAAAGTCAAAATTGCCTTTTGACCAGCGTGTAAATGCGAAATCACGACCATCACCAGGAACTTCAACTACCTGAAATGCTTTTCCATCGTGATTCACCAATTTCAAAACATCAGGCTTGTAGAGAAAAGCAATGCGCTCTTGTCCACCCAAACCTTGACCAAGATCTGCACTAACAACACTTGCATAATTCAGGTTAAAGGAATCCTTTAAGTATTTTGTCAAAACACTAACTGATTCCTCACCTTTTGTCCCCATTACTTCCTGAATTGCCACCAGATCAAAATCGCCACTAGCAAGTACTTTCGCTCCATTGAAAATCTGAGTATCCCCATGTTTCCCGAACGTGTAAATGTTATAAGTCCCTATATATAAAGCATTGGCATCCTGCTTCATCACTTGAGCAAATGCTGCACTAGTAACAAATGATATTAAGGTTAAAAGCAATTTCATCTAAATATTTTGTAAGAAATTAATCTTTATTAGCAAATATAAAAGACTATCTTTAAAAAAAAGAGGGGATTTATGGTGCTGGGAAAAGAAGTGAATTATTCAAAGAAGATTTATGCCCTTTTGGCTATCGCTTCTATTATTGCGGTGATTTATTTTGCGAGTTCAATACTCTTTCCGATAATTCTAGCCTTTATTCTGGCGATTCTTTTGCGTCCGATAGACGATTTTTTGCAGAAGAAATGGAAATTTCCAAAAGTGGTTTCTGTTCTGGTTACAGAGATGTTACTAATCATTGTTTTCGCAATTATACTCTTTCTTATTGCAGGTCAACTAAAGCAATTTTTCAAGGAACTACCTGAAACACAGGAAAAACTGATGAAGGTTGTTCATGATATGTCTGATTGGATCTACCATAAGTTTGGAGTATCGATTCTTCAGCAACAGACTTTCCTGAAAGAAAGGATCATGAAAGGAGGTGGTTCTTCAAATGCATTTGGTTCGATTTCCAATGTATTTGGTTATTTGGCATTACTTCCTGTATATATTTTTCTTTTCATGTTCTACAGAAATTTACTACTTGAATTTCTGATGCGAATGGTCAATCCAAAGAAATCAGACCAAATGCAAGTAGTTGTAAACGACATCAAATTCATCGTGCGCAAATACATCATTGGATTGATGCTCGAGATAGTTGTTGTTGCTACGCTCATGTTCATTGGACTTTCGATTCTGGGAGTGAAGTTCGCATTGTTTTTGGCCCTTTTAACGGCTTTGCTGAACCTTATTCCTTATATAGGAGTTCTTGTTGCAAATGTACTGAACTGTCTGATCGCATTTTCATTCAACACAAATGCTGAAGAATCGATTTTAGGCGTAATGGCAGTTACGGGATTGGTTCAGTTCATCGACAATATGATCTTGATGCCCAGAATTGTAGGTAACAATGTCCGCATAAATGCTCTGGCTTCGATCATCTGTGTTATTGTGGGTGGTTCTCTCGCAGGAGTTCCCGGAATGTTCCTGGCAGTACCTATTACCGCTATCATAAAAGTGATCCTCGATTCAGTTCCGCAATGGGAAGCTTACGGTTTTCTACTGGGTGATGAAATGTCGGTACGGGTTTTTTGGACCAAGAAATCAGATTTAAAGGAAGAATCGAAAAGCAAGGAAAATAAAACCCCACCTGTGAGATAAAAAGTTAAATTGTTTATTTATTTGATTTCCAACACTGTTCTTGTAATAATAACATTGATTTCAAAATTTTAACTTTTTCGCTTAACAACAAATGCCTAACTTGAATTTCGTAAAGTGAAAAGGAAAAGTGTTATGGATAAGTTTCAGATAAACGAACAGATTGGGCAGCTTCAAAATCAGCTCAGGGAAGAAATCAGGCAAGAGAACTTCGATAAAGCTTCAGAGCTTCAGGTTCAAATCAATCGATTCAAGTCGTTGAAAGACAATTATCGTAGCAACTATGACGTTGAATCGCATACTTCTCCTATGAGTTATGATCAGATTCAGGAAAAAATCAACGAAATGACTGTTGAATTGCAGGGAGCGATTTACATGAAAGACGTTGAGAAAGCTCAAAGCCTTAGTACCGAATTGATTAAATACCAAGAGATCGTCCGTTTGATTGATTTGGACAAGAAATTGTAATCAATTTTCACAATCAGTTATTTTTCTGGCATTGTAATTGCTGTTTTGCCGAGGTTATATTAAACCCCGATAACATGAAAAAAATAGCTTTACTCTCAATTCTTTTATTTGGAACATTCTTCTCGGTAGTTGCTCAAACAACTATTGCGGTTTTGCCATATAAGATTTCTTATGAAGGTAGAATTCCTAAAAAATTCACTCCGGAAGACATCACTGAAAATCAATTGCAGGATGGTAGAAACTATCAGGCGGCGATGATCAATTATTTGACACGTATGAGTCTTAAGCGCTCAAATATGTCTTTAGATGTTTCTATTCTTAGTCAAGGCCAAATTGAAGGAACAATGATCTCAAAAAATCTAACGCAACAACAGCTGGATAATATGACAGATCAACAAATTGCAGATTCACTTGGTGTTACACATATTGTTAGAGGCTCTGCCATTAGGAATTTCATCATGAGCGACGAACTATCACTTGGTATCAGTGCTGTAAACGTTCTAACGAATCAACAAATAATGAACGCTACCTCAACGATCAACATTATTAATTCATTGCAAGAAGTGAAAGGCGATGGAACGATTTTTAGCAGACAATTTTTGCGTTCAACAACTGCAACACGCACCGATGACCGAACATTGAGAAGTACTTTTCGTAAATCATCGAGACGGATGTTTAAGATCATGAAGAAATCGGCGTAGATTCAGTATCAAGGAAAATCCTTTAGGACTTCCCACAGATGCACAGATATTAGAGGCACTTACCAGTTGCCTCTTTTTTATGCGTTATAAATTTGACCAAGAATCCATTCAAATAGAATACAAATCATACCATTCTCATGATTACAACAATCAACACGCAAGACCGGTAGGCGAGCTTTTTATCTGTGCATCAGTGGGAGTGGAAAACGTATTAGTTTAAAGGAAGCAGATCAACAAACAGAAATCCCCAATTCTTTTCTTCGCCTTCTGTAGTTTTACCATCATACTTCCGTTCCACCACTTCTCCAATTTCAAACTTTACTTCGTTTTTGAAAATCGGTCCAGCATACGCAAAGGTGTGAAACTCGCCGTTTTCGCCACAAGGATCAACGTTTTCAGGCAGTCGTGCAATCAATTCCTTATCAATTGTTTTTCCGATGAAGGAGTCATCAAGTTTACTGTTATCCGTACAAACCAAAATGGTTTTATAACCCAAATCAATGAATTCCTGAATCAACTCTGTTGTATCTCTTTTCCACAATGGAAAAACCGCCTCCACTCCTATTTCCTGAAGCTTCTTGATGCGGTATTCCTTCAAATCTTCTAGAAAAATATCGCCAAAAATGGCCGTACGAATGCCTGCATCCAAAATCGGCTGTATTCCTTTGCTCATGGCGTTTTCATATTCTTCCATGGTTGCGGAAGAACTGTATTCGATGATCATTAATGGAATTCCTAAACTTTCAGCTTGTTGCTGCATCAATTCCAAACGCACGCCATGCATAGCCACGCGTTGATGATCCTGATTTGCTGTGGTCAAAAGATATTTCACATCATATTTGCCTTCTTCAAGGATTTTGTGAAGTGCAAGCGTGCTGTCTTTTCCACCGCTCCAGTTGAAATATGCCGGGGTTTTTGTCATTTCTTTCTCTTATTGTATTTCACTCAACGGAATGTATTCCATTTCATATTGATCATTCAAAGCTACAAAATAGCCATTTGAACGATCCTCTAAATGGTGAAAGTAGACGGCGAGATAATCCTTTTTCAATGGCGTTTTCCCTTCTTCATCATATACTTTGTAATGCAAAGGATCTTTCATAGATCGAATAGCAGTGAACTGGTTCCAATTGCCATGAATGAAGTTGAAAAAATTTTCGATGTAACAGGAATCACAAATCAATTCGTAATCATCTTTATAAACAGCTGCAACATTTGCATTATGAACACTCACAAAGCGATGAAAATTCAGGTCATATACTTCGGTGTACGTATATTCTTCCTTGTTTAATCGATTTCCTTTGAGATCACGAAAAACACTTATTGAATCATTATCGTGACAGACGAAGAAATTAGCTCCGATCTGATCGACTTTACTTCTATCGAAAGGAGTTAGTCTAAATTCTCCTGAAATAGTATCGAAGACACTTGTTCTAAAATCCAATTCACCATTTTCGCCTTGAAAATCGATTGAAAGTTGATTCATCACGGGATTATAGTGGATATAATGAAAATCACTCCCGCTCCATAGCAATTTCCCTAAAGAGTCATAAACTTCCGTATATAACTGGTCTTCATTTCTAAATTTAATAACTGCCAAATGGAATTTCGCTGAAAACAGATGACTTTCAATTAACTCGGCTTCATCAACGTAATCAAAGGTTTTTAGCAACTTCTCTTTGTAGTAAAGTCGGTATTCTTCCGTTCCGTAAGGATTTGCCAGTAGGAAGTTCTCTAAGAATTTGTGTCTACTGAATGCCACTGGCACTAATTTCAGATCAGGAAAAGTGTAAATGTGCTCTCCCTCTTCCGAAAACTCATATCCATACAGAAAACCCTCTTCAAAGTCAAAAATACCTGGCACAAAACAAACCGTATCCATGTTTTTATCAAAGATTGTTGTGGAACCAGCTGTATTTTCCGAGTTACGGTATTGCATCCGATAGTACATCTGACTTTTGAAATAATAATAGTTACTAAAGTCAAACGAATCGAAGAATTGAAAAAGTGTATCTCCGTTTCTTCCATCAAGAATGTATTGCAATTCTCCATCCCAAGTTATTATGTAGTTATCAGCAACGGCCTTAAAGCTTCGTACTTGTAATGACCAACTTTTACCTTGGATTGGATAAAACCTAGTAATGCGTACACTATCAGAATAAGTTGTTGTAACTATAGAATCCGCAAATGGATATCCTTCGAAATACCTAAAGGTATATGGATAAGTTCTAGGATTATTCATATCAGCATCATCTGGTGGTTTCAGATATCTGGAATGGTCTACTCCTTTTTTCAATTTCAAACTGCTGTACCAAGTTGGCTCATAACTACTCACTGAATCTTTGCTGTCTTTTACGGTGTAGACTTTGGTTTTAAAATCATAATCAATATGCTTCATTGGACCATCGAGACAACTCCAAAAATTCTTATTCAACAATTCGTATTTCCCGCCTTTTACAACAATGAAGAAATCGTGGCCACCATTCAATATCGAATCATAAACGGGCTGTAAAACAATTCTACAATTACTGGCTTTTAATCCCCATTTATTATCTATCCGAAACGGCGTATACCCTTTGGTTGAGAAAACCGCATGCTTCAACAGGTAATTCAGGTTGTTCTCAACTTCAGAATTAATGGAATCTGTAGCAAAATTGGTTGGAATAGTCTGAGTAAAACTCTTATTGGAGAAGCAAAGGAATAAAACGAAAATGACAGAGAAGTAAATCTTATAGATCATTCAGGAGCTTGTTTTCACGTACACGAGTATAAGCAGATCCGGGGAATTTGTTACTTGATTTCTTCAAAATAAATCTTGGTTCGTCTCTATTTTAGATTCGAAATCGGAATGTACTCAATTTCGTTCGCCTCGTTCAAAACAATGAAATGATCCATGTCTCTAAACTCATAAATAGCAAGGAAGTATTTATCCGACAATCTTCGTCCTTCAGCATCTATAATGAAAAAGCGATGCTCTCCTGCCCTTTTTGCTAAAGCAAAAGGTGAAAAAGAAACATTGTTGTTTAAGGCATATTGAGGTATCGGGTAAATATCAACTACTTCTAATAATGGCTGCATTAAATGATTGTAAACCTGAGAAGAATCATCCCACGAAATCTTGTAGAACGGATTTTCCATAAATCTAAGCGTCTCAATGTTATCAAATCCCTTTGGGAAATAAAGCTTTTCACCAGCTAGATTCTGAATGAAAATTTTGCCTTCGGTAATTACCTCAAATGCATCTTCACCGATCTGATTTTCAAAGGCATATCCAGCTGGAAGTGGTTTAAATTGATCATCATTTAGTCTGTAGATCGAGTGAGAATCTTCGTTATAGCGGTAATGCAGCTGTTGATAGATTGAGTGCCAACTAACGTACTTCTCTTTTTCATCGTATGGTGTTTCCAAAAGGATCTTGCCATCTTCCTTAAAGATGATTTTCTTAGAATATCGATTTTTGGAGTTCAAGAAGGTAATTTCTATAAAAGAACCTTTAGCATCCCCATAAAACTGATCTATTACAATATTCTCGTTTTTGAGTATTGGAAAGGCGGCTATTTTCTTATCCTTGTGATAAAGCGAGTAGGATTTCTTTTCATAGTCAGCGAACAACTGATACCTTTCTCTCTTCTCCACCAATCGAACTTCGAATTCCAATGTGTCGAAATTCGGAAAACCAAAAACATTGTAATTGGATAGTTTGCTTTTTGGTATTGGAACGCGTTCTAACAATAAACCGTCGCTATCTGACAACCACTTATCAATTGCAGTTTTTAGCGTTCCATCCAAATTGTAAAAGAATGTGCCTTCTATACTACTTTTTTGACCGATGAAATATTCAGAACCATTATATTCAAAAAACTCTATGTTCAATATACTTTGAAGCACGGTGTCACCTGTTCTGATATCAACAATCTTAACCGGTTTTAGACCAGGCATATTCAGCTTCATGTAATTATCTCCCAAGACACCGCCCCAATTTTTAGAAGGAATTGTTCTTGTTTCGCCATTATGCAGGAAAATTACCTTCTTCGTATAATTTCCACCCATCATATATTGATGAATGGAGTCAACCAATTTACCTTGTTGATAGTAGCGCATCCAAACATACTCTAGAGTTGGATCAATCGTCTTTGTCTGTTGTTCCTTTACTACCCTCGGAAATTCAATAAAGTTCGCATCATATGCAGTCATTGGAGTTAAGCCTAAGCGGTAAACCAGATACTGATAATTGATACCATTTCTCGGAATGGTCAATTGATTGCCATAAACGATTATTTTGGTTTCATTCTTCTTAAAACAAGGTCGACCAATGGAGTCAAGAACATTGTACCCGCTTTTATCAACTACAATGCAATGATTAAAGCCGCCGTTGAATATCGAATCGTATTTTGCCGCAACAACTACCTCACCCGTTTCCGTTTTAATTCCCCATAAACCATTCTCCTGAAATGGTCTGTTTCCGTTATAAAACAGAACTGAATTGTGATACAATGAATTGAATCTGTCTCCTTCCTCTCTTGTGAAAGAGTAGCCTTGAGCGTTCAGTTTGATACAGCAAGCAAAGCAAACAAAAAGGAAGAGACAAAATTTCCGCATAAAAAGGTATTTACTACTAGTGTCGGAATTATGGTTTGGTAAACGGAAAAGAAAAGATTTTAGCAGCTGATGTAAATACAACAATCTACTTATGAGTGAAAACGTATTGAAGTTAAACTTAAGGTTGCAATCAATAATTCTCCCACTCCTCGTTGAGGAAAGTTACAATCTTACGTGCTGTTGTATTGAAATAACGCTTTGTTCTGTAGCCACCAATCCATGTAATTCCACGAACGGCATTGGTTAAGAACAATTCATCCGCAACCAGTAAATTCGATGGTAAAATTGGACATTCATACACTTTCAGGTTGTGTTTCAATGCCAGATTGATAACCTGCATACGCATGGTTCCTGCCAAACAGCCATCAGCTAAACTCGGGGTATACAATACACCATTGCTGACAACAAACAAGTTACTATGCGAACTTTCAAGAATCTGACCTTTGTCGTTTGTCAACAACATATCATCTAAGCCTTTCTCTTTTGCAGAAATTGCGGCCAAAACGTAGATGATTCCGTTTTTGGTTTTATAGTTCGAAAGAGGTGTATTCGTTTTCTTGATGTCCTGATACAAATCAACTTCCAGTCCTTTTGCATTTAAACCAAAAAGATTGTTTTCGATCGGATAACACTCTATGAAATAAGAAGTTTCGTTGACATCCGGCAAATAAGTTCCACCACCTAAGCGGTCAATCGACAAGCGAATACGCGCACCTTCAGTTATTTTGCACAACTCAATAAGTTCTGCAATTTGCTTTTCGAAGAATTCAACGTTATAAAAAGAAGGAAAACGCATTTTCAGCGCATGCCCGCCTTCCACCAAACGCTGATAGTGATTGGCAAGATTCAGTGCTTTTCCGTTCATTACACGAATACTTTCGAACAAGCCATCGCCGTAAGTGTATCCTCTATTTCCTGCATGAATTGAAGGTCCGGTTGAACTAATGATAGTTCCGTTGTTGTTTACAAAGAGTTCTTGTTCCATTATCCGATTAACTGTCTAAAGTTATAGATCACTACTTCAATATTAGTGAGAAAAATGAAAATTACACCAAATACAGCACCAGCAATATGTGCATCATGGGCAATATTCGTCTTTTTGTTGCGATCAGAGTAAATTTCGAAGCCTAGATATAAAAATCCAAAAAGCCATCCGGGAATGATTGGAGGTATAATGAAGAAACCGATGTTCATCGTTGGATCGAACAAAATAGCTCCAAAAACAATCGCCGCTGTAACACCTGAAAAGCCTAACGATTTATAGCCCGGATTATACTGATGTCTGAAAAAAGAAATAATCGACGAACCCAGCATTGCCCCGATGACGAGTGTCCAAAACAGCACTTCTCCCATCACTTCACCATGTAAAATAATCAAAGATTCTTCCACCATAGGACCAAAAAGGAACATGGTAAGCCCATTAAAGATCAAGTGCATCGCATCCAAATGCAGAAAAGCATGCGTGAAAAAGCGATAATATTCTTTATACTGTTTTACGGCGTAAGGATAGAACAGATAACGATCCATAAAATCCCGGTCGTTGAACCCTACGAGAGAGACTATTACGATTATTCCGAGTAAAATGTATGTTGATAAGTTTCCGACTTCTAACATATTTTCTAGCATTATCTTTAGCACAAAATTGTCGATTTCTTACCTATGAGAATACTATTTAGTCTAATGTTTTTAAGCACTGTATTGTGTATTACTGCTTGTAAAACAGACAGACCTCCTACTGACCCCGTTTTTGACGATAAAATCAAAATGAAAGAACGCCTGGAAATGGCTCTAGATCAAGACTTAGTAGAAGAGCTTGGATTTGATGAAAAATTTGCGGAACAAATGGCTGAAATCTATAAAAGCCGCGATTACCGACCGATTTGGGTGAACGATTCGATGCTATCTAAAAGAGGCTCAAAATTCTATAGTTTCATTAAAAATCCTAACGCGATTGGTTTACCAAGTACAAGATTGGCGAAAAATCAAAAAAAGAAATACGACAAAGAATTGATTGTTCGCGAATTGGAAATGACTGCACAATTCGCTCAAATTATCAACGACCTGAAAATCGGTATCATGGATACATCTGTAAACAAGATGCGTCCGAAGCTGCCAGCAGAAAATGAACTTGTTTTAGCACACCTGAATGAATTTGATGATGTGAAATCCTACGCAAGCTGGTTTGCATCAATGGGTTCCCCCAACAAATACTATCAACGCATTGCAAAAGCCCTATTTTACAGAGTTTACGGACAAGAAATTTCTTCAAAATCATTCACTATCCCTTCAATCAAAGACGATACGTTGAAAAGCAGGGAATTGGCGAGAGAAGCTTTGGTAGAAAAAAAGTACATCTCTAAAGGTGCAAGCGATGAGGAATTCGAAGAAGGTCTCAAAGCATTCCAACTTGATCACGCCTTGAAAGACGATGCTGTTCTTGGAAAATATACGGTTGAATTGCTTGGCGAAAGTGAGCAGCATCAAATTGACAGAACCATTCTTTCATTGGAAAGATGGCGCTGGAGAAGCGAATTCCCTGAGAAATACATCTGGATCAATATTCCTGAATATTTGCTTCGTTTTCATATTAATGACACGCTTTATTTGAAACATCGAGTTGTTGTTGGAAAGCCTGAGAACACGACTCCACAGTTAACTTCATCGATTAGAAATATCATTTCGCTTCCATTCTGGACACAACCACAATCGATTGCATCGAAAGAATTTTTACCTGCACAGAAAGCAAATTCAAACTACGCCACAAAAAACCATTACAAGGTTTATCGTGGTGGTGTTGAAGTTGATCCGCATTCTATCAACTGGAGAAAATACAAGGAAACCAATTTCCCATTCCGTATTACACAGGATCCAGGAACTGACAATGCTCTTGGACTAGTTAAATTTGAATTCAACAACAAATACGGTGTTTATGTCCATGATACTCCATCAAAAGGATTTTTCAATCGAGATGTTAGAGCTTATTCGCACGGTTGCGTGCGTTGTGAAATGCCAGATTCTTTAGCCCGTTATGTACTAACCAGAGACAAACGACAAAAATTCACACGAGATTCTCTGGACACAGTAATTGTGCACAAGGAACATAGAGTTATTCCACTTCACCAGCCAATTACCATTCAAATTGACTATATCACCGTTTCAGTCAGCCAACAAGGTAAATTGATCTATCACGCTGATGTTTATCGCAGAGATGAAGAGTATTTGAAGTGGATGAAGTAAAATAATTACCAGTTACAAATGACTAATTACAAATGGATACGTAATTAGAAATTGGTAATTAGTAATTTTACCGGAAATTCTTGTAAAATGTCTGTAATAATTGCTCCTTCTATTTTATCGTGTGATTTTGGAAATCTGGAACGCGACTTCGAATTGATTAACTCAAGTGAAGCAGATTGGTTTCATGTTGACGTAATGGATGGTGTTTTTGTTCCGAACATTTCTTTTGGATTCCCCATTATTTCAGCACTAAAGAAGGTCGCAAAAAAAACGATCGACTGCCACATCATGATTGTGAATCCTGATCAATACATCAACGATTTTGCTAAAGCCGGAGTAGATATTCTAACTGTGCATTACGAAGCTTGTACGCATTTACATAGAACAGTTGCAGCAATTAAAGAAGCTGGAATGAAAGCTGGAGTTGCATTGAATCCACACACACCGGTTTCTGCATTGGAGCATGTAATTGCTGATTTGGATTTGGTATTGATTATGTCAGTAAATCCGGGATTTGGTGGACAAAAATTCATCAAAGAAGCAATTACAAAAGTCGCTGAAACCAAAGCTTTGATTGAAAGAAAAGGTTCTTCGGCAATTATTGAAGTGGATGGTGGCGTAAATACAGAAACCGGAAAACTATTGGTTGAAGCAGGAGCTCAGGCTTTAGTTGCAGGAAGTTTCGTTTTCAACAGCCCGGATCCTAAAGCAACAATTTCGGACTTAAAGAAACTATGATCCTCGATTTTCTTCAACAACGCTTCTCTTACGTTCATCAGGTGAATTTAGGATGGATTCGTATGTTAAGTGAAATAGATGACATTCCTCAGGAAATCAAATTGGTGATTTCTAAACTCATTAACAATGGACATATCAACGTTGCGGAAATCCTGGACAAAGAACCAGAATCTGAGCTAGACGACTTACTTCCTGAAATGTATTGGGAGCAACTGGAACGAGATAACTTTCAGTTGTGGCTCGATGTATTTATGCAATACAACCAAGGATTAAAAGACGATATCGAATGGCTCACTCCCCGACTGTTCAAAGCTTTACATGAAAACGCACAATTTCTTGGTCAAGTGAAATTATTAGCAAAAAGCAACGATATAACCGAATTCAATGATCAGTTTGTTACAGTTGAGTAACTCAATATAATTGCAATAAAATCAACGTTTTAAGCTTTTAAACAAGAAGTGTTACTTCAATGAATAGGTTGATGAATATCGGCGATCAGAAAACGTTTTTGCAACCATCAATTTGTAGGTTTCATCCAGAACACATTCTTTACCTTCTACCAAATCACCATTTTCAAATCGACCTACAACAAACTTCGAATGTTCAATATCTACAATGTAGTATCCGTTTTGCTGGGTAAACTTCTTGATACTTGGTGTAACTACATTAGCCTCTTGTGATATCTGAAAATCAGCAGGAATATTGAAATAATCCATTCCTTCCAAAGTCGTATTGTCTGTTGCAGTAATTGAAAGAATCTCATTTCCTAAACTATCGTACTCCATTAATTCGATCAGTTTTCCTGATTCATCAAAACGTTTGTAATTCGCTTTTGTCTTACACTTTCCAGCATAAGGCAGATATGAAACTTGTCCGTTGTCGAAATACTTGAAACTAAAGATAGAAACGCGAGTCGATTGATTTCCTGAAGGATTAAACTCATAAATGATTAATGAAAGCGGAAGCGTTCCCGTTTTGTTATAACGAATCCAAGGTCCAATTTTTTGGTTGTTCTGGTATGTTCCCGTTTCAGCTATAGATCCTGACTCAATTCCGAATTCAGGAACATCAGCTCCAAGCAACATCCATTTGCCTTGTCGCATTCCATTGGTGTCTGTCACATTTAACGTGTCTTTTTGCGCAAACACGAATGACGTAACGAAAACACTAAGTAGCAGAAATGTCTTCATTTTTAAATTGTTGGTCGGCTAATTTACACACAATCAGTACATAACAAAATTATCAACACCTTTTTCAGTATGCTTGCATAAGAAACCAGTAAAGAAATAATGGCGAGAAATCGCTGAAAAGGTTGGTAAATCCTGATAATTTACTACTTTTGTGACGGGATAAGTCTTTTACGACCAGCTCCCTCTTAATCCTCCAGGACGGGAACGTAGCAAAGGTATGAGGTTGTAGCGGTGCGATAAGAGTAGCTTATCCCTCTTTTTTTGTCCACTAATTCCTGTTAAGGTGTTTTAAACACATAGGAACATAGTTTTTCAAATAGAAAACAGAGTTTCTAATTATTCATCAGGTAGTTTATTATAAATCTCATTTACAAAAGTCATCTGACCTTCGTGAAAAATATTCCTACAATTAAAATTGATCAAAATGCCTTTAGGAGCTTTTAATAATCTCATGTAAGTAAGAATCTGAGACTCAAAAATTGGAGCTATTTCATGAACTGATTTCAATTCAACAGGAATCAATCCTTCAATAAATAAGTCGCACCTAAGCATAGTTTCGAGTTGATGCCCTTCAAAGATTATGGGGACTAGCATTTCTGTTTCAAATTTCAAACCTCTCATTTCAAGAGCAATTTTCATACATTGATGATAGGTACTTTCGAGTAGTCCAGGACCTAGTTGTTTGTGAACATCAATAGCGGCTCCGATAATTTCATAAGATAGTCTGTCAATTTCTGCTTTGGTTGATCTAATCATAGATAGGGTTTCTTATTTAAGTTAACAAAAAAAACTCACCTGTAACAAGCGAGTTTCAAATTGTTTTTCGTAAAAAACTATGTGACTATGTCCAAACTATCTTTTCTATGTGTTTAAACAACAGAAACGAATCATTCATCTAAACACTTACGCAATTCCTGGCGCAATTGACGATTGTACGTCTCCATTAAATACTTGAAGTAATTCGGAGTACTCTTTGCGATACATTTGGTATACATCTTTAAACGATGTTCAATATGCTCTTGCAGCGCTTCCTGAATTTTAAGCGCTTCGTCGAAATCTTTTGTTTTCAATAAAATTCCTTCACAGTGATTCGCTAGAGAATAATCAACTGCTGCCTTTCCCTTTTCACCTTTATCAATACAATCATAATAACAATCACGCATTGAGAACGACTCTAAGAAAGCAGTGTCAACCAATTGTTCCATGTGACGTGGAAACTCGAATTCTACTTCAAATTCCAAATCATCACCTTCACTCAAACGTGATTCTAAGAAACGATCCGGGAAACGGAAAGCATCTTGCCAATTGATGTAATCTTGCCAAATTCCGAAACGACGAACATTATTTCCAAGATCGATCAGTTTAAATTGATTTTTATTTGGCAGTTTACGAGAACCCCGACCAATCATCTGATGATATAAGGTCAACGATCTTGTTGCTCTGTTTAGAATAATTGTTTCAACCGTTGGCTCATCGAAACCTGTAGTCAAAATTCCAACAGAAGTTAGAATTGCATCCTTCGTTTCTTTAAACCAGGAAAGCACGTCCTTTCTGTCTTTATCACTGAAGGTTGAATCCAGGTGACGGATCTTAAATCCGCGTTTCTTGAATGTTTCCTCTACACGCAATGAGGTTTCAATTCCAGAGTTGAAGATCAATGTCTTCTGCCCCATTGCCACTTCTTCGTAAGCAAACAACAATTTCTCCTGCATGAAGAAATTACCGTAAACCACTTCGGAAGAAGAAACAGTGAAATCACCATTCGTCCCTATCTTTAATCCATGCAGATTGACATCGTACGTAAACGTTTCTGCATCAGCCAAATAACCACCTTGAATTAATGAAGAAATACTTTCTCCAACAATCAATTTATTATAATGGTCGTTTAATGGCAATGATTTATTTGAACTCAAAGGAGTAGCGGTAACTCCAAGAATATTTGCTCCTGAATAATATTGGAAAATCTTACGGAAACTGTTGTAATGCGCCTCATCCACAATTACTAGCCCAACACCGTCAACAAAATTCTCATTCTCTTGTAATCGGTTGTTCAAGGTTTCTACCATTGCAATGTAACACCAGTGATGATCTTCGTTCTCGAGATTTTTCACATCAGAGCTAATCACCTTATTACCAATACCAATGGCATTCAATTGTTTTGAGGTTTGAACCGAGAGCTCAATTCTATGTGTAAGAATCAATACTTTCTTATTCCATTTCTCAATAAACTTCTTTGCTACTTCACTGAAAATAACGGTTTTACCTCCACCTGTTGGCAACTGGAAAAGGAGGTTAAAATCAAAGCCGTTTTTATCGAGCTCATCAATGATCGTATTTACAGTTTTTTCCTGGAAAGGGTATAATTTTTTCGCTTCGAATAGTTCTGTATCAATCATGGATTTGTTGCTCTTGGTTGCATTTTTCAGGCTACAAAAATACTGTTCTTTTAAGGATTAATCAACAACTTGACGAATAATAACTGAATGTTTATTGATTATTCACATTTAGAGCAACTTGACCGGTCAGAAACTCGAATAATTCAAAGCGATCAATATTGATAAACAACGATCAAAATGGAAATAGACGTCAAAATGACATAAAAACGGCAATATCGCCTTTGAAATTTTTAACTTTTCTACCATTCAATCTCAAAACCAGGATATTTAAACGTGTTACGATACCGATCAATTGCATTATAGCTATTAAGAATCAGTTGTGGATACCGTTTACTCAAATCCACTTTTTTATGGCAGGTTATTTGCTAACTTGCTAATAAGTAAATCGTGCAGAAAATGAAAACTCTACAGAAACGTCAGAAAATCAGAAAGAATTCGGATTTTGACAGAGCCCTGGCACATTTAGGTGTGCACTTACAATTGCAGCAAGCATTGGTCGCTAAAAAGTCTAGTTAAGTAGCTTTTAGAAATCAAAGCCTCCTCCTCCATTTCCGTTGGACGGGTTAGACTTCCCTTTATCGACGTCTACTTTTCCAAAGCGATATCTCACACTAACATACACGCGTCGGGTCAGCCACTTGAATTCAACATTTTGTTGAGCGAGTGGTTGATCCACATAAAAACGGAATCCTTGCGTATTGAAAATATCTGTCACGCGCATTCCAACTCCCCACTTCCCATCTTTCAAAGATTTATCGGCAGAAAAACTCAAACTTCCGCGTGGACGCATTGTCCCTGCAGGTGTAATTGCCGGTAGACCATAATTTCCGTTCGCCTGAAGCGTCAATGTTTTCTTCATCAATTCCACCGTTGTACTTCCTTTAAAAGATAGCACAAAGCCTTCTCTGTTAAAGTTCGTTCCCAATGAATTGAATTCATCCTTATACTTGATATAATTTCCGTTTGCAGAAAGCATTGCCTTCCATTTAGGAGTGAATTTGATTTGCGTAACCAATTCTCCACCGGTTGAAATCGATTGATCAATGTTTGCTTGTGTTCCGGCAGAAGTTCCGTCAGGATAAAACTCTTTTACCCGACCAATTACATCGTATGAGAAACGTTGATAAGCAGCAATAGTGAAACTGATCTTATCGCCTCTGAAATCAAATCCCAAATCGAATGAATGAATGTACTCTGGAGTCAATTTCGGATTTCCCCTTCTCAAATTGTAGGGATCAGCATAACTTGTAAACGGATTCAAACTTTCTGAGGAAGGACGATTGATTCGTTTACTGTATCCAAATGAAAATTCTCTTCCTTTCTTTTGTTCATATCGAATATGTGCTGAAGGAAACACATTGAAGTACTGATTGCGGTAATTCTCGTTCGACGACAACAATCGAGGCTCCTGAAAACTCTGCTCAAAACGCACTCCGGCTTGGTAACTGAATTTCTTATAAGAACTGGCAGCAATTCCATAAGCTGAATAAATGTGCTCCAAATACTCGTATTCGAAATAACCAATACTGTCAAAAGCCAAGTTTCCGGAAGCATCTGTGGTAAACATTTCAGAATTCACGCTCATATTACGGTTAATCATCTTTAAACCGCTTTCCGTGCGAAGCTTTCCACCAAAAATGCGAACGATGTCCATGCTTGCAGTTGTAAATCGAGACTTTTCGTAAGAAAACAATTGCTGCTGATAAGAACTATCTGTTGGAAAAGTGAAATGCTGCGAATAATCCCCCAGGTTATCCCCTTCCGACATTGACTGATAAACATTCCAGTCAATAGTCCCTTTTTTATCTTTTAAGTAGAAATGATAACCGAGATTGGCATCTAAATTTTTGTTATGTGACGGATCTTCTGTAATTCGTTTCCAAAATTCGGTAGTGTCAGAAAAATCGGTATAACGAATATTATCCTGATCACCGGCTCTTTCTCTTAATCCCATATTTCCGGAAACGCTCCAGGAGAGAATATTTCTGTCGTTCAGATACAGGTCCATTCCAATTTTCGCTGTGTGGGTAGAACTCAAATCTGAACCAACTCTGCTTTGATCAAAATAGTAAGCCGTATCGTTTGTAACCTGCTTTAATTCAGTGTAATTATTCCTATAACCTTCTCTGTAATCGAATGCATAATTACCAAACAAGTTGAACTTCGTATTTCGCATACTTAAACCAACAGAGCTATTATAAGCATTCCCGGTTCCGGCAGAAACCTGAAAATTCCCATTCAATCCACGCTTCACATTCTTTTTGAGAACAATATTGATAATTCCGGAAGTTCCGTCAGGATCATACTTTGCAGAAGGGTTGGTAACAATTTCTATTCTTTCAATGGAACTTGCAGGCAAACCATCAAGTAAACTTTTTCCATTTCCGCCCGACATACTGCTTGGTCGACCATCTATCAGAATAATTACATTCCCTTCACCTCTAAGCGAAATTTTCCCGTCCTGATCAATTTCAATGGATGGAATATTGTTCAATACATCATTCGCAGTTCCGCCAGTTACAGAAATATCGCTTCCAACATCATATGTCTTCTTGTCAATTCCATTCTGAAGAATAGGTTTTTCAGCAGTAATTTCAACTTCGTCAATGGCTTTAGCCAAACTAACCAAGGCAATTTTACCAAATTTCCTCAGTGGTTTAGAATCGTTTATCTCAATGCTAGTTAGAAATTTTGGTTTATAACCAGTATTTGAAATTCGGACAAAATATTTGCCGTAAGGAACATCTGAAAGAATAAACTCTCCCTTTTCACCTGTATAAATACTTGTCACAATCGACGAATCCGCAATTTTATGAACACTTACGAAGGCAAATTCGATAGCTTCAAAAGAAGTGGAATCCAAAACAACACCATCAATTGCACCAACTTTGTCTTGTGATAAGGCAGTTCCGATTGAAAAAGTGAAAAGAAAAATTAAAGAGAGTATAAATCCGTTTTTCATGCAGAGATAAAATTAACCTCGAACCGAGAAAGAATCACGGAATTAGGAATAAATAACAAAAAAATAGCAATGGAGATTAACCGCGCATTTTATCAAGAAGATCGCTCAATGTATTGGCTTCCTCCTCAGTCAATTTTCCGCAACGGTCCAATCCAAAATTAGGATCGTTATCGATCTTGTCTAACAAAGTCAATCCTTCTTCTGAAATTTCGACGTAAAGAACTCTCCTGTCTTTATCACATCTGATGCGTTGAATCAATTTCTTATCGATCAACTTATCCATCAAACGAGTTGTGTTGGGAGACTTTTCAATCATTCTATCTTTTACCATGTTTACGCTGATAGCACCTTTGGCACCACGTAAAATGCGCAGAATGTTGAACTGCGCAAGTGTCAAATCATATTTCACCATGAAATGATTCTGACGATTTCCAATATAATTTGCTGTATAACGCAAGTTAACTACTGCCTTTTGATAAGGAGTTTTGAACGTTGACTTAATTGCTTCACCAATTTCCATAATGCAAAAATAGTTACCTAGGTAAATACTTCAAATTTATTTAACAAAAATTCTACCTGAACATGAATTTAAGATCTTCTTTAACAGGCGCTTTCCCGTCGTAAGTAAACTTTAATACATGCTTTCCAGGCAACAAATTTATAAAGTTGTAATCAAAATGCAGCCTAGAATTCGACGAATATATCCAAAAATCCAAAACTAATTGCTCATTCTCGACCATCAGAATCCCTGTATTCTCCTTCGCATCAACACTCCATTCCGTTATTTTAGGTTGATTAACTTTCTTATTTTGATAATTAATCAAATGAAAATCAGAAAAATAATTCACTTTACCTAAATTATCAGTATAAGTGATTCGAATCAGACAATTTTGATTGTTGTATTTTTCAAGTTCTTCGTTGAAAACAAGCGATGGCTCAGTGGTTACTACGCGATGGCAACTGAATGTTTCCAGGGCATTACCTTCCAGATCGAGTACATCACATTCAATTTCAGTCTTAAAAAACTCCTCGATATCCGAAACAAGGTAATAGTTCAGGTCATTTGAAGTTTTATCCTTTAGAATAGCCACATCTTTATATGAATCGCGAATTCTATACTGAAGTGCTTTCCAGTTTCCGAAGTAATCTATACTCGACCACGAAATTGCCGGCCAACAATCGTTTACCTGCCAGAAAAGTGTTCCTGAACATCTTGGCTTATCAATTCGATGCGCATTTACTGCAGTTTCTACAGCTTCTGCCTGCGTTAATTGAGAGAAATAAACAAACTCCTCAAAGTTCTTCGATTTCCCAAACAGTATGTCAGCATGTTTGGCAATCATTCCGTTTCCAACATAGCTTTTCTGGTGACACTTCATTACAGTGCTTTCCAACGACCAATCGCTTGGTTTACTGAACGTATTTAATGTAGAATATTCGGGAAACGACTGAAAACCATATTCAGCATTAAATCGACCAATCTTTGTACCCATATTACTCATTGGATCTTTTCCATGCCAAACACCCCAATAATGCTGGGTTCCGTGATTGTAAAACTCATCATTCCCCCAATTGCTCAGTGGCGATGTATGAACATAAGGCATTCGTGTCAAAGCATTTACTTTAGCTGGGATAAATTCTTTAAACAGCTTTTCGTAATCAGCCGAAATTTTAGTCTGTGCGTCTTTTGAAAGCTTGTATGTTTGTTGGAATCCCCAATTCTTCCACGCTACGTCTACTTCATTATTTCCGTTAAAATAGACCAGTGAAGGATGTGAAGCTAATCTTGGAATCTGTTGATTTAATTCCGTTTCGACATTTTTCAGAAATCCATCGTTTGCAGGATACATGGCGCATGCAAACATAAAGTCGTGCCAAACCATAATTCCCAATTTATCACATTCTTGTAAAAAGGATTCTTGCGCGTACAATCCACCACCCCAAACACGAACCATGTTAAAATTCGATTCAGCCATTGTTTGTACTTGTTTTCTCAACTTTTCGTCTGTGATCTTTGCAGGAAAAATATCATCAGGAATGTAGTCTCCGCCTTTGCAGAACATAGGACGATCATTCACATGAATAACGAACGATGTTCCCCACTCATCTTTTTCCTGAATAACTTTTGAAGTTCGAACACCAAATTGCACCGTGTCTTGGTAAATGATTTCTCCTTCGAGTGTCTTCAAAGTCCAAACGTCTTCATATAGATGTTGTTCACCTTGTCCGCGAGGCCACCACAATTCCGGCTGATCAATATAATCAGTGCGTCGGATAGCTGCATCCAGAGATTGAACGATTTTGGTGCCGTAAAGATCACTTTCCCACACGTATTGCATTTGAGAAATCGCATTTTTCAAATAGATGATATTTATTTGCTCTGCTTTCTCTTCGGATAAGTTATAGGTTAAAATCGACTTTCCTACTGCTCGATTGTTCTTGTAAACAACTAATGAAGCCGGCTCCCAAAATCCAATGGTTGTCATGCGTAACGACCAGTCCCACCCAAATTGATATTGAGGCTTTCTACAATAGGGCGCTACTTTCACGTTTCCCACATCATTTGGTGCAGGATAAACAAAGTCCTGAGCTTCTTTCTTTTTGGCGGTTACTGGTGATTGAAAGATAAGTTTGATTTTGTTTTCTCCTTTTTTAAGAAGCTTTGTTACTGAGAAGTAATAATGAACGAACGCGTTTTCAGAAGTTCCGCATAGAACATCATTAACATAGATTTTTGCATAGGTATCTATACTCGGAAAATCAAGATCGTATTCATAACCGGATTTCAGCGAATCGATAATCAGAGTTGCTTCAAAAGTCCAATCGTAATTTTCAATCCAGGAAAACAACTTCTCATTATCACCATAAAATGGATCCGGAAGATATTTACCATTGATCAACGCCTCCTGAACAGAACCTTTTTCTCCAAGCGGAATCCATTTTTTAGTTTGAGGATGCTGAATATTCCAGCTAAGCACCTGAGAATTCAACGCATTAACCGAAGCTAAAAACAACAAGACCAGTAGAATTATTTTTCCCACTGTCTATCGAATTCAGCATTGATTAATTGTTCTTTTTCAGCAGTTGTTACGGCGTAATTGAATCCTTCATAAACCGAATACGCCCCAATTTCACCAGCTGTATTAATCGCAATAAAACCACATTGCAAACCGGTTAGATCTGAGTGCTTCGAAATAATTCGCTCAACCGCCTGCTTACACGCCTCACGTGGATGCAAACCTTGACGCATTAATTCAACAACAGTGTGACTTCCGGCAATTCGAATAATAGCTTCACCCAAACCAGTTGCAACCGCACCACCTACTTCCTGATCAATGAATAATCCAGCACCAATTAAAGGAGAATCCCCCAAGCGTCCCGGAAGTTTGTATGCCCAACCAGAAGTTGTACAAGCACCGCTAATTCGTCCGTTACCATCCATAGAAAGCAAACCGATCGTATCGTGATTCTCGCTATTTATCTCTGGTTTCTTCGCTAACTCAGCCTGCTCCTTCTTCCACTGTTTCCAGTCTTTCTTCACTTCAGGAAGCGGCGTTTTTATTTTTTCGAACTTATTCTTAACCGCATATTGTTTCGCACCTGCTCCAACAAGCATTACGTGCTGTGTATGCTCCATAATGTGACGAGCAACGGAAACAGGATGAGCAATTCCTTCTAAATAACCCACAGAACCACATTTCGATTCCCAGTTCATGATACAAGCATCCAAGGTAACATGTCCGCTTGCATCTGGTCTTCCACCAACACCTACACTTCTATTCGTGATATCTGCTTCGGTAACTTTCGCTCCAGCTTCAACAGCATCAAGAGACGTCAATTTAGCATTCTTCAGAACTTCGATTCCAGCTCTATTTGCAGCTAAACCATGCTCCCATGTACTTATCATAACAGGAGTTGGTCGTTTACGAAGTGGTAATTTATTGGCTTCACTTTTTTCTTGTTCAGCAGCATCTGCTCCTTTTGGGATAAGAGCAGCACCTACTAAACCTAGTGAACCAATTTGGAGAAATGAACGTCTTTTCATTTTTAGCGTCAGTATGTTATCAATTTATTTGAAAGGGGTTTCCACTATTGCTTAGCCAACCATTGCTGAAATTCTGTAGCAAATCGTTGGTGGGTAGCATAATCAACAGCGAAATTGTGCAACCCTTCGTAATTCGGCTGGGCACACATATAAATGTAATCATTTTTGTCAGGATTCAATACCGCATCAACCACTTGTGTTGGAGGCATAGAAATTGGTCCCGGAGGCAATCCGTCATGCAAATACGTATTGTATGGACAATCCTTGTTTCTATGCTCATACGTTAAGCGTTGCACACCTTTCAACTGATCTCCCCAACAGAATTTGAACGTTGGATCACTTTGCAAACGCATTCCGGTGTTTACGCGATTCAAGTACAAACGCGCAATTACTGGCCATTCTGAAGGATTCTTAGCTTGTTCACCGTAAACGATAGAAGCTAAAGTAACAGCTTGAGAAGGAGAAGAAAGTCCTACCTGCTTCAATTTTGCCATACGATCGGGATTCCAGAATTTCTTAAACTCCTCTGCCATTCGAGCGATAAACTGATCAGCATTTGTGTCATAATACATTCTGTAAGAATTCGGTAAGAACAAGGCTGGAACTGTTTCTACTGAAAAATCATACTTTGAAAGCGTATTTCCATCTAAAATGGTGTTTACAATTGAAGCACTATCGGCAGAAATACATTTAGCCACTTTTCCAGCCAAATCATAAACGGTTGCGCAATTGTTAAACGTAACCTCCACTTCAATTTCCAAATTACCTTGTCCTGAAGCACCTTTTGTAAATCCATTCAACAAGGTTCTGTAATTCGTTCCAGGTTCGATTTCATACATCCCGGCACCCAATTTGTCACTTGTCAGTTCTTTATACTCTGCCACATTTGTGAATGCAGCAATATCATCAATGATTTTAGCTTCCTTCAATTTAATAGCAATTTCATCAATGGTCAATTCTGTGTTCAATACAAAACGCTGATTCTCTTTATTGATTGTTCCTGTTCTTCCATCTAGAAAAACAGAAATTTTGCCCCAACCAAGTGCAATTCCAATAACAAAAACAGCCAAAATGGCAATTAGGATCTTTTTTCTTTTAGACATATTTGATATAAAATTTCATCAATCCATTGATGTTGTTCATAAAACCAATCTTTTCTTCTTCCCACCTGATCGAAACCTGCTTTTTCAAACAGTTTTAAACTAGGTTCGTTATCTGCATGAACAGAACAAAAAAGATTTTGTAAATCTAGTACTTGTTCGGAATATTTAATCAGTACTTCCAAAGCTTCGAGTGCAAATCCATTATTTCGACTTTCCTTATCGCCAATCAAAATACCAACAGCAGCACGTTTATGTTTGAAATCAGCATTATATAAATCGATGCAGCCAACAGATTCCTCTGTATTGTTCAGGCAGATCATGAAACGTGCTTGTCCATGCTGACGAAAATGCTGAGCTTGATCAATAAAATCGAGAATTGCTTGTAATGAAAATGGAATCTCAGTTCCAGTTACCTTCCAATGTTCAGGATTATTCTCCCAAATCATTAATTTAGTTGCATCGTCTTTTTCAACGGAGCGTAGGAATATCGACTTACTTTTCAGCATTCAGCACTTCAATTCTTGAAACGATATCTTGCCAGCCATAAACAGGAAGACTATTATAATTCTCTGGCAAAAATGCACCAAAAATAGTTTGCAATTGATGTTGGCTCTGAAGAACTTCTAAAACAACAGAAAGCTGCTTCTCATTCTCCGACAGACTTAAGGCCTGTTTAATCGGCGACAAACACGTGGTCAATCCTGGTTTTGCTCTTTCAAAAGACAGAAATAGTTTTTCCAAATCCTCAGAAATCAATGCTTTCACCTGAATAAATAACATTGGAATTTCAGAACGCTTGATCTTACGAATCATTGTTCCAGTAGAAAACTGATCCACACCTTTATAGGTCAAAGAATGATAATTCTTCCCATCGGACAAACCTAAATGAGGCGGAATTTTATCCGCATTCCAAACCCAAATAAAAAGTTCGTTTTTATCAAACTTTGGAAATTCTTGTAATATGTTATCGAATTTAAAGGTACTCATTCACTTCTCCTTTATAAACGAATTTTGCAGGACCTATCAAACGAACAGATGTAAAGCTTTCTCCATTTCTTTCAAAACTCACTTTACATTCTCCACCTTGTGTTTTTACAACAATCAACTGTTTGCCTTCAAAATTCTTAGCAATCGCATACGCCAATGCAGAAGCAGTTACTCCTGTCCCACAAGACAATGTCTCATCTTCCACTCCTCGCTCGTACGTTTTTATTTCAAACGAATGATCATCAATAGGCTGAATTACATTCACATTGATTCCGTCCTTTTTATACGTTTCGTTGTATCGGATCTTTTTTCCATACTCAACAACATCGAACGTATCGATATGTGTAACAAAATTGATGAAATGCGGTGAGCCCGTATTAATGACAAAAGCTTCACCATCCATTGAAACTGAATTTACATCAAGCATTTCCAATTCTATCAAATCATCCTTCTTCCAGGCTTGATGAATTCCATCGATTGCCAGAAACGTAGTATGAGAAACATTTATCCCCAGATCTGCAGCAAATTGAACCGAACAGCGTGCGCCATTTCCACAGAAACTTTTCGATCCATCCGCATTGTAATAATCCACTTCAAAATCACAACCAGAATGAGTATTCAACTTAATTAAACCATCAGCTCCAATGCCAAACTTTCGGTCGCATAAATGCTGAATTTGTTGAATTGTTAGAGAATCGTAAACGCCAGAACGATTATCAATCATGATAAAATCATTCCCTGTCCCCTGATATTTAGAAAAACTTAACATTCTGAAAGCATTGTTACCATTGAGTTATAGCCGATTTAGCTTAACAAAATTTAACTGCACAAATGTAACAATCAATAATGGATAAGTCTTATTATTGTGACAACAATTTGCCCACAAAACAGTTTAAAAAAATGAACAAGTCTTTGAAATTTTTAGGATTGGGAATCGTTGGCGGAATGATTCCATTCGCTTTTGGTTATATCATGTCGGTTACAAACCAAGGCCCATTATCGGAACAAGTAATTGATGGAAACAAATATGCACACAACGTTTCCTACAATGGAATGCCAACTACAGATGCCGATGCATTCGTTCTGGCTTCAGAAAACAGCATCAATTCAGTTGTGCACGTTACAACTAAAGTGGTTCGTACTCAAATTCAGCGCGATCCTTTTTACGAATTTTTCTATGGTCCGGGAACTGGAAATAGAGAATACAAACAATACGGAAGCGGTTCCGGATCTGGAGTCATTGTCTCCAGCCAAGGTTATATCGTCACCAACAATCACGTTATTCAAGATGCTTCAGAGATTGAAGTAATTCTGAACGACAATTCGAAATACACAGCAACAGTAGTTGGAACAGATCCTTCCACCGATATTGCGGTATTGAAAATTGAGGCAGAAGGATTAAAACCTATTCCACTTGGAAACAGCGACAATGTGAGAGTTGGAGAATGGGTTCTTGCTGTTGGAAATCCCTTCAACCTAACATCTACAGTTACAGCCGGAATCATCAGCGCAAAAGCAAGAAACATCAATTTATTATCAGACAGAACAAGTAATGCGGTGGTTCCAATTGAATCGTTCATTCAAACAGATGCAGCGGTGAATCCCGGAAACAGTGGCGGTGCTTTGGTGAATATTAAAGGCGAATTGATTGGAATCAACACAGCTATTGCTTCTCAAACAGGCTCCTACTCTGGTTATAGTTTTGCGGTTCCAGTGAATTTGGTAGACAAAGTAATGCGCGATATCATTGATTACGGAATTGTTCAGCGTGCTTATTTAGGTGTTCAAATCGCTGACATCAATCAGGAATTGAAGGAAACGAAAAAACTCAACAGCATCAAAGGTGTTTTCATTAATGGTGTAACTGAAAATGGTGGAGCTGAAAAAGCAGGCATCAAAAAAGATTGGGTGATTTTGAAAATTGGATCGAAGGAAGTGAACTCCGTTGCCGAATTACAAGAAGAAATTGGTAAACGCAGACCAGGAGACAAAGTGACATTAACGTTAAAAACCGACGACGGCGACGAAGTATTGAAAGAAGTGCTCTTGAGATCAGCAGATGGTGAAACCGCTTTAAAGTCAAAGGAAGAAGTCAACAAAACAAGTGCTTTGGGCGCAGTATTTGAAGAACTTACCGACAAGGAGCGAAAGGAACTAGGTATTTCTTATGGTGTGAAAGTAAAATCACTTGAACCTGGCAAGATTAAAAATGCTGGAATTGTGGCTGGAGATGTGATTACAGGAATTAATCAAAAGCCTTGCGAAACGGTTAGTCAACTATCTACCTTTTTAAACAACACAAAAGGAGGAATTTACCTCGATATCATCCATTCGAACGGTAAAAAAGACTATAAAGCATTCGCTAATTAATATCTTCTTAAAATTAAAATAACAAGAGGGAAGTCCGCAAAGTGGCTTCCCTCTTTACTTTCAAGGAATAATGCGGAATAGGCACGCTTTTTGGTATGCGACTTTTTTCCAATTAATTGTTAAAATTATTTGGATAGTAGTTTCGTTTCGTCGTAACTTTGCAGTCCGAATTACGTTCTAATCTGGAAATTCTGTTCTGAATACATGAGACAATTAAAGATTACAAAATCCATTACCAATCGTGAGAGTCAATCACTTGACAAGTATCTACAAGACATTGGTAAAGAAGAACTTATCACCGCTGAAGAAGAGGTAGAATTAGCAAGAAAAATCAAACAAGGCGATCAAAGAGCTTTAGAGAAATTGACTAGAGCTAACTTACGTTTCGTGGTATCAGTTGCTAAACAATATCAAAATCAAGGACTTACCCTACCCGATTTAATTAACGAAGGGAATTTAGGTCTTATTAAAGCTGCTCAAAAATTTGATGAAACTCGTGGTTTCAAATTCATTTCATACGCTGTATGGTGGATTCGTCAATCGATTCTTCAAGCTTTGGCCGAGCAGGCGCGTATTGTACGCTTACCGTTGAACCAGGTTGGTTCATTGAACAAAATCAATAAAGCATTTTCTCGTTTGGAGCAAGAGTTCGAACGTCCACCTTCAGCAGAAGAGTTGGCGGAAGCACTTGAAGTTCCGGAAGATAAAATCAAGGAAAGCTTGAATGTTTCTGGTCGTCACGTATCTATGGATGCTCCTCTTTCTTCTTCTGAAGACGGTGGTACATTGATGGATGTTATGGCAAACACCGATTCACCAAAAGCTGACCATGCGTTGATGGCGGAGTCATTGCAAAGAGAAATTGAACGTTCATTAAGCACTTTGACAGATAAAGAGCGTGAGATCATTCGTTTGTTCTTCGGAATTGGAATGAATCACGGTTTAACTCTTGAAGAGATTGGTGCTAAGTTCAATTTAACTCGTGAGCGTGTGCGTCAAATTAAAGAGAAAGCAATCAGAAGATTGCGCCACACCTCTCGAAACAAGTTACTTAAAGCTTATTTAGGATAAAACGAAAAAGGTCGTCTGCATTGCGGGCGACCTTTTTTACTTTATAAAACAACGATTAATATTCATTTTTAAAACACAAGCAAAACATGGAAACTGCAGTTGGCTATGAAAAAGAGCTGAACCTACACGTACAACGCGAACGTGCTGCTGTAAAACTATCAAGTCACGTTGGTGAGTTGTTGTACGACAAAGGAATCGAATTGGTTCTTTTCCGTAACCACCTTATTGATACGACAATTTCTGAAATTCTGAACTTGCACGAATATGCAAAGAATGTTGTGAAGAAAAGTATCGATATTGAAACCACTTCGACTTTAGCTGAAGAGTTATTGAAAATGGATTTGGCTCCTGCTAAATTGGATATCGGTAAATTGGCATCTGAATACGAAGCTGAAGCTTCTAAATTTTCTTCTAAAGCTGATTTCTTGTCTGCTAAATTAGTTGGATTTACAACTGATACTTCAGGAACATTCGAACCGCGTGATGTTGTATTGTACGGTTTCGGTCGTATTGGACGTTTAGCTGCTCGTGAATTGATCAAACAAGCGGGTAAAGGACAACAATTGCGTTTACGTGCAATCGTTACTCGTGGAGCTTCAGATAAGGACATCATCAAACGTGCTGCTTTGTTGCGTTCAGATTCTGTTCATGGTGCTTTCAAAGGAACTGTTGTTGAAGATTTAGAGAACAAAGCTTTAATCATCAATGGTCATACTGTAAAAATGATTGACGCTTCAAATCCTGAAGACGTTGATTACACTTTACATGGAATTAAAAATGCGTTAGTTATCGACAATACTGGTGTTTTCACAAATCGTGAAGCTTTAGAGCGTCACATGAAATCAAACGGTGTTTCTCGTGTATTACTAACAGCTCCAGGAAAAGAGATTCCAAACGTAGTTTACGGAATCAACCAAGGAACACTGGATATCGAGAACGAGAAAATCTACTCAGCAGCTTCTTGTACTACAAATGCTATTTCTCCAATTCTTAAAGTTATTAATGACGAGTACGGAATTGTAAAAGGACATATTGAAACCGTTCACGCTTACACGAATGACCAAAACTTGTTGGACAACATGCACAAGTCATCTCGTCGTGGTCGTTCAGCGGCAATCAACATGGTAATTACTTCAACTGGTGCTGGTGCAGCGGTTACAAAGGTAATTCCGGACTTGAAAGATAAATTGACTGCTAATGCGGTTCGCGTACCAACTCCAAACGGATCTTTAGCGATTCTTTCTTTGGAATTGAACGGAACTACAACAGTTGAAGATGTAAACAACATCGTTCGTTCTGCTTCTTTGGAAGGTGAATTGGTAAACCAAATTTTCTATTCTTACGATCCGGAATTGGTTTCGAGCGATATCATCGGAAACACTTGTTGTTCAGTTTACGATTCTCATGCAACTATCGTTTCTCCTGACGGAAAAAATGTAGTATTGTACACTTGGTACGATAATGAGTTTGGTTACACGAAACAAGTAATTCGCTTAGCGAAACACATTACTAAAGTTCGTCGTTTGATTTACTATTAATCAATCGCAACAAAATAATAGAAACGGTATTCAACATTGGGTACCGTTTTTTTATTTCCCGCGGAGCTCGCGAAGTACGCAGAGTTTTAATACAATTAGAACTCATTGGATTAAATGATTTATATAATCTAGTTTAATAATTCATCTTCCTCAATTTCTTTGCGGTCTCTGCGCACTCTGCGGGAGTTATTAAATTTATCGCAACAATATTGCATTTAAATCAAATTCATTTCTATATTTGCAACACAATTGCATTATGATGAAATTATTCCTTTTCGTTTTAGTTCTTATTTCAGCATTTACTGTGAATGCTCAAAACCAAACCTTTGTTGGAAAAGTCATCGACAAAGAAACGCAACAACCAATTATCAATGCAAATGTTAGCCTCTACGAACTAGGGATTTCAGCGCAATCTGATTTGAATGGTGTTTTCGTGATACAATCTTCCCTGCCTCAGCAATTCAGGTTTATTGTTGAAATAGCAGAATACAAATCGTTCATCGGAACTAGAAATTCTACAGACAAGGATACGCTTCGCATAGAATTGGAAACCAACCATATTTCACTCGACGAAGTGGTAATTGTGGATACACGGGGATTGGTTCAAAAGGAAAGTGTCGCACATATCGAAAGAAAGAAAATTGCAGAGCTAAATGAAGTAAAGGCTACAAATCTAGGAGAAGCACTTTCAAAAATCCCGGGAGTTTATTCAGCTTCCACTGGAAACGGAATCAGTAAGCCCGTTATTCGCGGATTGAGCGGAACTCGTGTTCTGACTTTATTGAACGGAATTCGCGTCGACAATCAACAATGGGGAAGTGATCACGGAATGGCTCTGACTTCTCTGGGTATTGGAACTGTAGAAGTCATAAAAGGTCCATCAAGCTTGTATTACGGTTCAGATGCACTTGGTGGAATTATTTATTTCGCTGATGAAGCTTATGCTTCTTACGGAACAACAGAAGAGAAATTGAGTAGTTCTTTTGAATTCAATGGAAACAATTCTCAGAACGCGATTGGTGTAAAATTCGCTGAAACACACCTTAGAATGAACATTTTCGCGGGATACAATTCGGCAGCTGATTTTCGTTTACCAAATAAGAATTATTTAATCAATTCACGCTACAACGACCAAATCGCGAAACTTGCTTTGGGATACAACAGAGGTAAATGGGTAACAAATATTCGTTATACGTATCTGAATTCTCATGTTGGAATTCCAGGTGAATCAGAAGATTCAATCGTTACACCACTCTCCTACCAAAGCAATGAAACAGCAAGATCTTTAACAACTCCGTTTCAGGGAATTCAAAATCACATTGTTTCCTTTGAAAATAAGTTCTTCTTCAACAATGAAAGTTCGTTGGTTTTCAATTTAGGAAACACAAACAATCACTTAAGCGAATTTGAAGACAACTTAGATACAGCGGCACTTTCAATGAAGTTAAATACTTCTGTATACACAGCACGTTATACAAAACGTCTGAATTACAACACACATGTAAGCGCCGGACTTCAAGGAATGTATCAGATGAACAGAAACGCTGAAACAGCAGAAGAACGCTTGATTCCAAATGCGAACAGTTTAGATAACGGTGTTTTTATAGTTCTTGATTCAAAATTATTGGAACACAATGTTCAAGCTGGTATTCGTGCCGACATACGAGACATTAATGTGGTTGATGACTCTATTTCTTTTGGAAAACAATTTGGAAGCATCAATTATTCTGTTGGAGCCATGCGTCGTTTTCAGCATGCCTTATACAGAATCAGTGTTTCCTCCGGATTCCGCGCACCGCACACTTCTGAATTACTAGCAAATGGTGCGCATGAAGGCGCTTTGAGATACGAAATTGGTTCAACCGCTTTAAAAACAGAAAACGCAACGCAAATTGATGCAACATACGAGTATTCCAAAGAACACTTCTCATTGATCATTAATCCTTTTTTCAGCCAGATCAACAACTACATTTACCTGAATCCAATTGACTCGGTGATAGATGAACGTCCGGTTTACCAATATTCACAGGCAAACAATGTTTCACTTTACGGTATTGATGCCGGATTCCATATTCATCCACATCCAGCTGACGGATTACATTTGGAAGTGAATTACTCTTACGTTCGCGGAGAACAACATTCAGGAACTTCTCTTCCATTCATTCCACAATCCCGCGTTAATTCAACAATTAAGCTTCCGATGGGGACTTTATCGAATTATGGTCCAAATGCAGGTTTCTTGGTCATTCAATATTCATACAATTTCAAGCAGGACAGAATTGCCGATTTTGAAACAATGACGAAAGGTTATTCATTGTTAGATTTAGGAATATCACTGTTGCTAAGCAATCAAGAGAAATCAACACACAAGGTAAACTTCACTTGTGGAGTGAAGAATGTGACGAACACCAGCTACATGAATCACTTGTCTTCACTTAAAAACATTGGGATTCAACAACAAGGGAGAAATTTCTATATTGGATTGAGTGTAGAACTAAACCAAAAGAAGAAAACGTTTTAGTTTACCAAAAGATTCCGGGAAAAACGCGCTTTAACCCTTTTGTTTCAAGGTAATAGAAATCACGGCTAATAAATAGCGTATCTTTTCCCTCTCCTTTTCCCATTCTTAAAGTGTCAACACGCGGTTCTTCATCAGAGAAATGGAAGCAATATTTAATGAAAAGTGTGTCGTTTAAGATGGTATAAGTATCGTCACATTTGACTTTAATTTTCGGAAGTGGCATGCAAAAATGCGCCTTTCCCTTGTCTTTTAGAACTTTATCATCCTTTATAACAATCTTTCGATGGCCATTCAGATAATGAATCACAAAAGCCTTCCGGGGATGCGAACATTGCACTAGAAATACTACCAGAAAAAATGCGAAGAAGATTCGAACAGAACTCATGGTGGTATTATTTGTGACTTACTTTTTAACTTCTTCTAAACATTTCATCACACGTTTTTCATGTTTTGAACGATCTTCAGGGGTTTCATTATCAAAGGTAGTAACCTCTTTGCACATTTTATCCAGATAATCCCAGCGCTCCATTAATTTATCCACTTGAACTGGTGTAAGTTTTGGATTCTCAAGCGCAGAATCTATTGAATCAAGCATAACCACACATTGACAAAAATCCCATTGCTCATTCACTTCTTTATCTTTGACTGAATCCTGATTCTGTTTACTTGTAACACAGGAAGCCGAAAGCAAGACTACGAATAGAAAAAATAAGGTGGATTTCATATAACAATGTTTTAAGAAGAACTAAAGCGCAAATGCCTCTCATCATTCCAAGAGATCAATTCGTTAAATCAATTTTTGACTTTCACATACTAAACCTGTCGAAGTGTGACTTTTGACTTGAAAATTATTTCTTCAATCCTGCTTCTTTCAAACAGCGTGCTACACGTTTTTCATGCTTTGTACGCTCATCAGGTGTTTGATTATCGAAAGTTGTAATTTCCTTACACTTGTCATCCACATAGCTCCAACGATCGAAAAGTGCTTCACTGGTATTACCACCCTGAACGGCATCATCAATTGAATCTAAGGAAACGATACACTTACAGAAATCCCATTGTTCTCCGTATTTCTTAACGATTTTTTCGTGATTGATCTGTTGTTCCTTGGTGCGCGTGGTTGCAGTGTCGCGCTTAATTGCGTCATCATATGAATCCACGACAGTATCTTTTACCGGCTCTTTATCCTTATCACAATCCTTACATTCTTCATTTCCTCCGCAAGACGCAGCAAAAATCCCAATAGCAAACACAAATAATAGCTTCTTCATAACCAAGGTTTAAACAAAAATAAGAAAAAGCGTCAGCTTTTGATAAGTGCTTGTGGAAACAAGCTAGACGACAGCAAGTTAAATGGTGAAAAACTCACGGAATATCAGCATTAAGAGGACTCATGCAGTTGCATTTCTGTTAATAACTTCCGTTAATATTCCGGAAAAGGGATCAGTACTAATTGGTAATTATAATCCTTTGCATTGGACGTAATTACAAAGCGTTCTCTCCCCAAAGAGTTTACTTTAAACTTCCTCGTCATATTTGAATTCTCCAAAACAAATGTTCGCTTTTTCCAATCAAGAGTGAAGGTCATTTTCAATCCTCTCTTCTTCCCTAATGTATTCAATTTATGGAAATAAGCGTTTCCACTTTTGTGAAAAACTACAATCTCCCTGTATTCAAATTCTAATGGTGTAAAGTCTTTTTCGCCTTGAAGCTTTTTTTCAATCAACCATACTTTTGATGACTTATCATGAAGAAAAATACCGTGATCAATTTTCTTGACATCGTCTTCAGACTGACAAGAAGCTATAAAAGCAATAGTTAACAGTAGAAAAAAAGATCTCATTTCTAGAACAACATATTGTTTCTATCCAATATTTTTTTGATTTCAACACCCATTGAATCTCTATATTCGGCTTTAATTTTCGCCGGACCATTTTCATCTATCTCTTCACAGTATTGATATGCGTATTTTCCATCAACCCACTTAAATAAACAGTTAAAATAAATAAGCACATTATCCTGATTATCAGCAAAACGAATAATCAAATCATCATATCCGCTTGAACTTTTTCTTCGCTCAATTAGATTACCGTTGAAGCCGTTTAATTTCACCAAAGACCCATTCTCACGTTCAAAGATCAAAATTCTGCGAAGCGGGAAATCATTTACTCCAGCCTTTACCAATAGAATGAATCCATCGTTCAACTTGATGTTCTTTGACAGTTTAAAGAAGCGGAAGAATTTTGGACTACAAGCCGGATTCAATTCATTTGTATCCGAATCAGCTTTTGGATTACAAATTTTCAATTCCTTTAATAATTTGACTTCCACATCGCTTGTGAATTTGTTGGTTGGAAAATCTGTACTGATCGTATTGTCTTCCACCACATCGTGATGCGTAATCACCAAATCGTCATCTTCTTCCGGATCTCCACAAGAAATAAACGACAATGGAATAAGAATCAGTAAACTGTATAAAATCGCTTTCATCATATCTGAATTAATGAAATACTGATGAACTAGTTACAAAAGCGTTTGAAAATGCTTTAGCATCTACACCAGTCTCAATACTATTTGCTTTAAACCAATCGAGCATTTGCTCTGTCGGCATATTTCCCGTTAACTCGTCTTTTGCCATTGGACAACCGCCAAAACCTTTTATCGCTCCTTCAAAATTTCGACAACCACCTTCATAAGCCGCCTGTGTCAAAGCTTGTGCATTTTCAGGCAATGTATGTAAATGTGCACTGATTGTAACATTTGAAATAGAAGCACTTGTAGCAAATACTTTCTTTACCAGGTCAGGAGTTGCAGCACCAATAGTGTCAGAAAGCGATAATCGAGAAACTGGAAACAAGTTAATCAAACGATTGCTCCATTCAGCAACCAATTCGTCTGACCATGCATCACCATACGGATTCCCGAATCCCATAGACAAATACAAAACCAGCTCTTTATTGCTTTTTACGCAAATTTCGCTAATCGCCTCAACGCGCTTTAACGATTCCTCAATTGTTGCATTGGTATTTCTAAGCTGGAATGTTTCAGAAATAGAAAACGGATACCCAAGAAAGTGAACACGTTCAAACTTAGATGCATCTTCTGCCCCTCGTTCATTCGCAACAATTGTAAGCAATTTAGTGTCACTTTCGTCAAGTGCATTTAACACTTCGGCCGTGTCCTTCATTTGAGGGATTGCTTTCGGAGAAACAAAACTTCCACAATCAAGAGTATCGAAATTACATTTCAGCAAATCATTAATGTAATTTACCTTTAAGGAAGTATCTATCCAGTCGTGAATTCCTTGCATGGCGTCGCGCGGACATTCAGTAATATAAATTCTATCAGCCATTTTTCTTACGATTTTCAAGAATTGCCTTATTGATTCGTTTTACCAATTTCGGTCCTTCATAAATGAATCCGGTATAAATCTGAACCAAAGAGGCGCCAGCATTCAATTTCTCGATTGCATCTTCGGCAGAGTGAATTCCTCCAACTCCTACAATCGGGAAACTTCCATTACTTTTTTGATGAAGATAACGAATAACTTCGGTAGATCTTTTGGTCAAGGGTTTTCCAGAAACACCACCCATTCCAATTTCTTCCAACTTTTCTTTTGGAGTAGTTAGTCCTTCTCTGGAAATTGTTGTATTCGTTGCAATTACACCAGCAATTTTCGTTTCGGAAACAATTTCAATAATATCATCCAATTGGCTATCCGTCAAATCTGGTGCTATTTTCAGAAAGATCGGTTTAGAAGAGTTTCGTTTTTTCTTTTCATCCTGAAGTGTAGACAAAAGTTCAGTCAAAGGCCCTTTCTCCTGCAATTCTCTAAGATTGGGCGTATTAGGAGAAGAAACATTCACAACAAAATAGTCAACATATGGCTCAAGTACATTAAAACACTTGATATAATCACTTGTAGCTTCCTCGTTTGGCGTAACCTTATTCTTGCCAATATTTCCACCAATAATACATTCCGGCTTAATCTTCTTCAAACGTTCTACAACAACATCAGCACCGTCATTATTAAATCCCATTCGATTGATGATCGCTTCATCCGGAATCAAACGAAACAAACGTTTTTTATCGTTTCCAGGCTGACCAACCGGTGTCACGGTTCCAATTTCGATAAATCCAAATCCACTTGAAGCCAATTCATTGATCAGAAGTGCATTTTTATCTAGTCCTGCTGCAAGTCCAACCGGATTCGGAAACTTAATTCCGGCCACTACGGTTTCTAAAAGTGGTGATTCAACCTTGTGCATTCGCTTCCAGAAGTACTTAACTCCTGGTATTTTAAGATAAATCCTAAGGAAATCGAAAATGAAGTAATGAACTTTTTCAGGATCGAAAAGGAAGAGAATGCGTTTAATGATGGAATACATCTTTTTTTCTGTAAAGATATAAAGCAAAAACGAGGTAACATTTTACTATTACCTCGTTCCTATTATTTTTTTTCAACATTAGAATTTCGCAATCTTCGGTCTTCTAAACTTCTTGAAGCTCGGTGGTCTTCCAGCTGTTAAGTTACGTGCGATTGTTAAATTGAAATAGAATAAAGCGTCATTTTGTTTATCACCTCTTTGACTCCCTGGATTGAACCAAGATGGAGTTTTTGCGGGATTACTGAAATATGCAGCCATATCTCCGTATTCAGCAGCGATGATTGATGGATCGAAATATACACCATGAACATCATCAATGTAATCAGAGAATGTTTTAACGTAAGTAAATTCAAGACCTACACGCCACATTTTGCCAATTCCCATTCGCATACCAAGTCCGAAAGGAATTGTAGCCGTTACTCGGCTGTATTCCCCAGGACCTCCAGCCAAACCTTGACCTTCAGTATGCATATCTCTCAATGCATACCAAGTTCCATCGTACTGAGCTTTTGGATTATAATAAGTTGCTCCGATTCCAGTAAACAAGTATAACTGAGAATTTTTGTAAGGCATTCCTTTTAATCCGGAAATTCTTAAACGGTGACCAACTTTTTCTTTTGCTAAGATGATTACCTCAAAACGTTGAGACAAGTTAATAACTGTAGAACGGAAACTTAAGTTTCTATTATTACGGATCGATTCTTCCGTCTTTGCATCATTACCTCTTACACGACCAAAATTGATAATTGTTGAGGTAGCATAATATGGATGAAAACGATAGCGATAGGCAATTGACGTTCCAAGGCTAGTCGAAGGGAAATCCCAATCTTTAACCGAATAATCCGTTCCTACGGCGTTTGCACCTCCTAAATCCCCTAGGAAATTAGTTCCTCCAATACCAAGTGTAATTTCTTTCTTTTGGAAAGACCAGTTACGTTGAGTATTGAAATTCGATGCCTGCCCAAGAACGACGCTTGTTGCAGTAGTGAGCAATACGAGAGTTAGATACTTCATTGTAATGTAGAATGCAGTTTGATTCACTGTGCTAAATTACACGAATCTTTCAAATATGAGGTGTAAATGTGTTAGATTTTTTTAAAAGTACATTGTTAATGAATATTTTACATCCCTCGACGAACAGAATTAAAAAAGCCGTTGAACATTGAATTCAACGGCTTCTTGTTTAATTACTTAGTGTTATTAGGCTGCTTTTTTTTGCTTCATAAAAAGCGTTCTTAACTTCTCAACAGCTCTAAAAGTTTTCACTTTCGCGTTGTTTTCAGTCATTCCTAAAGCTTCACCTATTTCTTTAAAACTTAACTGTTCAAAGAAACGCATTTCGATAAGCTGTAACTGATCTGGCTTTAAGGTATTTAACGCTAGCAACAAAGTTGCTTTGTTTTGTTCCTTTTCAGCAATTTCATAGAAAAACTCATCTACGTGTGCAATTTGAACATTATCCATACGAACGAGCTTACTGCTTTGTTTCTCTCTGAACTGTTGATATAACTCACTTTTTGCGATTCTATACAACCAGGATCCGAAAGGAACTCCTCTGTATTCGTATGTGTGCAGATTCTTTAATGCTTTGATAAACACCTGTGATGCAATATCAAAGGCAGATTCGGGGTCTTCTACTCTTTGTTGCAAGTATCTAAGAATTGGAGAGTAGTACTTGCGGTACAAAGGTTCGAATTTTGTGGGATTAGCTTTCGCTTCTGTCACCCACAACTGTTCCTGCCGAAGTAACTCCGGCGTCTGGTGGAAATAAGAACTAACTGACATGGTTTATTTGGATTTTGGGTTTGCATTGTTTTTGGGTTTATATCGAATTAACGAATAATATTTTAATTTATTATGCTAACACAGCATTTTTAAGTTAAATTTTAACATTTTGAGCCGATTTTAACATTTCACCCTGCTAAAATTGCCCCTTGTCCGACAATGCTTTCAAAAACAATACCAAGTTCTTCCGATCCTTTTCACTCAGCTTCAATGACTTAATTTCTTTCGATTGATTTATATGGTTGTTCCCCCCTTTCGCGTAATGTGCAATAACGTCTTCCAGTGTTTTCAAACTTCCATCATGCATGTAAGGAGCGGTCAGTCCTACATTCCGCAAGCTTGGTGTTTTGAATTTTGCTAAATCAGATTGTAATCCGGTTACTCTGAACCTACCTTCGTCTTTACTTACTTTATATAATCCGTTATTCTCCGGTTTGAAGTTGGTGAAATATGGAGCGCTATGACATTTCACACAGTAAAGTGAACTGAACAGCTTCATTCCTTCAATTTCGTTTTGGTTCAATGCTTCTTTATTTCCGGACATGTATTTGTCGTACCTGCTATTCATGGCAACTAAACTTCGCTCATAAGCAGCAATACTTCTCGTGAGAACAAAAGCATTAAATTTTCGTTTGAAGATTTTTTTTGACAATTTTTGATATTCCTGATCCGCAGCAAGCTCAATCATCAAGTCACGCATATTCGATCCCATTTCGTTATGTTCTGTCAAGGGAACAAGAATCTGAAATTCGAGATTCACGATAGCTCCGTCAAGCATTACTTTTTTTAAAAACCGGGAGTTGAGAATAGACGGAACATTTCTGGTTGTCAACTGGCCTTTAATACCAGTTCCAAATTGCTTTCCGTCGGTAAACGCTTTTTCAGGCAAATGACATGAACCACAGGAAATGGTATTGTCCAAACTCAAACGTTTATCAAAGAATAGTTTTTTACCCAAGTCAATTTTCGCTTGAGTAATGTCGAATTTTTCAACTTTGGGAGGATGACAACATGAGCTTAAAATCAATTGTATGAAAACTGTAAAACAACCGATTTTGAGCAGGAATGACATTTTATTTTTTACGAACAATATACAGAACTTCTCCTTTCGGCAGGCGGTAGCGCTCTACTAATTCCGGACTAATCGGATGTTTCTCAAAACCATCGCTAACTTCGAAGCCAGCATTTTCAAGCCATTGAGGATAATCACGTCCAAATAAACGAACGTGGTCTTTTTGCCAAAAATGCTTCTCGCGCTCTTCAGGAGAGGTAATTGACCAATCTTCGTATGTTTTTTCTCTATTGGTATCTTGCGGAACCTGCATAATCCCCCAACCTCCGGGTTTCATCACTCTATGAAGTTCTTTCATACATTGAAGTGCATCATCAACATGTTCCAGTACGTGATTACAGAATACAACATCAAAACGGTTTTCTTCTAATGGAATTTGATGCAAATCGAAATGAAGGTCAGCAATTGGAGAAACCAGGTCACCAGTTAAATAATTCAGGTTCTTTTGATTCTTGAACGTTTTATGAAAACACTGTTCCGGAGCAATATGAAGTACATTTAATGAGTCTGCAGTGAAGAAATTACTTTCTTGTTTCAGATAAAGCCACATTAGGCGGTGACGTTCCAGCGTAAGATCGTAGGGACAAAGAACATTTTCTCTGTGTGCAACACTGGAACCATAGGAAAGAAACTTTCTGAATTTTTTCTCACAAACCGGACATTCCACTTTATTGCCTTTGTATAGAAGCGGAGCAAAAATTCGGAAAACATAGCTTAGTCTAATTAAAAGAGGTCTTGGAAGACTGTTCAACAAAAACTTATAGAGTTTCTTCATGAAACAAAAATAGCAAACCCAAATAAATAAAGCATCCGAATTTTTCTCATAGTTATGCTTCTGATTTTGGTAAATTTGTCGAAACTACATCTCCAAATGAAAAAACTAATTCATTGTTTTATATTATTTCCTATGACATTAATTGCTCAGCCAGATGCGCTTAAGAAACCTGTAACATTTAACAATCACGGAATCTCAAGAACAGATGACTACTTCTGGATGAATGAAAGAGACTCAAAAGAAGTACTTGATTACATTAATGAAGAAAACGCCTATAGCGCCAATTATTTTTCAAAATACAAAGAAACAACAGAGACCCTTTTAGCGGAATTCAATAACAGAATTGATCCGAATGAAACCTCTGCCCCTATGCTGACTCAGGGAAACACATTACAGTTTCAGAATAAAGAAGGAAGTGATTATCGTGAGATCTTCAGAACATTTGAAGGCAAAACAGAACTTTTCTTTGATGAAAATGCCAGAGCAAAAGGAAAGAAATTTTACCAACTGGGCGATTTTTCGTTTTCTACCGATAATTCACTTTTTGCATTTAGCGAGGATATTATTGGACGAAGAAAGTATACCATCCACTTTATGGATGTGAAAACAGGAAAAATTCTGAAAGATGAAATTCCGGTTACAGATGGATCTGTAGTTTGGGCAAACGACAATAAAACCGTTTACTACATTAAAAAAGACGAAAACACATTAAGAGAATTTCAGGTTTATAAACATACAATCGGAAGCAAGAAAGATGAATTGATCTTTGAAGATCTGGATGAATTGTATGCGGTTTACCTTACAAAAACAATTGATAATGCCTACATCTGCATTAACTCTGTGAGTACTACAACAAGCAAAGTAATGTTATTGGATGCCAACAATCCAACAAGTGCAATGATTTCCTTTATTGATACAAAGAAAGATCATTTGTACAGTATTGAGCATACATCGGCAGGATTTTATTTGTTGAGTAATTTCAATGCGCCGAATCGTCAAATTCTATATTCTAAGGAACTGGTAAAAACCGTTGAGCAATTTCAAACGGTTATTCCGCACAGAAGCGATGTTTACATTGAGGAATTCCTTATCAACAACTCAAGAATTGTTTTGCTCGACAAAAACAGAGGAACACAACAAATAGCAAATTACTCGCTTGACGGAAAATTCCTGGAAAACATAAAATTCAACGAAACCGCTTACGAATTGTCTTTGGATAGAAATGAAGACATTAATTCTTCGGAATTGCGCTTTTACTATCAAAGCTTTACTACTCCATTCAGCTTAATTGCTTACGACTACAAATCGAAATCACAAAAAGACATTTTCACAAGAGAATTGCGAGATAAGAGCTACGATCCAAACAATTACAAAAGCGAGCGTATCTGGATTACTGCAAAAGACGGCACTAAAGTTCCTGTATCGATTGTTTACAAAAAAGGAATTGATTTAAAATCGGCTCCACTTCTGCTTTACGGTTACGGTTCATACGGAATTACCATTCCATGTTCATTCTCTGCAACACGTATTTCTTTATTAGACAGAGGCTTCGTTTTCGCAGTTGCGCATATTCGCGGCGGGAAATTCCTTGGCGAAGAATGGTACCAGGACGGAAAGTTGATGCATAAAATGAATACGTTTACAGACTTTATTGATTGCGCAAAAGGATTGGCAGCTGAGCATTACTGTGATCCGGGTAAGATTTACGCAATGGGTGGAAGTGCCGGTGGATTACTCATGGGTGCGGTAGCTAATCTTGCGCCGGAAACATTCAAAGGAATGGTTGCTCAGGTTCCGTTTGTAGATGTAATGAATACGATGTTAGACGCAAGCTTGCCCTTAACTGTGGGAGAATACGAAGAATGGGGAAATCCGAACGAGAAAGAAGCTTTTGAATACATGATGAGCTATTCGCCTTACGATAACGTTGAAGCAAAAGTTTATCCGTCACTTTATATTACAACCGGATATCACGATTCTCAGGTACAGTATTGGGAGCCGCTGAAATGGACTGCAAAATTGAGAGACTTCAATAAAGGAACTGCTCCGGTTTTATTCAATTGTACATTCGACGGCGGACATGGCGGGGGTTCAGGAGTCACCAATCAAAGACAGGAAATTGCTCTTATTTATACATATTTACTTTCGTTAGAAGGAATTGAGAACTAGGATACTAATACTGTTTTTCTTTATTTCCTGCGTTTCTTTTGCACAGGAAAGCACTCCTGCATACGAAAGGTATTCTGATCAGTATGTTTGGTTCGGAGATATTGGATACAGTACTGCCCCACTTTCTATCAAAATACCTGAAACAAAAGGAATTGAGCGTGTTTACCTGCGCAACAATAGCCGAATGATCATTGGCGTTGGTTTTTCTTACAAATGGCTGACATTGCGTTTGAGCAGTGGATTATTAGGAAACCTTCGTCCACTAAGTCGATATGGGAAAACACAATATTTTGATTTTGGTGTAGATTTCACATTGAAAAAGCGCTTCTATTTTGATGTCGATTTCCATTGGTATGAAGGATACACTTTCAAAAATGCGATTCGTTGGAATGACACACTGAATGAATTGACACCGAATACATATGATCCAAAGCTCGGTGCTGCCAGTTTTTCATTGAATACATGGCATTTCAAGAGCGAAGAATTTAATATGCCATCGTTTAAAGGAAAAACAGGAATGTACAAACGTGATATTGCCACCTGGTACATTCGATATACGATGAATTATTACGGATTTGGAAATGAAAACGGTATTCTTCCAATCGAAATTCGTGATACCACGAAAAGTATTACCGGATCAAAAACCTTGGCTGCTTTTGATTTTGGAGCCGTTCCCGGTTATGCGATGGTCAAGCGTTACAAAAACATGCAATTTGGCGTCATGGCGGGACTTGGAGGAACGATTCAAACTAAGATTTATGTCAGGGACGATTTTAGTCGCGGATATTTAGGTTTAGCTCCAAGAATTGACTTCAAAATAACAGCCGGGTGGAATAAACCGCGATGGTTCGCTATGCTGGTAACTGATTTCGACAATAAAGGAATTGCCTTTCGACACATGAAATACCGACAAACATTTTATACTGTGAAGTTTGTTGCGGGAATAAGGCTGGATAAGAAAGAAAAGAAAGGGTAAAGACGCGATGCATCGCGTCTCTGCAGCTATCTATAAAAGGGACTTTCAGTCACTTTTACCTTCCACTTCGAATCTAAATCGCTAATGGTTTGAATAAGGTTGTTGTAAACAACGGCGTTTGGATGATTCGAGACTTCAGAAAACGGAATAATTTTCGTTTCGTTATTTTCTTCCAGAAGCAAATTCATTCTGTTGAAGAAATCTACACCTAATTCCTGACCAACTTCTTTTATAAATCGAACAGAAGAGTCGATAGAACAACCAGAAGCTCCTGCTTGATTTTCATCAACACCAAGAACCACATGGTAATCTCCTATCACTTTTCCTTGAGCAAGTAATTTATTTCCGTGTGCGGCCCATTGATCAACAAAACGATCTAAGGTTTCTTCCAGCCACGCTTTTTCTGTTGCAGTAAAAGCCCGATTGGATTGATAAACCCAGCATTTCGAATCCGGTGCTAAAGCAAAATGACTCATTATAGATCTGCAGCGTTAGCAATTAATTCAGCAACATCAAGTACCTGAATTTCATTCTCTTTATTGAAATTCTTCACACCATCGGTCATCATTGTATTACAGAACGGACAACCTGTTGCAATAATTTCAGAACCCGTTTCTAACGCATCTTCTGTACGTTCAACGTTTACTTCTTTATTTCCTTTTTCAGCTTCCTTGAACATTTGTGCACCGCCTGCTCCACAACAAAGTCCTTTGGTTTTACAACGTTTCATTTCCACCAATTCAGCGTCCAATTTCTCAATCAATATACGTGGTGCTTCGTAAACGTCATTCGCACGACCTAAATAACATGGATCGTGGAAAGTAATTTTCTTTCCTTTGAATGTTTGGCTTCCTTCAAGACGTAATTTCCCTGAATTAATTAATTCCTGAATCAATTCCGTATGGTGGATCACCTCGTAATTTCCGCCTAACTCAGGATATTCATTCTTCAACGTATTGAAACAGTGCGGACAAGCAGTTACGATCTTCTTGATTTCGTAAGCATCCAACACCTGAATGTTCATCATTGCCTGCATTTGAAACGTAAATTCGTTTCCGGCACGCTTCGCAGGATCACCTGTGCAACTTTCTTCAGCTCCCAAAACCGCGAAGTTCACTCCACAGTTGTTCAGGATCTTCACCACAGCTTTCGTGATCTTTTTTGCGCGATCATCAAAACTTCCGGAACAACCTACCCAAAATAAAATATCAGGAGTTTTTCCTTCTGCCATCATATCGGCCATTGTTGGAACGTGTAGTGTGCTCATAATAATCCTTTTATAATCTTATTTCTTGAAAACTTCGATGCTCGCCGTTTCCTTAACTAAGTTCGTGAATTTTCCTTCAAAACGTGTTGCGCGAACAATATGATTGTCGATCCAATGGTAATTTCCACCTCTTGGTTTTCCCATCATCATTCCGTGGTATTTAAACCCGTGTTTTTGCAACCAGTTTTCTGTCACTTGTCTGTGTTCTTCCAAACGCGAAGTGAAAAACGTAATAATATGTCCTTCTTCGAACCAATTGTTGATTGTTTCCAATGCATCCGGATACAATTCTGCAGTTTCCATTCGCTCCGGTTCCTCATTCGGAATATCGTCGCAAATTGTTCCATCAATGTCAATTAAGTAATTCTTGACATGTGAAGGTAAAACCGGAGAAAGGTGTTTTCCGTCCTCAACTAAATTGATCAATTCTATATTATTCGCCATTTGCTTAGATTTTCTATAACTCGTTTGGTTAAAAGCAGTCTAAAATCTAATTATGCTTCGTGAATCCAGTTTGCTCTGTCAGCTTGAGAAAACTGCCATGGCGCACCATTATTCTCGATATTCGTTAACATACCAGTAAGTTCAGTTGGAACTTTCGATTCCTCCATAACTAAATATCTTCTCAAATCTACAATAATCGAAAGTGGGTCAATGTTTACAGGACATTCCTGAACACAAGCGTTACAAGATGTGCATGCCCACAATTCTTCTTCTGTAATATAATCTCCTACTAAAGACTTTCCATCTTCATAATCAGCACCATGTTTACGCTTATTCGCAGCAACCTCCGTCAAACGATCACGAGTGTCCATCATAATTTTACGCGGAGACAAAAGCTTTCCAGTAATATTCGCCGGACAAGCTGAAGTACAGCGTCCACATTCTGTACATGTGTATGCATCCAACAAGTTTTTCCAGGTCAAATCCGTTACATCCTTCGCTCCGAAACGTTGCGGTTCAGTGCCTTCAGGAGCTGCAGCATAAGGATCAGCATTCGGGTCCAACATTAGTTTCACCTCGTTGGTAACCGATTCCATATTGGTAAACTTTCCTTTTTTCTCCAAATTCGAGTAATACGTATTCGGGAACGCCAATAAAATGTGGAAATGCTTAGAGAATGGAAGGTAGTTCAAGAATGAAAGTACCATTACGATGTGTCCCCACCAACCTATTCTTTCCAATAGATGTAAAGTTTCTACCGAGAATCCTGAAAACCATGAACCAAGGTATTGACTAATTGAAAAACCAAAAGTTCCTGCGTGATGTGATGCGTGAGAAGCTCCCATATTATACAGGGCTTCATCTGCTCCATTCATTGTGAAAATGAAACACACCAAAATGATCTCCATACAAAGAATGATGTTCGCATCACGTGTTGGAAAGCCCTTCATTTCAGGTTTTTGGAAGCGAGAAAGCTTTAAGATATTGCGACGAGCGAGGAAAGCAACGGTTGCAACCAAAGCTAGTACAGACAAAATTTCAATGAATGAAATCATGAATGTGTAGAAGCCTCCTAATTTCTCAAAGAAGAAACGGTGCTGATTGGAAACACCATCAACAATAATTTCGATCAGCTCAATCTGTGTGATAACGAAAGCTGTATACAACGCAAGATGCAACAATGCCGGAATTGGACGAGAGAACATTTTCTTTTGTCCCAACGCCACCAATGCCATTGTCTTCCAGCGTTCTTTCGGATTGTCGTTTCTTTTCACATCACGACCAAGTAGAATCGCTTTACGGATTTCAAGCATTTTGTATGCGAAGAACCCAAATCCTCCGAAGAAAAGGACACTAAAAACAATAATAGAAATCATAACTGAGTTGTAATTATTTAACTGTATCTAACATTTGACGAAGTTTCTGCTCTTCTTTACCAGTAAGCTTTACTCCTTTTGACTTAGCGCCAAACACAGAGAAATGTATATAACGTTCGGGATGCAATTCAATATCATCAACCAATTCCTGAAGTTCCTGGTTGGTCTTTACAAGCTCATTAAACATGGCATCATCCTTCAGTAATTTTCCAACGGAACCTTTTCCTGAATTAATATCGTTTAACAACGCATTTAAGTTTTGAATAGTCTTGCTTGCTTCAGCAATTGTTTTACTGTATTCCGCAGTTACCAGATCATCCGTAATTTTCTTCGTATTCCCAATAATCCCGGAAATCTTATCGTTTGAAGCTTTCAAATTCGAGCTGATACTTTCCAGATTAGAGAAGATCTTACTCATTTTCGCTTTCTCTGAAACCACTAGTCCTTCTACTTCATTAGCAACACGTGCAAAACTTTTAATCGCTTGGCGAATTTCAACCATTGACTGTTTGATCTCTGAATTTGCAGTTGTATCCCAGAAAGCACCAAGAGATGTTACGGTTTCGTCAACAGAAGCAATCAAGTGTTCTACTTTAGTAATCGTTGGATTTAATGTGGTAAGAACTTTATCCTGAATAGCCATGGCTACCGTTCCCATGATTTTATCATTGGTTGTGTAAAAACCTTTCGATAAATCGGTGTTTAGTTCGAGAATAATTCCTTTTGTCAGGAAATCCGCTTGTCCAACCTCCACTTTTGAACCACGTGGAATCTTCAATCCGTCTTCCTGAATATTGAACTCCACTTTCACGCGAGTTGCAGAATCGCCTTTCATATTGTACTCTACTGACAATACTTTTCCAACAATTACACCGTTTACATAAACAGAGGTTGCAGGAGTTAATCCCCCTGAATTAGGGAAATATGCTGTGTATTTATCATCTCCGCCGAAGAACGAATTACCTTTCAAAAAATTCACACCACAAACAAGTAATGTAATTGAAAGAATAGCGATAATTCCGGCTTTGATCTCTTTAGATATCTTCAAGGCTTTATTTTTCTGCTAATTTAATAGCTTTTTCCAAATTAATGCGCTCGCCATTTTGAAAAGCAACCACAAAAGCATTAGAAAAGCCCATAGAACGGAGCTCAGTTTTGTAGTTGTTGGCTAATTTAAAATCATTCTTAAAATCGCCGGCAGTGTATTTAAACAAATTATCTTGTTTATACTCCTGAATTGCCAATCCTTTAAACTTGCTTGCTGTCAACGAAAGCTTGGTTTCTGAAGTTTCTACCTGAACACGGAAATAAACATCGTTACTTACATTATCAGCAGTTCCAGCTGCTGCGTTGTTGTTTGTTGTTCCGTTCGTCTCAGGCTTTGGAGTTGTTTGTCCACTTCCCTGACCACCACCTTTGGTTTGCGAATCAACTCCTTCACGCTCCTTCTTGTACTTCTCAAACGCCGTAAACATTGCTTGAGCCATTTTCTTTTGATTCTCTTTATCGGCAAGGAATTTTTCTTCTTCACTGTTGGTTAAGAAACCTGTCTCTATCAATACACTTGGCATTGTAGTTTTGTAAAGCACTAAGAAACCAGCTTGACGTACACCTCTATCGTAACGACCAAGAGATTTGAATTCAGACTGTAATTTCTCAGCAAACGAAATGGAATGATCTAAATAAATGGACAATTGTAATTGACGAAGAATTAAGGCATCCGGTGTCATATCGAAATTCTTGTATTTCTCCTGATCAGCCTCAAATTCGATTACGCTATTTTCTCTATCAGCAATTTTTGCCTGAGCATCAGTTCTGTGTAATCCAAGCACATAAGTTTCAGTTCCAAAAGCAGAAGCCGAAGCAGAATTGGCATGAATACAAATAAATAAGTTTGCGTTCGCTTTGTTTGCAATCTTTGCGCGTTCATCCAATTCAACAAACACATCTTTATCTCTTGTATAAACAACCTTGATATTTGGATATTTAGCTTGAATCGATTTCCCAAGTTCCAATGCCATTGCCAAACAAACGTCTTTTTCATGAGCTGACGCACCGTGACATCCAGGATCTTTTCCACCGTGGCCAGCATCAATTACTACGGTTTTAATAACTGTTACTTCGCCTTCTTCAGCAAATCGAACCGGAGACGGTTGAAATGCAAGCGTTATAATCATTGGAAATGAAAGCAAAGCAACTACAAATGTATTTTTAAGCGTTTTCATTGTTTTACTATTTGATGCCAGTTATTCACTATAAAAGTACAGCTGATCAATCGTTACTTTTTATCAGACTAAATCAACTTATTTAAAACCAATTGTTAATAACCGCTATTGTCGTTGTTGATAACCAAGATTATGCCACGCTTCGACGAGCTCAGCATGACACTTCGGTCCCGCTTGATGGCAAGCACTGGAAACCATAAATACACCTTTCTGAAACCAACGGAACACTGCGGTTATCGAGCGGAGCCGAGATACCGAAGTATGGCAAGAAAGTTGTTAAATTCGAGTCCGAACAGAACTGGATGAAATTTCCTAGCTTTGCAACCGTTATTAAACTCGTGAACATTACTTCATTTCGGAATTTCCTTACTTCTTGTATTGCAGTATTTACTGTAATTACAACGTCTTTTTCACAAGAAGAGCCGAAAAAGATTGTAATGAACGACGAAGATCTTGAGTCAGAGATCATCTATACAGCCAGAGACAGCGCAGTAACCGACACCAAAAACAAACAACTTCATCTTTACGGAAATGCACAATTGGTTTATGGTGAATTGGATATGAAAGCCAGTTACATTGTGGTGGATTATGGAACGAAAGAAGTAACTGCAACCTATACTTTAGATTCACTTGGACGTAAAGTTGGAATTCCGGTATTTGTTCAGGATGGAGATTCTGTTACTGCAGATAAAATCCGATACAACTATGAAAAAAAGAAGGGATTTATTGAAGAAGTAACCATCAAGCAAGAGGAATACTACCTTTCTATGGAGATTGCAAAGCGTCAACCCAACGAGGAAATTCATTTTGTACATGGAAAATTCACTACCTGTAACCTGAAAGAACCGCATTACCATTTTTTCTTATCGAAAGCCGTTTTGGTTCCCGAAAAACGAATTGCAAGTGGTCCAATGAACTTATGGGTAATGGGCGTTCCTACTCCACTTGGACTTCCTTTCGCTCTTATTCCACAGAAGAAAAAGGAAGACAACAATCCTGCAGGTTTTATAATGCCTCAATATTCCATTGTTTCTGCTTACGGAATGGGATTCCAGGATCTGGGTTATTACAAACCCATCAACGATCATTTTCAGACCTTCTTTTATGGAACCTTGTTTTCCAGAGGAAGTTTTGGATTGAGAAACCATACGGATTACAGCTTCAAGTACAAATCGAGCGGGAATTTTGACCTTGGATATTCCGAATTCAGATACGGCTGGCCAGATTCAACAAGAACACAGGCTGCGACTGTAAAATGGACACATACACAAGATCCAAAGTCGAATCCATTTTGGACCTTCGGTGCGAACATTAATTTTAACTCGAACTCAACGAATAAACAAACCTTAAATGTTCAGAATGCACAGTATTTTGATAATACACTGAACTCGGATATTCGTCTTGGAAGAAAATTTGCAAAAGCACCAATTTCTATTGATGGAAAGGTTTCTATGCGCCAAAATTCGCAGGCAAAGCAAATTGACTTAACCAGTCCAATCTTAAATCTGCAAACTACGAATAGAATTTATCCATTTAAAAGGATCAACAAAGTTGTTGGGTTCACTTACAACTCTGAATTCCAAAACCGATCGTCGTTTAAGGATAGCTACCTGAAAAACATGGATTTCGACAGCATTGGTCAGAATTACCGTTCAGGAGCAAACCAGAGATTCAACCTGCAAAGTACATTTAGCCTATTACAAGGAGCCATTCGTTTTACACCTAGTGTGAACTACAGTCAATTCTACAACTTTCAGAGTATTTCTAAATCCGTTAATGCAAGCGATTCGTTGATCATTGACTCATTGAACGTTGGAGGCTTTACACATTCATTCAACTCATCAGCTTCTGTTACAAGCAACTTCTATTCTTACTACCGTTTTATAGGCAAAAGAAACACCATTCTCCGTCATATTATGACTCCAACAGTAACGTACACCTACGCTCCAAACATTCAGCAGGGAAATACAAGTTACACGGATAACGAAGGAAAATTACATGAATACAATATTTACGAAAGAAGTATTTATGCCCAAACACTAGGAAATAGCTCTGGAAGAATTGGAATTGCCGTAAACAACTCTTTCGAAATGAAACGAAAAAGTGACAAGGATACAGTTACTGGTTTCGCTAAAACAAAGATCATTGACAATCTATTCTTGAGCACCGATTACGACATTTTCAAAGACAGCATGAACTGGTCGGACCTAACAATGCGAATGGTAATCAATCCTATAGAAAAATTCAACATCACGGCAAATGCCAATTTCAGCTGGTACGACTGGAACGACACAACTGGTGTTATTCAGTGGAAATATGCTCACGAAGTTGGAAAAGGATTAGGAAGATTCACCTCATTTTCAACCACCACTCAGTTCATTTTAACATCCAAGAAATATCAGGATATGCTTCAAGACAGAAACTCAGAAATGAGAAATGTTTGGAATCCACAATATCAAAACTGGATGATCAATCCGAATGACATGGTGTATTTTGATATTCCATGGAAACTAAGTTTTGAACATTTTATTGGGTTGAATCTGAACTCTGGCGACAGTACTTACATGCGTAAAATGTATACACCACGACAAACCTTGAGATTTGACGCAGACTTCAGTATTACTGAGAATTGGAAAATTGCAAGTACCGTACTTTACGACGTTACCAATAAAACATTGTCTAACTTACGCATCACAATGGCGCGTAATTTACACTGTTGGAATGTTAGTTTCAACTGGATTCCAGTTGGGACAAATCAAAGTTTTTTCGTAACATTAAGAGGAAATGCGGCTGCATTACAAAATGCAAACTTAACATTGCGCAAGCCGCCAATCGTTTTATAAGAATGAAATTCGGAATTCCAGTACAACCCATTCCAGAAATTGGCGACATGCTGATCGCGGAACCGTTTATGCGAGATGATAATCTTCGCAGAACTGTGATTTATGTGTGCGATATCAGCGAAGAAGGAGCATATGGTATGGTTCTCAACCATCCACTTCCTGTTCCAATGAAATTGATGATAGAAAGCTTTCCAGTTGATGGTTTTTTCGCTAGTTATGGTGGACCGGTTCATGAAGACAAATTGTACTACATCCACAATGATCCAACTATTGAAGGAGCTGAGCTGGTAAAAGGAAATCAATATTTTGGCGGTTCGTTCGATCAGCTGGTTGAGAAAATAAACGCCGGAGAAATCAGCAAGAAGGACGTCCGTTTCTTTGCCGGATATACTGGCTGGGAAGGTGGACAATTGGAACAGGAAATTGAAGAGCGCAGTTGGATTGTTTGGAAAAAACATAAATACAACATGCTCAACACAATCGACACGGAACTTTGGTCGAAATTCATGAAGGAAATGGGCGGTGTTTATAAATCCATGGAGCGCTTTCCTTTACATTTCGAGCACAACTAGACGAATTCAAAAATCAAAAGTGAAAAGTTAAAAAGAAGAGCAATCAAAGTCAAAATGGCCTTTTTGTCTTTTGCCTTTTAACTTTTGCCTTTTAAATTTAACTTTGAGGCATGAACAGTTTAGCTCCTCTTTCTGAAAGAATGCGCCCAAGAATCCTCAAGGATTATGTTGGTCAACATCAACTTTTGGGAGAAAATGGTTCATTGAAACGCGCTTTAGAAGTTGGGGTTTTGCCTTCGATTATATTTTGGGGACCTCCTGGCGTTGGAAAAACCACTTTAGCACAACTACTTGCTTCTGAGTTAAATCGACCAATTCACACACTTTCGGCAATTTCTTCAGGAGTAAAAGATGTGCGTGACGTACTAACGAAGGTTGAAAGTCAGGGAATGTTCCAAACAGCTCGCCCTATCCTATTCATTGACGAGATTCACCGTTTCTCCAAGTCGCAGCAAGACTCGCTTTTAGGAGCTGTGGAAAAAGGAACAATCACCTTAATTGGAGCAACAACTGAAAACCCGTCTTTTGAAGTGATTTCGGCTTTACTTTCGCGTTGTCAGGTTTACGTTTTGGAAAGTCACAGTATTGAGGACCTGCTTTTCATTTTGAATAATGCAATTAAGAATGATGTTCTGCTTTCAAAGCGAAAGATCGAATTGAAGGAATATGAAGCATTATTAGCAGTTGCTTCAGGTGATGCGCGACGAAGCTTGAATTTATTGGAACTTGCCGTGGGAACTTTTCAGGAAAACGAAAAAGTTGTCATCACCAACGAATTGATTGAGTCCATTGCGCAAAAAGTGGTTCGCTACGACAAAGATGGCGAACAACATTACGATATTATTTCTGCATTCATCAAATCGATGCGGGGCAGTGACCCTGACGGAGCTGTTTATTGGTTGGCCAGAATGATTGAAGGTGGAGAAGATCCAAAATTCATTGCACGAAGAATGTTGATTCTGGCTGCAGAAGACATTGGATTGGCGAATCCTACTGCTTTAATCATGGCGAACACGACTTTTCAATCGATTCAAATGATTGGCTGGCCAGAGGCACGAATTATTCTTTCTGAATGCGCCATTTATCTTGCCACTTCACCAAAAGGAAATGCAGCTTATTTGGCAATAGATGAAGCTTTGGCAGAAGTTCGACGTTCTACGAACCTGGAAGTTCCGCTTCATTTAAGAAATTCGCCGACGAAATTGATGAAGGATTTAGGCTATGGCGCTGAATACAAGTATGCGCATGATCATCCTGGAAACTTTGTAGCTCAACAATATTTACCTGATTTACTGAAAAACAAATCGTTTTTTCATCCGGGAAGTTCGAAACGCGAACAGGAAATTGCTGAACAAATCGCCTCCCGATGGCCAAATAAAAAACAATGAGTCAGGTAGTTTACTATTTGTTTGTTTATCCGCTCTCTAAGCTTCCGCTTTGGATCACCTATCGTATTTCTGATTTCTTCTATTTCCTTCTGATTACAGTTCTCCCTTATCGAAAAAAGGTGATTACTGATAATCTAACGAAGTGTTTTCCGGAGAAGAAACCAAGTGAAATTGCTGCTTTGAGAAGAAAATTCTATCGCACATTTTCCGACATGATGATGGAAGGCATCAAGAATCTGGGAATATCACAAAAAGAACTGGAGAAACGTTTCAAGATCGAGAATCCAGAATTGATGCAAAAACTCCACAACGAAGGCAAAAGTGTGATTCTGGTTTCGGGACATTACAACAACTGGGAATGGATGATCACCGGACAGAATTTGTTCTTTCCGCATCAAGCCGTTGGAATTGGAATGCCACTTTCAAGCGGTTTTTGGGACAAGAAAATCAATACGCTTCGTCAACGCTTCGGAATGCATGTCATTCACTCCAAAATTGTCAAACAGACGTTTGAGGATTATGAAAACAAGAATGAACGCATTGCAACATTGGTTCTCTCTGATCAAAGTCCGGGCGATTCGTTAAAATCTTACTGGACAATATTTTTAGGTCGACCAACGGCAATTGCGTTTGGCGCTGAACAGCTTGCTAATTCTTATGACCATGCAGTTGTGTTCTATCTTCCAAAAAAAGTGAAGCGCGGTTATTATTCCTGCAGTTTGGAGCTAATCACAGATTCGCCAAGAACCTTGGATTGGGGAGTTATTACCGAGAAACACGTTGAATTACTTGAAGAAGGAATTCGAAACAATCCTGCTGGCTGGTTATGGAGTCATAAACGCTGGAAACGCAATGTTCCCGAGAACTTAGAAACGCTTAAACAAGAACAGCATGAGAAATTTAATCGCATTTATCGCAGTTAGCAGTTTCGCTTTTGTGTCATCTGCTCAAGATATTTTCGCTACCAGAGATACACTTCGATTTAGTAAAGAAGGCTATTCCAGAGCCATTGCCATTCAAAAGAACAAACTCATCATAGGAACATCGAAATCGGGAGTTCTCTCATACGACTTAAAGAAAAAAACAGTTGAAACGCTTATTCCGTATGAAGTTGGCGGTGAATTCAGAGATGTTATTGTTGACGGAAAAACAGTTTATGCTTGTTTAAGTGGAGACTCAGGTGTTGTTTACAAAGCTAAAGGAAAGAAAATAACGGAACTTTTCAGGGACAAAAGCTTCATTGACGACATCGTTCAAAAAACGAATGGAGAACTGATTTTACTTAGCGATCCGATTGGCGGAGAGTTAACAATCAAAGTTATTGGAACTAGAAAGAAATGGGGAAATTATGTCAACGAATCAGGACCGTTTCAAACCGCTAATGGTGAAGCTTACTACGCTGCAAGTGGAACAACAGCACAATTGATCGGAGGAGAGTATTACTATGTCTCAGGCGGTCCAAACAACGCTACATTTTATCGAACAAGTACATTTGAATACCACACACAAATTCAAACAGAACTTCCGATGCCAAAGGCTGAAGGAGCAGGACCTTTTTCCATTTGTATGTTCGACAAAATAAACGGCGTTATAGTTGGAGGAAACTACACCAAACCGAATGATTCAGATTCAACATCAGTGTATACAACAGATGGCGGAAAAACATGGATAGTTTCAGAAACACCAACTCATGGTTATAGATCTTGTGTTACAGGAACTTCTGACAGATTGTTCGCTTGTGGAACGAATGGAATTGATTATTCTGAAGATGGCGGAAAAACGTGGACTTGGGTGGAGAAAGGAAACTATTGTGCGCTGCTGCTGGTTGGAGATACTCTTTATGCTACTACAAACAAAGGATATGTGGTCAAATTTGTATTAAAAAAGTAAGGGCGATGATGATTCGCCCCTACCGTAATTTCAAATTTCAGCTGAATCACATCCCATTTGCAACCTGAATCAATTTCTCTTTTGATTGTTTACCAACCAATTTCTTGATCAACTTTCCGTTTTCATCAAGGAAAAGAAGTGTTGGATATGCCGTTACTTTGTAATTCGAACTGATTAATGAACCATCTGCATCATTTTCAGCATCCATTTTTACATTCACGAATTTACCGTTGAAAAGCTTTCCTAACTCACCATCTGTGAACGTAGTTTTCGCCATTTCTTTACACGGTCCGCACCAGGTTGTGTAAACATCAATGAAAATTTTCTTTTTCTTTTTCTTTGCCTCCGCTTTCGCTTTCTCAAGTGTAATACTGCTAAAGCTGATTCCACCAGTTACTTTTGAAGCAACAGTTGACAGTTTTGCAGTTGATGAAAAAGAAGACAATCCCCAAAAACTCGTTGCCGCAACCACTGATAATATGATAATGTATTTCATTCTAAGTAATATTAATGTCTAAATTTATCGATAATTTTCTTACCAAAACGCCAGTATTGCGTTTGCTGGGGATGAGCAAAACAATTACCGTTCCACAATGAGTTTTCAAGTGTTCTTTCATAATTGTAGTGAACAACTTCGAAATGAAGTAAGTACCACTATAACGAATTTTCAGGCGGAGAACTTTGAGCTAAACATCAAGAGTTCAGGCTCTACCGGACTTCCAAAGGAGATAACACATTCAAAAAAGGATATTGTTAATTCAGCAAATCGTACAAACAAATTCTTCAATCTGAATACGGATTCAAAGGTACTTTGTCCACTTGCGATTCACACAATTGGTGCAAAAATGTCACTTTTCAGAGCCTTGAGAGGAAATTATCAGATTCATTTTGTAGAAGCCTCCCGTGATTTCATTGACATTCTACCCGCTTCCCTAAAATTCGATCTGGTTTCACTTGCAGTCATTCAATTCTCAGAATTACTTGAAAGCGATATTGCTCAGCTTGCTCGATTTGAAAACGTTTTGTTAGGTGGATCAGCCATTCCTGCATATCTGGAAGAAAAAAGTGTTCAACTCGGAATTAATGCATTTATTGGCTTCGGAATGACGGAAACCTTATCGCACATTGCACTTCGAAAATTGGGAAATGACTATTATCACTGTTTAGAAGGGATAACTGTTGATTCTTCTGAACAAGGAATGATCATTCAACAAAATGATAAAACAATTACTTCAACAGATATTATTGAAAAACCTGATAATAAATCATTTAAATGGATTGGAAGAAATGATTTTGTAATCAACAGCGGTGGAATAAAAATCATTCCGGAACTGATAGAGAATGCTGTTTCTTCGAAATTCAATGTGAAAATTGTGCTGATTGGAATTCCTGATGTTACTTATGGCGAAAAAGCGATTCTGGTAAGTGAAATTGCCATTGATGAACAACTGAAAAAAGAAATCAAACAATTTATTGAAGCGGATTTTAGCAGATATCACGTTCCTAAAGCATTTGTGGAGCACAAGTTCAGCTATATCAACGGATTGAAATTGGACAGATTAAGTTTGATTAATAGCGTAAAAGCGCTGTATGAATAAGTCGCAAGCATATAAAATACTGGGATTATCGTCTGATGCCACAGAGCAAGATATCCGAAAACGCTACAAGAAGTTGGCGATGAAAGTGCATCCCGACATCAACCCTAATCCTTCTGCACACGAAGAATTTATTCGTTTGAGTTTGGCAGTAGAATGCTTATTCAAACCTGACCCAGAACCAGTTACACAGCGCAGAAGTTCTCGTGCTTATCAAAAATCGGATGACGATATTGATACATTGAAAGCACGAATGGATGAGGCTAAGGCGCGCTTCGAAGATCAGAAAAAGAAGAATTTAGAAGAAAATCAACGCTATTTTACAAGTTTGCTTTCCGGAAAACGCTGGAAAATCTACCAAGCTGTGATGTGGATTGGGATTTTGCTTGCAACTTCTATTTCACTGGATGCTGTTCTACCCCATCATTTTGAAGAAGACAGTTTGGAAGGTTATTCAGGAATCGGTCATAGCGGAATAAAGGAGCACAAGATTTACATGGTTTACCTGGAAAATACCGGAAGTTATTTCGCCGAATCGAATGCTGCAACCTGGACCTATTCTTATCCTGAAGTGTTAGTAGAAAAATCGTGGATTCTACATTGTCCAATGAACTTCTATTCTACAGACGATTTTACCACCAGCAGAACGGGCTTCGATTTCGATATCTTAAGTATTCGCTGGCTTTTGGTAGCTTTACTCCTGGTTCCCTTACTTCCCTTTTTTAGAAGAAGAATGAACGTACAATTCGTATTCATGTATCAATTCTCATTTTGGTTTGTGGGAATTGTGGAATTGTATCTTTTACTGGGGCATTTCAGGATAGTTCACGTTTTGAGTTTGGGATTTATTTAATTATCAATTCAAGAATTATGAATTATCAAGATGCTTCATCTCCTTGATAATTCAAACATTGACAATTGATAATTAGCGTTTTAGAGCCCTATCCATTTCACGCTTATCGTCTTTCTGCTTCAAGTCATTGCGTTTATCGTGTAATTTCTTACCGACAGCGCAGGCGATCTCTACTTTCAACCAGCCTTTTTCGCTTAAGAACAATTTCAGTGGAACGAGTGTATTTCCTTTTACCTTCAGGTACTTCTCAATTTTATTGATCTCTTTTTTGTTCAGCAACAGCTTTCTATCACCACGAGCCATATGATTGTAGAACGAACCATTTTCGTAAGGAGAAATGTGCATGTTACGAATGAAAACCTGGCCGTTGTCAAAAACACCATATGACTCCAAAATACTAGCCTTTCCGTTTCTAATGCTCTTTATTTCGGTTCCACTAAGTACAATACCAGCAGTAAACACATCCTCAAGATGATACTCAAAGCGTGCGCGTTTATTTTTGATATTTACTTCGTTTTTCGACATTCTATGCGAGTTTTAATTCTTTAACTCCTTTTTTTATTGAGAAGTAAAAACATGATATTCCTGCCAAGATAAGCAAATGACTGATGTCATCTTTATTTAACCAAAGGAAAGGATTCCATCCTTTTAGGTATACGAAAGCTGAAGGCAGCATGACGAGTACTCCCAGCACCATATATTTCATAGAATCTAATCCGTTTTTTTTCAATTTCATTGCGTAAACACCCGTAAAAAGAATGTAAGAGACAATGCTATCAATGGCAACGTACAAAAACTTTTGTAAAACAAATGCAGTTGTAACAAGAAGTAAGCTTTTGATCCAAATAAAATGCACCCATGGATTTTTGGCGTTGATTTCTTGATCATAACTCAACATTGCGCAACCAGAGAACAAGTTCACTATAGTTATCAATAACCAACTCGGCATTTTTCCATAAATACCGAAATATTGGAAGAAGGTATGACCTAAAGCTCCAAGAATAGAAGAAATTCCTAGAATTAAATAGAAGGTTTTCCAATGTTTTTTCACTTGTACATTTGAGCGCAAAGAACTGTAAGCCCAAATGCAAAAAGTACCAATCAATCCATTCGTAATAAAAGCCATTGGCTCCTGTAAATGCAAGCCAAATAAGTTGTAACTAATTATTTCCACGGTGCAAAAGTAATAAGTCTTTGAGATTCTCAAAAATTCCAAGTGTTAAACACTTATTTTTGCGTTATGAACATTCCGTCAAAATACCTTGAAGATGCGGTAGAACAATTTGGTTCTTTGCCAGGGATTGGTAAACGTACAGCACTTAGATTGGTATTACAATTACTGAAAAGAGATAAAAACGAATTGGAACGTTTTGCAGAGGTTATTTCACATTTGAAAGAAAAAGTGAAAACCTGCAAAGAATGTGGAAACATTAGCGACGAAACGCATTGTTCTATTTGCACCAATCCTCAACGCAATACAAAATTGGTTTGTGTGGTAGAAGATGTACGCGATGTAATGGCTATTGAAGCGACAGGGAGTTTCAATGGAATTTACCACGTTCTGGGCGGAGTTATTTCGCCAATTGACGGAATTGGCCCTGATGATCTATTCATTTCTCCATTAATTGAAAAATGTGAAAGCGGAAATATAGATGAGATCATTTTGGCTTTGAGCGCAACAATGGAAGGCGATACAACAAACTTCTACTTATATAAAAAATGTGCGAATTCCGATATCAGCATCACTACACTTTCACGAGGAATTTCAGTTGGAAGTGAATTGCATTATGCAGATGAGATCACACTTTCACGATCGTTACAACAGCGCATTCCGTTTCATACTTAGGCAAATTCAGTTTGTTTCTCAGCGTAAAGGACTGACATTAAACATCTGACTAGCAAATGATTTGTGGCTTTTCATATTTAAGCTATATTTGATTAAACATTTATACCAACTAATATGTTAAAAGAATTCAAAGCGTTTATTTCAAGAGGAAACGTAGTTGATTTAGCTGTAGCTGTGATTATTGGAGCAGCTTTTGGGGCAATAGTAACCTCTTTGGTAACGGACATCATCACTCCCCTAATTTTAAATCCTGTGCTGAAATCGTTGAATGTAGATGATTTAAGCAAGGTTTCGTGGAATGGTGTATTGTGGGGAAAATTCCTTGCAGCAGTGATTAACTTCATAGTAGTTGCATTCAGTATTTTCTTGATGGTAAAAGGGATGAATAAAGCAGCTTCACTTCGCAAGAAAAAAGAGGAAGAAGTTCCGGCAGCTCCTCCTGCACCTTCAAATGAAGAAGTATTATTGGCGGAAATTCGTGATTTACTGAAGAATAAATAAAAGAGTCGATTTAAATACTTTTTGTTGTTACCATTTGGTAGACATCAAATTTTATTTATCTTCGATTCGTTAAACATTAAAATTAACGCGGTTTATCGCCGTATTACTAAGAACAATGACAAGTATTTTTGTTGCAAAACTTGATTTCAACACTACAGACGAACAGTTGAAGTCGCTTTTTGAAGCACATGGCAAGGTGAATAGAGTAACCATCGCTAAGGACAGAGAAACGGGCAAACCAAGAGGTTTTGCTTTTATCGAAATGTTCAATGAGGACGAAGCCAATAGTGCTGTTCAGGCTTTGGACGAGCATTTAGTTAATGGTCGACCAATTGCTGTTAAACTGGCAGACGACAGAGGACAAAAACCTCAGGGTGATCGTCCACAACGTCCGCAAGGTGACAGACCGCCACGTACCGATTTCAAACCACGTGGTGATTTCCAGCCAAGAAACAATGACTCCAGACCGGATTTCAGAGGAAGTGACGAAAGACCGCCCATGCGACCTTCGACAGTAACTCCTGACGATATACAACCTGGAAAAATCGAGCGTAAAAAGGAAGCTCCAAAAGCGCCGGTTGCCAATAAAGACGTTCCGAAAAAGCCTAAAATGGAGGCTTATAGAAAAAGCGGTAAAGACAATCAATTTTTGAATGACGACGATCTATCGGATGAAGAATTGGATTTATTCGGAAGAAACGAAGAAGATGATATTGAAGAAGATTACCGTAAATACTTAGTCAACAGCGACGATGATTCGGATGAAGATGATTGGGACGATGAAGACGAAGAAGATTATGATGATGAAGATTGATTTATGAATTGTGTAAGCAAAACATAAGTCTTAACTTAAATACTAAAATCCTTTCGCACTTGTGGAAGGATTTTTTATTGGGATAAACAAAAAGAGCACCACTTTCGCAATGCTCCTCTTTCTAAACTGGAAGAGTCTTCCCTATTCTTTTACAATCTTCGATACCAGTTTCCCGTAATCACTGCTAATGGTCACAAAATAAATTCCATTCTCCTGGCATTTTCCTTACAGTAACCAGTTCATTGGACAGTTCAGCATACTGGTCGTATAACACGTTGATTTACTTCACCACACGAACGTAGTTTATTTTCTTCTGCTCTCCGTTGGAACTGCATACACTTCCTCCACCAACATGACTTGTTCGAAGTATTAATTCCACTGTAAAAATGCCTACGGAATTGAATTTCACTTTCGCAGATTGCGTTTTCGGACTTGTTGGTGTAGCTCCCCAAATATACCAGAGGAATTCCTTATTCTCACAAAAGTTTCCAATGACTGAGTGAATAGTATATTCTTTACCTACAATCAGTGTTACCTGACTGGCATCTCTGTCAAATCCTTCAAAATAGAAGTCGACGTAGGCAACTTGCCCCACTTGTTTCCGGTTCTCAGAGTTTTCATCTGAATATGTATTTTGATCTTTTATCATAGAATTTGTATTGATTGAAATAATCATTCTTGAACCGTGCTAAAAACAATGGTTGCACTATCCGTCCATTCTTCAAAATGGGATACGTTCTTTACCCGTAGTACTTTTCTCGTATTTAAATCATTATTGACAAAATAACCTATAACTGTTTTGGCCATTGGAGGCGTATAAGATGTTTCACATTTCCAGGAAATGAAATATTGTTGATGAGGAAGATAATTACCAAGTGGAAGAATAATGCCCTGACCTCCAGGAATTGGATATGATGTAGAAAGATCTATCTCAACATTATTAACAGCCACATTGATAAATTTGACAAATTCACCTTCATCAAACGGAAACCAGCCGAGGTATAAAGAAAATTGTGGCTTCAAACCTGTGAACAAAAGATTTTCACCCCATGTTTTTTCTTCAAGATCGTTATTGTCCATGTCTTTTGGTGGAGCGTCCGGAAGTTTTAACTTACTTACATAACTTTGAAATGCCAGGCAACTTGTAGTGTCAAAACTGTACTTAGTAGTATAGAAAATGAAGTGGTTTTCATCTCCGTTACAACTTGATGAAATAAAAGCATTCAGTTTAATATACTGACCGATGTGCATCAAAAAGAAGAGCTCGTTATTAGCAGTTTTTGAGCATTTAGTGATGACGTATTCATCATTGAGATAAATGAGTTTCCCACGTTTTCTCTTTTCATCTATTGCAATTTCGAATTGATATGTCGTACCCAAATGGTCAACAATAGTCGTTGTGTATGTTTTCATGCCCATTTATTGTTGAATTATTAAACTGGTTGTTCCGTAACACCTTTAAGGAAAATCGTCATCATATAAGCGTCATGATTTATTCCCTGAATTGTTCCCCTCGGGAAGAATTGATGATAAATATGATCTACAAAGGCGCTGATTCGGCGTTTTTGTCCGAAGTCATCAAACTTCAAAATAATCACTTCTTCACGTCTTGGTCCTTCGACTGACGTGTTGAATTGCATAATGACAGATCGATCCATTGATTGAAACTTGAATTGAAAATCAATGGCATACACGACGGTATCAGTAGTAAATTCTTTCAGAAATGTTTCGCCACTTTTTGGTAGTTTGTTATTCTTCATCTTTTAGCCGATTAATTGGTTGTTGCACTGGGTCTTTTAAATTCCACCTGTGTTGCTCCCATATTGAAGAGTTTCGGATGAACTTTAATAGAGACTTTGAATCCAACATATCTGTTGTTGTTTCTGATAGTCGAAATTTCAGGTCCGAAAGACAAATCAAGATTGAGTAAATCGAACCCCATGTGAGGATAAAATGAAAAGTACTGTTGGTTGTTTTCGTTTTTTGAGCGGAAACTGACTTCCATTCCTGCTTTTAGTGCAATAATGGTATATTGAACGTTTGCTGAAACCCCGAATGCCTTGAATTCAGGCAGATACTCAAAGTAGTAATTATGAGCAGGCCTAATCCAGCCCCAACTGTCTTGATATTTCACAAAGTTGTACCCGACTCCAAAGGCGAATTTTTCGAGGGTTCCATAGCTCGCTTTTATTGACGGTCCATGAGCGATGTCCTGACCAAATGATTTTGCTGATGATAGGATTAATAATAAAGTGATTCCGAATGTTTTCATTTTCGTAGAGTTTACAGTTAATACTGTGCTGTACTTTTGCAGAACAGCTATGAAAACCAATGTATAGCGTGCTTTTTTATGATATTAGGGTGTTTTCACCAAGCTACGGTGTTTTTTCCCCGTATTAGTAGTGTTGGATTTTCAATAACCTGAAAATGTCCTCATTAATACTCACAACAGGCTTATGCCTAAGGAACTAAAGTTGATGAAATTCCTAAATGAAGATCTTTGTGTTTTGCTCCCCACTCATCCAATTGCAAGCATATTGGGATAAGTGCACTGCTTAATGGGGTTAGTTCATATTCAACACGGGGAGGTACTTCATGATACACGGTTCGTGTTACTAATCCATCACGTTCCAGCTCACGTAGTTGCAGGGTCAGCATCCTTTCAGTAATGTTCGGGATTATCCTCTTAAGTTCCCCAAACCGTTTTTTCTCTTTACTTAAACGTATCAAAATGGGTAGTTTCCATCGTCCGCCCATGAGTTGTACAGCATAAGTCAGATTACAGTCTAAAAGAAAGTCTCGATTGATCCCGTTTGTTGTATTTTCTTTTCTATTTGTCATTACTTACAAAATTGTATGTACACACAATGGGTTGTGTACACTTCAAAATTAGGGTGTTGCTTGTAATTTTACAATCGATTTAATGTAAACAAATGAAAATAGAAAAAATCAAAGTAGGCATAATAGGTCTTAACCCCGACAGCCAGTGGGCATCAAAGTCTCACCTACCTGCACTAAGGCATTTATCTGATACCTTTGAGATAATCGGAGTGGCCAATTCTACTTATGAAAGCGCTGTAAAGGCTGCAAATGTGTTACAAATCCCAATCGCTTATGAAAATGCAGATGCCTTAATTACATCAGACGATATAGAACTAGTTGTAATTACAGTGAAGGTTCCTTACCATTATTACCTTGTAAAGGCTGCGCTTTTAGCAGGCAAACATGTGTACTGCGAACATCCATTAGGCAACGGGTTTGCAGAAACGGAGCAATTGGCAGCTATTGCTGCACGGGGAAATGTGGTTGCAGCTGTAGGAACACAAATGGCTGTCTCGCCTGAAGTGATTTACCTGGAGCAACTTATTAAAGATGGTTATGTAGGAAGGGTTTTATCAACTACCCTCATAGGATCAGGAGGTCGCTGGTCAGACGAAGCAATTTCAGCTGACTATTATCTGTATGATAAAACTAACGGCGCTACGATGCTAACCATTCCCTTGGGGCATACTCTGGCTGGCATTACTAAAGTTCTGGGTGGCTTTGATACATTGACAGCAAAAATGACAAACAATTTTACGACCGTAAAACTTACTGATACTGGTGAAATAAAGCCTAACACCACTGAAGATCAGATTTTGGTGATAGGTCAATTGAAAAATGGGGCGGCAATTTCTATTCATTACCGGGGCGGAATTTCAAGAGGCACTAACCTTTTATGGGAGATTAATGGAACTGAAGGTGATATTCAGGTTACAGGACCACTTGGACATGGTCAGTTTGTTCCGTTAACAATTCGAGGAGCACAAGGGAAAGACGAGGAATTACAAACCCTGCTTATTCCAAATGAAATGGTTGAAGGGTTGGCGGATGATCCGGTAATTAGAAATGTGGCAGAGTTTTACAAAAGAGTAGCTGCTGACATAAGAAATAAAACGAAAACAGCACCTTCTTTTGAGGACGCGGTCGTATTAGGGCAACTAATCAATGATATTGAACAATCCTCAAAAAGTTAATGCAATAAGAACCGAACCATTGTCTGAAGTACGGTATTTTTCAAAGCAAAAGGGAATTGAACCGCTTTACATTTCAGGAAACCGAATGAAATTAGCATTTGCGGAAGATTTGGTTTTACCATCCTCCTCGGTCCTCCTTCAAAGGAGGAAGCTGGATTTCAGCTTCGAACCGAGATTTCACACTCAGTCCTCACGCTCACACTGAAAAGGAAAAAGCCCGGAAAGAGTGAGTGTGAGCGAGAGAAGAGTGACAAAAAGAAAAAAGCATCCAACTACCGCTGAATGCTTTTTTCTTTTTGTGGAGAAGGAGGTTCGTAAGTCGAACCGGAAAAATAGTTCGTTTGAAGACGGTTACTCTGTATATTTTTTATAATACTTGTTCCAGCCTAAAATGATTCCTTTCATATAAAACAGGTTCAGCACAATTTTAAATATCGGAGCGGGGATATTGGTAGGCCGTGTAATGCTCTTTGCTTTCATTCTCTTCATGAAATAGCACATCTTAGGAATATTCACCTGTCCGTTTTTGTCATAATCCTTATCGAGAACAAGGCCTCCCATGCATTGGAAAAATTTAAACGAATCAAGTGCAGGCCTGAATTCTACGACGCAGGTCAAAATTTCCGGCGTATTATTGTAAGCGATGTGTGATGCGCCCTTCGTAGCATTTATTGAGTCTCCGGCTTTACCGATATGTTCCTTTCCATCCAAAACCATCCGTATTTCCCCGCTCTTTATATGAAATAATTCATCCTGCGTAAAGTGGATATGTGGATTAGGTACGTGTCCGCCTGGTTGCACGATCCATTCGAAGACAAATGCTTCGGCATCGTTTGAAATGCAGCGAAATGTTTCTCCTGCATTTGGATTTGTAAATCCAGCGTATAAATCTGTTGCCATCTGTTGGTTTTTATAATTACCAGGCAAAAGTATATGCGCTGAAAATGAAAGTAGTTGATCCAAATCAACAAATCATCCGAGAGCTATTTTTCTCCTAATACGGCTAATTGTTTCCGTTCTTAGTCCCAGATAATTGGCAATGTGATGCTGCGGAACCCGCAATATCAAAGAAGGTCGGGTTTCTAGAAGTCTTTTGTATAAAGTTTCAGGAGTATCGTTTTTCAAGCGGGTTGCTTCCTGTATTATCCGATTATGGTCTGATGCGTACTTTAGATCAAAATACTGCCTGTACGCAGGAAAGTTTTTCATTCCATATTCTGCATTTTCAAGTGTTATCCCTAATATATCGCAGTCTTCCAAAGCTTGAAGATACATCTCTGTTTTGGTTTTTGATCGCATACATTGTACTTCACCAGCAAACCATTTTTCTTCGGCAAAGAATACAATCTGTTCGTCACCTTCATCATTGATGAAAAATTTTCGCATGCATCCCTTTACAATAAACGGACTGTATTTTGGGATTTCTCCGGCTTGATAGAAAAATTCGTTCTTCCTGACCTTAAACTCGGTAAACAACTTTAAAAACTCAGGAAAATCACGCTCTGAAAAGTCTGAGTATGCTTGTAAATCCTGCAGAAGTATATTTGAATCCAATTGATTGTATGAATAAAGTATATTGTTGTAAGATTTAAAATTACCCATATTCTTCAACAGACCTCCTTTTCCGAAAATAAAATTCGGTTTTCAGTGAGCGGGAAACATTTAGATAGACGAAAGCTGAACGAATGTGAGCAAAAGGGAATCGAACCGCTGTGAATTTCAGGAAACCGAATGAAATTGGTGCTTGCGGAAGATTTGGTTTTTTTCCTCTCCCTCTTCACGAGCAGCGCTCGCTCTTCTCTCCAAAGAGGGAGACGAGATTCGTGCTTCGAACCGGGATTTTACACTCATTCTCGTTATCATTTTCGCTTACGAAAAGAAAGAGCCGACAACAGAATGAGAAACAGAATGAAGAACAAAAAGAAAGCCCTGACAAAACTGCCAGGGCTCTTTCTTTTGGTGGAGTCGGAGGGGTTCGAACCCTCGTCCAAACGATGAATCCCAATGTCTTCTACATGCTTAGTTTTTGATTAATTGTAGGGAGGAATCCGGACAAAAACACCCAATATTCCAACTTAGCCTCTGAGATCTCACACCGCCCGCGAGGCGAGTTTGGTGCCAGATTTTCTAAAATGATTCCCCTTAGCCTGCTGACCGAAAATCAGAGTCGTGCAGAGGAGAAACTTGTCCGTGTACTAAACTTCCACTGGATTAAGCTTTATTTACCTAGTAAATTAAGCAGCAAGTGCGTATGACGTATTGTCAATTATGTTTTGAACCAGGATATTTACGAGCTCCAATTCAACGCTCGACATGCTTCCCACCGAAATCGCTACCGCTGTCAAATCCAATGTCGACCCCAATGTCTTACAAAGTTAAGATATAACAATTAAGATGCAACGTTTTCCAATAATCGGTTTTTCTTTAATACGAATATCAAAAATCTCTTTCACTGCCGAATTGTAGCAGTTGATGGTCAACGGTATATTCCAACACAACAAATGCTGCTCCCTTATATGTAGTACCATCACTCATAAAAAACAGAATGTTCTCGTTTTTCATTTTTATGTTGGTAATGTAGTATGCTTCTGTAGATTCCTCTTCATACATAGAATTCAATAAGCCTTTTTCAAACGGAATAAATTCTACTTTACTGGAAAAGTCAGTAACATTAATTCCGGCATAAAACAGACCCGTAAATTGGTTGGAATCATCGTCCGTATTTTTAGCAAGTCCGTAGATTCTGAGTTCATCTCCAACAAAAACAGTTTGAATAGGGGGTTCGTAAAAAGTGGCTTGGGCTAAGGGTAATTCTATGGTTAGAATCTCATTTTTTGTAACGTCAAGATAGGAAACAGGATGATATGGATTTAGATCTGAAAGCACAATTCTTCCTTTGACATCAGCTCGCGAAAAATCCTTTCCTTCCTCGGCAGTAAAATTGCTGCGAATCAACAAATTTCCATTCTCCAAATAGTGATACGTTGAGAATTTACCATACGATTTAGTCTTTAGCTGCACAGGGAGAGCAATTTTCGATAGTGAAGGGATGAGTAAGTCTTCACCAAGAATTGCATATTCCAACTGAACATAATTGTTTTGAACTGGTATTTCAGCACCAACGAATATCTCGTTTCTTTGAAAAGGATTTACAACAACGGTAATAGTAGATCTCTGTTTTGCGGTAATACTGCGCTCAAGGTCAAATGCATGGGTGTTGGTGTATTTTTTTTGAATCGATTGAGTTCTTTGCAGGGCGTCATCGTAGGTTTCTAAATACAACTCCTCAGCATCTTTGGTGTTTTTCGTCCAAAAAATGACGATTCTGTGATCTTGAACAATGCAGGTATGAAAGTCAAGCCCTTTATAATACTCCTTATCCTTCGTGACTCCTATTAATGGTAAACCAATAACTACCTTTCGATTTTCTTTACTAACAGCAATCAGTTTTAGTTTGTTTTTGCGTATTGTATCGCTTAACAAGAGCTTGTAAACATAAGTATCATTCTCACCGACATACTGAATAATATTCGTTTTTTCGAAAAACTCGTTTTTGATTTCTGCACTTTGACCGTTAACATAGTTACCGGATAAAAAGATCACTGAAATTAGGAGAATTAAGAGGTTTGATTTTGGCATTTTTTTCTTGTAAAGCTACAATGGAAAATTGAATTGTCCGTTGATAAGCACTTAATTCATTCGGTTTCTTAAAGTTTATAATCGTTCGATTCCCTTTTTCTTCAAAGACATTATATTTGTTTCTTTGGATGGTATTGATTCTCTTTGATTATCCAATTAAACAAACTTTATTGTAATTTTTGCAATTGACTATTATGAAAACCACCGGTTTAATATTTATTCTTTTTACTTATTTCCAAGTATTTGGTCAAGAACCTCAAACGATTCATCTCAAGCTGAAAAAAGATGATGGGCATGGGTATAAATACAAGGTTGACTATTATGCTCTAAAGGCAGATACGTCTATTAAACATGGTGTGTATAAAAGATATGATATCCTCAATGATCTTGAAGAAACTGGTTATTACAATCACGGAATAAAAGATAGTACCTGGAAAACATACTTGGCTGGCAAAATGGTTAATAGTGTAGGAAACTACAAGGAAGGAAAGAAGCAGGGTCTTTGGAATTATTATACCAATATACCTTATACCAACTGGAAACCAACACCTTACAAAACAGGTAATTACTTAAATGATAGTTTGATTGGTGTTTGGACATATTATTTAGAAACAGGAGAAATAGAACAGAAATATGACCATACACTCGACTCCTTAATCTATCGAGCTCAAGATAAACAAAAGAGAACTTTACTGGTAAAGCAAGGGAGCAACCAAGTGGTTAAATTACTGGATTTGTTTCCAGTGCTTGTTGGTGGAAATGTTGAAGAGACGGAGAATTGGTATAAAATCGACCAAAACAAACTTCAGCCTTTGGCTGATGGCAAAAATCAAACATACACACTCACTTTCTGGATAAAATCAAATGGAGAAGCATATGGCTATGAAATGGTTAAAGGTGTAAATAGCGATTATGACAATTACGTTATAGAGTTCTATAAGAATAACTGTAAATGGATTCCGGGTGTAATCAATGGAAAAAATGTAGAATGTCAATATGTCGTTAAAGTGATCGATTTAACGGAATAGTTCTTATTCCCGGTTCTACTTTCGAATCCCATAGAAAAAGTCTTACAAATTCACATTCCCGAAAACCTCCTAACTTTGCATTGTGGCGAAACAAAAAAACACCGACAACAAAAAGCTTCACTCCAAATTAATGGATAAAAAGAAAAACAAGAAGCAGGCTGCGAAAGAGTTGAACAAACTACGACTTCGAGAACTGAATCAGTTGGCCAATAAGTTGAGACGAGAAAATAATTCTGAATCTTAAACGGATGCTTGTCCTCTCTCACTTTACACTGACTGATAGTTAAACAAGAGCAAACTAACATCAAACTAAAAAGAACCTATACTATGCAAAATCAATTCTATAAAGTAATGAACGCCTATTCTGATGACGAACTGCTGGCGGTTTATAGAGATCGGTCCAGTTATACTCCGGAAGCGACCGAAGCAATGGAACACGTTCTGTCAGAGCGCAATCTAAAGGAAAATGCGTCACAAATTGTCAATGAACAAGAAATAGAAGAGACAATATCACAAATAGAACAATACGCAAAATTCAAACGCTCAGAATTTGGAAAATCAATACCTGATTCAGCATTCGCAAAAGAGTGTTTAAAAGATTCAATATATCTCGAACGTTACATTTCACCAGTACACAACTACAATTGGCTCAATTATGTTTTTGTTATTCTTGGAGGAGTTGGACTGGTAATAGCGCTTTGCATTCTTGGAATCGGTGAATATCCTTCTCCGATGGTTACTTTTCTAATAACTTCAATTGCTGCCTCAACCCTATTACCATTCGGCCTTTGGAAACTTTACAAAAACAAAGCACGGCTGACCATAGTTAAAACCATGAATAGCGCTAAAATTGTTATAACTGGAGCAAAAGATTATCATGAAATTTCCTTACCGCTACGATATGAATATTACTGGGAATGGCACACCATAAAACGAAACCTAAAACAAGTAATGCTGCATATTTTCTTGTACGATGATAAGAACGACAGCTCTATTGAATTGAGACAATTAATAGAACTTTATAAATCTCCGCCGCCGCATTGGGAAAAGCTTCCCAAAGACTTCAAAACAAATAAGTCTTCGTCATTTGCTTATTTGAATCACGGTTTCCAAAAACCTTTCTTGTACGAAGTTCAACGGATTTTGGATGGTTTGCATGAAGAGGATTGATCCTTCGTAGTTCAATAAATTGTTAGCTAAACAGTTAAAACTCTAAAATCATTTTCATATTGTTGTCGCGAATACTATATTTGCAACAACAATTAATTTTTGAATAATGAAACAACTCACATTTGCATCACTACAAGTGAAAGACCTGGACGTATCAAAGAACTTTTACACCGAAAAACTAGGATTTGAAATTGGTGACACGAATCCACAAGCCTGTATCTTTAAATACAATCAGGGAGAAGCAAGTTTTGCTATCCGTACACCGCTTGAACCTATAGAAGGAAAAGAACTGGGAACTGGAGTTGCACTTTGGTTTGCAGTTAACGAAAATGTAGATGAACTAAAAGAGAAATTCATCGCAAACGGAATTACAACTGCCGGACCAATAATTGAAACACCATTTGGTCGTGCTTTTCATGTAAAAGACATAGACGGTTATAAACTCACGTTTTTAGAAACAAACTAACATGGAACGGAAACCAAAAAACTGGATCATTGTAGCTTCGAAAGATCACGTTCAAACAGGTCTTTCAGAAGGTTTTGCTCAGGCATGTCATGGAAAAGCTGCTCCATTGAAACGAATGCGAAAAGGAGATTTCGTGATTTACTATTCGAGTAAACAGACAATGGGAAAACTGGATAAATGTCAGGAATTTACAGCAATTGGTGAAGTAAAAAGCGATGATACGTATGAATTTCAAATGACTGCAGATTTTTGTCCTTCGAGAAGAGATGTTGCTTTTTTCGAGCACAACAACACTTCTATTCTTCCATTGATCAACGATTTGGAGTTCATTCAGAACAAACAAAGTTGGGGCTATCCGTTTCGTTTTGGATTTTTTGAAATCAACAAACATGATTTTGATTTAATTTCACAGCAAATGCTTCGAAAATAGGATGACAAAAAAAATTGACTTCAAGTTTAAAACACCGAATGAAAGCCCTGGTTATCTTTTGGGACAATTAACACTATTGTGGCAACGCAAACTAAAGAAGGTTCTTGATCCGTTGGACTTAACCCAAACCCAATTTGTTCTTTTAGCTGCTTTAGGCTGGCTTTCCAGAGAAAACAACAATGTCACTCAAGTAGATATTGCGAATCAGGGCAATGCCGATAGAATGATGGTTTCTAAGGTTTTGAGAACACTTGAGTCCAAGAAGTTTATCAGTCGACAAGAGCACCAAACCGACACAAGAGCCAAAGTCATCAAACTAACGGAAGAAGGTGCTGAAGTGCTACAGAAAGCTTTAACCGCCGTCGAGAATGCCGATATCGAGTTCTTTTCGGTTATCGGAAATAACTTGACATCAATGAATCAGAACATGGTGAATTTGATTGAACGAAATAAGGGAGAATAAAGCCAAAACAGATAACTTTATCCAACAAGAAACCAATTGAAATGAAAAACACGGCAATACTTTTCACATTAACGCTTCTTTCGGGAATTGCTTTCGGACAAGGAAAGAAAACAAAACAAGAGTCTTCTTCTACAACAAAGCCTTTTGTTTTGGGAGTAATTGAGGAAATTCAATCCAAAGAACTTGCGGAAAAACGAACTGTGAACATCTATCTTCCAGAAGGTTACAATCCAAACGATTCGATAAAGTATCCTGTGATCTATTTGCTTGATGGTTCGGCAGATGAGGATTTCATTCACATTGCAGGACTTGTACAATTCGCTAATTTTCCATGGGTGAACCAATTGCCTAAATCCATAGTAGTTGGTATTGCAAATGTTGATCGAAAGAGAGATTTTACCTTTCCATCAAAAATAGAAGCTAAAATTCCACTTCCAACTGCTGGAGGATCAGAAAAATTCATCGCTTTTCTAGAAAAAGAATTGCAACCGTTCATTGAAAAGAAATACAAAGGAAGCACGGATAAAACGATTATCGGACAATCGCTTGGTGGATTACTTGCAGCAGAAATCGTTCTAAAAAAACCTACGCTTTTCAATAAGTATATCATCATTAGTCCAAGTTTATGGTGGGGAAATGGCGCACTTTTAGAACAAACATCGGCAATACTTACTGAAGGTTTCACGCAACAAACAGACATTTACATCGCCGTTGGAAAAGAAGGTCTTACTCCAACTGAACCGGCACGCGTAATGGAAGTTGACGCCAATTTACTGGCTGACAAACTGAAAGGAACCGAAAGTAAAAATGTAAATGTGTACTTCGACTATCTACCTTTAGAAAATCACGCAACTATTATGCATCAGGCTGTTATGAATTCGTTTGGATTCCTGTATCCCGCAGAACAGCATTAACCAATGAACGATCTTTTATCAACTGACAGCGAACAGATCCGATGTGTTTCCAGTTTTCAGGAACTAATCTCTACTCCATTTCATGGAAAGTTAAATGCTGCTTATTGGAAACGTGAACTCAATGGCGATTTTTTTGAAATTGTCAATAAAATTGAGCTAAATGGAAATATGACAATCGTTGAACCAGAAGACCTTCTTGAACTTGAGTTGAGTGAACGGGGACAATTGGCAAGGGAAATTCTTCTAAACGATTGGAAATTACTGGAAGCTCACGGTGCTTCACCAATTTTGAATGTAATTGATCACTATGAGCAAGACAATTCGTTCCCTTCACTTCCGACAGATGTCTATTCTTTTCACGTTGACCGCTCTCCTATTCCGGTTGATACTTTTTTATGCACATATCACGGCGATGCTAGCGAAATATTACCGAACAATCAGGCGCAGCAAAAAATTCTGATCCCGGAGATCCGTGCTGAACTCAAAAAACTGTATTCCGGATCAGACGAAGGTTTTGAGAACTTTCTAAGCGAAAATTTCTTCGATCTGCATTATCAGACTTTACCAAATGCTGCTCCAATCAATCTGGGAGTTGGACATTTGTGGAAATTGGCAACTGATCATCCGAACAATAAGAGTCTCCCCTGCGTTCATCGCGCACCTCATGAAAATTCGGGACAACGAAGATTGCTATTGATTTGTTGATTTGGGCAAATTATTTCAACCATTTGCTTTTCTCAACCGTTATCTGATTCATCACAATCATTCAATCTGACGGATAAGTCAACAGTTGGTCTGGATTAAGTTTATACGTCCATTTAAGTGATTAATAATAATGTTATTTAACAAAAAGTACGATTATTCACTTAAAAACAATCACTATGAAAAAGTTTCTATTTACCATTTTCGCAACCGGATTTCTTTCCATTGCGCAGTCCCAGGTCGTTACTATTCCTAATAACTCGTTTAGGAACTATTTATTAAACAATCCTGAAATCAACACAAATTCTGACGGTGACATTCAGGTCTCAGAAGCACTTAATTTTACGGGAAGCATTATTTGTCCCGGAATGCTCATCAATAATTTAACGGGCATTGAGGCGTTTGAAAATCTGACTTATTTGTCCTGCACAAACAATCAGTTAACATCACTGGACGTATCGCACAATACACATTTAGAGACGTTGATCTGCGCCATGAATAATCTGACCTCGCTTGACGTATCAGCGAATATCCATTTACGAAATCTTCGATGTTCAATCAACCCAATTCAAACTCTCGATGTCACTAATAATCCGGATCTTGAGTATTTGTATTGCGAAAACAACAGTTTGGACCTTCTTGATGTCAGTCAAAATCCAAACTTAATAGAACTGTACTGTACAAGTAATTCTATTCCGACGTTGAACTTAATTCCTCACACGCAACTTGTAAAATTAGATTGCAGTTCAAATCCATTGAATCAGTTGGATTTTGCACCAGTAATGGCTTTAGAACACATCATGTGTAACGGCAGTCAGTTGCCGATCATCTCTTTAGAGAATTGTCCAAGTCTTGAAGTTTTCCGCGGAGTTAACGGAGCTTATACACAACTTAACTTAACAAACTGTCAAAATTTGAAGATATTTGATTGTCCGTTTACGCAATTAACCAGCCTTGATTTCTCTGAAAATCCGCTACTGGAAGTGGTTTATTGTTTTTCGAGCCATCTGACTTCATTGAATATTGCTAACGGAAGTAATCCAAACCTCAATTTACTTTGGGTTTCTGATAATCCGTTAACCTGTATTAAGGTTGATGTAGCGGCATATTCTGAAGCCAATTGGACAGGAAATGATTTTCAATTTGATGCTGGTGTAACTTTTGACGAAAATTGTGTAGCTGGTTTAGAAAATTTAGAACAATCAACAATTGAAATGTATCCGAATCCCGCTTCAAACCTAGTAAACATTCGTACAACCGAGAAAACGAGCTATAAACTTACAGCGGCAGATGGAACTACAATTGCCACAGGCGAGTTTGCAGCTGGCGATAACATCTTCAATACAGAATCTCTTTCAACTGGAGTTTACTTCTTTGAATGCGTAGGTTCAAACGGAAGGTTTGTTCAGAAACTACAGAAAACAGAATAAGAAACACATCCTCATCACTATTCAGAAAACGTTCAAACAAAAAGCGCCCCAATCCCGTAAGTACGAGATTGGGGCGCTTATTAATATATCAAGCTTTTATTCTTTCGTGATCGTATTCCCCGACATTGTTACTGCTCCATTGCGAGAAAAAGCACGTCCGTCAAGTATTGCTCCTGTATTAAACGAGATTGATTGAAGGGCGATGATCGTTCCTTTGAACTTACTAGTGGTTCCGAACGTAGCCGAGCTTCCTACTTGCCAGAAAATATTGGAAGCCTGAGCATTACCAGCAAGGAAAACTTGTCTTCCTGAAGTTGCAGTGAATGAAGAGGCAATCTGAATGATAAATACAGCATTCGGATCCCCCAAAGCATCGAACGTCACATTTCCAGAAGAAAGTGCTAGCGAAGAGGTCGATTTATAAAGTCCAGGAGTAAGTGTCAATCCGCCAATGTTTCCAGAAAGCGTCACAATATCTGTTGCCGTTCTGTCTTTTGCATTATCATATGCCGCCGTGATATCAAGTTTAGACTGGTTTGCAGCGGCATCGTTGATATGAAGTGTACCATTAAGTATTCCCGGAGGAAATCCCCCAACCGATGTCCCAGGACTCAAACCAAGGTCACCATTAATAATTGTTGCTCCAGTATTAGTGATTCCTGATCCTGCCAGAATTGCAAAGTCATCTGCAACACCAAGAGGAATGTCGGACTGTATTGTAGTTTGTAGTGGGATATTGGTAGGTGTTCCTGGGCTTGAGGGGGTTCCGTCTTTTTTACACGCAGCAGTGATAAACACTAATGCAATGGCAAAAGCGGGTAGTAATTTGTTAATAAACATAATGTGTATTGATCTGTGGAAGAATTTCCACAACAGGTAAATATACGCATTATTGCCTCGTGTTCGACAAAGAGTTGATTATGAAGAAGGAATGTCACGTTTTCGAGAACATTGAATATATCTAAGTATAAAAAAGCGGAACGTATCACAACATTCCGCCTTCCAAATTATTCTCAAAAGAATTTACTTCTTCTTCAACTCGTAAAAATCAGTTCTTCGATCCCTTAAGTTTCGAACACTTCCGTAGCTATGTAATTCGTCCAACAGCTTCAAATCCACATCTGCAATTAAGATCATCTCTGTATTCGCAGTTGCTTCACTCTTTACTGCATTTGATGGAAAGGCGAAATCACTTGGTGTAAAAACAGCAGATTGAGAATACTGGATATCCATGTTCTCTACTTTCGGTAAATTACCAACACTTCCTGTAATTGCTACATAACATTCGTTTTCAATAGCTCTTGCCTGGGCGCAAAGGCGAACACGCAAATAAGCGTTCTGCGTATCTGTAAGATAAGGTACAAATAGAATTTGCATGCCTTCATCAGCCAAAAGACGCGACAATTCGGGGAATTCAACATCATAACAAATGAGTATTCCAATTTTACCAGCGTCAGTATCAAACACCTGTAACTTGTCACCTCCTTTTAACCCCCAATACTTTTGTTCATCTGGTGTTACGTGAAGTTTTTCATAAATCTCCACGTCGCCATTTCTGTGACACAAGTGACCAACGTTCTTCAACGATTGACCGTCATACATAGGCATACTCCCCGCAATAATGTTCACGTTGTAACTCACTGCCAATTCACTGAATTTAGATGTGATTCGATCGGTATATTGAGACATTGCTCTAATGGCTTCCGCTTCGTTCATTCCTTCAAACTCGGCCATAAGCGGTCCGTTGAAATACTCAGGAAAAACGGCAAAATCGGCTTTGTAGCTGGAAATCGCATCAACGAAATACTCTGCCTGCTGAAACATCTCATCAATGGAGTCATACAAGCGCATTTTCCATTGTACCAACCCAATACGCACACTTCGTCGAACCCTATATTCTTCTCGCTGATTAGCAACATAATAGACATTATCCCATTGCAAGAGTGTCGCATATTCGCGGCTTTCTTCATCTTCCGGGATATAATTCTTCAACACCTTTTTCACGTGGAAGTCGTTGCTCAACTGGAACGACAAAACGGGGTCAAAAATCTCCGATTGCTTTACTTTATGGATATACTCTTTCGGAGTCAGATCATCGGCATATTTATGAAAATTCGGAATTCGACCTCCAAAAACAATGGCTTTTAAATTGAGCTTTTCACACAATTCTTTTCTTGCATCGTATAAACGACGTCCCAAACGCATACCTCTGTAATCAGGATGAATAAACACCTCAATACCGTAGAGTACGTTTCCATTCGGATTGTGTGTTGAAAACGAATAATTGGCCGTAATCTGTTTGTAGGTATGCTCATCACCAAAATCGTCATATTTAATAAGAAGAGATAAGGCACAACCAACCACTTTATCATCCGCCATTACAATCAACTGACCGTCTGGAAAAATGGAAAGTAACTTCTTAATGGCCCTTTCACTCCACACGCTTCCGCCCCAATTGGAGTAAGCTGCTTTCATTACATCTACCAGCTGATCGTAATTCGATTGCTGTAGTTTTTGAACTTCTATCTTTTGACTTGACATCTCATCTATTTTTTAATTGAACTCAAGTCTTTTCTACTGAGCGCAGATAAGTTATAAAAGTACTCAACAATCAGTGATTTCTATAACTACTGATTGAAAATTGAACGCTTAAATGACAATTTAATGAAAGCTTGCGCCGTTATTCCAAACAAATTAAAACCTATCTTAGTCTTGACGCTAAACAACCAGGTCAATGAAATCAAAACTTCCATATTTCCAGCTCTTCTGTCTTTCCTTCCTATCCACAACATGTTTTTCACAACAAGCGGAGCATGCTCCTCAGCTCGTTTTCGAAAACGGACAATCACAGGCAGTAACAGCATTTAGCGATGAGAGCACATGGATCAGAGAACAACTTTGGGTGGAAACTACTTTTGATTCGGACAACGATGGTAAATTGGACCGCATGCATGTTTACGTTACACGTCCGCAGCAAACTGAAACAGAGAAGATAAAATTACCCGTAATTTACATGCCTAGTCCTTACTACGGTTTAAAATTGTGGCCCTTGATGGGATTTTCCACCCACAAGAATTATTGGAGCGTAAAGCACGAATTGGGAGAAGCACCGAAGAAACATGGTCACACGAAATTGGGAACGCGAGATAAAAATCCATTTTGGATGCCTGCTTCCGACAGAACCTGGGTTCCTCACGGATACATTACAGTTTACTCTTCTTCGCCTGGAACCGGATTGTCGGACGGCGCTCCAACCGTTGGTGGCGAAAATGAAAGCCTTGCTTCAAAAGCAGTGATAGATTGGCTTTGCGGAAGAGCAAAAGCATATAAAACAAGAGATGGCCTGGAAGAAACAGCAGCATTCTGGAGCACGCACAAAATTGGAATGACGGGAACTTCTTACAATGGAACGCTTTGTATTGCTGCAGCAACTACAGGAGTTGAAGGATTAGAAGCCATTATTCCAGTTGCACCAGTTACTTCTTTCTACCATTATTACCGTTCGAATGGCTTGGTTCGTTCACCCGGCGGATATGTAGGTGAAGACATGGACGTACTTTATGATCTAATCAATACAGGAAAAAAATCGAAGCGCAAGAAGAACAATAGAATGGTCCGAGACAGTATTCTTGTCCCGGGAGAAGATAGAATTACCGGAGATTACAACGAGTTCTGGGCATCCAGGGATTATTTGAGTAAGATCGACAACATGAAAGCAGCAATGTTGATGGCGCACGCATTCAACGATTGGAATGTGATGCCTGAGCAAAGTTACCGTTTCTATGAGGCGGCAAAAGCGAAAGGATTACCAGTTCAATTGTATTGTCATCAGGGCGCTCATGGTGGTGATCCTTCTTTCACCATGATGAACCGTTGGTTTACGCGTTACCTGCATGGAATCGACAATGGGGTTGAAAAAGATGCTCCGGTTCAAATTGTTCGCGAATTCAAAACGAAACCTACCGCTTATACCGCCTATCCAGACGCGAATGCAGCTGACGTTCGGTTGTACCCAATAGCAGGAACGAACAACACAGGCGCATTGGAAATTGAACACAGAGAAAAGCAGGCAAACGACACTTTAACAGATGATTACCGAATTTCAGGAGAAGCGTTAGTTCAAGACAAGAATGCCGATCATCGATTGTTGTACTTGAGTCCAACTCTACAACAAGATTTACGCATTTCAGGAACTGCAACGGTTACAGTTAAATTATCGAGTAGCAAACCAGCTGCAAATCTTTCTGTTTGGTTGGTCGCACTGCCTTGGGAAGGTGAAAAAGGAACAAAAATTTACGAGAACGTTATTACCAGAGGTTGGGCTGATCCACAGAATTACAAATCGATAAGTAATGGAGAACCTTTGACACCGGGAACATTCTACGAAGTCAATTTTGACTTAATGCCGGATGATCAGGTCATTCAAAAAGGACAGCAAATTGCATTGATGATCTTTTCATCTGATAAAGAGTTTACACTTTGGCCTGATCCGGGAACAGAATTGACAATTGATCTGAATGGAACAAGTTTTACTTTGCCTGTTGTTGGTGGATTGGAAGGTTATAAGAAGGCGATTGGGAACTAATGAGGAGTTATGAGTTAGGAGTTAGGAGTTAGGAGTAAATATGTAGCAACAAAAAATAAAAAACCAGAGAATGAAACTTTTAATTGTACTTGGTTTTATTGCTTTGCTTCCGAATTCGGAGCAAGAATTGCATCCAGGAGTTTTCCGTAAAAGTAGATATCAGTTGCATATTAAGAGACACCATAAATTCGAAATGAAAGCCTCAGATTGTACCTGGAATTTTTATGCAAAAGGTGATTATTATATCGAACATGATACAATACATTTTCATGCAATTAAACTTACAAGCCGAAACAAGGAAGATTTTAATCCACAAGCAGTGCATCAGTTTAATAAATTATCCAGAGCAGTTTATCTATCTCCTGATAAAATACTAAATCTATGTATGGTCTATAATTCTGAGGGGAAACTATCTGTTTTACGTCAAGATACCATGTCCATTTCAAAGTAATAATATGAGAAAAGTAATTGCAGCCATAAATATGACGATTGACGGATTCTGTGATCATACATCCGCGATTGCTGATGATGAAATACACGATCATTACACCGATTTGATAAGAAATGCTGGTGATTTACTTTACGGTAGAACTGTTTATCAAATGATGAAAAGTTATTGGCCGATGCTGATTGAGAATCCTTCTGGGAACAAATCTTCGGACGACTTTGCTCAGGCGATCGATGACGTATCGAAAATTGTTTTCTCGAACACCTTGAATGAAGTTCATTGGAGAAATACACGTTTAGCTAAACTCAATCTGTTCAACGAAATCCGTAAGTTGAAGCAGGAAGAAGGAAACCCTATTTTTATTGGCAGTCCGGGACTCATTGCTCAAGCAACCGCGAAAGATCTGATTGATGAATTTCAAATCTGTGTTCATCCTATTATCGCTGGAGAAGGACTTCCCCTATTCAAAAATATTTCAGAGCTGAAATTGCTTCAACTGACAAAAACCAAAACGTTTAATTGTGGTGCGGTGATTCTTTATTATGAATCAACAGGAAAATGAGCTGATTCAAAATTCATGTTTTAGAATAAATAATTCTACTAGTTTTGAATTGATAACCATTATGCATTAAAACTGAATCTAATAACTTTTAACCTATGATAATTGATTTTTTAAAAGAACGAAAAAATGTATTCCAAATTATCGTTGTTTCTATTATTCTTGCATTTGGTGTTCGATTCATCGGACAAGGCTTATTAGAAATTTTCGAATTCAGAGGAATCGAAAACATTTACATTGGGTTGTTTTTTGTTTTTTTCGTAGCACTCTTTTTCGGATATAATCTATACAAACAAAAAAAGAAAACATATACAATTCAAGGTTTTGTAATTTACAATAAGACGTCTAATCGGATCGTTGAGATTCCTGATTACAAATTCGGACGTAAGGTGAAAAAATATTTTGACTCATCTTTTGCCGAAAGTAAGGGACTAGAAAAAATATGGGAAAAATATAAGATCCATGATTATATGGCTCCCAAAGATGTCACTACAGGAAAAGATTTACTTTGTCAGGCAACTGAATATTTCTTCATAAGTAGTCTGTCAAAACACCTCACTACTTACTTTTACTCAAAGGAGTTTAAGCAAAAAAAATTAAATAAACTCACAAGAAACGATATCCCTCATACTTTACTTGAAAATTCATTTTTGGATTTATTTTCAAAATCAATGGATAAACGTGAGGCGTTTATTGATTCGTTCAAAGGAGAACCAAAGGCATTTAATATTATTCACGTTTCAACAGAAACAGACGGACATTTATTTGAAAACTTCAACTTAATCTTACCCAAAGGGTGTAAAATTTCAAAAACATCAAAAGATACACTGCGAATAAAGACCAATAGAATTGAATTGACTATCACTAATGAAATTACGGGTTGGACTACTGAAGTACCTCAAAATTTCATCCAATATTATATTGGCGAATCATCAGATTCTGAATATATTAAATATATTATAGAAACTAAAATCTCTGTAACTTTCTCTTTCTTAGCCTTCTTTACTAATCTTGGCTGGAGCTATTTTAAATGGATAGACAGTTTCATTGATGTTTATCATGGTTCAGTTTCTGAAAAAGCATTCCTTAATCGTATTAATTGGAACAGTATAAATAATCTTATTATGGCAGCTAAGAGATTTAGCAAATAAGTCACATCTAAAAATTAAAAGAACAATTACTTTGAAAACGATACTTTGCCATTGTAAGCTGTACTTTAAGGTTACTTTGGTGTTTGAAATGACAATTTCTCACTTAACTACGATCTCAATAGTTGCAAAAAATCGTCACTCAATTCAAATATCTTTTAATATCAACAGGAAGGGATTTTATAATTTCTTCTGTTTCTTTTGTGATTAACTGAAAGTAATCCTCAATTTCCTGATCGGTTAACTCGTCCATGAAATGCTCACTGAAGTAGGTATTGAACCGATTCCACATCCGCAATCGGATAACACGAGCCTCTTCAACTATATGTCCCTGATCAGCAGCCTTAAAATCCAATGCGTTCAGCTTGTTTCTGAGATTCGTCAAATAAGATTCCAAAAATTCTTCCTTAGTCATACTCTAAGATACGGAAAACGAAGGAGACTAATTACTTTTAATGAGTTATGAGTGATGAGTTATGAGTTATGAGTTATGAGTAAAAGAAATTAAATTGATTACAACCACTTTCTTTTCCTAAAATAAAGAAGTGGAACAACTACACTTACAACCATCGCAGCAAGAGCAAAGAAATAGCCGTAGTTTGACTTCAATTCTGGCATGTTTTGAAAGTTCATACCATAAACTCCCGCAATCAACGTTGGTAGTGAGATACAAAAAGTAATCATTGTCAACATCTTGAAAATCTTGTTTTGCTCCAACTCAATCTTATTACTGACATTTTCCTTCAAATCATCCAATCGATCGAAATTGAATTGAATGTAGTCTGAAACAACGGAAAGGTCATTCAACTCTTCTTCAATTTTGTCTTTTACGTTGAATTTCAAATTCCCACCTGTCTTTTTTTGAAGTGTCAGAATTCTGGTAAATTCATTCAATGATTCTTTTACCAACAAATTATTGAAATTCAACTGGGTAATAACGTCCAAATCACTTTCCTTAAATTCTTTCTTTACCAAAACACGCGAAGCCAATTGCTTGATTCTCTTAGCCAGGTTTTCTGTAATATCTGCGTAATAATCTGCCAATAATTCGATATGAAACTTAAACAGATCCTCCACCTGATAAGATTCATTCTTCAATAAATCGGATTTATAGGAATAAATTCCCGTAAAATAATCGTCCAACCCAGAGCTCATAAAAGCAAAAACCTTATCCTGCGTTAGAATCACGAATAAGGACTCTTCCACCATTAAATCCTTCTGCTGATAATACGGAATGGAAAAGTGAAAAGAAGATTGGTCTTTACTTTGCTGAAAATGGGAACTAATTTCAATGTCTTCTGTGTGGTTCATAATCGACAGATCAATACCGAAACTCGTTTCCGCCCATTTTAGATCTTCCACTTTGTAATCGTGAAATTGCAATACAATGAAGTCGTTCAAATCTCCAACTATCTTTTCCGCGCTTTCCAGTTTAAACCGTTCACCCGTTCTTGTAAGTAATTCAATCATCTACTTCATTATTTTCATGCAAATCTAAAGTAATAAAGGTCAGTAAGGGAAATACACTCAAAGAATATGCTTCCTAAGTTTAAAACCGTAAATTCGATTTCATTTAAACAGTATGATCCATCCTATTTTAACATATTCTCGAGATCTCGGCGATTTCACTCACGATTTGACTGAACTTCATGCGTCAGGGCTAAAAGCCATTCGATTGATTTATAAAGGGAAATCGGAAACAGAATTTAATGCGCGCATTGAGGAAATTCAGCAGATCGTTAGCAAGAATCAATTGGAACTTGACATTCTGGTTGATTTACCTGGAAAGAAACCTATTGTTGGCCATTTGGATGAGGGATTGCATGTGGAATTAGGGTTTGAGTACCAGCTAACAAATGAAAAAACAGCTTCTTCCTCTTCCTCGATTCCAATTGTAAACTTCTTTGACCACGAATGCTTTAACGAATTACTCAGTGGAGATATCATCAGTATTGCTGATGACGAATTGAACTTGCTGGTTACTGAAGTTACAGATGAAGTTATTGAAACTATAGCACTGAATTCCTTTCACTTAACATCGAATCGATCAATGGGTTTGAAGAACAAAGATTTTACCCTTGAAGCCAATTCTGATGCAGATCTTTCATTTGTAAAGAATCTGAAGAATACTCCAACGAACCTGAAACTGGTTGTTTCTTTCACTAAAACAGCAACCGACCTAAAGAAATTGAAATTGCTTCAACCGGAAATTGAACTGATCCCTAAAATTGAAACTATTGTAAGTGATGCAGACTTGCTTGAAATCATGGAACACTGCGAAACGTTAATGCTGGGTCGTGGCGATTTGTCGCTGGTTTGCAGCCCGGAAGAACTCTTTTCCTATCAGGAACATTTGATTAATTTCTGCAAGCAGCATTCCAAAAAACTCATTGTTGGAACCGGATTATTAAGCAGTATAAGCGACAAACAATCACCAACAATTGCAGAAGTAATGGATTATGGTCATCTGGTAAATAGTGGGATCAATTCGTTTCTGATTGCCGGAAGCAATGCTCAGAAGTATCCATTGGAAACGCTGAAATTCATGACGATTTTTGGTGAAAATTCGTAAAATCATGAATTCATGAAATCATGAATTCGCAAAATCACTTTTTTTGATGAAAACCTTAATATACCTATCTTTCTCCTTAATCGTTCTTACGGCTTGTTCCGAAACCGAAAGAGACAAGAGCAGAGAAATCCCAAATCCTTCGGAACGTTCATTGCCCAATCCGGAAGGCGCAGCCAAAGACAAATTTGAAAATGAAAAGCAATTGGATTCCATTCCCGTAAAAACCCTCAAAGGAACATCATGGAATAGCGAATTTTACCACTATCACAATTTCTATCACTTCAAAACCGATTCAACCGGCTATTCTGATGATGGACAAGTTGCCTGGTCGGTTCCAATAGACATTAAAACAAAGAAAATTCCTGAAAACAAAATTCTATACAGCGGAGAACGTAAATTCAAGTATAGATTTCATGAAAACAAACTTATAATAACCTATTTGGATTCAGATCATGACCTGCAGCGTATTTTTCTTTACAGAAAGGAATACAAAGACTGGATTTCGAAAAACGAATACACCTATGGAAATGAAGTTCTTCAATCAGGCAAAAAAGCAGAGATGTTCACAGCTGGTCTTATGATAGAGAAAAAGTAAAGCTTAAAACCTTTGCTATTAGCCATGGTTTACTTCAATCCAAATCAAATCACCATCTTCTTCGCAAAGAAATTCTGCGATTGCAATTTCCGTTGAAGTGGTTGATGAGCCTCCTTCGGCAGACGAATCATAAAATTCAATCAAATCACCTGCCTGAGCAGTTGTTCCATTACAATCGAACAAACCTTTAGCAACATAAGCAAAATTGCATTTTCCTTCTAATTCAATCTTCTTTAGTTCTCCCTGATTCAAACCAACATGCTTTAAACTACCTTCCGCACCACTTTTCAGCATCAGGTTAAAATCCGTTACTTTTCCGATGCTTTTGGTTTCCCATTCACCGGAAAATGTATCTTGTTCATACACCGAAAGAACTTTGGTGTAGCGGTTCACATGAATTAGTTCCAGTTCACCTTTCAATATCATTAAATGACGCGTAATCCCTTCAAAAAAAGTAAAATCACTATGCTCAACCTCAACCGTTGCTGAGCTGATTCTAAAAATGAAATTTCGATCTAAAAAATTTCCATCCGAAGGATAAATAAACATTTCTGTACTCGTCCCTCCTGCCCAATTGATCGTTTTTCTATTCTCCGACGAGTGAATTCTAATGCTCATACTACCAAATTTTATATTGTCCCACAATTCTAAATCCAAGCCAAGGTTGTGGTCCTGCATACTTTATTTCCGAAGTAATGGTTGCAACTGTTGCCGGATGATAAAAACTTCCTCCCTTTGCAATACCTTCCGTTTTCGTCATTTCAGCAACATTTCCGTAAACGTGTGACCTCCCTTTCATATCCACAATCGGTGATTTCACTGCAACAGCGCCACCACCGCGCGAACCTTTAAGGTAAGAGGAATAGTTTTTACACTGTACTAAAGAATTATAAATTATGAGCATACAATTCTCCTTGTTCAAACTATCAGGCATTTGTTTTGAAACGTTTTCTGGTCGCAGTGACTGAAGAGCAAGTTTTTCCCATTGTTCCTCTGTTGGAAGCTGAAAACTGACCATTGCGTAATAATCTTCTGACTCGTGATTCAAATATTGATTCTGTAACCACAAGCAATATTTCTCTGCCTGATACTTCGTCACACCTGTAACCGGATAATTAAGCAAAGGCTTTAGTTTTTTATCGATTTGAAAAGGAAGATAAATATCTGCAGTTGTACTTGCAAGTTCCATCACATCACTAAACTCGCCATATTCTTCAGAAGTCAATGCAGGAAACACGGAACGGTATAAAGGCAACAACTTCGCTTCTACTTGAGTTGTATCCGGTAAAAGAGTCAATACGTCAATCGAATGTTGTTCAGTAGCATCGTACAACATACCTTCTACTTTCTGACTTCCCAGGAAGTTCAGGTATTCACCAACAGTCACTTCTCTATCAGAGACGAATGTCAACTCATCCAGAATCGATGAATGTGGAGGTAAAAGAAAATCCTCGTTTGAAAACACTGTAAAGGCACTGTCATACTTTACGGCTAATAAATTCTGGTAATCGTCGTAATAAATTTCTTTTGGAGAAAATGCCACTACTTCCTTTCCTGTTATATCGTAGAAAGCACGTTCGTTTGTTTCTTCATTTTTGACAATTACACCCGTTTCATAGTAATCGAAATAATATTTACCAAACGGAACGAGTTGTTTACCCGTCATTGTATAAAGCGACAAACCTTCATTGTTTGAACCAATAATATAATGCGGAATTTCTCCAACACTCAGCGAACCTGAACTAAGCTCAAGTACTTTTTGACCTAAAGCGTTATAACAAATTGAATTTCCCTCACCATTGAAAACAACCAAACCTTCGGCCACGTAATATTCTTCGAAACGATTGCTTATAATTTCCTTACCGTTATTTGAAAAGCCGTAAAGACCTTCCTTTTCAGTTACCCAGCATTTACTTTTCTTAGATAGACGTTCAAGGTTTCTTGAAGTTTGGGCGTAGAAAAAAGCAGGAAACAATAGAAATAGAACAAAAATAGTTTTCATAGATAGCGTGTTTGCAGGCAAATATACTTATTCTGATTACGCAGATAACTTCTAGTTTGTGACACAATGCTTTTGAATCGTTTTCTTTCAGACTTCTACTTTAATATTACCGGATTGCGACGTAAAGTTGAAGTTGGCATGACAAAAAAGTTATTTTTTTATTCGCTTGAACTCAACGAATTAGCTGGAATGATGTTTTTTTTTGAAGTTTTTTTTGAAAAAAGCCTTGCGTAAACAAAAGAGATACCTATCTTTGCACCCGTCTAACAAACGCGGTAGACAATTAAAACAGAATGATTCCGTAGCTCAGCTGGTAGAGCAATACACTTTTAATGTATGGGCCCTGGGTTCGAATCCCAGCGGGATCACAAAAAGAAAAAGCATTTTACGCAAGTAAGATGCTTTTTTCTTTTCCCTCAATCCTCACTCTCCCGCTCACACTGAGTTCACGCTTTTTTTTTCAGGGAAGAGTGTGAGTTCTGAGAGTGGAATCCGTGTTCGAAGCTTCAATCTGTCTCCTCCCTCCGAGGGAGGATTAAGGAGGGTGGTGAACCTCAAGTTCCCCGTAAACCATTGATTTTATTCGATTTTATAAATATTTAAAGTGGTTCGAATCCTGTTGGGATTCAGCCTCAAATTTCTTTTCGGGAATTTTTAAACACTCTTCTGTATTTAAGAATTATTATGTACTATTGAACCCTAACATAATAAACTATTCACAAATATGAATCCATCATTAACATCATCTAGTGGAAGTGGCCAAAATGAGCCATTTAGAATTGAAAGATTACAAAAGGTTTCTAAAATATATAGTATCCAAGTTGAGAACTCAACTGATCTTAATCAGAATGAAATAATTTCCCTGCATGACCATAAAGGGCAACTCACAGTTATTTGGAATAATGAACCGAATGAAGAACAAAAAATAATCATTAAACAAATTTGGGAATTACAGAATGAGGATGGTGAGAATGTAGTTCATGAAACTGAAGAATAAAATACTTCTTGAAATCATAAAGTAACCAGAGCTACTCGCAAAATTTTTGGACCTATTGCAAAATCCGATTTTTTAGTTGTGTGGTTAATATATTATAATAAAGAAATGCCATGAAATTAAACATGAACATACACAAGATTAAATCTGTAAATAATCTTGATATTAGCTTACCTATTGATAAAGGACTCTATGCAATTACTGGCCAAAATGGTTCTGGTAAGAGCACTGTTGTAACTTGCGCATCAAGTGTTTTCTTTACTATGCCGATGAATGACTATTTTGGAAAAACTGATGATGACGCTAGTATTACTTTTGAAATGAATGGTGCAACACGATCTTGGAAAAAAGTTGAAAATAAATGGCGAAGTTCTTTGGAGGGGAGAATGTCAATAAAAGGTTTTTATGAAGGCTCAATTATTTTTGGCAATCGTTTTAGAAACACCGATTTTAGAATACTCAAAAAACTCGATAGGGTTGATCATACTAAATTAACAACTGCACCAGACTTTATTAGAGAAAATTTAGGAAGAATTCTTCATAACGACATCTCATTCTACCCCATATTATCTAAACTAAACAATTCTGAAGCTGGTTCCGAGATTAACTTCAGTGGCGATATTTTTTATTATCAAAAAGGCGATAAGAGAGTAAGTCAATTCCATATGTCAACTGGAGAGAATTTATTAGTAAGCATTTTAAACTCAATTAATATTCGAAATTCAGACAGGGCAAGTTTGAGTAAACCCTGTTTAATGTTTTTGGATGAAGTAGAATTAGCATTACATCCATCTTCACTTAAAAGATTGATAGCCTTTTTAAGAGAGATTTCAAATCAATTTAATTATGCTATTTATTTTTCAACCCATTCTCTTGAGCTAATAAGCGGGATTAAACCAGAAAATATCTTTTTTCTTGAAAGGTATCCTGATGATACTTTGGAGGTCTTAAACCCATGTTACCCGTCGTATGCAACAAGAATTTTGTACGATCACTCTGGATATGATTATATTACTCTGGTGGAAGATGATTTAGCCAAGCAAATAATCAAAAGAATTTTGAAAAAACACTCACTTCATACTAACAAACTAATTCATGTACTTCCTTGTGGAGGATACACTAATGTCATTGATTTAGCACAAGAAGTTGTCTCTAGTAATTTAGTTGGTAAAACTTCTGAAATTTCAATTATCTTAGATGGTGATGTTGAACAAAAGGCACATAGTTATATTGCAAAGCGAGGAATTTCAAATAATATTCCTTTAAATTTTTTACCAATTCAAAGCTTAGAAAAATATTTGAAAAGTGATTTATTTGACTCAGTAGATCATAAATTGTTTAGATTATTAAACGATAATATTTTTCATCAAAAAAGCTTAACTGAACTTATAGCGGAATATAAAACCTCTTGCGATACTGACAAGGATAGTAGTGGAAAAAAACTGTATGAATTAATTGATATTGAATTGCGTGCAAGAAATAAAAGTAGGGACGAAATTGTTGAAATGGTAGTTGATTACTTATTTGATAATCACCCAGATAAAATCAATAAAATATCTAATTTCTTAAAAACAAAATTAAATTAATTATTTAATATGCGTTTAGCCCCGTTTTACTGTAGGTATAACACAGAAATACACGGAGCACCAGCCGTAATTTAAAATAGGAAATTTCGACTAAATGGAATTTACAACTGAAAATGGAGAAGAATACGTTTTAATTTCCAAGCATAGTGATTTGGATGAAATCGTCAATCGTATTTCCGGACAAAAACCATTCGCCAACCAATTCAAGTTCTCTGAACGAGATTTCTTTGTCATATTGCTTGATTATTTAAAAATCAATTATGAAGACTTTACACAAAAGTATTTTCATTACGATCCAATTAGAAAACTTCATATATCAGAAAGTGAATTTGGTTATGTATGGATTAGCACGTATGGCTTAATCGCAAAAAAGAAAACAACAACGAATCGTGCTGTAAACTCATGCTTAAATCAGTACTTTGTAATTTCAATCCTTTTTAAAGAAGCGATTGAAGTTGTTAAAGATGAAAGAGTATATGATATTGACTCATATTGCTCGGGTCTTCTTAGTAAATTGTCTCCGGTTCTATTTCATAATCTTACATTTTATATTGAAGTATTTTGCAAAGCATATCTCTCATTAACTGAAACAGAAGTTCCGCATACTCATAGTTTATCATTGCTCTACCAAAAAACTGTAGAAATAATGGTCATCAAACAACATAATGATTCTCTTTTCCAAATATTGGTTCTAGAACCACTTTACAAATTTGTTGATCATGTAGCAAAACTTCCTGGTAATTTCAAAGAACACTTTATTAAGTATGATGACAATCCGTTAGATGATACTATAATTCTCTTTGAAGAAGGGGCGTTAGTTGAAATGACTATAATACTTGAATTATCAGTAGATTTTATAACAGAATATTTTTATCAGGGTAATCAAACACATTATTTAGAATCAAATATTTATCAGAGAATGTTAGAAAAAGCTGATACGGAAGATAAGAAGAAAAAAATTCAAGAAATGTATCCTCATTTAGCCAGCGGTACGTAAATCAGCTTCATTATCCAACGTTCTTCAAATGAATCCTGAAACATTGGCAACAACTATTAAATCCACTATGACTCAAAAAATAAACATTTATGACTTGAATAATTCATACTACTTGTATCAAGATGTAGAGCACACAATTGATAAAATAGGTGAACTATTTGAAGTGAATTTTTTAAAAGCTAGAATTGAGTTCGTTTCCAAAATAAAATATCCTGAAAACGCATTTTGGATTTCTGATGAAGTGATGCAAATATTTAATGGGAAAATACCTGCAATAAAGAGTATAATCAAAGATGTTTATGCAACAATTGAAGGGATTTTTGTTGCTAAAAAAGGAAAGTTTGACAAACCTAGTTTAGAAATGAAATATCCTAAACTAAAAATACTTAGAGAACTTAATAATAAAATTAAACACCACAACAATAAAAAAATAACGTTCAATATAACATCCGTTATAAATATTCATGCTACAACGCTTGATTGTTTAATTCAGTATAAATATGAAAACGTTGCTAAGATTGAAACGATCCAATTATCAAAACTATTCGAACTTTTTTTCTTGATTTTAGAGGATGAAGAAATAATTATAATTGACAGAAAATAGCTGCTTCTAATACGATTTTTGAGCTTTAATCTTGTTTCAAGGTGTTCGACTCTAGTTGCGGTAGGTTCACAAAAAGAAAAAAGCATCGCGAAAGTGATGCTTTTTTCTTTTACATCATTATGATTCTGTTTCTCAATCTTCACCAGTTTTCCTTTCTTTAAAGATCTTTTACTAAAAATTAAACTATATTGCGCCCAACTTTGGGGGATTAGCTCATCTGGCTAGAGCGCAACGCTGGCAGCGTTGAGGTGATCGGTTCGAGTCCGATATTCTCCACTTTGAAAACTGAAATATGAAGCTATATTTCAGTTTTTTATTTTTAACTGTGTCGGACGAGAAGTTTATCCCGAACGATGCGTAGCAAAGTTGAGAGGAGTCCGATATTCTCCACAACAAAAGTAGAAAAGCCACTCCGTTATCAGGAATGGCTTTTCACTTCCTTATGGGTCCGTAATGATTGATAAAGTTTGAATAACCAACCCACCTCTTTCGCTACCCCATCACTACACTTCAGGTTTTATTCAATTCTCCGATTTTATATTCCGTTAGATTTAGAGAAACACTAAATACTGAAATATGAAAACCATCGCCTTTTCTTTGTTATTGATTGCTGGAATTGGAAAGAGTAATTCCTTCGCGCAGTCTGATTCTACTCTGCTGCAAGACAATATGCCAGAATGGGTAAAACCAATTTTGGAAAAATCAGATATCGCTCAAAAACATACTATTCTGACGGAGTTCAATCCGTTTTACTTTGAAGCCGATTTGACCGGTGACAATTCTGTTGAAATGATCTTTTTCGTTGAAAACAAGATTGATCATACAAAAGGAGTTATGATCGTGAACAGCGGGAAGAACCTCGTTTTCATTGTCGGCTGTGGAAATCCAACAGAAATGGGCAGTTCACTTTCATGGACAAAACGTTGGTTTGTATATAGAAACCGAATTATAATGAACCGTGGAAGCAACAAGAAAGTCACCTTGAAATATCCGGGAATTCAATTGGTAGGAACAGGAAACAGTACGCTAGTAATATACTGGACAGGAAAGAAATACAAGACCTTTATTCAGGAAACCTAGAGTAATTACAAAGGACTAGTTACGAATTACAAATGGCTCGTAATTCGTTCCTCCTGAGACTGACGTAATTGATAATTAGTAATTAGTCACTAGTAATTACTTACATTATCTCTTTAAAATGGGGCCCCATTTCCTCTTCAATGTCTTTTCGCAATTCCATTAAGCGAATAGCGTATTGCTGTAATTGGCGTTCACGATCGGTATCGGGAACCCATTGTTTAGATGCTCTGGGCTTTCCTTCATCATCCACGGCAACAAAAACGATAACACAATGTGTGGTTTTCTCAAATTTGTGCTCACTCATCTTTCGTGAATAAACGTCAACCGCAATATGAATACTCGATTTTCCAGTGTAAATAACGCGCGATTGGATCTTTACTAAGCTCCCGATATGAATTGGTTTGTGAAAACGAATCCCACCCACGTACACAGTAACACAATAGCTTTCTGCCCAGGTAGATGCACATGCAAAAGATGCCTGATCAATCCATTTCATTACAGCTCCACCATGAACTTTACCACCAAAATTCACATCTGTGGGTTCACTAACAAATTGAAAAGTCATTTTATCCTGCATAATCCTTTTTTTGGGAGTCAAACTTAACCGAAATAATACAATATACTTTAAACTCAATTCATTATTTTTGCTTACCGTCAAGATTTTAAAATGAAACTGCTCATCGCCGATAGTAATGATATTGTTCGCCTAGGCCTCAAAACACTTTTTGAGCGCATTACGAATGTTTCCGTTGTTGGTGAGTCCAAGGACAAAGAAGAGCTTTTGAAAGACGCAGAAAGTCTAAACCCTGATGTTCTTCTAATAGACTTTACAGCAAAGAAATTCAATATTGACGTTATTCCTCAACTCCTTCAAAAAAAGCCAAACATCCTTATTGTAGCAATTACTCCAGAACAAAGCGCACATACGCTTGTAAATGCATTGCGATCCGGTGTAAAAAGTTATGTAAAAAAGGATTGTGACAGCGATGAGATCATTGATGCAGTTAGAGAAACGTGGAGAGGAAAACGTTTTTTCTGTGGAACCCTTTTGGAAACCATTCGAAATGCTTCAATCAATGTTGAAGATATTGGTATTGATAATTTCAGTTGTGATCCGGTTTCACTAAGCGCCAGAGAAAATGAAATTATTACCCTGGTTGCTGAAGGTTTTACCAATATTCAAATAGCCGAAACGCTCTGTTTAAGTAATCATACGGTGAACACGCATAGAAAAAATATTATGGCGAAACTTGGAGTGAAAAACACAGCCGGAATTGTGATGTACGCTGTTAAATCCAACTTCGTTTCTCCGAATAAATTCATTTTTGCAGGAGAATCGTAATTTTTTTTTCGTTTGCATTGAACCAATATTGATTGCAACTGTAACATTCAAAAAAAACATCTTCTATGAAGTTTATTTCACTTCTTTCGTTGATAGCTCTAAACTGCAGTTGTTCTTTAGGACAAAGTAATAATACCGAGCGCACAGTTTCAGAAGAAAGCAAAAAGAATGTTGCTCCGGCTTCCGTTAATTCCAATGTTTTAAATACAAACTTGGAAATGAACAACGGTCTTGTTCTCGACACAACCATTTATCTTAAAAAAGAGAAATCCGTTAGTCTGCAAAAAAACCTCTCAAGTGAAGCTGAAAAAGCAGATACTGAATCCGTTAGCACATCATCTCTTTTTAAATCGAACTCAACAAACTATAAAACCGTTTACCAACAAAGCACACACAACAAAAGCAGCAGAAGCGCAACTCCAACTCAGCAAAAACAAATGAATTCGAGTTTGGGATACATGAACACCCTTGCTCCAACTGCCTTCGAAACCAATTTGTACAATTATGTAAATGGTCGTTACGATTCTGATAGCGCAGCCTACTTGCTGAAAGCTGCAGAGTTAGAACCAAACGATCCGTTGGTTAGAAAACAACTAAGTGCGTACTATTTGGTGGAAGAACAACCCTATTTAGCCGACAGCGTTACTCAAACATTATTTACAGACGGAACTTATTGTCAAGGAATGAATTGGTACGCTGAAGATCTATCCTATTCGGTTCCGGCAACAAATACGGTAATTGTTCATGGAATTGATGATCTACTTCCTTTGGCGCAGGTTCAGACATTAGCGAAGACACAGGCCGACGGGAATTCCACTTTCGAAATTGTTTCTTTAGAGCTTTTACAAAGTAAAGATTACAGAAAATCGCTTGAAGGTTTAGGATATATTATTCCTGAATCGAAAAATGTAGATACCGCCTTCTTGTTCGAATTCGTTCAACTGAATCCGGATAAAAACATTCAGCTTTCAATGACACTTCCAAAGGAGTATCTTGCCAAGTTTATGCCGAATCTTTATCCAATGGGCTTGACTTTCGTTTTGGAGAAAAAGGATGACCTAAACGAGTTCAACGCACAACTTTGGGAGAATGAATGGAACAGAGGAAATCTAATTCACGGAACAAACGACTGGAGTGACAATCTCACTAAAAATTACTTACCGACACTTTACACACTGCAGAAGTATTATCAGTCGGCTGGTAAAACCGAAGAAGTTGAAAAGATTCAGGAAGTGATCGATGCTATCAGTACCAGAAATGGTGTAAAACCGAAAGCAAAACCTGTTTCAAGTAAAAAAGGATAGCATTTCTGCATGAAGATTTTTCGCAAGGAATACAAAACAATGACCGATGAACAATTGGTAATCGCAATGGCTGGTGGCGACAAGCAGGCATTCGACCATTTGTACAATCGTTATGCGAACGCACTCATTGCCTATTTCATGCGCATGCTTTGGCGAGACAGAGAAAAAGCAGAGGACTTCCTGCATGATTTGTTTACAAAATTGATACACCGTCCGGAATTATTCGACACCAACAGATCTTTTAAAACATGGGTTTATTCGGTTGCGAGTAACATGTGTAAAAACGAATACAAGAAACAGGAGATTAGAAAAAACACATCAAATGGTCTGGATAGCTCATATAACGTAAGTGATCATACCAAAAACACCATGATTGAAGCCCATCATGCTCATTTTAAGGAGCGATTTACGGAACAATTAGGTGAATTAGACGTAAAACACCGAGAAGTGTTTGAAATGCGCCATTTTGATGGGTTTTCGATGAAAGAAATTGCAGATGCACTCGAAATCAGTGAAGGAACTGTAAAATCGAGATTGTTCTATGCAACAAAATATTTAGCACAAGGGTTGAAAGAATTTTCACCAGAAGAAACAACATAGCGATGAAAACAATTGAAGAAATTATCGTTGAGAAAGAGTTCAATGAGTTAACTCAAGATGAGTTGACAATGGTTGCCGAGCTTGCTGAAAATGAGCAGGAATACGGAGCTATGCGTTCATTGTTTACTCAAATGAATAGTGACGTTATCCCAGAAACACGTTTCTCAGCATCTGATGCAACGAAACAAAGCCTGGACAATATCTTTATGGCTAAACATCCTGTAATTGCGCAGGATTGGAAACGTGAAGAAGAACCTGCTGAGGATGACAAAATTGTCCCAATTTACAACAAAGCATGGTTCAGAGCTGCAGCAGTATTACTCCTGTTCTCAGGAACATCTTATTACTATCTGCAAAATTCTGATGCTTTGACAACGAATAAGGAGAACGGAAGACAAGTAGCAATGTCGAGCCCAACAAAAGCTGACGAATCAACAACATCAGCGCATACTTCAAATTTTAAAACCAAAGATAAATCCTCTGCAATTGCCGTTCCTGAAGCGATTCCTTCTAATACTGAAACCAATCGTGTCTCTTACGACAAAAGAGCTGAAGCAGAACCAGTAGCTTCAGATGATGCAGCGGTAGCATATTACTTTTCTAACGCTCCAACTTCATCAGCTGTATCAAATCCAAGCAAAGCAAAAGGATTAAGTGCTGATTTATATCCAAATGGAGTTGCGTTTGGAACTGCTGTCGGAAATGCATCTGGAGAAAGTGTTGCTTCTGCAGATATGATGGATGAACAAGCGAAAGATCAATCAACATCAGATGTTAGCACCGCAGAAATGCTGGATTGGATTCAGACGGTTTATTAAACTTAATAGAAGTACAGACGCGTGGTCATCGAGCGGAGTCGAGATGCACGTCTCTACACGCTTATTTCCTGAAGAATCAATTTTCTCTTCTCCTTCAATTCCATAATCCTGTTCTTCTTACCTTTATCACGAATGTTCTTGGCAGAAATGGAATAGTATTTATGTTCTGTTTGTAAATAGTCAATCTGAAAATCAATCCACTCTAAATCAGTCATCTTAGACTCCATAGCTTCAATTTCAACTCTAAGCTTTTCGGAGACTACATAATAATCAGCACGACCGATATAATCGTGATCGGCATCACACATCAATTGCTCTAAAAGTGTCACTGGCTCTACATTGCTTGCCGTAACTAAGATCATAGAACGAATGATTTCGATCTGTTCCTTATCATAACCGTAGTTTGGCAGATGCTGTTCCATCAAACGAACACTGTGAAGTTCGTTTCTATGATAATTGAAAATAAAACCACTGTCATGATACAATGAGGCTGTTCTAAGAAGCATCAATTCATCCTCATTTAAGCCTTCCAATCTACCCAATCGAATTGCAGCTTTCTCCACATTCAATGTATGAAACAGGTCATGATAAACCACTTCATCCGGCAAATTGGACTTCAAATAATTGATGATGTTCGAACGCATGTGCTCAAAATCTACCGGGGAAATATTACATTTCTTTCGAAGGTTCACATTAGGGAAATTTCCATTTCCATACATGCTGTGATTCGTCTTCAACTGATCAAGTGTCAGCATACGCATGGTTCCGCCCCTTTTTTTAATTGGAGTTTCACCCAAATCGGTAAAATCGAAGAACTCTTTTACTTCTTCATATATATTATCCGTAATAGAGATTTCATCAATTGCACTGAATTGTTGAGCTCGGGCTGCAATGTTCACTGTATCTCCCCATACGTCAAACGAATAACGTTTTGATCCAATAATTCCGGCAACCAGAGGTCCGGCATGAATTCCAATTCTAATTTCCCAGAAATCCCGTTTCAAAGCTTTTGCAACTTCCTTTTCATTTCTGATAAAGTTGCGCATTTCCAAAGCGGCTAAACACGCACGTAAAACAGGCTCTTCATTTTCTTCAGTGACACCAGCCAGCGCCATATATGCATCACCAATGGTTTTGATTTTCTCCAGTTTATAACGCTCCACTATTTCATCGAAGCGGGTAAAATAATACTCTAGTAATTTTACTAGCTTGAGCGGCTTAATGTTCTTCGACTTTAGAGAGAAATCAACGAAGTCAGTAAACAACACAACTCCTTTATCAACCCTTTTTGGAGAATATTTTCCATGCTGATTCAAATCCTCCAAAACAGTTCTTGGGAGAATATTAGAAAGCAGTTGAGCTATTCGTTGATCCTTATAATAAAGTGATTTGTATACTTCAATCTTCGCCTGAATAAGATAAGGATTGAATGGCTTTTGGATAAAATCAACTGCACCACTCGATAATCCTCTCAACAATTTCGGACCTGTTCTTGCATTTTCTGTGATGACAATGCAATACCTATTGTGATTTTCGTTCTGGATCAATTCCTTAAAATCGTCCATACTGGTGAATGAAGGTGAATCAATATTTACGAGAATAATCCCAACTTCCTTTCTACTGAGAATAACAGCGGCTTGCTCAAGATTATCACATTGAAGAAGAATATTTCCTCCTCCGCCAAGAATTTCCTTAAGCGCGTTTTGATCCGATTTTATATCGTCAATAATTAGGATATTGATTAACCTCTCCATTTAAAGTCAAGAATTTAATGTGAATATAGTGAAGTAATGATTACGATTGTACGATAGTATGTATTCAATTCGTACGAAGAAGTCGATTCTTTTCTATTCTATTCATTCTGAAATAACTAATAATGCTCTGAAGTTATTTGATGTTAGTCTTCATCGAATCTTAACATTGTGTATCTTGTTTTTGTAAAAACGGCTTTCAAATGTTAGACGCTTTTTAGATTCAACTGACTTATGAACTCATTTCAGATTAGAAAATCATACTCTAAGAGCTAACTTTCCAGTATAATCAAGCAACCATAAAGAGTTCATTGTTTTAGGGATCAGCACATTATTCCTAAAGAGCAACGTATTTCTCTTCAAATAACTACTTAAATTCCAGTATTAACATTCCAATCTTAATTGATTTTTTTGATAATAATTTTTTATTAAGACATAATAAATTAAATTTGAGCAAACTTTTTAAAAATAACTATGAAAAAACTTTTACTTTCAGCTTTAGCCTTTTCTACAGTGTTTGCATCAAATGCACAAGTAGATACACTAACTACACACTTCGGTGGTACGCCTACAATTTACACTGATGGTTCAGGTGGATACGTAGGAGGAAACAACTCTTACGGTGACCTTGCAAAAATGCAATTGTTTGATGCTGGTTACGGTGTAACAAGCGGTGGAACAGTTACTTCTGTATTGTTATTGGCTCCTATTAAAGTTGCTAACGGTGGAAACTTCCAAGTTGCTATTTGGGGTGATAACGCTGGTCAGCCTGCAAACATTTTATCTCCTTTAGGAATTGCAAATGTTACGCTTGCTTCAGTTGATACATCTGCTGCTGCTTATGCAGTTGCTAACAACTCAGTAGTTTACAACGTTGCAGTGAACTTCCCAACAGCAATTAATATTCCTGCTGGTAACAAGTTTTGGGCTGGTATCGTTTTACCTACAACCAATGGTGATACAATTACTTTAGCAACAACTACAGATGGAGATTTCACAGATGCTTCAACACACACAGGTGAAATTCAATCTGCAGGAACTTACTACTCATTTAACGATGGAACAACTGCTACTTGGGGACTTGACGTTGCATTGGGAATTTTCCCAGTAGTTAACCTTGTTGCTTCAGTTGAGGAAAACGTAATTGCTTCTTCAGTTTACCCTAACCCGGCAAACGATGAATTGAATATTCAAGTTGGAAACGAAGTAATCGAAACTGTATCAGTAATTACTTTAGATGGTAAAACTGTAATGAATGCTACTTCTGGAACATTGAATGTTTCTGAATTAACAGCTGGAATGTACATGTACAATGTAACAACAAAAGCTGGTAAATTGGCAAAAGGAAACTTCGTTAAGAAATAATTTTCTTTAGAAAACAGGAAGGGTCCCGAATATTCGGGACCCTTTTTTTATGCCTAAATTTTGGTAAGCGTATTGGATATGATTAGGAGCAAATCGTGAATTACACGATTTCACTATATTTCTGAAAGTGCTACAGTAATATCTTTTTCTGAACCAATCAAATCCTGAATTGCAAGTATAACTTCATCAACCGTAGAATCCGGACAAGAAGCACCAGATGTTATTCCAATTTTTAGTTTTCTATTTGTTGGAATCCAATTTGAAACCACCTCCTCTTTCTTTGTATGAATATTGAATTGGTTAATTTCAGTTTCGCTCAAGATTTGATGATAATCCTTAATAAAGTAAGTTGGCGTTTTTTGCTCTAATAATTCAACCAAATGCGTTGTATTAGAACTGTTGTATCCGCCAACGACGATAGCAAAATCCAGCTCTACTTCCATCAGACCATAAGTCGCGCTTTGATTGTCATTGGTAGCATAACACAAAGTGTCACGAGTATCCGCGAATTGTTTACTGCTATTTTCAAGCGATTCAGTTTGCAACTTCAGGTATTCTGCAATTTCCTGCGTTTCTGAAGCCAGCATGGTGGTTTGATTGATTACGCCAAGCTTGGATAAATGTATTTCGGGGTCAAATCCTTCAGTATATTTTCCAGCAAAGTATTCGTAGAATTCTGCTTTACTGCGCTTTCCTGTTATACACTCTCCCAGAAACTTTGCTTCTTGCATGTCTTTCACAATTACAGCATGGGTATGCGCTGCTGTATGCGAAAATGTTGCTCTTGTTTCTTCGTGATTGTATTTCCCATGAATGATCAAGGTGTGATCTTCTGTTGCCAATTTTTCTGATCGATTCCAAACTTTCTCAACAAACGGACAAGTGGTATTGTACTTCTCCGTCTCGATTCCCTTGCCTTTAAGCAGGGCTTCAATTTCCAAAGTCGTTCCGAAAGCCGGAATAATCACAACATCATCAGAAGTCACTTCGTTCCATGAGATCAACTGATTTCCCTTTGTATCCTGAATAAATTGAATTCCCTTCTCTTGTAAATCCGCATTAACAGCAGGATTATGAATCATTTGACTGAGTAGAAAAATGCGTTTTCCCTTATTCTCGTCAAGCGCTTTATATGCTATTTCGATGGCATTTTCAACTCCGTAGCAAAAACCGAAGTGTCGGGAAACATAGAATTCAACATTTCCTAAATCTAATTTTGTCGGTGTAAAATCCTTCTTTCTTGGATCTTTATCCTTTCGAATAGATTTTATCTTACCAACTATTTCGGATTTATAATATGATGGAATATCGAATTGTCTCATGCTATACAAAGTTAATAATAACAGAGTTCAAAAGAAGGTTCAAAAAGATCAAAAGCCTCAAAAACATCAAGAAAGGTGCACTTGACATTTGAACGCTTTAAACAATTGAACGTTTTGAACAAAAAAATCCCCGGTCACTGAGGTTACTCGAAGCGCCGGGGATCTTTTAAAATTATTTAAGCTTATTTCTTCGCTTTCTCAAGCGCTAAACACTTTTTAACCGCTGCGCTCACGTCAACTACTCCACCAGTAATAGAAAGATCTTTCAACATTACTTGTGTTTCCTCACCTGGCATTGGGAATGTATTCTTAGGGTACTTTTTAGAAGTTTCCAGGATCACATTCTTAATTTCCAACATTGACATGTTCGGGAAGTACGATTTCAACATAGCAGCAACACCAGCAACCATTGGAGCTGCCATTGATGTTCCTTGCAATTTTTGATATGAGCTTTGAGGAACTGAATTGTAAATTTCACTTCCCGGAGCAAACACATCTACTCTTTCGTTTCCGTAGTTAGAGAAATCAGACGCCAATTTCTTGATATCACGAGTTGAAGAACCAATCGTCAACATGTGCTGATTTAACTTTGTTTGGAAAGAATAATGATTTGTTGGGTAGTTTTCGGTTACATCAACATCAGAATGATCGTTACCAGCCGCGTGAACCAACAAAACTCCTTTAGAATCTGCATAAGCTAATGCCTCGTAAACTTCTTTCTGGTGCATTGAATATCCTTTACCGAAAGACATATTGATAACAGACGCACCATTATCAACTGCATAACGAATTGCCAAAGCAACATCTTTATCTTGCTCATCTCCGTTAGGAACAGCACGTACAGACATCAATTTAACATCCGTAGCCACACCGTCACCACCTAAACCATTTCCGCGAAGCGCTCCGATAATTCCACCAACGTGAGTTCCGTGCAATGCATCTGGACCTTCAACATCGTTGTTTCCGTATTGAACATCGTTAAAGTTATCCGGATCATCACCGATAAATTCGCGATCATTATAAGAAGTTACCAATTGGTAATTTACCATAGCACCAATTTGAGCTAAACCTTCCTCAATTGCTTCAGGAGTCAACTCACCAGACGCGATGTACATACCCAATTGTTTCAACTGCATTTCTTCACCAGTTGTAGGTTTCCACTCATCCAATTGTTTTTGAGTAAATCCTTTTCCGAATTTATCCTCCAATTGTTTTTGAGCCATAGGAACAAACTCTTTCAATTGTTCATATTGCTCTAGTGCACCTGTCATATTTGTTAATTCAGAAGTCACTTCTTCGTTAACTTTTCTATACAATGCGTAATCTGCTTTATCAGCAGCAGCAATATCTGCTTCTTTCTTACCTTCAAACTTTGGAGCCAAAGCAGCCAAAATTCTTGTTTTTTCCAAACGTGCAAAATCCTGATTTCTTCCATCAGCGCCTCCAAGAAAGTTCCATCCGTGAATATCATCGACATAACCATTCTTATCATCATCAATTCCGTTGTTTGGAATCTCGTCTGAGTTCACCCAAATTTGACCTTGCAAATCCTTGTGCTCAATATCAATTCCTGAATCGATAACTGCAACAATAACAGTAGTAGTTTTACGTTTTTTTAGCGCTTTATACGCTTTCTCTGTATTCATTCCGGTTCCCGCCTTGTTATACCAGTTAAGGATTTTCGGATCAACACTTTCCTGTGCATAGAAGAAATTCATCATCCCAAAAGAGAAGAGTGCCAACGACAGAGATATAATGCGTTTTTTCATATTGTTTTTTCGTTTGTATGCATAATTGTCAAGCAAATATCGTACTTTGCTTCATATTTCAGTTGTTCTTTTTAAGAAACAATGAAGATAAATATAAAATAAATGTTAAAAGCTACTATTAGTTATTTATGAAGCACTTCTCTCTACTGATTATTACACTTTTCTTGTTCAGTTCTAACCTTTTGGCTCAGTCCGACAATTTTAGATTTAAGAAACTTTTAGCTGAACACCCAAATGAAAAAGTGCCTTTTGCGGTTACAAATACCTCAGGAACAATCGACAGACTGCTTGCCGATAAAGCGGTAATTGTAAAACAGATCACTAAGAACTGGATCTTTATTAATGCATCTCCTTCATGGATTGCAAACGCACAAACGAATAAGGTTATTGAACAATTTCATTATGAATTTAATGCCGGACAACAACCTCTAAACGATTCAACTCGTGTAAAACACTTTGTAAATGAAGTGCATGCGGGAATGGGCGGATTACAAACTCCGTTCACAGGTAAAGACGTTATCATCGGTTTTGTTGATCAGGGATTAGATCATTCTCATCCTGATTTTCAGAATTTAGATGGAACAACAAGAGTTCTTTACTACTGGGACCAAAACATGGGATTTGATGCTATTAGAACTCCACAACCTTATAATTACGGACAAGTTTTCAACGCCTCGGATATTAATTCAGGAAATTGTCCTGCAACTGAAAGCGGAACTGCGCACGGAACAACTGTTGCCGGTGCTGCTGCTGCAAACGGTTTAGCAAATGGAAAAGAAAAAGGAATGGCTCCAGACTGTAATTTGATCATTATTGAAACAAATTTCTCTATTCCAAACTGGACACTAACCGTTGCCGATGCATGTGATTTCATCTTTGCAAAGGCAGATAGTTTAGGTCTTCCGGCTGTTGTTAATCTTTCTGTTGGTTCTTACTTAGGAAGTCATGACGGAAATGATCCTGCAGCTGAATTAATGGAAGATTTACTAGATGAAAAAGCCGGACGAGTTATTGTTTGTGCTGCCGGAAACTCAGGAAATTGGGGGAAATACCACGTTCAGGGAAATACTGATTTGGATACGTCTTTCGTTTGGATCCAGCCAAATCCAGGTTCTCAATTGGGAGCAAACACTTGTTACATGGATGTTTGGACCGATCTATCGAATGCAACATTTAGTTATGCTTTCGGGGCAAACCTTTCAAGTGGAAGTTATGCAGAACGGGATCAAACCATTTACAGAACTGCAACTTTTGGAGCCGGAACAACCATTTACGATACACTTTGGAACAACGGAAATAGAATTGCTACGGTGGAAGCCTATCCTGAAATTGTAGGAAACACGCTTCATATTGAATATTACTTTAATAATGTAGATTCAACCAATTACCTCTACTCTTTTAAAACAGTCGGTTTTGGTAAGTATGATGCCTGGACAGGTTCACTTTCGCTTGCATTGAATGACATGGTTACTGCAATTCCAACGGTTGCCACGCTTCCTGCTATTGCTTATTATCATATGCCGGACAGTTTACAAACCATTGTATCATCGTGGAATTGTTCGGAAAAGGTGGTTACGGTTGGAAATATCAGAAACCGTCTTCATCACATTGATGCAGATGGAAATCTTTATACTCCAGCCCCATCCTACACATCAGAAGTTGGACAATTGAGTATCAACTCCTCAAAAGGTCCAAGCAGACTTGGTGTTGTAAAACCTGATGTTGCAGCTTGTGGTGATGTTGCATTAAGTGCGGGTCCCCTGGACTACATGGCCGATCCGGGCGCATCCAGTCAGGTAGATCAAGACATGCTGCATATGAGAAACGGAGGAACATCAATGGCTTCACCCGTAATTGCAGGAATAGCAGCTTTGTATCTTGAAAAATGTCACCTTGG
>CBFGNV010000004.1:0-110615 GCA_965650275.1 uncultured Fluviicola sp. | reverse complement strand
ATGTATTGCTTGAAGATTTTTCCTACTATAAGCTGGATGATTTTATGATAAAAGAAGGGGATAAATGGATTGGTGAATATCCTTTAACGCCAGATGAGTATTTCTTCAAATTTAATGTTGACGGTAAAGAAGTGTTGTCAACTCAACTCGGAACTTCTTCATACAATGGAATACCTTGCAACCATGTGATTATTAAGAAGAGTTTATTCCGGAATATGGCTTTTAAACTTTTTAAGCATAAATCTAAGGTGAAATAGAGATACTGTTTCTCTTTTCAGAGTGAGAATTGAGAATCAGAATGATGCTCATTTTATCTTTTCCCCTTGAGCGTCTTCTTCGCCTGATAAACTCCGCAACATTCATCTTCAATCCATTCTCCTTTTGAGTCCAAAACAATTAATGACGACATCATATTTACGGCTGAGCCATCTGCCTTGAAAAATACACAATCACCTTTTTTTATCGTCATTAAGATTGAAATGGGATTTTTAGGATCGCGCTTTACCCATTCGGCTTCAAACACCTCAGTTAAATTTGCCGGAATACTAACCTGATATGTTTTCTGATTCGAATAAATAGTCAAATCGCGGGCAACTGTGTCGTGGTTGCGTTCAGCTTTCATGCTAAGTACAGAATCGCTCTCTATAAGATGATTGAGTTTGTGATCCATGTAATAAATAGAGTCAACGGAAATGTCGGTGGTAACCACGAACATGTCTTGTTGCGATAATCCAATAAAACTGAATAGAAAAAAGACTGTTGTTACCAGATGGTTCATATATGTTGTTTTAGGCGAATGTACTGTTCTACAGACGTGCAGAGAAATGGATAGTTGCTTTTTGTACTTCCTTAACTTTTCCATTTTTCTTTTTGGAGTAACTTGTGTTAATCGAAATACTTAAGTTATGAAAAAGCGAGTTTTTATATTCAAAGAATTGAAGTATTGTCCGTCTTGCGGAACGCCAATTCCAGATGGACAAAATCAGTGTCCGAATCCAACGTGTCCATCAAACACGCCACCGCCAGTTCATTAACGAGTTTAGCCCGCAACAATCTATAATTTAACAAGAGCTTCATCGAAAGGTGAAGCTTTTTTGTTGCTTTTCACTTTTCATTTACAGTGGTTTTGATTTAGGTGTGCGCTTCTGCAACGAAAACACGATTTTACATTTTTATAATATTGTGTTCGAGATGCTGGAAGTTGGTATCACTCAATACTGATTCGTTGCCAGCATTACCAATGTGCATCCAACTTCAACTTCGATCTTTGCCTCACGCAATTTCTTGAAGAATTCCGGATTTTCAGTTCCCGGATTGAAAATGACACGCTTTGGATTCAATTCAATGATCTTGTCGAGATAGGACTCCTGGTTTTTTGGACTGAGATACAAGGTAACAGTATCCACATCCCAGTTCGGATTCCAATCGTTTTCAAATTTTACACCAGCCACTTCTCCGGCTTCTCTTCCAAAGGCGATTACACGTTGTTTATGATTTACGAGTGATTGAATCGCCATTCCTGCATAACGCTGTGGCTTTGCCGTTGCTCCCATTACTAATGTCGACATACCTTTTTAATTCTAAGTTAAGTAAAAACGACCCCGAATAATCGGAGTCGTTGCTTTTAAATTTTGCTGGGATTGACCTTCACTTTCGGTTTCATGTTCTTCCAGTACTGCATTAAAACAAAGGAAACGATTAACGCTCCCGCACCACCTTCCATCATAATGGAAACAATAGCATGGTCTAATGTAAATCCTTGGGCGAATAAAACTCCTCCTTTCACATGGCTAAGGAACGTTGGATCTATGAACTTTACATAGAGTGTAAATGACACTACAGACGCAACCATTGTGATTCCGTTAGCCACAAGAAGCGAGAGAAAAGAGGATACGTAATTGTCTTCCGTATCTTCTGTAAAATTCAAACGCGCCAGGCGATTACTGAAATACAACACTATCAGTATGTTGAAGGCTCTCAGCCAGATTAAATGTTCCAGGCCTATTAACTTCATTAACAAGAAAAAGGCTACGATACCTGCAAAACTGTAGAGACCGTATTTAATCGATGGACTTAAACTTTTCATAACTTATTGATTATATATTTCAAAAGTTACGAAGGTTGGTTTTAAAAAACAACAGATTGTGATATTTTATCACGATTTGTTATTGATTGATGATGTTGAACAGTTCGTTTAAGTTTGGCGAGATGATAATTTCAATTCTTCGGTTCTTTGCTTTGTCTTTCGGATCAACAGGATGGTAATCGCTGCGCCCAGCTGCCATCAACTGTGCAGGATTCATTTTGCTGTTCGCTGTCATGATCTCTACAACTGATGTAGCGCGTAACACGCTCAATTCCCAGTTCGATTTCGGATGTGTCAAACTTGTCAGCTTATCCGTATCGGTATGACCTTCAACAATGATTTCAAGATCTTTTTCTGTTTCCAGTACTTTGGCCAGTTCAACAAGTGCTTTTTTTCCTTCTGTTTCAACCGCTGTGCTTCCGGATGGGAATAGCAATTTCGCCTCCAGACTAACATAGATTTTCCCATTTTTTTCAACGATGGTTAAACCTTTATTCTCAAATCCTTTCAGAGCGCTTGCAACACGTGTTTTTAAACTCTTCATTGCATCGTCTTTGCGCTTGATCATTTCCTCCAGTTCATTTACGCGAAGCTCTCTTTCTTCAAGAAGTTTGCTTTTATTTCCAAGTTCTGTTTCCAGGTTTTTCAATGCTTGTTCACGTCGGGCCAATTCCTGGTTTTTCGCTTCAATGTCTGCCTGATATCCTGCAGTCTCTTTAGCTCCTGTTAAGCGCATTTGTTCAATTTTGCGCTCGTTAGCTTCGTTTTCAGCCACCACCAAATCGTATTGTGCCTGCATGAAACGTAAATCTGCGCCTAGCTGCGTAGTATCTTTTTTCAGTTGAGCAACTTCTTTTCGCATTGCATCACTTTTGATCGTCAAGTCCTGAAGTTTGGCTTCAAAATCCAAAGAACTTTGCTTGTATTTAGCGAGCTCTTCAGAAGTAGTCTTTTCGCGTGCAACTAGTTCGTTGTATTTTTTAGCTGGTACGCATGAAGCAATCAATACTCCAGTTGTTAAAAGGATTGCAAATCTCATTGAAATTGATTTTAGTCCAACAAATTTCGAAAGAAATGAAAGGAAATAGGAGGCGGTGTAAGAGTACTTATAAACAGTGAAGTTTTAATTCAGCTATTCAAACAACGGACATTTACTTCCGCCTTTTGTGCTGATCACTTTTCTTGTGCATGGACTAAAAGCCAATGTTAACTCATGCGAGTGAAAAGTTCCCTGTCGGAGTGTGCTTAAAACGAAATCGTAAGAATACGCCAAACGCCATTTTTCTTCAAAACGATATCCGATCATCGCTATTATTGCATCTGTATTTCGAAGCCCTAAACCAATGTTGAATCGACCATTGAAATCAGCAACTGCCTGCACTTGCAGATCGATGGTGGAACCCGGTGTGAATCCTAAATACAATGCTGGGAGGATTGCATGATTTTGATCGATGCTGATACGTGTTCCGGCATTAAACATTCCATGAAAAGAGCTGGAAGCGTTCGACCCGATTTTGTCCCATTTGGTTGGAATTAAGTTGTAAAGTGCCAGTCCAAAATAGTAGTTTTCAGTATTGAACCAAGCTCCAAAACGCGCGTCCGGACTTAATTGTGTGGCAGATCCGTTGATTGCAGGATCTGGGTTCAAAGGACTTGCGATCTCTTTATCGAAAGACAGTTGTGTGGCACCAAAAGCAAGTCCAAGCGATAAGCGAGAAGTTTGTGTGAAATTGAAATGCCCGGCATAATTCAATAAAAAACTGAATTGCTGGAACGGACCAATTTTATCTGCATACATTAATCCGCCCAAACCATGTCGAGCACTCAGGAATTTTTTTCGTTTTGCTTTTAATGGAGATGAAACTGAAACCCAGCCTGTGTAAGGTGCGCCGTCAAATCCTATCCATTGTCCGCGAATAGTACTTTGAGCTTCTAAACATGTTTTAATGCCTGTGTGTGCAGGGTTTATTGCAAATTGATGAGATGACCATGTGGTCATATGACCCAATTGTTGCGCATGCGTATTTTGGAATATTCCAAGGAAAAGAATGACCAAAGACTTTTGAAAAAGGCTTAAATCGAGGCTTTTCAAAAATTTGACGAGTGAGTTTACAGGAGTAAATGAGCTCATTAAATTTTTGGAGTAACGAAGAGTTAAGGTTTTTGCAAGAGTCTTCATCGAATTACTGTTACATTTCCTTTGATCTTCTCATCACTCGAACCGTTATGAAGATTTAATTCGTAAAAATAAACACCGTCAGGAAGTGGTTTACCATTGTGTGTTCCGTCCCAGGATCTGTCATGACTATAACCCGTAATATCCGCAACTATTTGTCCCCATCTGGAAAAAACCAACAACTGAGCATTCGGATAATATTCTATTCCGGGCATATACCATGTGTCATTTGCTCCATCTCCATTAGGCGAAAAGGAACCTGGAATTATTAAATTGTCTTCAATGTAAATGGTTACATCATCAGTTAGTGAACATTCGTCATTACTTGCAGTAAAAAAATACGTTGTTGTAACTGTTGGATAGGTGAAAGTAACAGCATCATTTGGAGCAATTACTTCCTGAGCCGGACTCCATTGATAGTATAATCCATTGGTCGTTCCGGTCAAAGTAACTTGATCTCCGGAAGAAACCGTTTGATCGATTCCGGCATCTGCAGTCAAGTTGTTTACTGAAATCGGTGTACCAGTGTACGTTAAATTTACAGGGCAAACCGTGAAACAGGAAGCGCTGGCCGAAACTACATCACCATCTTGCAATTCACTTGTCCACCAAATATGACTTTCTGTAACCGCAGTTAAAACACCATTTACGTACCACGAGATATCACTTGTATCCGTGCAATTTGCGAAATAGGCCGTAAAACCGGCTTGTGTATTTGGACAAACTTGAGTTGTGGGTTGACCAAATGAAAAGAGCGGAGCTATTCTGTCAGCGCCAGGACCATGAACTTCAACATCGAAGATGGCTCTCGCTGGTTGAGTTGCAGACCCGTTTATCGCACCGTTAACCACAAAAATATATTCTGTATTGGGTTGAAGCGCAATAGCGTTAAGCTGAAAATTCGTGGTTGCATTACTTACGCAATTACTTACCAATGTAAAAGCATTTGCATCACAAGGAACGGCTGCCTGAAACATTGCTGCCTGCAGTTCATTCCCGTAAATTGCTCCGCTGCCGAAAACGATATTGGTGAAGTCTACTGTTACATTTCCACCTAAAGCGTTTGTAGTAAAAGTGAACCAAACGGAGTTGCTGCCAACAAAACAAAACGGTAAATCATCTTCACAATCCGGACAACTTGTTGCCGTTGCATTGATATTGGATCCGTTGGTTACGGTATTTGGACAAAGCTCAATTGCGTTTCCGCATGCATCATTAGCAGGCTGAGCATAACTCGAAATTACGCTTAACAAAACATTAACAAGCAACAAAATCCGTGTTCGCAAAGTCCCTTCTTTTCTGTAAAACTAATACTTTCAACGCAGTTTTTTGTCAAAAATTATGTAGTTTCACACCGCAATTTCGGAACTACTGCAAATTTCATTTAGTTTTTGGCATAGTACGTGGTTATCGGACTTCAATTAACAATGTAAATTATACCTTATGAATAGAATTTTTACTCTTCTGTTAGGGCTCATTCTAACGCTTAACTTAAGCGCACAAGAAAAGTTAAAAGTGGATTACGATAATGATTCACGTTGGTTCTGGACGCTAAATGCCGGAGGAACCTGGACGAAAGCCGATGTAAAATACCAAACCGATTGGGGTTACGGTATTACAATTGGTAAAGCCTTCAATTACAATTACGGAAAGCCAATCAGTTTTGATATCCGCGCTCGTTATTTGACGGGTGTTTGGTACGGACAGGCTGGCGATACTTCTGGTTTCCAGTATGGAAACAACGCTCTAAGTAGTGGAAGTACAAACTATAAAACCGATTTGGGTTATACTATTCTGAACCATCAAACGAAATTGCATGAGTTGAGTTTAGAATTAGTGCTTCACGCAAATAATGTTCGTGCGAACAGCGGTTGGGATCCATACATCTTTGGAGGTATTGGATATACTTGGTACAGAGCAAAAGGAGATCAGCTTGATGCAAACAATGCAATGTACAACTACGATACCTTGGTTGCTCATAATGATGTTTCTACTTCTTCTGCATCTGGTTTACTAGATGGTAATTATGAAACGATCTTGGATGGAAGTACTTCTGATTGGACTGGTCGCTGGATGCCAAGTTTAGGTTTTGGATTGGGTTACCAATTTGGACCTCGCTTCTCAATGGGATTTGAGCACAAAACAACTTTTACTTTAGATGATGTTTTTGATGGTTCAGTAAATCCGAGTGGAAAATATGCTAATGATTGGTACCACTATTCTGGGGTTTACCTGAAATTCCATATCAAAGATCACAGAGTTGTTGTTGATACTCCAATTGACAATTCTCTTGATAACGTGAACAATTATGATCAGGTGAATCAAAACAATCCACCGCAAGTTCGTTTTACAAATCCTGCAACTTCAGGAACTGTAGTTTCTTCTCCTAATTATGTGATCAAGGCTTCAATTGTAAATGTTGCTTCTTCTCAAAATGTTGTTTTCCGTCAAAACGGACAGTACAATACGAACTTCACATTCAATCCTTCAACTCAAAGCTTTGAAAGTATTGTAACGCTTCAGCCGGGACAAAACGTATTCGAGCTAACAGGAACAAATACAGTTGGTTCTGCACAAGATCAGACAATTATTATTTACAACAGAGAGCAAAACAATCCTCCAGTTGTAACTTATAACAATCCTTCTGCTAGTCCAACAACTGTTCAAAACCCGAACTTCAATGTTATTGCAACTATTTTGAATGTTGATCAGGCGAACCAGGTAACTATGACTTTGAACGGAGCTGTAGTGAATGGAGTTAGCTTCTCTTCTTCAAATCATGTTGCAAACGCAAATATTACTTTACAAGTAGGAACGAACATTGTTACAACTACAGGAACAAATCCTTATGGAACTGATTCTGAAAGCACAACAATTATCTACAATCCTCAGCAAACTGAGCAGCCACCGGTTGTTTACTTCGTTGATCCGAATTCATCTCCTTACACTACAAACAACAACACGTTTGTAATCAACGCTGATGTATTGAATGTTGCTGGTGCTCAAAATGTATTGTTCAAACAAAACGGAACAGTAAACCAGAACTTTACTTACAACGCTCAAACGGATGATTTCCAAAGTACAGTTGTATTGAATCCAGGACAAAACGTATTCGAAATTGTTGGATCGAACAGCGCTGGTAGTGCTTCAGCTTCTACAATTATCATTTACAACAGACCAGCTCCGAAACCTCCAGTGGTGACAATTACAAATCCGTCAAATAACCCACACGAGACTTCAAATGCGGTGTTCAACATGACGTCTACAGTTTTGAATGTAACTCAGGCAAGTCAAATTTTGGTGAAATTGAACGGAGCAAACATTCCTTTCAACTACAACAATTCGAATAATGGTGTTTACGCAACATTAAACCTTGTTCAGGGATCGAATGTGGTTTCTGTTACCGGAACAAATGCAGATGGTACTGATAGTAAGCAAACAACGATTATTTATCGTCCTGCTCAAACAATTCAGCCTCCTGTTGTTCAAATTACAGTTCCGAATGCAAATCCATTCACGGTTGCTCAAGCGGATTATACGTTGATGGCTTCTGTATTGAATGTTCCAAATGTATCTGGAGTTAATGTTGTGGTAAATGGTGCAAACGTTACCAACTTTACATTCAACGGAAACTCAGTTACTGTTCCTTTGGTTCTTATTGAAGGTGCAAACGTAATCACAGTTACTGGAACAAATACAGCAGGAACTGCTTCAGATCAACAAACAATTATTTACCGTAAACCTGTTGCGGCGCAACCTCCGGTAGTGTCATTTATTGATCCTGCGGTATCGCCAACTACAGTTTACTCTGCAACATACCCGGTTAAAGCTAGAGTGCGTTTCGTTACTGGTGCTTCGCAAATTGCGCTTACAATTAACGGAGCTGCTTCAACAAACTTTGTATACAGTGTTTCAAGTGAAATCATGGACTTCACAACATCATTGGTGCAGGGTGCAAATGTTATTAGCATTGTGGCTACAAACGCTGACGGACAAGGTAGTGCAACAACAACGATTATTTATCGTCGTCCGGTTACTACAAATCCTCCGGTTGTAACAATTACGAATCCTTTCAACAGTCCTTACGTTGTAACTACCAACACATGTCCGGTTACTGCAACCGTATTGAATGTTGACAATCAAAGTGGAATTTCTGTTACCCTGAATGGAAACGCAGTTCCGAACTTTGCGTACAACGATAATACGAAACAAGTAACATTTACTGCGAATTTGAATCAAGGTTCTAACGTAGTTGTGGTTACAGGAACGAATACAGCTGGAACAGCTTCTGATACAAAAACAATTATGTTCCGTCCGGAACAAGTTGTTCAGCCTCCATTCGTAACGTTTGTTAACCCGGGAACGCCAGGTACAATTGTGAACTTACCGAACTACACAGTGAAAGTGAAATTCACAAATATCATGACTGCGAATCAAATCGTATTCCTTCAGGATGGGAATGTAGTGAATCCTTCTATGTGGGTTTACGATCCAAGTTCTTCAATTTTGACTTACAACACAACATTGAATCCTGGAAACAACGTTTTCACAGCAACAGGAACAAATTCAGCAGGAAATCACACCGCTTCAACTTCTATAGACTACCGTAAGCCAGTTGTGGTTTGTGATAAGCCAACAATTTCAATTACAAATCCTTCATCTCAAGGTTTGAGCGTGAATGTTGATCAAATGGCTTTCACTGCAACTATTATGAATATCACGAATGCGAATCAGGTGAAAGTTCTTTTGAACGGAAGCTTGCAGCCAAGTGGAACATATATTCAAGGTGCTGGAACGTATTCTCGTCAGTTGGTTCTTGTTGAAGGACAAAATTCAATTGAAGTGATTGCACTAAATGCATGTGGTGAAACAAAGGCGATTACTACAGTTGTTTACAGAAAACCTAGTGCTCCATGTGTTGCTCCAACAATTGAGTTGCTGGATCCAACAACGAACATGACAGTTGAAGTTCCGTCAATTAATATTAAAGCAGCAGTTGCGAACGTTGCAAACGGATCTCAAGTAACAATGTCAGTAAATGGTGCTTTTGTTACAACTATGTTTGACCAGGGCTCACATGTAATGTTTGCTACAGTTAACTTGATTGAAGGTGAAAACAAGATCATCATCTTCGCTACAAACGATTGTGGCAAAGCAGAAAAAGCACTTACAATTACGCGTAAAGCTTGTGAGAAACCAAAAATTGAACTGATTCGTTCTTCTGCAACCAATGGTGCATCGGTTGAGTTCGAGAACTTCGAAATGTATGCAACAGTTTCCGGTATTCAGGATGCGAAAGACATCGTGGTTAAACATAACGGAGTTAACGTTGCTTACGTGTTCAACGCAGCAACTGGAGTCTTGAGTATCAAGCGTGAAATGGTGGTTGGAGTGAATAACTTCGAAATCATAGCAACAAATGCTTGTGGTACTGCAACGTTCAAATACACATTAACACGTAAAGAGGTCATTAAAGTTCAGCCTCCAACAATTCATATCAATAATCCGGCAGTTAACATGTCTGTTACTACACCTGGTATGTCTGTGGAAATTGCTGCAACAAACGTTACATCAGAGAACCAAATTACGGTGACATTGAACGGAAGTCCGGTGAACTTTACATTCAATCCTGCAAATGGTTTGGTTTCGTTTAACGCAACTTTCAATCAGGGAGCAAATGTTATTTCTTGTGGAGCTGTGAATGTGAGTGGTTCCGCAAGCGATTCAAGAACTGTTATTTATACACCAATGGATGTAGTTAATCCTCCAGTGATTACTATGAATAATCCAACGGCTTGTCCTGCAGCACTTCCACGTGGATTGAATACAATTCAAGCTACAATCACTAATATTTCTGACCCAAGTCAGATAACTGTGACTTACAATGGTGCGTCTGTAACATTTACTTCTCAAGTGGTAAATAACACTGTGATTATTTCGTTCCAGATCAATGTTGGGCAAACTTCAAAAGCTATTCCGTTGATGATTCAAGCTGGAAATACTTCTGGAATTGACACTGAGATTTGTGAGATTACTATGCAGGCAAATGGAAATAACGGACACGGAAACAACACCGATGGCACCGATGAGTCAAATCCAGGAAATGGAAACGGAGGGCCTAATGGCGGTTCAACGGGAACAGAAGATGATGAGAACGGTAAAGGTGGAGGAAATGGCTCAGGAAGCGGTGAGCAAAACAAAACTGCTCCTGTGAAAGTGACAACTCCTGTAAAACCAACAATTCCAACTGTAACTCCGCAACCTACTGGAAGACCATAAACGGAAAAATGAATATTCTGAATCCCGATTAAGGCAACTTGATCGGGATTTTTTGTGCAATAATTACTCTCCAGTCTAAAGTCTTTTGTCTATCGTCTCAAGTCTCTTTACTATCTTTGCACCTGCTTACCATACAAGGTAGAGTCAGATTTTTGACATGATTACGAAAGAACAAATTATAGAAGTACTTGGTACTATCATGGATCCGGATTTAAAGAAGGATCTGGTTTCACTTGAGTTTATTGAAGATATTATAATTACAGACAATTCAATTGTGTGTACGGTTTATGCTTCAAACCCTGCTTTACACGCAAGAAAGCGTATGCAGGAAGCGGTTGTTTTCAATTTGCAGCGTGTATTCGGAAAAGATATCGAAATAACATGTACGGTAAAAGGTCAACCAGCAGAATCGCGTGTTGAAAAACGCAAAATTCTTCCTGAAGTAAAGAACATTATTGCCGTGGCTTCTGGTAAAGGTGGTGTTGGAAAAAGTACCGTTACTGCAAACCTGGCTGGTGGATTAGCAAAAGCTGGTTACCGTGTTGGAGTAGTGGATGCTGATATTTACGGACCAAGTATGCCAACCATGTTTGATGTTGTTGGTGAACGTCCAACAATGATCGATGTGGAGGGAACCCCAATGATCAATCCCGTAATGAGTTACGGAATTAAGATCTTGTCTATCGGTTTTTTCGCAACGAACGACGAAGCAATCGTTTGGCGTGGACCAATGGCAGCAAAGGCAATGACACAATTGTTCACTGAAGCTTATTGGGGCGAATTGGATTATTTGTTGATCGATCTTCCTCCGGGAACGGGAGATATTCATTTATCGTTAGTTCAGACTGTTCCCTTGGATGGCGTTGTAATTGTGAGTACTCCTCAGGAGGTTGCTCTTGCAGATGCACGTAAAGGTGTGAACATGTTCAAACTGGATACGATCAATGTTCCGATTATTGGTTTGGTTGAGAACATGGCTTGGTTTACTCCGGCTGAATTACCGGATAACAGATATTACATTTTCGGTCGTGATGGTGTGAAAAACTTAGCTGCAGGAATGAAAGAGAAATTTCTGGGACATATTCCTTTAGTTCAGGGGGTGCGTGAATCAGGCGATGCGGGTAGACCAGCTGTTTTTCAAGAAAATACACCAACTGCGAAAGCTTTTGAAGAATTAGTGAGTATCTTTGTGGAAAGCGTTCAGGAAACGAAAGCCGCTAAAATGGCAAAAGCTTAAGTTATGATTCTAAATAAAGAAGAACTTACAGAAAAAATCAACATCTCCCTAAGTGAATTACGTCCGCATTTACATGCTGATGGTGGTGATATGGAATTGGTAGACATTACCGATGAAGGAGTTGTAAAAGTAAAATTACTTGGAGCATGTTCGGATTGTTCAATGAGCATGATGACAATCAAAGCTGGTTTGGAAGAAGCAGTGAAAAAAGTTGCTCCTGAAATTATTGCTGTTGAAGCTGTAAACGAGTAATACACTCTAAAATATTTTAATCCCGGCAATTAGGCATCTCGACTCCGCTCGATGACCTAAGTGTCGGGATTTTTTGTGCCTGTAATTGCTGAAACATCGAAGATGTTTTTTGATAGCATTATAAATAAACCACAGAGATAAGAAGGACACAGAGATTTATTAAACTCTGCGTTCTCTTTTTCTCTGTGGTTTTAATTAGAATTTCCATTGCGTTTATGGAATTTCCTGTCGTTTTCATCTCAGTGAAAAACGAATTATGAAAACGTTCCTCACCTTTTGCATTTTATGCACGTTTCAAGCTTTTGCACAATCCGGCGGAATGCAAGTCCGTTTGACGAATGCTTCGGATAACTGTTACTGGTCGAACCAAAAAGTATATTGCCATCAAATCATCACAGAAGAACGCACACAACAATATCTATTAGTTGATTCTGCGTTTACAGATGAGTTTGGCTTGGTCAAATTCAATAAGTTGAAAGCTGGCCGTTACCAATTAACTATTGTTGGAGATGGTTCCGATTGGGTGGTGACGGATATTTCTGTTCAGGACAAACAGTTATTCATTTCTCAAGCTGCTTTGACGTCATCTAATGCACGTAGTATTGCCCAATCAAACATTGGAACATATGTGGAAGGACATGATGAGCGAAACGTGGTAACAGAAGGTCAAACAATAACAATGAAGGACGCTAAAAACCTTCCAACGCGTTCTTCGTCCGGAGCAGCAAGTACTGCGGGAAATCTGCAGGAAGTTGTAATTACATCTTACAGAGTTCCATTGATTCAGCAAACCGGGGTTTCTTCATATACAATATCGCGAGAGTCTGTAAGCTATATGAATACGCAGAGTTCACCAATTGCATGGGGAGAAACCTATTTGAATACAGAATCTATTAACAGTGTTAATGTGAGAGGTGCCAGAACTGATGGTAACTCGTATTATGTAGATGGTGTTCGCGTTCGCGGAATTGATGTTCCCAAATCTATGATTGGAACAACGTATATTATTACTGGTGGAATTCCGGCTAACTATGGTGACGTGACTGGCGGAGTAATTTCTGTTACAACCGGAAATACGAGCAGGGCTTATGGCGCTGAGCCTGTTTCAACTTATTCCAGTCGACGTGAAACAGAAATTGATGAAGATGATTTCAAAGTACAGTTCGATCGCTTTGCACCCATTTACGAAAACCAGTTTTTAGCAAGTCGACAAAACGCACATTCTACTTTTGGTTTAGATGTTGACAGAGCAAGTTGGGCTTACTCCAAGCGCGTAATCGAAGAAGGAGGTTATCTTTCCCGAGATGCTGTAAAAGTGGAGGAGTTCATCAATTCATTTTCACACAAGAAAATGAACGTTTCTGATGAAGATCTCCTGAATGTAGAAATGGAAAGAATGGCTTGTCCATGGAATGAAAATCACCAGTTGCTGGCAGTTCATTTAAAGGCTTCAGAGCTAAAAAAGGAAGTGGATAAAATTCATCACCAATATACTTTTCTAATTGATGTTTCGGGATCAATGTCGGGACCAGACAGATTGGGATTGGTGCAGCAAGGATTGATCAATCTGGTTCAACACCTTGACGAGCGTGATAGAGTTGCCATTGTGACTTATGCGGGGAATGAATCTGTGGCGCTTTATCCTACAAACGGAGATCAAAAAGATGTTATCATTCGAGCGATTCAAAGTTTGGGAGCTGGCGGTTCTACAAATGGTTCAGGAGGTTTGAAAATGGCTTACGATCTGGCAAATGAAATGTTCGATCCACAAGCTAATAATCGAGTGATTTTGGCAACAGACGGTGACTTCAATGTTGGAATTTCAAATCCGAAGGAATTGGAGAATTACATTACGACGCAACGTGGAAAAGGAATTTATTTGACTGCTTTGGGCGTTGGAATGGGGAATTACAGAAACGATATTCTGGAAACATTGGCGGATAAAGGTGATGGAAATCATTTCTACATCAGGAATGCTGTTGATGCCGATAAAGTGCTTGTAAAAGATTTGGGAAACCTGATCACGGTTGCGCGTGATGTTAAACTGGATGTTCAGTTCAACCCCGAACTGGTGAAGGAATACCGTTTGTTGGGTTACGAAAATCGCTTGATGCCGAGTGAGGACTTTAAAGACGATACAAAAGACGGAGGTGAGGTTGGTATTGGACATCAAGTAGTGGCACTTTATGAAATTGAATTGGGAAGCGATACTTCTTCTGTAAATAGTACGGATACTCTGGTTTATAAAACGGATGATATTGCGGCTGTTCTTTTACGCTACAAACCACGAAAAGAGAATGCAAGCATTGAGCGTTCGTTTCATGCTGGTGCGCAAACCGAATTGACAGAAAATCCTTCATTGGTACTTTCGGCTGCTCTGGCTCTGGAATTGCGAAATAGTCCGTTCAAAGGAAGTTGTTCCATGGTTCTTATTGATGAACTTGCGCAAAAAGTAAAAGGCAAACAATACGAGGAACTACTGAACGTCTGTAGTCGATTGGTAGGATTGTAAATGCAATTTTTACTTGCGGATGAATCGGATTTTCGAAGATGTTTCGCAATTTCACATTCAGAATAGCAGATTTTTCAGAAGATGAACATCCAGCCCTTACTTGAAAACGATACCGTTTCATTAATTCCGTTGAAGGAAGAAGATTTCGAACTGCTTTATGAAGTGGCTTCCGATCCGTTACTTTGGGAGCAGCATCCCAATAACGATCGTTGGCAACGCGATGTGTTCCAGAATTTTTTTGAAGGAGCATTGGCCAGCAATGGTGCGTTCAAGATTGTAAGTAAAGCAAGCGGAAAAGTAATTGGAAGCACGCGTTTCTATAATTATGATGAAGCCGCTAATTCGGTATTCATTGGTTATACTTTTTATGGAAGAGAGAGTTGGGGAACGGGTGTGAATTCGAGCGTAAAAAAACTGATGCTGGAATATGCTTTCGAAAATGTTTCACTTGTTCATTTTCATGTTGGGGCAATCAACAAACGTTCACAGATTGCGGTTGAACGACTTGGAGCTGTAAAAACCGGAGAAGAAAACATTGCGTATTACGGCGAAGCACCAAAGTTTAACTATTTGTACGAGCTGACGCCTGAGACCTGGATTTCAAGAGAATAGAAAACAGATATCAGAGAATAGATTTAATGTGAATTTCTCGATTTCAATCTGATTCTCTATTTTCTCATCTCTGCTTTCTATTTCAATTATTCAAGTGTTATCTCTACTCTGCGGTTCTGAGCCCTTCCCGTATCCGTTGCATTATCGCTGCGCGCATTTTCAAAGTTTCGTCCGCTGTACTTTAATCTGCTCACATCAATTCCCTGAGAAGTCAGAAATTCAATGATCTTTTTTGCCCGATCTTCAGATAACTTCTGGTTGTAATCTTTTGAACCAACATTGTCAGTGTAACCCACAAGTGAACATTTCTTTGATTTGTTCTTACGCAAATAATCAGCAAGGTCGATCAATGAATTTACGGAAGTTTCATCTAGTTCTGTTGAATTGAAATCGAAGTAAATGTCCGTAATTCTGAATACGTTTGCTTCCGTTTCTGCTATTTCTTCAGGTGTTTCAATAACGGTTGTAGCAGCATTTTCATTGTTGTAAAGTACGCTGTCAATGTTGGGTGGATTGAGTGCCACTTCTTCGAGTTTAGCGTAATACTTTCCAGTTGTATCAACCGTACTTGTGAATGATCCTGCTTCAAGGAAAACGCCCGAATCCAATTCTGCATCCGAAACATCACCAATGGCAATTTTCAGATGATACAATTGGTAAGGCTCCACATCGTGTTTTACATTGAAAACTGTTGTCAGGCCGTCGTATTCAATATTCTGACGTAGTCTAATCCAATCACGTTTCCGCTTACCGTCAAACAGTTTCGTTTTGGTGAATTCGTAAGAATTATCGCGATAATACTGCTTGTTCTTGCCCAGATTAATGGTGTTCACTGAAATAGGAGTGGTGCTGCCTGGTACTATCGCCAAATTGTCGAAGCCTTTGATTCCTGGTCCGCTCAAAAAGAATCCGAAAACATCATTGAAGCGTGTTCCCACATATTCGTTGTATTCTTCTGAACCAAAGACATAACTGAACTCAATGCTGTTCTTGATTGGAACGAAATCGAATTCAATAATGGTAACGTCTTTCGATCGTCCTTTGCTCAGTTTATTTAAATCCTTATCGCCCTTACTGAAAAGCTTATTGGATCGAATGGAATCTGGGACATAGTTTTCGCTTGTTAAACCTACATTTTGATTGGGTTGAAAAATGATATTTACAGAACCAGTTGAAAGCACAATTCCTTTGGAAACACCGATAATGGTAGAATCGCATCTGAATTGACCCAAACTCCCGACCATTCCCACATGCGTTACATTCCCAACCTGAATTCCGGCACCCAGCAGCACATTCTTCACATAGTACTCCGCATCCTGATTGGAATCAATTTTATTTTGAGCGAGAGAAGACAAGCTCAAAAAGCTAATGAAAAGGATGAAGAAGAATTGTTTCATACAGTTTACTTTAACTGATTTAGAGGAAAATGGTTACTATAGTTAAAGTACAATTGTCCCCAAGTCCAACTCAAAGTAAGGTGAAACGCCTTGATGTTTGATCAACCGTACTACAATTTTATCCCAGGGAATTTCTACTGTTTGCGAATCCCAGATGTCATTGTAGCTTAAAGTGATGACTTTAAGGGTAAACGTTTCATTTGCATTTTTGTAAGCTTTCAAAAGGGCTTCCGGACTTTTAAAAACAGCACCTAACATTGAACTGGTAGAATCCATAATCATACCGTTCACCATTTCGCCTCTGAAAAAAGAATCCTTATCGTTTTTTTTGGAATACCCCTGAAGAAAAGATGTGGTTGGTAATTGCAATCCGCCAGCTGTTAAGGAATCTGAAGTGATTTTGCCAACAAAGCGCAAGTGATACTTTCCGCAAGATTGGGCGCTTACCGTTCGGAAAAGGATCAAACCAAAAAATAGAATAAATAAGTGTTTCATGAAATCGGGTTATTTGGTTTTGGTCAATACAAAAAACACTCCGTCCCAGTTGATGATGATTCGATGATCATGCGTCAAAAAAATGCGGTGAAGTGGATGTGAGTTGCACATTCCTTCATAAACTTTCAAAGTTGTTTTTGTAATTCTCAGTTCTTCCAATGAAACATTACTAAAACACTTTTCGGCTGTTTCTAACATTGGACTTTCGAGGTTCACACATGTACAATCGTTTTGGCCTTTGAAAATATCTTTGTAGTTCTCAATTTCCTGAAAGTTGAAGTGAAACGCGTCATCAATAATCAATTTCTTATTCAGCCATTGTTTCGCACCTTCATCGTCCATTGCTGCAATTTCCCCAAAAACGTAATGGGTGATTTCCCAAGTTCCTTTAATGTCAAAATCCTTGGGTTCTTCCTTTTGAACAATAACGGATTCGTTTTGCTTTACCACTCTGTAGTTGCAGGAGAAGAGTAAAATAATCAATGAAATAAGAACTACGATTTTCATATTCTACAATTTACGCATATTTGGAATATTTCATATACTCCCGGTACAGGTATTGTTTTCGTTTGTTGTCCATAGTTTTATGATGATTCGAAAACGAAATGCATTCAATAGTCATTCCTTTGTTGGCTGATTGAATTCCCAAATAATACTTGTTATCAACGTATCCAAATGGCTGGGCAACCCAAATGAAGGTGGTGTTTTTCACAAACACTTCTCCATAGTAAATAGCTAAAATTTGCTCCATGCGATTGAGTGTGAGTCCAAGAAGTTCATATTTCGAGTAAGTGTTTTTTTCAAGTAAGTCGAAATACAGCTTTTCGAGATCTTTGAGGCTTTCAGGAGAAAAATCAAGTTGATACTCTGGATGTTTTTTCGCCAGTTTGGCTATACTTTTCAGCACATTGTCACGATAGGAAAAGTAATATTTCTCCGCTTCTTCCTTTGTCTTGTGAACTGGAAACGAATGCGCTAATTGATGACCTTGTTTGCTCATTGGTTATAACTATAAAAACACTCCTCCAACACAAATCCTGGTGAATCTCCCTTTGGAACAGATCTAACTCTTCGAACTCTCCGTCCGTCATCGTCGTAATAGAAATCAACACGTTCTGTTATAAGCTTCGTTGTTTGTATTTCGCTGGCAATAGCACTTTCCATGTATATGTCCTCACGGATTAAGCGGTTTTTGGCGTCATATACATAGTTGGTTATCTCAGTTATTTTTTCGTAATAGTGAGTTCGAATCATTTTCGAAACTCTCCCTAAGCTGTCTTTTTCCAGGTCATAATTGGTTAGATAATTCACCATCGTTTCTGAAATAGGAGGAACTTGAGTCAATTCTTCTGGTAAAACTTCGTGTGAGTTTTTATTTCGGTAATTCGAATCTGCTTCGCTGTATCTCGTGCAATTGCATGTGACTTTTACTGGTTTTGAGAAATTTGACTTCAGTTGAATCCTGAATGCACCACCCAAACCACAGGACATCATGCTTATCGAAAAATCGCCATCTTTCAAGTCTGTTACATCAAAAAAAGGTGGACATTCTGCTGCTCCAACGTTCTTTTCCTGCACGAGTAGCGCACTGGAATGTCGCAAATAAACAGTTGAAAAAGTTCCACCGCACGGCATAATGATGAAAGCAGGCTGACCGGCGAAATCTCTCGTAAATACCTGGTCTTCACAAAGTCCTTGTCCTGTTTCACAACCTTCCATAAAATCATGGTAGACAACAAAGAGCTTTACTTTTTCAGCATTATTTTTTGCATCGTATTCCGGAAAGTTGAAGCTTGGTATATCAGTATCGTTGTGACGAATTACCGTTAAAAGAACAGTGTCTTTAATGTTGTTTAATCCTAACCCGGAAGTGGAAGCTACCGTAATCTGACCTTTGGCTACATGTCCTTCAATTTCATACATAACCGTATAATTTCCGTAGGTATAATTGTCTCCGAACCAGAATGAGTTATATCTGGCGATGAGTTTTAAGGTGTCAGTATCTTGCTGACCAAACGAAAGCGTTGAGACGATCAATGAAAATAAAAGGAAGAGGTTTTTCATATCAGTGTAAATCAGAACTTACGTTCATACATTTTTCCATGTGATTTGTTCAGTTTACCTAAAATTAAGGAATAATCTTTCCATTTTTATCGAACTTTTTGCACGCATGCTGTACGCTTACGCCCTCGGTTCCTAGTTCCTGATAAGTGTAATTGTAAACCTTCTTGCCTTCAAAGTAGTACAGTGCAGGAGTGTTGTCTGGCAGCAAGATCCAAATGGATGATCCTGCAGATTCGTCAAAGAGTTCAAAGAATATGGCATCAAAGAGGTATTCGTAATCGAATCGAAAGTTACAACCGCAATAGAGATTGGTAAAGCCCTTATTGGATTCATGATTGTCGTATTCCGCCCATTTCTCAGGATTTTTATTGAATCCGTCAATAATATAATCGTTAATGGCTTTGTTGTCGAAGTAATAAATATCGATTTTTCGGGAAGTGTTTTCGTCCAGATAGTTCATTAGAAAATCAACGGATTGTACACGATCGATAATGTTATGTGCGTCATTCAAGAGAGCATCTCTGGGATAAATTTTATCACCTTGGCGTGAAACCAGGAATTGCAAGAACACATTTTTCTTCATCTGGTTGTTTTTCAAGGAGATTTTGTAAACATGGTCTACATCCCAAACGTATCTGCCGCGATAGCCGAGTTCGGTCATGTGAAGAATCTCAAATGTATCTTTCAGTTCATTCAACTCTTTGGTAAAAGCCAAGGGCGCTAAATCCAGCATTTTCTTGTCACATTGATCGTCATAAACACGCTGTGCCAATTCGAAAATCAGTTCTTTTCGCAGTTCAAATCTGTGTTTATTAAACGACTCGTTCGTTGGAAGAATGCCAAGTATTGCTGATGGAATTTTCGGGTTTCTTGAATAACGTTCTCCTGTTTTCCATGGCATTCCAAGTGGATTGTCCGTTGAAGCAAGGCTATATGGCTGTCTGTTCTTATAATAAATCGTAAGGTTGAACTTAGTTTCACTATGTTTCGAAATGTAGTAAATGCCTTCTCTACCAATTTCTCTTTTCAATGCTTCGTTGTAGTTAGCTTCAATAACCAGTTGTTCTCGAACCAGGGCTGTTTGTGTAGAAGTCCACTGTTTGTAATCTTCCTCCAATGAAGCAATCAGTTTATCAATATTCGCCTTAAACCATGTGTCATCGTACCCAAAATTCCGAATGTTGAATTCCGAAAAGTTGGTATCAAGAACGGCGCTTGCCAATGCGATAATTTTCGCGTTCGAAACCGTCCCCAGTTTTTTCTTTTCGTGCGATTCTATTTCTTCTATGTTGGTCTTCAAACTATTTTTCTGTTTCCAATAGGTTTGATAAACCTGAAAATCCTTTCCTGTATTTACAAGCAAATAGTTGTATTGATGGGTTCCATAATCTGCACTCCAGGAATGATCTGTAATGACAATACTGTCGGGAAGTTGAGCATGAGAGAAAATCGGTGCGCAGAACAGCAAGAGAAGTAAAGACTTGAAAATATTCTGCATAGATCAGAAATGTTGTTTCATTCAAATGTCAGGAAAATCGATTTGTAAACAACTTATCACTTTCGTCTTTTTCCTACATTTACCCATCAACTCAACAGTATGGGCATCTTCGGTGGAATTTTTGCAATGTTTTTTATCATTTTCATTCTCTTTTTCGGGGGAATCATTTTTCTAATCGTTTATTTATCAAAAGGTGGGGGTAAACCAACAACCACACAAGGTATTGTAAGCGAACAAGATGAAGTAATGATGAAGGCGGCAGCGGGTAAAAGCGAATTGGTTCCCTGGAGCAACAGAAAAGCAACGGATCTTGGAACCAGTATGCGCTACAAATCGATGAAAGCTTTTAAAAACACCTTATCCGGGAAATTGTATTCGCGTGAAGGTGAACGGATTTTATCTTTTCACCGAATTGAACGCGGTCTTTATCCCGAAGGACTAATAGCCGTTTCAAGCACCGATTTTGATCTGTTCTACATTTTCAATAAGGAACGTGTAGAAATGTTTTACAACAAACGAACAGTAGGTGTGTGGTACAGACATGGAATTATTACCGATAAAATGGCTCAGCAAATAGGAACTGCTGTTCGTCCGAATGGAGTTGAGGTTCAGGTTGGCGGCTTATTTGAATACCGTTCCGGAGAAAAATATTATCCGGTTATTCTCAATAACAGGGAAGTGGCCAATATCATCATTAATCGAAGGGTTTCCAATTTTATTGAAGAACCATTCTCGAATGACAGGGATTATGGAAAAGTGATTCAGTATAAAGAAGAACCCACGCCCGACGAAGAGAAAACGCTTTTAGCGATGGCTGTTTTGGAAATCGTTTACCACGGTTTTTCGTTTGTGGATATTTAAATTTTCGAAGAAGGAATTTGTGTGTCAACAGACAGGCTAACGGTTCAATTTCTGGATTTCATATCGTTTAAAATCTTCTTTCGAAATCACTTTACAATTCGCACGGTTCACAAAATCCTGCGGAAAGTTCATGATTTTATCACCTGAACTCTGCCACAAAATGATGGTTCCGTCTTCGAGAAAGACCCAATAAGAAACGTTTGGGGCTTTTTCATGATACTGCAAATCGTTATGTTCACCTTCCTGCAATTCGAACAAAATGGCGTGCTTCAGTTTGCCTTTGTAAACGTTTTTATCCTGACCACTTTCTTTGAAATCTTGTTTGAAATCTCTGCGTGCTTTGAATGAAAGAGATCTTCTGCGAACATAATGAAGAAGTCCTTTAGCTAGGTAATTGTTCTCACAGTAATTAACTACTGGGTTTTGTAGTAAACTGTCTTCCAGACGTTCTGATTTTCCTCTGAAATACGCGTGTTTATAAGCAAACGTATGTGGTTCAAAATAGTCATAGAGGTTTAGAAGGAAAGAATAATCGTAGGTCAGGGAGTATTGGACTTTATAATCATGGGAATTTAAAAGTAGCGTTACATGCTTTCTGTTTCCCCAATCAATGGTAGCTTTTTCGCTAATTGAGGCCTCACGAACCGGAAATAATTTCTCCAGTTTTTGCATACTTTTTTTATTTCTCCTTCTAGCCAGATTGAGCCAATAGTTGTTCAGCGAATCCTCAATTTCCGTTTCAAAAATGTATTTACATTCCATAGCCTCTTGATTTTCTTTCGAATGAGGAAACTGAAACAGTTGCTGAAGCGCAGAATAGACTTCAAAGGAAGAAAAATGAATGTAGCCTTCATCATTATGCAGATCGTAGTTCACAAAAGGAGTTCGTGATCCCATGGATATGAAACTAGGTTCGGAATTTTCCTCATACGAGATATTTAGATGGAGAAGTCTGAAATCTCTATTATGGTATCTTATGTATTCTTCAATTTCATTTTTGTGTTTGTTCCAATCGAAGTTTTGAAGTATTCCTATGGCAATTTCGTTTGACCTTTCGTCGAATTGATACTGAGAAAAATCGAACCAAGCACGCTGGGCTTTCTCTCTGTTCCAGGGGAGATGATTTACATTCGATGAGTCGGGAATATTAGCTCTTTTGACGCTCTTTTCAATGGCCTGAAAAAGTTGAAGTACCAATGTGGAATCAACTGTGCTTATTGTTTTGGAAGAGTCTTTGGTGGTGATCAATTCCAGATTTTTGTGTTTTAACTTGTAGTAGGTACTCCAATCGGGTCCGAGATCGAGTTGGATGGTACGCCAGTTTTTCTTTATTGCCTCAAAATCTTGAGAAAATAGATTAAATGAAATAAAAACCAACAAGATTGCGGTGACAAGAAGTTTCATGTTGCTAAGTCAATGCGTAAACTTAAGAATTTTGTATTAGAACTGAGATTAGTCTTAGGTCTATCGTCTTTTGTCTTAAGTCTAATTCGTGATTGAGCGTAGTCGAAATCAACTAAACCACTCTTTAAAATTTCCAACTCTCTCACGGCTCACGATCGCATCATCTTCTGAAAGTTGTAGCGCATGAATCCGTAATCGACTGTTGAAGTAACTCGCTACTTTCTGAATGGCGTCCAAACGAATGATCACTTTACGATTAATACGGAAGAATTGTGTTGGTTCAATGAGTTGTTCCAGCTGATCCAGATTGTAATCCAACGGAAAACGCTTGCCTTGATTGGTAACCAATAGTACCATTCCATCTTCTGAAATGAAATGATGAATTTCTTCTGCTTTGATAGAACTTAGCGAATCGCCTAACTTGACCATGAAACGGTTTTTGTAAGCATTTCCTTTTGTCAGCATTCGAATGTTCTCTAACAAGTCATTTTGCTGTTGTGAAGACAAGCGTAAATGTTTTTGAATGGCCGCTTCCAGCTCGTTTTTGTCGATTGGTTTGAGCAAGTAATCCACAGCGTTCACTTTAAAGGCGTTCAACGCATATTGATCGAAAGCAGTGGTAAAGATGATAGGTGTGGATATCGGAAATTCCTTCAAAAAATCCATAGCATTTCCATCCGCTAAGTGAATGTCCATAAACACCAAATCGACTTGTGGAAACTGTGCAAAGAAAGCTTTACATCCTTTTACAGAATCTAGTTTTGCCACCACTTCCAAATCAACGTTGATGCGTTGGAGCATGCGCTCTAAATGTTCCTGTGATAGAACCTCGTCTTCTACAATTACTACTTTCATGCTTCTTGCAATAATGGAATTTTCACTATAAAACTCGACGGTAAATCAATGATTTCAACAGAACGATCGGTGAAAAATGCGTATCTCGACTGAATGTTCTTCAGTCCTTTTCTGGAACTTTCTTCCTCCGAAATACGTGGATTTTTGTTGTTCTTCACTTCCAGATATTCGTTTGAAATGGTGAGCTCAATCAGCAAGGGTTTTTCGGTAGAAACCTCGTTGTGTTTGATAGCATTCTCCAATAAAAGCTGAACAGAAAAAGGTGGAATCAATCGCTTTAACTGTGACGCTGAAATTTTGTTTTCAATCGTCAAGTTCGGAGAATATCGGATTTGCAAGAGGTAAATGTACGACTCCAAAAACTTTATTTCCTCCTCCAGACAAACCAGTTCAGATGAGGTTTGATCAAGTAAGTAACGATAAACTTTGCTCAGTTGCTGAACAAAATCAGCGGCTTTGTCCTGATCTTTGTAAATCAATGACGTAAGCACACTCATGTTGTTGAACAGGAAATGCGGATTCACCTGATGTTTCAGGTTGTCCAACTTCGCCTGCATGGTTTGACTTTTGTATCGCTCAATTTCCACTAAAGACTGTCGCCATTTTTGAAAAATCTGAATCGCGAATTCAACAACCAGAATGAGGACACTGGCAGTAAGAGCAACAATCAGACAGATCTTGAACAGGTTTTTGTCCTCAAGCATTGGAAACCTGCAGATGTAGTAATTGAAAATATAACCAACGACGAGGAAGAAGACAATACAAAGCAAACAACTGACTAGCATTACGAGTGAAAATCGCCGCCAGAAAGATTTTTCCCAAGGGAGAAATTTACTGACCCAATGATCAAACCACAAGCTTGATTCCCAAACCAAAAAGGTGATTATTGTTGATTCTGCAATGGAGTAGAAAAAATGTTCTGCCGAAAAAACACGAAATTCTAATGGAAGTGGCAACGTTAGATGCAGAATTATACCAATGACAATTCCTGTCAAGATCATAAATAAAAACCGCCATTTCGTTTGTAACATATTCTCTAAAAGTAAAGGTTATTCTCTGATTTCCCGCTGACGGGCGCTGAAGTACGCAGAAGTGGAATTGTGAAATTTACATTTCTAATCTTTTCATCATCTGTGTTCCTCTGCGGGATTTTATTTTCTCCCCAGTTTTTCAATTGTCGTTAACCATCCTGCACGTTTTTCAGGAGTCGAGTAACGCACATTCGGTAAACCAGTCGCTCTTATTACTTTGAAACCACAGAATTCTAAAATCATTTTCTTCAATTGTTTCAAGCCAGGAGCGCCATTGATTAGTTTATAGTACCAAATCGGCTGGTCTATCGTGTAGATGATCTCAGCTGTTCTTCCGGCTAATAGCTTGTTCCACCAAACACTGTTTTCCTTATAACTGAAAGCAAATTTAGGTAAGAACGTTCTGTCGATGAATCCTTTCAATAAGGCTGGTAATCCGCCCCACCAAATGGGATGAACAATAACCAGATGTTCACACCAAAGCAACAATTCCTGGGCGTTCAATAAATCTGGTTCCAATTCCGTTCGTTGTTGATAACCACGTTGTAAATTCAAGTTGAATTCCAGCTCTGATAAATGCAAAACCTGCACATCTTTGCCCGAGGCAACAGCTCCTTTTTCGTAAGCATGAACCAATGCCCGGTTAAATGAATCAGGATTGGGATGACCGTTTATGATTAATGTTTTCATTTCTAAGATTTTTATCCCACAGACGGCACGGAAGAACACGGAAGAGGGTGTTATTTTATATATCTTTTTATTTTCTGTGTTCCTCTGTGTACTACCGTGGGAGATTTTATTAAAACTGTAACTTGTAAACAAAATTCGGGAAGAACCCAATTTGATATGCCGTATTCATTTCATTGGTTAATGGATTGTATCGTTCAGCAAAAATGTTCTTGCGGTTCGTTACGTTATTCACATCAAAATACCACGATTGCGAGATAGCACGTTTTGTAGAATTCAATGTAAATCCAACTTTCACATCCATTCGAACGAAGTCGTTGTACTTTTCAGTAAAGGCATATTCATCGCCTTTCAGGATTTGTTGCTGATAATACTGAGATGCTGCTAAGTCTACTGGCGTATAATATCGTCCACCAGCATGTGTAAACTTCACGTCCAATGAAAAAGTGTTTTTCTTCATTTTCCCAACTTTGATCTCTTTTCCAATCAATACATTGTATACAAATCGACCGTTAAATGCAGTGTTGCGTTCCACATTATCGCTAGCTGTGTATTTTGCTTCGTAAACACTTCCAGTGATCAAACCATAATAACCTTTGAAGAAGTAACGTTCAACAGTAAGTTCCATTCCGTAATTCTGACCAGTTCCGTCGTTTACCAGATCAGTTGTATTGTTTGGGAAGAAAGAGGCTCCTGCATTGATCATTGAATAACTGCTTGGCATGCGTTGAACCGGAACATTGAACAAGTATTGGTAATAAGCTTCCGTTTTGATTCTCCAATGTTTGTTCGGAATCCATTCGTAGCCCAAAACGCTGTGATGACTTTTCGTAAAGCCCATTTCTTTGTTCAGCAGCTGTGCATTTCCTGTAGAATCTAAACTCTGAAGAAAATATGTGTCTAGGGGCTGCATTTGGCTATGTAATCCATATCCTACCGTTAAAGATCCTGTATTCGAAACTTGCCATTTCAATCCCAAACGCGGTTCTAATGCGAAGGAATTATTCAGTGTTAAAAGTTGCGTGTGGATTCCTGCATTCAATGTCAGATTATCGGTAAAGTTATACTTCGTATGTGCATATGCCTGAAGTAAGTAGGTTTGCTCTTTCGAATCCCAGTATTGAACCCAATCAGGTGTTTCTTCTCTGTTTCTATAGTACAAATTGATGTTCAGCTGTTCAGCAATTACTCCGATTTTCAAGAATTGACGGGCACTTAACTTTGTATTGAAAGAAGAGTTTAATGTAATATTCAATCGCTTCGTTCTGTTTTCAATGGTACGAGCTGCTTCATCGTTGCCAGGATTAATGCTGTCTTGCAAATAATTTGATGCGGCGTAACTTCCACCAATTACAGTGTTGATGTAGGACTTATCACCCAGACGAATGGTGTGTTTAAGTCCTGCAATTCCCATTTGACTTGTATAGTAACTGTCTTTTGTTGGATCGGCAAAAAGGTCGGCACTGTCAATTTTATCGTGTAAGAAATCAATACTGCTCAATGCTCCAATTCCAAATAGTGTGAACTTTCCGAACTTGGTATTACCTGAATTGATTTTGAAAGAAAGGTCTTGGTAGTAAGGTGTTGCAGCAGTTCCAATTTGTAATCCGGCTTTTTGTGCAACCCCTGCAAATCCGTATCTGTACCCGATGAGGTAAGAAGCGCCACTTCCTTTTTTTAGCGGTCCTTCTGTGACGAATTCCAAACCGGTTAAAGCACCAAACTGAAACGTATGTTCGCGTTTGTCGCTATTTCCGTTTCTAAATCCAAGGTCGAAAACACCTGCGTTTGCATTTCCGTATTCAGATGGGAAAGCGGAAGTCATAAAGTCGGAATTACGCAACAAGTTGGTATTAACTGCTGAAACTGGTCCGCCTGTTGTTCCGATAGTTGCAAAGTGATTGGGATTTCCAATGTTTAAACCTTCCATTCTCCAAAGAACGCCAACAGGTGAGTTTCCTCGAATAACCAAGTCGTTTCTTGAATCGTCGGGTGAACTTACACCAGCGAAATTGCTTGCTAAACGCGCGGGATCTGAACGTCCACCAGCGTATCGATTCACATCATCCATAGAAAAAGAACGACCGCTGACAGTTGTCAATTCGTTGTTCATTCCTTCTTTTTCGCCTTTGATTTCTACTTCGTTTAGCTCGCTAACGGATTCTTCGAGTTGAATATCTATAACAAGTTCCTTCCCTGAAGTAAGGATCAAATTAGAGGCGGTTTGATTTTTATATCCAATGTATGAAATACTCAACTCATAGCGTCCAGGACTAAGATTGGGCAGTTTATATTTTCCGTCAATGTCAGTAACTGCACCTACTAACGGTTCGCTTCCAACAATAATTACTTTCGCTCCAATTAATGGTTGCTGAGAAAGTTTGTCGAGAATGGTTCCCTTAATGGTTTGAGTTCCTTGTGCATTGGTAATCAGGGTAAAGGTTAGCGCAACAAGCAAAAGTAAAGACTGTTTCATAATGTATTTCTGTGATACAATGTTAGTGATGATAAAACTACAAGATGATTCAATTTTGTCAAATTGTTGAATGTTGATGTTGAGTTGTATGAAAAAAGCAGTGAACTGTTTTGAGGGACTAAAGAGGTTAGACTAAAGATGAAAGACGCATTTCGGATTGCCGAGCGGAGTTGATTGAGACAACAAAAAAAGAGCCACCGTTTCGGATAGCTCTTTAGAATGGTATTTATTCAGTTTTCTTAGATGATCAACATAGCGTCACCGTAAGAGTAGAACTTGTATTTCTCTTTGATTGCTTCATGGTAAGCTTCCATCATCAAATCGTGACCACAGAATGCTGAAATCATCATCAACAATGTAGAAAGCGGAGTGTGGAAGTTAGTCACCATACAGTTTGCAATACTGAAATCGTATGGAGGGAAGATGAATTTGTTTGTCCAACCATCGAACGGTTTCAAAGTTCCTTCTGTAGAAACTGAAGTTTCGATAGCGCGCATAGAAGTTGTTCCAATTGCACAAACGCGCTTTTTGTTCGCGATAGCCGTATTTACAATATTCGCAGCCTTTTCGTTTACGATTACCTGCTCAGAATCCATTTTGTGCTTTGTCAAATCTTCTACTTCAACCGGACGGAAAGTTCCCAATCCAACGTGAAGTGTTACTTCAGCAAAGTTTACCCCTTTCAATTCCAAACGCTTCAACAATTCACGTGAGAAGTGCAATCCTGCAGTTGGCGCTGCAACAGCTCCTTCTTCTTTAGCGTAAATCGTTTGGTAACGGTCTTCGTCAGACTCTTCAACCTCACGTTTGATGTATTTTGGAAGTGGAGTTTCACCCAATTCAGTGATTTTCGCTTTGAATTCTTCGTAAGGACCATCGAACAAGAAACGCAAAGTACGTCCTCGAGATGTTGTATTGTCAATAACCTCTGCTACTAATGAATCATCGTCTCCGAAATACAATTTATTTCCAATACGAATCTTACGCGCCGGATCAACCAATACGTCCCAAAGTAAACTTTCGCGGTTCAATTCGCGCAGCAAGAAAACTTCGATCTTAGCACCTGTTTTCTCTTTGTTTCCGTACATACGAGCTGGGAAAACACGTGTATTATTCGTAATCATTACATCACCTTCAGTGAAATAATCAATGATATCCTTGAATTTTTTGTGCTCAATTTTCTTGGTCTCGCGATTAATAACCATTAAACGTGCTTCATCACGATTCTCACTTGGATACTCAGCAATTAATTCTTCTGGTAAATCAAAGCTGAATTCGGAAAGTTTCATTTTATCCATTTTCTCGAGCTAAATTTTATTGTGTAAAAAGTCTGCAAAGATAGTAAATGTGAAATTCATCTACAAACCTGTTTTGGTGAAGTTAATCCTTATTTAGAAACATTCTATGCGATTCGTAATTTTATGAATTCATGAATTCATGAAATCATTGGGTTTTGAGGTTTCAATTCACCTTACAATTCGGTTGAATTGAAATATTCAATCCATTCATCAACCGACTTTGCGTTTTCAATGTGAGAGTCGCCTGAACGGGTTCTTCTCAATTCAATTAATGTTCCGCCACTGTTCAATTTCTTCCCGAAATCACTAGCCAGTGAACGAATATATGTTCCTTTGGTACAACTTACTTCAAACTTGATTTCAGGGAACGAACTTGCGTCAATTTTGAAATCTGATATCGTAATTGTATTTGCTTTCAATTCAATTTCTTTTCCGGCACGAGCTAAATCGTAAGCGCGTTTTCCATCTACCTTCTTAGCGGAGAAAATAGGCGGAACCTGAGGCTGCTCTCCAATAAAGGAAAGTCGAGCGTCTTCCAACAATTCAGGGGTAATGTGTTCTGTAGGAAATTCCTGATCGTATTCTGATTCCAAATCGTATGAGGGAGTTGTCTTTCCGAGAAGAATAGTTCCTGTGTATGTTTTTGTATCGTTAGTTAGTCCTTCGATCAGCTTCGTATGTTTTCCAATGCAGATCACCAAAAGTCCAGTTGCTAACGGATCTAAAGTTCCGGCGTGACCAACTTTCAGCTTCTTCACACCTAAACGTTGACGTAAGTTCCAGCGTAAACGATTAACGGCATCGAACGATGTCCAGTTTAAAGGTTTATCTACCAGAATGGTTGCTCCTTGAGCGAATTCGGTAAGCATTATACGATACTAAGTTGAATTCCGCTTGCCAGCAGAATGATGATAATTCCACCAACGATAATGCGGTACCAGCCAAACAATTTGAATCCTCTTTTTTGAAGAAATCCAACAAATCCTTTGATAGCCAGCATAGCAACAACAAATGCTACGATATTTCCGATTACCAGTGTGTTGATCTGATCTCCGGTGAGTTTGTCGTGAGTTTCGAAATAGTCTAAAGTCTTTTTTGCAGTTGCGCCAAGCATGGTTGGTAATGCCAGGAAGAAAGAGAATTCTGCTGCGAGCTTTCTGCTCATCTTCTGACTCATTCCACCTACAATAGATGCTCCTGAACGGGAAACCCCTGGAATCATTGCCAAACATTGAAAGCATCCAACTTTAACCGCATCCCAATAAGTCATTTCCTCTATGTCGTTAATACGTGGTTTATTGAACCAATTATCTACGAAAAGTAAAATAACTCCACCCACAACGAGCGAAATAGCCACGGTTAAAGGGCTTTCCAGCATGGCGTCAATCTTATCGGAAAGCAGAATTCCCATTACTGCTGCTGGAATGAATGCGGCAATGAGCTTGAAATAGAAATTGATACTTTGGAAAAAGCGCTTGAAATAGAGAACGAAAACTGCTAGAATTGCTCCAAGCTGAATGACAATCATGAACAATTTTATAAAATCGTCAGATTCAATTCCCATAACTGCAGCGCCAAGGATCATGTGTCCTGTCGACGAAACAGGTAAAAACTCAGTAAGGCCCTCAATGAGAGCCAAAAGTATAGTTTCAATAAAAGTCATGATTAATCTTCTTGATTGTTCAATTTAGATTTTTTCATTATCCCGTAAATGATGAGGGCAATACCTGCAACAATTACAATTGGAGCAACAGTAATACGCATATCAGAGAACAATTCAGCTTCCTTAAACTCATTTGGATTGTCACTGCCACCACCAATCATAAGGATGTAGCCAATGATATTAATTGCAAGTCCAATAAGAATGATTCTTAGGTTGTCTTTTTTTACAGGAAAATCGAAATTGCTCATGTATGTGATTTGAACGGCTAATTTAAGAAAAAACAAAATCTAAATGCCAAAATTCTAAATGTTAAACGAGTTTAAATACATTTACCCCAAATGCATACTTTAGAATTTAGCATTTTGAAATTTAGATTTCTAGTAAAGGTCATCCAACTTCATGCGCAGATATTTATTCAACGCAAACCAGGTGGAAACTAAAGTAAGCAAAGCTCCAAAGACCAGCAATCCGGCAAAGAGAAGTCCAAGCTCAACGTAAGTCAAATCGATTTGAATGATGTAAAGAATATTGTTTACTCCAAAGAAAACCAACATCAATAGGGCCATTGCAATCACTCCAGCCAATAACCCCTGCATCAACGATTGACGAACGAATGGTCTTCTGATAAATCCACTTGTTGCACCCACCAATTGCATGGTTTTGATGTTGAAACGTTTTGAATACAAGGAAAGACGAATGGTATTGTTGATCATTGCAATTGCAATAACGATAAGTAAGGCGGCCAAAGCAAGAATTACAAATACAATTTGTTTGAATCCAAGATTTACTTCTGAAAGTGTTGCGGCATCGTAATTTACTTCTGTTACCATTTCCGGAAATGCCTTCAGAATACGCTGTTTGATCTTGTTCATTCCGGCTTTATTCGAGTAAGAGGCTTCCGGACGGAAAGAAATGGTTGGAGGAAGAATGTCTTCTCCTTCATAGATTGCCAAAAGTTCGTTCGATTCCTGATCACTTCCCTGAAATTCTTCTAAAGCACGTTCGGGAGAAACATAAGTTACCTCTGAAAAACAATCCCAGCCCTTCAGTTCCTGCTCCACTTGCTTGATGTCAGCAGCGTTGTACTTGCTGCCAAAAAAAAGATCGGCCTGAACGCTTTCCTTCGCTTTTTGTTCGATGGTCTGAAAAAAGAACATTCCAGCACCTACCAATCCGATAAGAAACAATACCAACGAAATTCCAATCACCGTAGAAACTACGCTTGTTCTTAATCCTTTTTTGCTTGCTTTTGCATTCTTCTGACTCATCTCAACGAAAGTAAGTGATTCAATGTTTGGTTCAGAAAGAAGTTTTACAATGTTACCAACGAAGTAGCGTTAAAAAGTCAAAGATGAGTGGTAGAGACGCGATTGGTCATCGAGCGGAGTCGAGATGGGTCGCGTCTGTGCATATTACTAATACCCTGATCAAGGTAATTTTCAAAAAAAAAGCAAAATAAATTACCATGGTAAATAAAATGCATCTATATTTGCCGAACAAAATTATTGAAATGAAAAAGTTAAGTGTTATAGGATTAGGATTGGCAATGTTGGTAGGTGTTACCGTTGCATTCCAATCAGTAGGAAAAGGTAAATCAAAAGGGGTTTACAAATTGGATTCTTCATCTGAATTGATGTGGAAAGCAGAGAAAGCTGATAACAGCGGTCACGGTCACAACGGAACAATCAAAATTTCTGATGGAACTGCAAAGTTCAACGGAACAAAATTTGAAAGCGCTAGCTTCGAAATTGATATGAAAACTATTGATTCTGAATTGACAGCTGAAAAAGGTGAAGGTGCTTTGTTGGGTCACTTGGCTAACGAAGATTTCTTCCAAACAAATAACTTCCCGAAAGCTGTTGTTAAAGTAACTTCTTGGACTGAAAACGAAATGTCTGCAGTTGTAACTATCGTTGGAAAAGAAATGAAAACAACTTTCCCTGTTAAAACAACCAACGAAGCTGGAAAAATGACAACAAAAGGAACATTCACTTTAGATGTTTCTTCTTTAGGAATCCCAGGATTTACTCCAGATCCAGAAATGGAAAAAGAGAAACCAGGTCAATACATTAGCCCAAAATTACAGTTCGACATGAACTTGGTAATGAAGGCAGGTAAGTAATTGCCAAACACATTTTATTAGAGAAGCCCTGGTTTTACCGGGGCTTTTTTGTTTAGATGATTTCGTGCCGAAAGCAAGAATTTGGGAGTGAACCCTTTTTCCTTCTCAATAGCATCGATTTTCGTTTTTATCAATTCTTTAATCCTATCGTCGCACGCCGAAATTTTGAAATTTTCCTTCGGCATAAACTTTTTCAGAATAATTGTATCATCGAAGCCATATCTGTTTTCAAATGCGGTTATGCATTCTTGTTCTTCAGTTGACGGGTTCTCTTTGAAATAAAAGTGCTTTCCAGCTTGAATTTTATCGTTAGCAGATAGACAAAGTTGAGCCAATTTGTAGTGAACGTCTTGTTCATTTGGGAATTGAGATAAAAAACCACCGCACCAATCTATAGCTTGTCTGATGTTGTCTTGTTCAAGGTCTTTTTCTACACGTTCGTAAAGACGAGTTTTCAGCTTAACCATGTAGGTTTTCCATTCTTCTCTAAGATAGTATGGCGTTGCATCATAAATGACTTTCGGCTTTTTGTTGAAGATTTGAAGAAACTGATTGATCAAGCTGTTCATATTGGATTAGAAGAGGAGTATTCAAAGATAACTAACTCGATTTTATTTTATTTCACATAAAACGAAATAAATTAACTAAATGTGAAATAAAATATTTCAATTGCTTTTGAATGTTCACTTTATTACTAATTTTGCACCCGTCTATCTACAATGATAGCGAGTTTTAAGCCATGAGAATCTTTAAGTTTGGAGGGGCTTCTGTAAAAGATGCTTCCGCAGTACGAAACGTTTCAAAAATTTTATCTCTTTTTCCGCAGGACCAATTGATCGTTGTTGTTTCTGCGATGGGGAAATCCACGAACAAACTGGAAGAAATTGTTAGTGCTCTAATTGAGCGTGACGAAAGAAGGTACAATGAACTGGTTGAGGAACTCTACCAATTTCACCTTCAAATTGTAAGCGAATTGTTTTCTGAAAAGCATTATGCAATTCACCGCAATCTGGAAGAATTATTCGAGAAGCTGCGTGAGCGTTTTCATAAGAGTTCTTCTGAACATGAAGATTTTGAGTACGACCAGATCGTTTCTTTGGGGGAAGTGGTATCTACCATGATTATTGAGGCATTCATGCAAGAAGAAGGTCATTCTACATTTTGGATCGATGCTCGAAAAGTAATTCGTACAAACAACAATTACCGTGAAGGTGAAATAGATTGGGCGCGCACGGAAGAACTGGTGAAAGAACGTATTCTACCCAACTTTAACGAACGTAGAATCGGAATTACCCAAGGATTTATCGGTCACACAAGCGAAGGTTTTACTACAACACTTGGAAGGGAAGGTTCGGATTTTACAGCTGGAATCTTGGCTTATACAACGAATGCAAAAGACGTAACCATTTGGAAAGATGTTCCTGGAATGCTGAATGCCGATCCGAAATGGTTTGACGATACAATTAAACTGGACAAGATTTCCTTCAAAGAAGCTATCGAATTGTCGTACTACGGTGCAAGTGTTATTCATCCGAAAACAATCAAACCGCTTCAGAACAAAGGAATTCCGCTTTACGTAAAGTCATTTTTGAATCCGGATGCTGAAGGAACTTCTATTCAGGCTTCGGAGGCTTTCGATCATTTTGTACCATCGTTCATTTTTAAAATGGATCAGGTATTGATGTCGTTTACACCTAACGATTTTTCGTTCATCGTAGAAGAGAATCTGGGTGATATTTTCCAACAGTTGGCATTCTACGGAGTGAAAATCAACTTGATGCAGAACTCTGCATTGAGTTTCTCTATTGTTTTCGACAGAGCGAAAACAGATCCAAAACGTTTGGTAGAAAAATTCAAAGATCAATACAGCGTAAAATACAATGAAGGTTTGGAATTGGTGACCATTCGTCATTACGACCAAGCGACAATAGATCGCGTAACGGTTGATAAGGATATCTTGGTAGAGCAACGAACACGTCAAACCATCCGAATGGTAATGAAGAATAAATAAACTATTACCGCGGATGATTTGAACCATATAGGCAGATAGGTCATATAGGTTCATTCGTGTTAAATGAACTTTTCAATTTCATTACTTTGAATGTTAATCTAAATGTTCTAAATACCTATTTGGTAAATGAAATTTACGTCTATCTCAAATTGTAACTCACCAAATGATTGCCAGAATCTTGTGGTTTGCTGGAATCCCTTCTGATATTTAAATACAGAGACAGATATGTCATAAGGGTTTTATTCGGGAAGATTTCTAAAGAATTCGTTTACTAGGTTTTTTTGACCATCTCGAAAGATATTCATACAATTGAAGTTGATTAGAATTCCTTTTGGCGATTTTAATAGCTTCATATATGTCAATAATTGAGCTTCAAAAATAGGCTCCAGCTGTTTTACTGATTTCAATTCAACAACAATTAAATTGTCGACATACAAATCACATCTTAATGTTGTTTCGAGTTTTCTCCCTTCGTACCAAACAGGAATAATCTTTTCAGTTTCGAACGGAATTCCCCTGTTTTCCAATTCAATTTTCAAACATTCGTGATAAATGCTTTCCAATAGACCTGGTCCTAACTGGGTGTGAACTTGGATTGCAGCTCCAATAATTTCATAGCATAAACGATCTACTGCTGATTTGGTAATTGTTTCCATGAATAGTGTTTGTTATCTAAATATAAGGAAAATGGGTGTAACATCTATATGTTCTATCTGCCTATATGGTTCAAAGAAATGACTATGTGTTAAAACAAAAAAGGAACCCCATCACTGAAACTTATTAGGAAATGAAGCTTATCTATAGGTTTTATTGTAAGCCAGTGTTTCTAGAATTTTACTACATTTAGTTTTGTGAAAAACATCCTACTAGTTGTATTATTCTTGAGTCCCTTGTTTTTATGGTCTCAACTCTCAGTCACCTCTACCTTTAATAAATATAAAAATTGCAAATCAGCTGATTGTGATGTGGTACTTGTGAAAAGTATTGATTCTGAAATCAGGAAAGATAAGCAAAACAAGTTTGAATGGCTGGCCTGGGAAGTTGGGATTTTAGATTCGATTGGTTCTGATAAAAGAGATTCGATCCTTGCTCTGATTCCCTTCAAACTACTTCCCAATTTAAAATACGGCTCTTCTGTGTATCTGGTTTTAGGTAAACAAAAAGCGGATTCCAGTCAATTCAATGATGCCATCGTTCTATTTTACAAAGGACTCAAGATGGCTCAGAAGAATGCATTTCCTTTCACAGAAGCATCCATTCAACGACAGATCGCTCTGAGTTATTTGAAATTGGATGAATATAAAAAAGCAGAAAGTCATTTATTGAGCTCATTAAAAATTGGAAAGGAATTGGAAGATCTTCTGATACAAGCAAATGCATTCATTAGTCTCGGCAATGCAGTGAAGGAACAGGAAAGATATCCTGAGGCTATTCGTTACTACAACAAAAGTCTCACCATAGCAAAGCAACTGAAGAATAAGCGTTTAATTGCTGGGAACTACAATAACTTAGGAAATGTGATGCGACGCACAAAAAAGTACAACGAAGCACTGAAGTACTTTTTCAAAGCCCTGGAAATGAACAAGGCCAGCAACAATAAAGAATGGATTTCATTCAATTACAATAACATTGGTCAAACGTATGAAGATCTTTCCAATTATTCAGAAGCAATAATATATTTCAAAAAATCTTGTGAATTGAAACAAGAGATTGGAGATTCATTAAATCTGATATCTAGCTATTTAGGTCTCGCTGGTGCTTATGCTAAAAATGGTTCTTATAAAGATGCTTTTGAGTTCATGGAAAAACACAATTCGTTGAAAGATACTATGAATTTGCATGAGCAAGCAAGAGCATTGGAAGAATTAGAAACGAAGTATGAAACCGAAAAAAAGGAAGCACAAATAAAGAACTTTCAAATTCAAGGTGAATTACAAAAGGAGCGTGAACGGCGCTTAAATGACCAAGCTGAAAAAAACAGAAATTATGTGATTTTGTCGGTAATATTGCTTCTGTTCTTGAGCGGTGGGCTTCTTATACTTATCAGGTCGAACAGGCAAAAACAACTTTCTAACCAATTACTCAATTCGAAAAATTCTGAAATCGCGAAATCTCATTTTGCCTTATCAGAAGCAATGGATAAACTTCAATTTAAAAATAAAGAAGTCTTGGATTCCATTAATTACGCAAACTACATTCAACAAGCGTCTTTACCCAATTTAAAACAATTGAAGAATCCGCATTTGGATATTGAATTGTTTTTCGCGCCAAAAGACATTGTAAGTGGTGATTTCTACTTCTTATTTCCACGGAAAGACGCACTCATTTTTGGAATTGGAGATTGCACGGGGCATGGTGTTCCAGGAGCGATGGTTTCACTGATTGGAATGAACGGATTGGAGAAAGCGACGAAGGAAAATACGGGAGTAGATACTGCTTCGATGGTGGATGAGGTAAACCAGTTTTTATTGAAAAGCCTTCATCGAGGAAGCAATACGATAAACGATGGAATGGATTTGAGTTTTTGCATTTTTGAACCAGTAACTAAAACACTTCATTTTACCGGGGCGAATCACAATGCTTGGATAATTCGTTCTAAATCGATCAATACCCAAGCGGAATTTCCAATCAAGTATGAAAATGAAAGTACTCAGATTGGCGTTATTAGTGGAACCCGAAGACCCGTTGGAAGATCATTTGTGAATGTGCCATTTGAAAACAACCAATTCAAATGTGCCTCTGGAGATCGAATAGTTTTATTCTCTGATGGCTATGCAGATCAGACTGGAGGAGAAACCCTAAAAAAAATGAAGCGTGTAAACATGATGAATTTGCTATTAGTTTCATCTACGGAAACTGTAGGTGATCAAATAAATTACATGCGGGATGCCTTTCAAAAATGGAAAATGAACACAGAACAAGTGGATGATGTTTGTGTAATGATTATTGAAATCAAATAACCATTTGCACTCGGAAAGGGTCATAGTAATTGTTAATCCATAGTCTGACGGCTCCTCGTACTTTTCATTCATGTTCACTGAAGCTTTTGTGAAATTGTAAGAATCGAATCAGCTTTAAACACATAGATATATAGTTTCGAACATAGAGGCATAGAAAAAGGGATGCAGTGCTTTTCTACTTCATACTTCACGCTCTTTCGATTAAAACTATGTGCCTATGTTTTATTCTAATGTGTCTATGTGTTAAAAAAAAAGGAGCCTCAAATTTGAAACTCCCTTTTTTAATATTGTAAGGTTTGACTACTTCTCCAGTGGCTTAATCGACTTGATCGATTTTACCATTAAATCAATGATTACTTTTTCGTAACCGTCTTCACGGCTTTGGAATAGGTAAGTAATGTCATTAACAACTACTTGTCCAATTACGTGATACGTTTTGTGTTCGTAACCAACATTTTTAGAAACACCTTTTCTACCTTCAACTTTCAAGATTCGTTCGTACATGATCAAATCCGGTTCGTTGATAATGTATTTCACTTTGTAGAAATCAGTATCGTCAAGTGCTTTCTTTTCTTCTTTAATGCGGTTGCGCTCAGATCCCCAATCGTCAATTTTCATGTGGAAATTCTGTCCAACTTCAATCTCCCACTTAAAGTCGCCTTCAATATGTGTTACTTCCGGTTTTGTGGAAGCACCAATGTTAGCGTCTTGATTTGGAAGCATAATCATTACGGGGATATCGTATGGCTTCAATGAAAGTCCATCAAAGTTGTACAAATCCTCTTCTGTAAGCTCATTACCTGCATCGTCACCACCACATGATAACAACATTACCGGTAGAGATAAAATCATGAAAAAGCGAAAAAAGGTCTTCATACTCAAGGCTTTAGTTCCGGGCGTTAACCCTATTTAATAATCCAAGTTTCGCAAATATAGTTTTTTTACGCTTATAACTGAAAACCAATTTAGTATAAAACTTCCATAACCGCCTTAAAATTGCTTATTCACCCTGCAAATTGACTAATTTCAACCCATCAAATGAAAGGTTAGAAATTGGTGGTGGAGCTTCCGGTTTTCTGCCATTTCGTTATGACGAGTGCAATGATGTTGTTTCAGTTGCTCGCTTATGGAATTGAATAGCTACCAAACCCATCAAATTTGACGAAGGTTATGAAAGAACAATTTTGTGTTTTAGTCGATGAAAACGACAACCAAATAGGAGTGGAAGAGAAGCTGCTGACACATCAGAAAGGATTACTTCATCGTGCATTTTCGGCATTTATTTTTAACGATAAAAATGAATTACTTCTTCAGAAAAGAGCAGACGTAAAATACCATAGCGCCGGACTTTGGACAAATACCTGTTGCTCACATCCACAACCGAATGAATCAAATGTTGAAGCGGGAGAAAGAAGACTTATGGAAGAAATGGGTTTCACCACTTCAGTTCGACCAATTTTCAGTTTTATCTATCGCGCAGAGCTCGAGAATAACTTGACTGAACACGAATTAGATCATGTATTGATCGGTCGCTACAACGAAATGCCTGTTCCCAATCCGGACGAAGTCTCAGAATGCAAATTTATTTCCCTGAAAGACTTGCAAGAGGATATTCAAAAGCATCCGGAAAACTATACAGCTTGGCTGAAGATTATTATGGATAATCACATGGAAGAGTTTACTAATTTTCTATTCTAAATCATTTTATTATAGCCAATTGCCATTGCTAAACGCACAGAAATTAAGTGCTTATTATAATCAACCGCAAAGATAAGGAGAACGCAAAGTTGAAATTCCCTCTGCGCTCTCCTTTCTTTGCGGTTATTTTTTTAGTCATTCTCTTTATTTGAAGAAATTGACTTTGAACAATAACTTTAGCTATTTTTGAGAAGCGTAAAATAATATGAGAGCTCTATCAGCAACTGGATTTTTTATTAGTGTTTGTGGTTTACTATTGGTTTGCTACAATCAGTTCGGTGTTGTGCCTTATCTTCACTATTTGGATAACAATCCGGAGTTGAAGGTGGATGAATTTCTCATTAATCAGCGCGAAACATATCAGAATACACTTACGCTTATCAGCACAATTAGCTTGATTGTTGGTGTTTTTTCTGTTTTGTTTTGTTCTGTGGTTTACCTAAGAAAAAGAACACGAATGACGCTGCTTGGAACCATTATAGGGTTTGTTACAGCAACTACGGCCATTATCCATTCGTGGTTCTAAAAGCTCATGGAAACAGCAATCTTTTGGCATCGCCGGGATTTACGATTAAGCGATAATGCAGGCTTGTATAAGGCGCTTAAAAGTGGAAAGTATGTTCAACCCATTTTTATTTTCGATACTACAATCTTAAAGTTCTTGCCTAAGAACGATCAGCGTGTTCGGTTTATTCATGAGTGGATTCTGAAACTGAAAGAGGAATACGGAAAGGTCGGCTCTGATTTGTTAGTGAGAGTGGGGGATCCTGTGGATATTATTCCTGAACTCTTAAAAGAACTGGATGCTAAAGCCGTTTTTACCAATCGTGATTATGAACCAGATGCGATTGCACGAGATAAAAAAGTAGGTGAGAAACTGGCAAAACTGAATTGCGAGTTCATTGGAGCAAAGGATCAGGTGATTTTTGAAAAATCTGAAATTGTAAAAGCAGATAATTCGCCATACACTGTTTACACTCCTTATTCCAAGCGTTGGAAAGAAAAGCTGAATGACTTTTATCTGAAAGCCTATCCAGTTGAAAAGTATGTTTCCAATTTGTGTAAAAGTGAATCTACGGAAGTCCCTACTTTGCAAGAACTCGGATTTACAAATGAAGAAATTCATGAGTTTCCATCTGAAAACATTCCGGATAGAATAATTTCTACTTATCACGATACGCGGGATTTACCATATGTACTTGGAACGTCGCGACTAAGTGTTCATCTCCGTTTTGGAACCATTTCCATCCGCGCTTTGGCAAAAGTGGCTTTGGCGAAAAATGAAAAATACCTGAACGAATTGATTTGGCGCGATTTCTACCAGATGATCCTGTTTCAGTTTCCTTACATTCTTAACGGTGCTTTCAAAAAGAACTACGACAAGATTACCTGGGAATTTGATGAAATTCAGTGGAAGGCTTGGTGTGAAGGAAAGACAGGCTATCCAATGGTCGACGCCGGAATGCGTGAGCTAAACGAAACGGGTTTCATGCACAATCGCGTTCGAATGGTGGTTGCGAGCTTCTTAACCAAACATTTACTCCACGACTGGCGTTTGGGGGAAAGGTATTTCGCTGAAAAACTCCTTGATTTTGATTTGGCGAGCAACATTGGTGGTTGGCAGTGGGCAATGGGTGGTGGAAACGACGCAGCACCTTATTTTCGTGTTTTCAATCCAACCAGTCAACAGCAAAAATTTGACCCGAAGTTTGAATACATCAAGCGCTGGGTTCCTGAGTTTGGAACAGATAAGTATCCTGAACCGATTGTAGAACATACGTTTGCACGGAATCGGGTGTTGGAGCGTTATAAAAAAGCGCTGAACGCTTAGTCAGCTTTCGATACTCTCCGCTGCGCTTCGAACTCAATCTGACAGTTAATTTCCCCGTCACTTCGAGTGGCTCTGACTGAAATGAAATGGAATTTCAGAGTTGTATCGAGAAGTGCACTACTTAGGCTTCTTGTAAATCGGAACGGTAGAACAAGGTTCTCCAAACATAATCGAAGAACAAACGGTTTGAACTCTGGAAAAGAATGTCATCATTGCGTTAGAAGCATCTGGCAAATCACTGCAGCCTTTTACAATTAATTTTCCATCTTCAAATGGCAACAAATCCAGTTCATGGATTGCTTGAATCAACGCAGCTTGTTTTGCATCGTCTTTGTTTCCTGCAACCGCCAGCTTTGCGATGGGAGATAAGTAAGTGTTCACCAACAAAAATGCCCATGACGGAAGAATAGCATCCGAAGAACAAAAAAGGTAAACCACTTTGTTCTGGTACTGCGACCAATCGTGTTCTTTTAAGTTGGCTCTGAATTCCTTTTCACGAAGTACCAATCCTTCCCATAAAAAAGGTGCAAAATCAAAAGCAACAATGTCGTTTTGTTTGGGTAAATAATCCAATAAATCTACCTGGATAAGCCCGGAATTGGCAACTTTATTTACGATTTCTTCCATGATAACAAAGTTAAGAAAAGACCATAGACCTGAGACAAAAGATGAAAGACTTATTTTGGGCGAAAATGGAATTCTTAATGAATTAGCAAAAATCCAACTTAACAATATTGTTAAGTTGTTTCAATGTAATGATGCATTTTTTGGAAATTCCCAAAATCAGCATTTCAATAACCGATTTCTCTGCGCTCTTCTTTCCTTGCGGTTCAAAAGAAAAAGAATCTTTTACCAAAAAAGCAAAGAAACAGGTATTAAGGGGTTGGCTTCTATTTTAGCCCATATTTTCCTTTATACTTCTCGTAAAGCGCGTTCTGGAAATTCGTCACAGGAACAAAAACACCGTTCACCAAAATCAACGTTACGTTATTCGATTTCATGTCCAAAGCTGAGCCTTGAGAAACAAACAAGGTTGCTTTCTTTCCTTCCTGAATGGTTCCGTACAGTTTATCGATTCCTAAGATCTTACACGCGTTGATTGTGATTGCTTGAATGGCTTGCTCTTCGGTTAAGCCATAACCCATTGCTGTTCCGGCCAGGAAAGGAAGGTTTCGCGCGTTCATTGCTTCCATATCGCCTTCGTTTTGCAGACAGAACAAAATTCCTGCATCTTGCAAAATACTTGGTAAGCGGTAAACCAAATCCACATCGTTGTCTTCTCCATCAGGTAAACTATGCAAACGCGGCAACATTACAGGAATGTTTCTTTGCTTCAATTTGTCCGTCATCATGTAGCTGTCATAACCACCAACAATTACTGCATGCTTGATTTCGAAATGATCGATGAAATCCAATGCGTCGTGCAACTGTTGCAGCTCATTGGCGTGAATGTAAACACGTTTTTCGCCTTTGAAACATTCCTTCATTGCTTCGTAACGCAAGTCTGAAGTTAAATCACCTTTAGAGTAAGCCAACGCCAATTCGAAATATTCGTAAATCTCACGTTTTTGTTCGCCGTACTTTTCATTTCTGGTTTTTGGTTGTGGTTCTGCCCACCAACCACCGCCTTGTAAGCTTTCCGGCCAGTTCAGGTGAATCCCATCATTTGCAGCAAGGGTTCCGTCTTCCCAGTTCCAGCAACTGTTCGCCATTACAGCCGAAGTCCCTGAAATAATTCCGCCGCGAGGAGTTGATTGGGTAATCAGAATTCCGTTGGTACGAACCGTTTCTAAAATTTGAGATTCACAGTTAAAGGCAATTTGCGCACGTACATTACTGTTGAAATCTCCTGTTTCGTTGAAGTCGCGGGTTGCGCGAACGGCATCAATCTCGGTTAGACCAAGTGTTGTATTTGGCGCAACAAATCCAGCGTAAAGGTGTTGACCATTCATGTCGATAATGGTATCCCAGTCACTTTTTTCGTAACTGTATGCAAGAGCATTTTTTACCAGAATGATTTTATCGCCTTCAATTCCTACAACTCCTTTTTCAAAGATGTTTCCATCTCCAACGTGTACAGTTGGATTTTCAATCAGAATTCGTTTTGGCTTTGTTTGAGCAAATGCAGTAGTTGCAGATAAAAACAAAGTAGCCAGCGCTATGTATGTGTTTCTTGTTCTCATGATTAATGCTCGTTTTCGCCTAGTGAACCTTCTTCACCAATAGTACTACAATGGAATTTACCTCTACGTTTCTTGAAAAACGTTCGTGTTGGTGCACCGCCTTTTCCTGCATCTTGCATAGCTGTTACCAATCGTACTTTCTCCTGGTTCATAATGACTTGTTGCTCAGCGGATTTCTTTGCGTCGTAAAGGATTTCACCGTCAACAACCGTATAAAGTACTTTCGCTTCAATGCTCAATGGATTCGTTGTCCAAAGCACCAAGTCAGCATCTTTACCGACTTTCACACTTCCCATTCGGTCATCGAGTTTCAATAATTTGGCAGGATTCAAGGTCACCATTTTCCATGCGTCGATTTCCGAGATTCCTCCGTATTTAATAACTTTTGCAGCTTCCTGGTTCAATCGTCTTCCCATTTCAGCATCGTCAGAATTGATCGCAACCACCAATCCCATTTGATTCATTAAGGAAGCATTGTAAGGAATGGCATCTTTTACTTCGTATTTGTATGCCCACCAATCTGCGAAAGTGGAAGCTCCGGCTCCGTGTGCTTTCATTTTGTCGGCCACTTTATAACCTTCCAAAATATGAGTAAAGGTATTTACGTTGAATCCGAATGAATCTGCAACATGCATCAACATGTTGATTTCCGATTGAATGTAGCTGTGACAAGTAATTCTTCTATCGCCTTTTACAATTTCGTAAAGTGCATCCAATTCCAAATCGCGTGCAGGAGGAACTGCATTTGCTTTCTCACGAGCCTTTTCGCTCATTGCATTGTACGATTTTTGAGCTTCATAGTAAGCAAGAGCACGAGAGAATCCATCGATGTAAACTTGTTCAACTCCCATTCGTGTTTGTGGAAAACGAATCGTGTTCCAGTCGCCCCAGTTAGATTGCTTAACGTTTTCACCCAAAGCAAACTTCACAAATTTTGGTGCGTTTGGAATTAAATAATCCTGAGGTAAATGTCCCCATTTCAATTTCACCAAGGCACTTTGTCCACCCACCGGATTTGCGGAACCGTGTAACAGCTGAGCCGCCGTTACTCCTCCGCTCAACTGACGATAAACATTAATGTCGTCTCCAGTAATCACATCACCAATTCGAACTTCACACGAAATGGCTTGTCCGCCTTCGTTCACTCCTTTACTCAAAGAAATATGTGAATGTTCATCAATGATTCCGCATGTCAAATGTTTTCCCGAGGCGTCAATCACTTTAGCTCCAGCTGGCAAAGTATAGGTGCTTGAGCCTCGATGAATGGCTTTTATTTTTCCTTTTTCAACGATTACCGTTGCATTGGAAATAATTCCATCTTCTTCGTTAGTCCAAACCGTTGCATTTTCAAAAACAATGAATTGTTGTTCAGGAACAGAATCGAATCCAAAAGCCATGTTCGGATAAAGTGTCTTTCCTTTGAAAGCGGTGTCAATGACCCAAGCCGTTTCCTGAGCTTTGTCGTTGAATTTTTCTGATCTGAATGCGCTCCACTTTAGCCATGATCCTGATGGACCAGTTCCGTCACCTTCAACGATGAATAAACGTGTATTCATGATTCCTTTGAGGCTGTAATGCATCGGGACTTTGTCTTTCAGAATGAACTGAAGTGTTACGTCATTTTCTGAATAAGCAATGTGTGCATCGGCTGTTAAGGTATCAGTGACAGGTTTTCCGGTAAGTGAATCCTTGCTTGTTCTTGGTAGACGAACTGCTGCTTCTAATTTTGATGTTGCGCCCTTGATTTCCAGATTGTATTTGATACCGTCAATATTCATGCTGTACTTACCACGGATATCGGCTTCAGCGGTATAATTTTTTGTCTCGCGTTCACCTTTGCTTACAACTTCAAGAACTTGTGTTTTGTATAAGAATGGATCTTGTTCATAAATGTTGAAGTAAGCCCATTTTCCAGCTTCCAATGTTCCGTATTCTTTGTCAATTCCAATCATTTTTGCAGGAACAATTGTCAAGGCTTTTAACGCATCTTTCGGTGTGTATCCCATGGTGAACGATTTGTGCAGATTTGCCCAAAACAATTCAGGATTTTTACTTCCAGCGCTGGTGATAGCAAACTCTACCTTCTGATCGCTAAGGAATTTCAAGTTGGTTGGAGCCATTTCCCAGTGTTTCAAATCACCAAAAGGAATTTGACGAGCAACATACGGATCCTTCATGTCGTAAGCTTCCGGGAAGTTGATCGGAATGACCAATTGTCTTTTCAGCGTATCGTATATTTTTCCAAGCTCATATTCATGTCCGGTTCCGTAAATGATGAATTTTCGATTGAATTCTTGGTCAATTGCGGTAACACGTAAGAGTTCGTATTGATCCGAGGTTCCGAAAAAGCAAGGCAATTTCTTTTGTGCATTTAACGCAGTTAATGAATAGTTTACTTCCGTTCCGTATTTCTCATACCAATCTGCATCATATAAAGATTGACGTAAAAGGGCGATGCTTCCCATTTGTGAACTCGGGTAACTTTGATTCGAATTTCCTTTGTTGAAACTGTAAAATCCGGCAACTTCACTTTTCAGAATCTGGTCTTTTGTTGCAGAGGTGCTCAATCCAATCAAGGTTCCAAATCCTTGAGCAATTCCATCGTTAACATGTGTCAAAGCCAATCCAAATCCCATTTTATGATAATCAGCCATTGCAGCTGGATTCGGAGTGTACGTTAAAGATGAATTGTATTCTGAATGAATGCTTTGATTCCAGTAATACGGTCCGGCTTTCTGTCCTTCCTGCTGTTCTTCTCTCGACAGATTCTTGTTTTGATATTCGGGCATCCCGATGTTTGAATTCAATTCAATGAATGCAGGAACCACAACATGACCTTGTCCGTCGATTTTCACTAAGTCACTTGGAATGATCATTGTGACACCAACCGACTCAATTTTTCCATTTCTAACAATGATTGTAGCATTGTCCAGAATCTTCTCTGGAGAAACGTAAACCTTCACATTGGTAAGCGCAAAAGAATTGTCTGTTGATTTCGCGGTTCCATTTACTGGAACTGGTAATTGGGCAAAAGCTTGAATACCAGAAAGCAGAAAAAGGGAGAGTAAGAATTGCTTCATGTACAATTTTGGATTTGGAAGCGCGAAAAATAGTGATTTTACCGCGAATTTTAGCTGTCTTTCCGACGAATGCGCTTTATTTTTCGGTAATTTTGTGCAAACTAAGGTTTAAAAATTAAACGAAACGAATTATGTTATTACACTCACACTCAGGATTTCGATGGATAGTATTGCTTTTGTTGCTTACTGCCATTATTAGAGCAGCCATTAAAAAGAGCGGAGGCGTTTATGGGAAATCGGACAAGATGATCAATCTTTTTGCCATGATTTCTGTACATATTCAGGTGACGTTTGGTTTGGTAATGTTGTTTTTAGGTGAAAAAAATCTTTTCCATGAAGGTTGGATGAAAGATCCTGTAAGTCGCTTTTTTGTGATGGAACACTTAACAATGATGATTTTGGCAATGGTTCTGATCACGATTGGCAGAAGAAAAGCAGAGAACAAAGAGACTCCAGCCGCAAAGCATAGTGCAATTTTGATCTGGTATTCGATTACATTGATCGTTATTTTAGCAGCTATTCCTTGGCCAGGTCTTAGAAACGTTGGTGCCGGATGGATGTAAAAATCGGAATCTTTTGCTCTTTGGTTTTGATGCTTTCTTCATGCGGTGAAGATCCGAAATCGAAAACAGTTCGTTGGGATGAGACAGAAACGCAACAAGCGGTTGATCCCATGTCAACTTATATGATAAATTGTTCTTCTTGTCATGGTGAAGATGGTAAATTAGGCGCTTCTCAAGCGGCAGATTTGTCTAAAAGCACAATTAACGACAAGGAGATTTTAGAAATGATCAACAAAGGGAATGACAAAGGCATGATGCCTTACGAGGATGTGATTTCTCTCGAAGAAAGAAAAGCCTTAGTTCCATTTGTGAAAGCACTTCGTAAGTAGAAAGTTCAAAACGTTCAAAGAAGTTTAAATAGTTCAAGTGTTTAATGTTTGAACTTTTGAACCTTTTGACCCCTTTTGAACTAAATTTTAAAGAAATTTTTATGACGCAAGGCCACGTGCTTGTAGATGCTGTTGAAGAACAGTGCATATTAGTTGGGATTATCACTGGTGGAACAACCGATGAACAATCTCAGGAGTATTTAGACGAATTGGAATTTTTGGCTGAAACGGCTGGCGCTATGTCTGTTAAACGTTTTGTGCAGCGATTACCAATGGCGAATCCCAGAACCTTTGTTGGAACAGGTAAGCTGGAAGAAATCAGAGTTTATATCAAGGAGAACCAGATTGAAATGGTCGTTTTTGACGACGATTTAACTCCTGGTCAATTGAGAAATATTGAGAAGGAACTGGAATGTAAAGTTCTGGATAGAACCATATTAATTCTCGACATTTTTGCGAGTAGAGCGAGAACTTCGCACGCGAGAACGCAAGTGGAACTGGCGCAAATGCAATACATGCTTCCGCGTTTGAAACGTTTGTGGACACACCTTGAACGACAAAAAGGAGGTATCGGGCTTCGTGGTCCGGGGGAATCTCAGATTGAAACCGACCGTCGAATTATCCAACAACGAATTGCTTTGTTGAAAGAGAAGTTGAAAGACATCGACAAACAAATGGCAGTTCAACGCAGTAATCGCGGACAATTGGTACGTGTTGCTTTGGTGGGATATACGAACGTTGGAAAGAGTACCATCATGAACTTATTGGCGAAATCTGAAGTTTTTGCAGAGAATAAACTGTTTGCAACTTTGGATACAACAGTTCGAAAAGTGGTAGTGGAGAATTTACCTTTCTTGCTTACTGATACGGTTGGATTCATTCGTAAGTTACCGCATCAATTGGTAGAATCGTTTAAATCTACCTTGGATGAGGTAAGAGAAGCAGATTTGTTGATTCATGTGGTCGACCTATCACATCCCAATTTCGAAGATCACATTAACGTAGTGAACGAAACGCTTGCAGAATTGGATAAAACGGTGAAGCCTACATTGTTGGTTTTCAATAAAATTGATGCTTACAGAACCGATTCTGTAGAGGATGGAGAAGAAGAATTACCGTCAATTGAAGAACTGAAGAAAACATGGATGAGTAAAATGGACGCCACAAAATGCGTTTTCATTTCTGCTCAGGATAAAACCAATGTTGATGAGTTACGTGATGTAATGTATGAAGAGATCAAGCGTATTTTTGCCATTCGATATCCTTACAACAATTTTTTATACTAAAAGTGAATAGAAAATAGAAAGCAGAGAATAGAAATTTAAAAATCTATTCTCTACTCACTGTTTTCTAATCTCATTATGTAAAGGTTATCGAGCGAAGTCGAGATATCGTTTTTAATAATCTATTGATTTACATCTGATTCATGTTTATATTTACTTGTAAATACTTACTTATGAAATCAAGTCTACTTCTTTCGTTTTTGTTTTTTGGATCTGTTTCATTTGCTCAAATGGAAGTGGGCAGTGTTTGGAAACTGACAGGCAATGCTGCAACCTTTTTCGAATCTAACAATATTGATTCTACCAAGATTCATTTTCTAGGTTCTGATGTGTTTTTAATTACTTACGAGAATAACGGAACCCCTTATACGGAAACGAGCACCTGGTCGGATCTGGCAGCGGATGAGTTTTCTATTACCTACGATCCAACGGGTATTGCGTTTGGAAGTAATTGTCCAACGGCTTCAACTATTGTTCAATACAACATTTCCTCGAATGTGCTTACAATGGTCAATGTTACTGGAAATTGCTCGCTTGCGAGTGTGACATTAACGAATAGCACATGGAACAAAGTTGGAGGTACTGCGAACCTTATTGAAAACACGCAGGATGGAATTTCAGTTTTCCCGAATCCGGCAAATGAGTCAATTATTCTGAACTCTACCTTGGCAATTGATTTAACTGAAGTGAAGATTTATAACCTTCTTGGACAAGAACAGAACTTTCTGTCGACATTAATTCAAGCAAATCAATTGGAAATAAATGTTGCTGATTTTCCAAAAGGCTGGTATTTCATTGAGTTGAATTCAACATATAAGCAGCGTTTCGAAATAAAGTAAGAAATGAACGTTTCACAGCGTATATATTCACGGAACGTAATTCATGTTGGTCTCTTTTTCCTGGGAGTATTTCTTTCTGCATCAAATTCTTTAGCTCAAACCGATTATATTGATAGTCTTCGGAATGCGCTGAATAAACCAGTGAAGAATGATACGATGCGCGCTTTTCAGTACAATGAATTGGCGTGGAGCCTTATCGATTTTAACACTGCTGAAGCTTCGAGATTTGAAAAGAAAGCACATCAACTTTCAAAAAAGATAGGTTACATTAATGGAGTTGCCGAAGCAATAAATACTGAGGGAATTATCCTCCGTATAGAAAATAAGCCGAAAGAAGCTATTAAGCTGTACATTCAATTGATCGCTATTCGTAAACAACAGAAACAGTATTCACGTTTAATAGGCGCTTATTCCAATCTTGGGTCGGTTTACTACGAATCGGGAAACAATACCTATGCGATTAAGTATTATGAAAAAGCACTTCAATTGGCGCTGGATTTTAACGAGAAAGATAATCAACTAATTCTGTTAGTCAATCTTGGAATTGCTTATGAAGGGGCCGGTTTGTATAAGCAAGCAATGGAAACCTTTGAAAAAGGTATTGTGTTGAATAGGAAGTTAAAAGACAAGTACCAGGAAATTCAAATTTATTTGAACATTGCTACCATTTACGACGCCCGAAAATTGTATACAAAAGCAATTGAATCAAACGAGTATGCTTTAACCTTATTGAAAAAAATGCCCAATGTTCGTCTTGAAGGAATTGTGCTCTATAATCTTGCCGGTGAATATAGAAGTAGGGGAGATTACGGTAAAGCGAAAAATACGATTCAACGTTTATCCGTCATCGAAAAACAACTGAATGAACAGGAGTTTTCCTGTAGTTTTCATGAATTGAAAGCAAATTATTTGAGTGAAATAAAAAGCTTTTCTGAGGCCCTGAAGGAAATAAATTTGGCATTAGAACTTTCTGATAGTGTTACGGATCAAACCATGCATTCCGATATCCTAATGTCAAAGGCAGATATTCTTCGAAAATTAGGAAAATGGAAGGAAGCACATGATTTTGCGGAACAGGCTTTAGATTATACGGTTAGGAACAATATTGGCAACGAACAGCTTATAAAAGTGTATGAAACACTTTATGATGTTTATAAAGCATCTGGTGATCTTCGCATTGCATTGGAATACCTTGAGAAGTGCAGAACCTTGCAAGAGAAAAGTACGTTTGATACGGTGAATGACCAAATTGCAACCTTGAATTCGTTGAATGAATTGGATAAGAAAGAAAAGGATTTGGAGATTGCTAAACAGAAAAACGAGAAGATTCAACTGGATAATGAACGAAAAGGAACGTTGATTGCTGGCGGTGGAGTCACTGGTTTGCTGATTTTGGTTCTTCTTGTTTTCAGTTACAGGGCTTATCGAACAAAGCGTAAGGCGAATTATTTGCTACATAGCCAGAATCAGGAAATTTCCATGCAGAAAGAGGTGATTGAGGAGAAACAGAAGGAGATTGTAGATTCTATTCATTATGCAAAGCGAATTCAGAATACCTTACTGGCTTCTGAGCAGTCAATAGCAGCTAATGTGAAAGATTCGTTCATCTATTTTCAACCAAAGGACATCGTTTCCGGTGATTTCTATTGGTGTTCGGTGCAGGAAGATTTGTTTTATCTGGCCGTTTGCGATAGCACTGGACATGGTGTTCCGGGAGCATTTATGAGCTTGCTCAACATCACTTTTTTGAGTGAAGCCATCAATGAGAAGAAAATAAAGTCTACCGCTGAAATATTGAACCATGTCCGTGAACGCTTGATTTCGAATATTTCACAAGATGGCGCGCAAGATGGTATGGACGGTGTTTTATTCTGTTTCAATAGTAGCTCGGGCAAACTAACTTATAGCGCTGCATATAATTCTCCAGTCTTGATTCGAAATGGCGAAGCAACGGTTTTTCCAGCAGATAAAATGCCTATTGGTCAAGGAGAGAAAAAGCAATCGTTCACCGAGAATGAAATAGAACTTCAGAAGGGCGATATGATTTATGCCTATTCGGATGGATACGGTGACCAGTTTGGGGGCGAACGCGGCAAAAAATTCAAGTCAAGTAAATTGGTGGAGGTGTTGTCACGACTTTATGCGGAAAGCATGATTGATCAACAAACAGGTCTAAAAGCCATTTTTGAAGATTGGCGAGGAGATCAGGAACAAATAGATGATGTAACTTTGGTCGGAATAAAATTCAAATGAAGCTAAGCAGCATCCATCCACTTCTTCGTTTATTGATTGTCATTTATCTGGTTGGGATAATCGGTTTGGTGACTTCATTAAGAGCGTACATACTCCCCCTTACAGTTTACAATTTGTTATTGACGTTCATCTGTTTCCTTTTTGGACTGAACAAGATTCCGCTTTCGAGAGCTTTTGATATTATTCTCGTTGGTTTCTTTGGTTTGGTAGTGGAATACATCGGTGTCCATACCAATTATTTGTTTGGAAGTTATTTGTACGGCTCAGGACTTGGTACTAAACTTGAAGGAGTTCCAGTCATCATGGCTGTCAACTGGGTTTTACTCTGCTTTTGCAGTTGTGCGGTGGTTTGGGATGTTTCGAAAAACAATGTTGTGCGGGCAATTCTGGCTTCCGGGTTAATGACTGGATTGGATTTTCTTATTGAACAGGTAGCAAACGGAATGGGCTTCTGGCATTGGACTAATGTTAATGTTCCTGTATACAATTATGTTTGCTGGTTCGGTTTGTCACTTCTCGCGAATTATTGGATTATCCGCCGAAAATCAGTGGTGAAGAATCAGGTGACGGTAGGTGTTTTTGTCATACTAGTGGTTTTCTTCGGAATTTTGAATCTCTTCTAATCGCTTGGCGCATTTTTCGGAATGGAAACTGTTGCATGAAGTCCATACCAGTTCATTATGCTTGGGCTGATGTATCACACGAGCGTTTTGGATTGGTTGTGGAATTGCCCTTTACGTTTGTGCTATTTTCTCGTTCCAATTGCACTACTTTGGGAGTGGATCAAAGCGATAGAAAATAAAAAACCCTGATACCGTCTTACAGTATCAGGGTTCTTAAAAGTATTTGACAGATTATTTTTTCTCAGATTTAGAGATATCTCCATCTGCATCTTTAATCCATAATTCTTTGTTTGTCAAACGTGTGATAGTTGAAGTTTCAGTATCACCTGCGTAAGTCATTTTCAATTGCTCTTTATCGTCAGAGAATTCCCATTGTCCAGTAAGAGCGAAAGGGAAATCAGGATCGTTTGAGTTGATTGTGAAGTTACCATCTTTTGTAAACTCGATAGTTGTTTCATCTGTATCAGTTGAAGTTGTTCCATCAGCGTCAACGTACTCTTTTGTATCCCAAACTCCAGTCAAACGCGCTTTTTTCGTTCTTAACGACATTCCTGGTCCATCTTCGTATTTTCCACAAGAAGAAATACCGAACGCTGCAGTTCCTAACATTGCTACAGCTACTAACATTTTAAAATTTTTCATGTTGTTTATTTTGGTTTTTATTTTTGGTTAATTATTAAGCGTCTAATAGATCAGCCGTTGCTGGTTGAACACTATCTACATATTTTGCGTCTCCAAAAGCCAACATTGGCCAGAAAACAAATGGTAAGAACACTAAACCTGCGGTATATCCTTCGTCTTTACCAAAGTTTTTTGAAACACCGTTCAACATCATAATTGCAAAAACAATATTCGCAATTGGTACAAGGTAAATCATTGCAACCCACCAAGTTGGTTTTTTTGCAATTTCACACATTACAATAGCATTGTAAATTGGAACGATTGATGCCCATCCAGGTTGACCTGCCTTTGTGAAAACTTTCCACATAGAAGCAATGATCAATGCAACTACACCAAGCCAAATAACGATAAAAAGTAGTGCTCCGATTATCATAGTAATAAATTTAGTTGGGCCAAATATAGGGGTTTTTTTAACTCGAGTAAAGCGTTAACCATTTTCTAACTGTTAATTAATGAATCAACTACCTGAACTCAGGTTAATATTCTCGCTTCAAAAGGAATTCTGAAAGTGCCAAAAGCGAGGTTGTATTTAGTCCCGATTTCTCCAATGCATTTAAATCGTTTAAAGCACTTTGATGAAATTTCTCTTTTACTGCATTTACACTTTCTACACAGCCTAGTTCTTTGAACAACTGCTGAGCTAACTCAATTTTGGAGGAATCGGCAGTCATTTCCAATAATTGAGCAACACGTTCGTCTTTCGTCTCCAATGCATGAATGAGAAGCAAGGTTTTCTTATTGCTTAATATATCTCCTCCAACTTGTTTTCCAAATTTTTTGGGATCAGCATATAAGTCCAGTATATCGTCTTGAATTTGAAACGCAATTCCCAATGAAACTCCAAAATGGTATAATCGGGAACATGTTTCAGGATTTTGTCGACCAAGTATAGCGCCAAATTCGAAAGCACAACCCAATAAAACGGAGGTTTTCAATCGAATCATTTCAAGATACTGTTCGGCAGAAACGCTTTCCATGGTTTCAAAATCCATATCCATTTGCTGACCTTCACAAACTTCCAGTGCGGTGTCGTTGAATTTCTTCAATAACAGGGGCAATCTGTCGTCCGGATATTTTGCTAAATTTTGGAATGCTTCTACAAACAAAGCGTCGCCAGAAAGTATGGCAACATTTGTATTCCATTTTTCATGAACTGTTTCTTTACCTCTGCGAAGTGGAGCAACGTCCATAATGTCATCGTGGATAAGCGAAAAATTATGGAAAAATTCAATGGCAAGTGCGGCGTGAATACTTTCTTCTTTCTTCACTCCAAACAAATCGGCTCCCATGATCGTTAAAATGGGACGCATGCGTTTTCCTCCCAATGTCATGAAATAACGAAGCGGATCGTAAAGATTGGAAGGTTCTTTCTTGAATGGAAAGTTGGAACAGTGTTCCTCAATAAAAGCCGAAAGCTGTTCTAGCGAATTCATTATTTATTCAGCAAGTTCAATAGGTAAGTTCCGTAACCCGATTTTAAAAGAGGCTCTGCCAAAATCCGCAATTGCTCATCATTGATAAAACCGTTTCGATATGCCACTTCTTCAATACAACCTACTTTCAAACCTTGTCTTTCTTCAATTACCTGAACAAATTGCCCGGCTTGAGTTAACGAAGCAAAAGTTCCTGTATCCAACCAGGCAGTTCCACGGCTTAGTACGGCAACTTTTAGTTTTCCTTGAGCGAGATAAGCAGCATTTACATCGGTAATTTCATATTCGCCTCTGGCAGATGGTTCCAGATTTTTAGCAATCTCAATTACCGAATTATCGTAGAAATACAATCCGGGAACAGCATATTTCGATTTTGGGATTTTTGGTTTTTCTTCAATGGAAATGGCATTCATTTCTGCATCAAACTCAACCACACCATAACGTTCAGGATCGCTAACGTGATAAGCGTAAACAACACCGCCTGCAGGATTACTGTTTTCTTTCAGTAGATCATCCATTCCAACTCCGTAGAAAATGTTATCACCCAAAATAAGTGCAACGTTGTCGTTTCCGATGAATTCTTCTCCAATGACAAATGCCTGAGCAAGTCCGTTTGGAATTTCCTGAACTGCGTATTCGAATTTACACCCCAGTTGAGAACCGTCACCCAATAATTTCTGGAACTGCGGTAGATCGTGTGGAGTGGAGATGATCAGAATTTCTTTGATCCCTGCCATCATTAAAATGGAAAGCGGGTAGTAGATCATCGGTTTGTCGTAAATAGGCATTAATTGCTTACTTACGGCCAAAGTCAGAGGATGTAGCCTCGTTCCAGATCCACCGGCAAGAATAATTCCTTTCATTACTTTGCTGGCTCAGGAGTTACTTCCGAATCAGAATCACCTTCTGTTTCATCTTTTTCCTCAATGGTTAACAAATCCCAATCTGTATCATCTTCATCTTCGTAAAGCTCTACAAGCGGCTCTTCGAACGATTTTGTTGTCAGCATACGCTCGTAGCTCAATAACAAACATGGAAGAAGGATCAAGTTGGTAAACAACGCAACGAAATATGTAATTGCAGATAAATATCCAAGGGCTTGCGTTCCACCGAAATCAGAGAATACGAATACGATAAATCCGAAGAATAGAATGACCGAAGTATAAATGATACTTAATCCGGTTTCGCGAATAGAAATGGCAACACATTCTTTCAAGTCGTGCTTTTTAGAACGCAATTCATGGCGGTAATGTGCCAGGAAGTGAATGGTGTTATCCACAGTAATTCCAAGTGCAATTGAGAAGATTAAAAGGGTAGAAGGCTTTAACGGAATTCCAAACCATCCCATAATTCCAGCTGTAATGATCATTGGAATAATGTTCGGAATCATGGAAACCACTACCATTCGGAATGAGTAGAACAACACAGCCATCAAAGCAGCAATAGAAAGAATGGCGAAAATGATCGATTGTAATAAACTGTTCACGAGGTATTGTGTTCCTTCAGAAGCAACTACAGATGTTCCTGTCAACTCAACATCGAAGTACGTTTTGTCTATTGCTTTACGTAAGTTCTCTTTGAATTTCGGTTTCGATTTATACGTTTTTACCAATTCCGGATCACTGTCGAAAGCCAATTGCTTATCTGCCGAACCTTTTGAAAGGATCTCTGTTAATGCAATGTTTACGGCATTGTAATTATCTAAAATAGAATCAGCAAATGATTTCTTTCCTTTCTCGAATCCGTTGTACAAACGTTCCAATTGGTGCTTGTCCGGATTCATCAAGGAATCAATTCTGTTTTTCACCAGGCTTACTTCGTCAGAAACTTCATATGAACCGATATCACGCATTTGTGTTCTTACACGAATAATGCAGTTTGCCGTATCAACCAATTCGTTCAGTGAGAAAACCTGATTGGTGTTCGACATTGAGAAGTTGTCGAAATATTCTTTCAGTCTCAATTTATCTCTGTTCGAAATCAATTCGTAACGTGCAGGATCGTTTCCGTAGTAAGCCATGTTAATGACTTTCACGAAATCTACGATAGATAAACTTTTTGCAAACAATGTGTCATTCGCGAATGAAGCCTGAACTTCTTCCAAACTGTTCAAGGTTCCTTTTGAGAACAGACGTCCCGGCTCTTTGTAATGGATCATCACTTCGAAAGGAATTGCTCCACCGAAATTGTTCTCCATGAACTGAACATCCTTAAGAATTGGATCGCCTTTAGGTAAATCTCCCGTAATGTTTCCGGTTACTTTCATCATGAAAATTCCAGCTCCGGCACCAATCGTAATTACGATCGTTAGAATGTAAATTAGCGGGCGTTTATTCGTAGTCCAACGTACCAAACGATTCAAGAAACCAATTGCCTGTTTACGGTCAAGGTGTTTCAAATGACGCTCAGGCGGGTTTTTGGAAAACGATGCGAAAATCGGAATCAATGCAATAGAAACAACATAACAAAGCATGATGTTTACGGATGAGATTACCCCGAACTCAAAGAATTTGTCTGAATTGGTGAACAAGAAGGTAATGAAACCGAAAGCAGTAGTAACGTTCGTTAACCACATTGCTGTTCCCGTTTTACGAATTACGCGGTGAAGTGCTTTCGCTTTGTTACGATGTGCTCTAAATTCCTGGTGATATTTATTGTAGAGGTAAATACAGTTTGGAATTCCAATTACGATCATTAACGGCGGAATAAGTGCCATCATAATGGAAACCGGGTAACCGAACATTGCAATTGTACCAAGCGCCCAAATTACAGTGATCAATACTACCAGAATACAGATCATGGTTACACGAACAGAACGGAAGAAGAAGTACATCAACAAAGCCGATACGAAAACCGACAATGCAATGAAAATGTACATTTCATTCAGGATACGCTTACCAATAAGAACGCGCATATGTGGAAGACCGGCAAAGTGCGTTTTTCCAAAAATAGGTTCGTATGTTCTTGCTAAATTCTCAATATCGATGACAATTTCTTGTCTTTTTTTGTCCAACAATGAATCTTCATTTATTGAAACCAGCATCAAACTTACACCAGTTGAATCATTGTAAAGCATGTTGTCGAAAAGCGGGTTATTTCTAACTTCTTTTCGAATTTCCTCTATGGATTTCTCCGTAAAAGTGGTATCGACAAAAATGGGTGAAACGATGAAATTGCTCTTCGCAGTATCGTTTTTAAGTGTTACTAGTTTCGCCTCAGAAATTACGCCTTCAACTGCACGTCTTTCCAGTATTTTTGAACCAAGTTCCTTCCACGCATTGAATTTTTTCTCTGTGTAAAGGTCTTTACATTTAATACCGATAGCCAGCGTTGAACCGTCTTCACCAAAGTTTTTCTTGAATGACATATAGGTTTGTTGTGCCTCAGTATCTTTTGGCAACATGTTCCCATATTTATTTTCAATCTTCAGTTTTGTAGCTGCATAATATCCAAAAAGGACAGTTAGCAAAGAGAAAATTCCAAGGATTAAAAAACGATTTCGAAGTACAATGTTGGCGAGTCTATTCCACATGTAAATTGAGATTAAGCTTGCAAAGTTAAAAGAATATTAGATTTATTGGGCTTTCATAAGGAAGCTATCCAACCAGTCGAAGTATTCTCTGTACCATAAAACACCATTTTGAGGTTTGGTAATCCAGTGACCTTCATCCGGGAAATACAAATATTTACTTGGAATGTTTTTGATCTGAAGCACTTGGAAAGCCTGCATTCCTTCTGATTCCGGAACCCTGAAATCCTTTCCGCCATGAATTACCATCATTGGTGTATTCCACTTGTCGACCATTTTGTGCGGACTATTTTTCGCGTACAACTCTTTATTTTCCGGCAACCAGTAAGGTCCGCCAATATCGTGATTCGCGAAGAACATTTCTTCTGTAGTTCCATACCAGCTTTCCAGGTTGAATAATCCACAATGTGAAACAAAGGTTTTGAATCTATTGTTATGAATTCCGGCTAAATAATAAACCGAATAACCACCGTAAGATGCTCCAACAGCTCCTAATCGTTCTTTATCAATTGCCGGAATTTGAGCAACTGAACTGTCAATTGCAACTAAGTAATCGTTCATTGCTTGTCCACCCCAGTCTTTCGAGATCTGCGCATTCCATTCTTCACCAAAACCAGGTAAACCTCTTCTGTTTGGAGCTACAACGATATAACCGTGAGAAGCCATTACGCGGAAATTCCATCGATAGCTGAAATATTGTGAAACGGGACTTTGCGGTCCACCCTGACAATACAAAAGCGCCGGGTATTTCTTCGCTGCGTCGAAATTTGGCGGCATGATTACCCATGTCAATAGTTTTTTTCCGTCTGTAGTCGTGTACCATTTTTCCTGAACGGAAGGAACTGGATAGTTTTTCAGGATGTCGGCATTGATAGAGGTAATGTTTTCCATTGACTTCGTCTTCATCGTGTACACCCAAATGTCGGTTGGGTCAATCATCGACTGACGTTCCAAAATCAAACGATCTTTCAGTGCAACAACATTCACAAAATCGCAAATTTCATTCGTTATCTGCGTAATTTTTCCGGAAGCAACATCTACCTGAAAAACCATTTTACGACCTTTAACTGCTGCTGAAATGAAGATAATGTCTTTGCTTGGATGCCAGGTTGCCGATTCAACACTTAAATCCCAGTTCAATGTCAATTCCTTTTCAACACGTGAAGCCAGATCCATAATACGCAGCTTGTTTTTCGAAGCTTCGTTTCCGTCTTCGTCCATGCTCAACCAAGCCAATGTTTTTCCATTGTAGTTGATCTTAGGTTCCGTATCGTAACCTTTGTGAGCTGATGTTAGCGTAGTTGTAATGTTATCAACGGTTCTGAAAGCATAGATTTCTGAGTTTGTAGAAACTGCAAATTCTTTTCCAGATTTTTTCTTGGTGCTGTAGTAAAGAACCGTTCCATCTAAACTCCAGCAAACCGATTCTATTCCGCCAAATGGACCAGTTACAGAAGAGAAGTTTTCTCCGAACATTACATCACGTTTTTTTGTGAAAGTCGTTCCGTTTTTCTCATACCAAAAAAGGTGCGGGGCTTCATTTCCCGACCAGGCATTCCAATGTCTGTACATCAAGTTGTCTTCCACACGTGCTTTTGCCAACGGAAGATCCGGATATTTGTCATACACATCTTCTTTGATCTTTACAGCCTCCAAGGTTGCAAATCGGTTTCCATCTGCGGTCATTACAAAACCGTCAATTCCGGTATCACCAAAGTTGTGAAGAATGGTTTTTGTTCCGGCAACCGGATCGTATTTGGATAAATGTGTATTTGAGCCTTCATTTTCAAGGAATACCAAATGGTTGGTTGGTGTCCAGTCGATGTTGTAAGCAGAAGAATTCAGGATTTCCTTTTTTTCTTTGGTCGCTAAGTCCATCAGGTAGTTAACCGTTGTTCCTTTGTTCTTCTCCATTTCGTAAGAAGTAGCCTGGAAAAGGATCCATTTTTCGTTGGGAGAAACTTTTGTTCCACTGATTCTTTTCAGTTTCCACAAGGTTTCAATGTCGAATTCATTTGATTGTGCGATAGTTAAGTTGGTAAAACCAATAACCATTGCACTCAAGAGTAAAAAATTTCTCATATCTTTCAGTCGCAAGTAGGTAAAAATACGGCAAAACGTCAAAAAAGTTCCTGCTAAAGTGAACTTGCTTGCAATTAACTTGTAACAACGACTTAAAGCTTCCCGAAAAATGAGCCTATTGATGAAATGAACAGCAATTGTTTACTTCAGGCTGATAGTCACATTAAGGATTAAAGATAACTATGAAAAAATCGTTCAAACTCTTTGTTGATGATCCTTGTCACGAGGATTGGGATAAAATGTCGCCAACTGAGCAGGGAAGGTTTTGTAATTCTTGTCAAAAGGAAGTGATTGATTTTTCAGGTTTGTCGGATTCAACCATTTTGAAGCTCATCGAACAACATACGGGAAAGGAGGTTTGTGGACAGTTTCAGCCGCAACAGTTGAATAGAACTCTTTATTCTGGCTATGTTGAGAATTCCGTTTTCAGTTTACGAGCTGTTCTTTTGGGGGCAACAATTACGTCGCTTTTGTCATTGGAAAGTTGTGGTTCCAGCAAAAAGACTGTGTCGGGCAATATGTGGGTTCATGAATCTCATGAAAGAGTTGGGAATTCTGTTCGACATGAACCAGGTCAATTGCTGGATAGCACACCACTTGAAATTCATATTTCCGGTAGTATTGTTGACGCCGCTTCAGGAGAAGGAATTGGAGATGTAAGTATTTCTGTGTTGGATGAAAATGGAAAAGAATTGATTTCCAAAAAATCGAGATCCAGCGGTGCGTTTAGTTATACTTCGCATGATGGGTCGAACACTTCTCTAGTTGTTTTTTCGAAAGAAGGATACAGAACCATACAGTTTGCTCCTGATCAACTTCCGATGGAAATGGGGAAAATTAAAATTCAGATGGTTAAGCAGAGTATGATTAGAGGTCGTATTTCTACTGGTAGTAACGTTAAGTTTTAATGATGGATTTAATAGAATTACAATTACAATGTTCCAAACAGTGGAGCGATATGAAGCCAACAAGTGAAGGCGGTTTTTGCGAAACCTGTTCAACAAATTTGGTTGATTTTACACGTTTTTCCAATCATGAAATTCATCAATATCTTGAAGTTAATCAAGGTAAAAAGACATGTGGAAAGTTTACAAAGTCTCAGTTGAGCTTGAATAGTCCTGCATTGTTTGAGCCGTTGGCACAGTTTAGTTTGAAAGCCGTAATTCTTGGTCTTGTGTTCAGTTCAGCGATGTCTTTCGATGTAAAAGCTGAATCAAGCGAAGTGTTAGGTGGAACTCTGCACGTTTTAAATAATACGTTGATTATTAATTCCCAGTTGAAAGTTGTTGGATCTGATGGGAAAACAGCTGTTCCGCTTGCGAAGATTACCTTAATAAGTGTCAACGGAATTCCATTGGAAACAGTTTATTCCATGCTGGACGGCAAATTTAATTTTACGAATGTTTCTATAGGGGAGATTTACACTATTAAGATTGAGGCTGATGGATACAAGAGTAAAACGGTGGTTTACACTTTTGATAGAGAACATAATTTGGGGCCGATTCGTTTAACAAAGAAATAGTTGACCATGAGAAACAAATCATTCAAGCTAAACATCAATGAACCTTGTCATGAAGACTGGGGGAAAATGACTCTGAACGAACAAGGTCGTTTTTGTGATTCTTGTGCAAAGCCTGTTGTGGATTTCTCAAAGTCGACGGATATTGAGATCATTCAGTTTTTAGAAGCGCATAAAGGACAAAAAACCTGCGGTCGATTTAAAGCAACGCAGCTGGATAGGCCAATTCATCGTCCGTATGCTGAGCAATCGTATTCGAATTTCAGTTTAAGAGCAGCTGTTCTTGGTGCAACTTTAACTTCGTTATTGGCTTTGGAGAGTTGTAAGTCAGACGAACCGATTATGATGGGAGACGTTGCGGCAGTGAACACTACAGAGCAACCCGCGAATTGTGTTAAACCAATTGAATACGAATATACAAAAGGAGAAGTTGCGATTCAGGAATACGACCATACACAAGAGAAACTAATGTCGGGAATCATAATGGATGGTGCTGGAAACAAGATTGAAAAAGCCAAACTGACTATTTTCAATGAAGGTGGGGTTGAAATAGGTAAAACGACTGCGAAAACAGATGGTTCATTCCGCTTAGAACTGAATTGGGAAAAGAAGCCTGGTTATGTACAGGTGGAAGCCGATGATTATGAACCGCTCAACATTTATTTGAAGCGAACGGAAGTGTTACAAGAAATGAAGGTTGTGCTGAAGGAGGCAGTAATGATTAAAGGTGATATTGATGTGAGAGAGGAATGAGACCTTTCACTTCTTAATAAATTTGTGCTTTAAGAATATTCGGTTAGATTTGCTGTAACCTTACAGACACTTTATGAAATTTCTCACCACTATTCTGGCAGTAATGTTACTGTTCCAAGCGAAAACTCAAACCATTTTAGTACGCGTTCATCCCAGTCTCGTTGATCTGACCATTACTGAGCCGAGCTCATCTCATGAGTTAACATTTCAAACCGTTTTTAATGAAAATGGCAGACTCGTTTTCCAGCATTATCTTGCTGCGAATCCTGATTTTTCGGATTTGGGCGACTTCAAAGTTCGTCGGGTTTTTACCAATCTGTCCTGGAAAGACTCGTTGACTGTATCGAGAAGTGGAGAAACAATTAATATTCCACCTTTTTGGGCAACATTTGCGCTGGATAACGTGAAGAGCACTATTTCTACAAAACTGCTCAGCTCTTTGCAGTCTGCGAATACATGGGTAGATTACGCAGAGTATGCGCCTGAAATTCTGCAGTTGTCAACTCCAAATGATGAGTTCTTTCCTTAACAATATAGTTTGGTATACAATCCTACTATCCCGAATGCGAATATTCACGCAGAAGAAGCATGGGATATTGAAACAGGAAGATCATTTGTGAAAATTGGCGTGATTGATTCAGGAATTGATACACTCCATGATGATGTAAAAGCACTTTTTGGTGGAATTTACAATACTCAGCCAGTAAACGGAGATTGGGGATCGGGAATCGATTTCCATGGAACAGCAGTCGCGAGTATTATAGGTGCCAAACGTAATAATGAAAAAGGAATAGCCGGAGTTGCCGGTGGAGATGGAACCGAAGGTTCAGGTGTAAGTTTAATAGATTTGAAGTACGATCATTATTCGCAGGATGTAACTCTCTTATTGATGGCAACGATTGATGCATCACGAAGTGTTGGAACATATTAGAGTTGGGGAGAATATGACGATTCAAATGGTGACCCAATACCTTATCTGGAGACTGCTCCCGGTTTTGGTGTTAATACATTAAATCACAGCTATACCATAAGAGCTGAGATTCCAACAGCGGTTGGAGAAGGAAAAAATGAAACGGACCCAATAATTATTGATGTTGGAACCTGTGATTTATGCAGAGAAACGTTTTTATTTTCTTTTAGATGCGGAGTTGTGAACGTGGTTGCAAGAGGAAATACAAACGTGCTGGAACCCGATGTAAATGGTAATATTGATTCGACTGCAGAGGAAGGTTATTATCCTCAATCTTTTAATGATAGTTGGATTATTTCTGTGGGAGCCAGTGGCTACGATGGAACAACTATCAGAGGAAATGTGAATCAGGGGTATTGGGATGAGATCAATGGCTTTGCATCTGTTTATGGTGGTCATATGGACCTAATCGCTCCAGGTTCTGACAGTATTGTTAGAGCAGCCAAATACATTGACAACTCCAGTACTTATGATTGGTTTAATGGAACAAGTGCCGCAGCGCCTCATGTTTCAGGAACTGTTGGCCTGCTACAGAGCTACTATAACCGTGATTGCTATGCCAATCAAAATTTGACCATTGAAGATGTGGAGTACATACTGGAACATAGCGCCACTGATGTTTTAGATGTTGGTTATGATGAAATTTCTGCTCACGGAAGACTCAATGCTTATGAGGCTTTAAAAATGATTGAATATCCTATTAAACAATTTGTGCACCCCACAAACATTGTTGATACTTCTGTTCTCTCAAGAGATACCATTGCAATGCATTATGAGTTTGCATACAGTAATCTCAATTGGGGGCCGATCTCCAGTAACTTTCTACCGTTTACTAATAGTTACTATCAAGTCGAGCGCTTGAAATACCAAGCCAAATATGACTTTTCGAATTATTTGACCTCAGAAACCACGATTAATGCCATTTTTCCGCTTTTCAGTAAAAGCAATGCCTTGCGATTTATTGACGATACCGTAAGTCATCCCATTTCCGGTTGGATCTATGATTATTTAGATGTTCATCCTTATGTGAATATAACAGATATTGACACCGTAAACGGATTACTAACTACCGAAGGTTATTATTATCATTTTATCGCTCAGTACGATGATGAAAACGTCTTTGACATAGATGAAAATTCACCAATCGATTACTGGTATCCCGTGAATCCTATGATCAGTGGTGTAAAACTTCCTGTTTCCATTTATCTCACAGATTCTACCTTAACAGGCTCATATGATGCTTCAGTGCCTTATGATTCACTCAATCCTCCATATGACACGCATTTGGGGTCCACCTCTTCTTTAGAAAAACTTCTAAAAGTGTTTCCAAATCCCTCAACCGACCAATTCATGGTGGAGCTTCCTTACCTTGGAAACAAACAGCTTCAAGTAGTTGATCTTTCGGGGAAAGAACTCTTCTCTATCACTACTTCAGATGAAAAATATCGATTAAATCTCAACCATTTTGCAGCAGGAACGTTTATCTTGCATGTAAATACGGAACAGGGAATGTACGTAACCAAATTATTGAAATTATGAAAACCGTCCTTTTTTGTGTTATTAGTTTGGTTGGCTTGAATTTACAAGCCCAAACCTGGACAACGTTGAATACAGTACAAATGGGCAATGCCCAGGCAAATCCCGGTTTTAAGTTAGATGTCTATCGTAACGATTTATGGTATTACGCATCAACCAATCAGTACAAAGTGTCTTGTTTTCATTTGAATGATGGGTCAATTGATTTGATAGATCTATACAATCCCCAAGTGATTACAGCTGACTACGATGTTGCGTTTACTCCAGCTTCACGATTTTTAATGTCTTTTGGGAGTGGACTGTATAAAATAAATGCGGATTATTCTTTAACAAATAAATATTTTGCAAATTATAATTCGGACATATTTCAAAATGGTGACACAATATATATGGCACTTTATGGGCCAGAATATTTAGCCTATACGGAAAATGGAAGCATTACGCATCAAAAGAGTTTTCGAAATGTATGCGCTAAAGGTTCCATACTTTATCCGAGTTTTTTTATTAATGGTTCATTGCAAAAGTATACAGGCGTTTCAACTGATGGCTATGAAGATTATTCTTCAATTGACAACGAATACCTCTGTGGGCAATTCAATGATATTAAATTTTCACCTTATACAGACACCGTTTATGTAGCTTGTGCAGCTGGTATTTCAATTGGGTACAATTATGATTTTGTGGATTCAATAACACCAGATAATACTACGAATATGCCATCTGCAAATGTATTGGAGTTTGAATTTGATCTGGAGAACAGGATTTGGGCTTGCTTTGCAGACACAAACGGAGATGCTTTTGCCATTGCACGTTTAGATGGCGATACCTGGACCAATTACTACGATGTAAACAATTCACCCATTACTTTTGGAACTTATAAAGGAATGGAAATTGACACTACGGGAAACTTATGGGTGGCAGCTACTTCAAAAACGTATTTACTAGATTTAGGAGAAACACCACTTTGGCTAGCTACAAGTGAACTAAAAGAAGAGCAGATTAGTCTATCCCCGAATCCAGCATTGGAAGCATGTGAACTTGCTTTTCCCAATTCGGAGAAACGAAGTATTTCTATTGTAACTATTGAAGGACAACTGCTACAAACATATATAAGTCAGACAAATCTATTCACCATTGATTTCAAAAACTTAGCAAAAGGAAATTATTTGATGGTGATTGAGTCAGAGAACGAAAAAACGGTGAAGAAATTTGTGAAATTGTAGAAGACATAAAAGAAGGGCTGATAATTATCAGCCCTTCTTTTTAATTCTATATTTTAATTTACTCCACCGTTACCGATTTCGCTAAATTTCTTGGTTGATCAACGTTACAACCTCTCATTACCGCAATGTGGTAACTCAATAATTGCAATGGAATTGTTGCCAATAAAGGAACCAAATGCTCGTCTGTTTCCGGGATTTCAATTACGTGGTCAGCCATTGCTTTTACTTCCGTATCACCTTCTGTTACAATTGCAATGATTTTTCCTTTACGCGCTTTTACTTCCTGGATGTTGCTTACTACTTTTTCGTAAGAAGTGCCTTTTGTAGCAATTACAAATACAGGCATTTCTTCATCGATAAGTGCAATTGGTCCGTGTTTCATTTCTGCAGCTGGATAACCCTCAGCGTGGATGTATGAAATCTCTTTCAATTTCAACGCACCCTCCAAAGCAACAGGGAATGAACTTCCTCTTCCTAAATAGAGCGCATTTGTTGCGTCTTTATAAATGGCCGAGATACGCTCAATATTTGCATTTCCTTCCAACACCTTTTTTACTTTTTCCGGAATAACTTCCAGTTCAGTAAGCATGGTGTGGTATTTAGAATTGCTGATTGTTCCTTTTTTGTGAGCCAAACGAAGTGCCATCAATGTAAGAACAGTAACCTGAGCAGTAAATGCTTTTGTTGAAGCCACTCCAATTTCTGGTCCAGCGTGTGTGTAAGAACCTGCATCTGTAATACGTGAGATGGATGAACCAACTACGTTACAAATTCCAAGGATAGTCGCACCTTTCTGTTTTGCCAACTCAAGAGCTGCTAAAGTATCCGCAGTTTCTCCAGATTGTGAAACAGCAATTACAATATCGTTTTCGTTAATGATCGGATTACGGTATCTGAATTCAGAAGCGTATTCTACCTCAACATTAATTCTGGCTAAGTCTTCGAATAAATATTCACCAACCATACAAGCGTGCCATGATGTACCACATGCAATCATAATGATGCGTTGTGCCTGAATCATTTTCTGCTCATATTCCTTAATTCCACCAAGTTTCACCCAGCCTTCTTCAGCGTTCAAACGACCACGGAAACAATCCTGAATAGATCTTGGTTGCTCGTGGATTTCTTTCAACATGAAGTGCTCGTATCCACCTTTTTCCAAAGCTTCCAATTGCAGCTCCAAGGCTTGAACGTATGGTGTTTTCTCCTGATTGCGAAGATTGGTGATTTTCAAACCATCGTTGATGTCTAAAATAGCCAGTTCTTCATCTTCCAGGTACACTACCTGATTCGTGTATTCAATAATTGGTGTAGCGTCCGATGCACAGAAAAACTCGTTGTCTTTTCCTAAACCTACAACTAGCGGCGAACTCTTGCGAGCGGCAACCAATTGATTAGGGTAATCCTGGTGAAGAACAACAATTGCGTACGCTCCAACTACATTCAGTAATGCAATTCGAACGGCTTCTGCCAATTCAACTTTTTCTGTTTTGATGATATCATCGATCAAGTGAACCAATACTTCTGTATCCGTATCACTTTTAAATTCGTAACCGCGAGCCACTAATTCCTCTTTCAACGAATTGTAGTTCTCAAAAATTCCGTTGTGAATCAAAGCAATCTTACCATCACCTGAGAAATGCGGGTGAGCGTTAACATCGTTTGGTGGACCATGTGTCGCCCAACGTGTATGGCCAATTCCAGAGGTTCCAGAAATGTCTTTACCTTCTGTAAATTCTTCCAGATTGGCAACTTTCCCTTGACGTTTAAAAATAGCCAGCTTGTTGTTTTGCTGTAACGCTATCCCTGCACTGTCATATCCACGATATTCCAGTCGTTTCAAACCTTTAACGATAATCGGGTAGGCCTGTTTAGGTCCAATATATGCTACAATTCCACACATACTAAAACTTGGTATATTTAATTATTAAACGCGGTTTTGCTTTATTACTTGTTGCTTTTCCGTTGAAAATAATTCGCTCTGCTGTTCCGGTTGGATACAATGGATTGATAATAATTCCAGTATTATCGGATTCTCCATTCACAATACTTTGAACGTAACTTCTAAGATCAACTAAGTAGCGTTTGTTTGCTTCATCGTAAATGGCATAAGTCGTTGCAACGTAGTCATCTGTTTCAATGATAACAGTTAAAACAGTGCTTGGATAGTATAAACTTCCGGAGAACGCTGGTTGATTTGCAACAGGTGATTGATACGCAATTGGCAGTTCCAAAACTGCAGCTTGTACTAAGCTGTTCGGTTCAATGTCATTCACATTGGGGAATTTTACCACACCACGTGATTCAAAAGCCTGTGCATAGAACTGAACATTTCCATTTACAGGATCATCGAACGTTCCGTTTACAAAATAACCGCTGTTGTCAACCTCTACGTGATTGTAATCGGCACAACTGTTTTTAACCACAATTGCATAGCTGTAAGGTGTTGCTGATGCGTCACCCTGAATTTTGTAGTAAGTGGTGATCTTGGTATCCGTGTGTTCCAAATCGAAATACAAGATTCCTCCTTGTCCTGCAGCAGGATTTGAAGTTGATTTAATGTGTATTCCTTTAAACCAGGTTTTAAATGCATCTTCACTATCGAAAGCAGTTCCGTTAATGGCCTCATTCATAATCGTAAATCCAAAACTGTTATCCAGTTGTAAACGAAGGTGAGCTGCCATTGCTGATCCATCTGCAAGAAATACAGAATCAGACACATTCGGAGTAACCGTTCCTGCTCCTGATGCTACCAGGTTTGTTAACGATTCAAAGGTTTCAGAATCTTTGTAATACGTTTCGTCGATGTCCAAATTATCTGTTAACTGATGAACTTCAAATGTTTGAGCAGTTTCTTGTCCGTACAAACCCTGATAATGCAATGAAAGAACAACAGAGTCAATCACTGGCACTAAACCTGCGGCATGTGTTACCGAAGTATTGTAAGTGAATTGTGTGTAGAACGAAGCATCTGTTACTCCCATTTTCGGATCGTGCATAACGCCCAAAAGCGCATGTAATTGATTATCCGTTGGGAAAGAATCTTCTTTCACTGTGTAAGTAACCAATGAAAAAGTATCCGATCCACCTGCACTTAAGATCGATTCAGGTGAAAGTGCATCTGTTCCAAATTTGGCTGGTGTTTTCTTACAAGAAACACTAACCGCTAGTGCTAACAAAAAACAAGCGGAAAATGAATATATTCTCCGCCAGTTTTTAATTTCTATTTGTGTATTAATCATATCAGATCAAAACGCCTTCTTCTAATACCTTGTCAAAGAATTCATTCAATCCTTTCGACAGATGTTCTTCAGGCATGTAGTTCAACTTTAAACAATTAGCTTTATCGAACGCTTCTTGTAAACCAGCAGGGACATCGTCACTACCAATTACCGCTCCATCAGCAAACGCCAAAGATGCAGATGTTATTGCTTCTATAGAAGGGTTTTTAACAAGATTTGTGACTTCTTCATCGAAGCCGTCGAAAGCTAGTTTTTGAGCAAATTTATCGCTCCAAGGTTGTGTGAAACCTTCATTTTCTTTGTAGATACTGTAAACAACTTTAGTTCCGGCAAAATGCGGATCCTTGTTGTAAATCTTTTTAATGTACAAAGGCATTAAAGACGCCATCCAACCGTGACAATGAATCACGTCTGGTTTCCATCCTAATTTCTTGACAGTTTCCAATACTCCTCTACAAAAGAACATACTGCGTTCGTCATTGTCTTCACAATCTGAACCATCTTCGTTTGTAACATTGTATTTTCTTTTGAAATACTCTTCATTGTCAATAAAGTACACCTGAATACGAGCTGCAGGAATAGACGCTACTTTGATGATCAACGGATGATCGTTGTCATCAATAATAATGTTCATACCCGACAAACGGATTACTTCGTGCAATTGATGACGACGTTCGTTGATACAACCAAATTTTGGTGTAAACACGCGAATTTCCTTTCCTGCTTCTTGAGTAGTTTGAGGCAATTTTCGTGCGTTGTGGGAGATTTCAGTTTTCGGTAGAAACGGAAAAATTTCCTGCGAAATGAATAGAATTCTTTTCTTTTCCATAGAATTCAAAGAGGGGTATTATAATTATTCGCACAAAAGTACGAAAAAAAGAGGTACGGTTCAATATTATCCTCTAGTTTTGCCCACTTTGAACTTTAATTTATCGAATATTGATAGTTGCCAATACCGTTGAAGAACTGAGAGTTGCATATCAGAATGCCTCTGAAAATGCTAAGTCTATTGGTTTTGTTCCAACTATGGGAGCGCTTCATGAAGGACATATGGCTCTGGTTCAGCGTGCTAAAAAAGAATGCGATTTAGTTGTTGTTAGTGTTTTTGTGAATCCAACGCAGTTCAATAATCCTTCTGATTTGGAACTTTATCCCCGAACTCCAGAGAAAGACACGGCTTTATTAGCGGAAAATGGCTGTGATGTTGCTTTTTTTCCGGGAGTCGATGATGTTTATCCGAAAGGAATTCAAATTCCAACTGTTCAACTTGGTGAAATGGAGAAGGTAATGGAAGGTGCATTTCGTCCCGGACATTTCAAAGGTGTTGTTCAGGTTGTTTGGCGCTTGTTCGATTTGGTGAAACCTACTAAGGCATATTTCGGACTGAAAGATTTTCAGCAAGTTGCAGTAATCAAACACATGGTAAATGAGTTGAATCTTCCTGTAGAAATTGTCCCGTGTTCAACTTTGCGTGAAGCAAGTGGTTTGGCAATGAGCAGCAGAAACATGCGTTTAACTCAAGAGCAAAAGGATGAAGCTGTTGTGATTTTTAGGACCTTATCTTTCTTGAAAGAAAATGGGAAGTCCTATTCTCCTGCGAAATTGGTAGAACTTGGCTCAGCAATGATAGCTGAAAGTTCTTTGAAACTGGAATATCTTCAGATCGTTGATTCTATAACGCTACAACCGCTTTCAAATTCCTGGTCAGTAAGTGCAACAGCTTGTATTGCTGCGTATTGTGGTGAAGTTCGGTTGATTGATAACATGACACTTTTTTAAAGGTTGAAGTATAAGTAAAGACGCAATGCATCGCGTCTGTGCAATAGGTATCTAAGAATAAATACCTTTTTGCCTTTTGCCTTTTGATTTTTGCTTTACCTTTGCATCCTCGTTTACAGTACAATGTTGATACAAGTTTTAAAATCAAAAATTCACCGCGTAAGAATTACGCAAGCAGAGTTAAATTACGTTGGAAGTATTACTATCGACGAAACCTTAATGGAAGCTGCTGGCTTAATCGAAGGTGAGAAAGTACAAATAGTGAACATCAATAACGGAGAACGTCTTGAAACCTATGTAATTACAGGCGACAGAAACTCTGGTACGATCTGTTTGAATGGTCCTGCTGCGCGTAAAGTGTCTGTTGGCGATTTGATCATCATTATTGGTTACGGATTAATGTCGGTAGAAGAAGCCAAAGCGTTCAAACCGTCTCTTGTTTTCCCTGACGAAAACACAAATCAGTTAGTATAATTCATGAAATCGCTAAAAGCCCTTCACCAAAAGATTGGTTCGTTGCAAGACGTTGCCAAAAAAGTAGATGAATGGAGAATTAAAGGCGAAAAAGTAGTTCTTACAAACGGATGTTTCGACATTCTGCATGTTGGACACGTTACATATTTGACTCAGGCTGCTGAGTTAGGTTCAAAATTGGTTGTTGCCTTGAACACCGATGAATCTGTAAAGCGTTTGGGTAAAGGTGATGATCGTCCAATTAACTCTGAAGCGGCACGCTTACAAGTAATTGCGGCTTTAGGTGCAGTGGATGCTGTACTTCTTTTCAATGAAGACACGCCTTTGCAGCTGATCGAACAAATTCAACCCGATGTGTTGGTGAAAGGAGCCGATTACGATCCTGAAGAAGCTGATCCAACTTCTAAAAAATATATTGTTGGTCGAGAAGCAGTTATCGCGAATGGTGGAAAAGTGGTGGCTATTGATTTAGTTCCCGGATTTTCTACGACGGCCATTCTAGAAAAGGTGAGAAAGTGAATTTGACAAGAATCTTAATCTATAGTTCTATCTTTCTAATTGTTATTTTGATGGGTTGGTACCACATTATGATAAGTAGAGAATTACAAGAGTTTGTTAGGGATCATTCCACCTTGGAACTAACATCAACTCCATATCAATATTTTATAATTTCAATAGCGGGCTTGAGCGTAGCGTTCATTGTCTACCGCAATAAGTTCAACCATTTCACGATTTTTCCAGCTGTAGCCCTTTTTGTTGGTACTGCGCTATTCAAAGTACGACTGCAATTTTATCATTACCATGACTATCCAGATTATGGTGACATGAAAAATGTACCCGAATGCTTGAAGGAAGAGAATTTCAATTCGTTTTGGGAATATTTGACGCAAGGTTGTCATTTGACTTTGAAAGGTTTAACCTTGTCTCAAACCTATAAGTCACTGTGTTGGATTGTTGTGTTTTACTTTGTTTTATTTCTGTTAAACAAATGGAATAAACGCAGAAATCCGAACCAACAGCTTATCGATTCTGTCTAGTTTGACTGCTTACAATTGAATAAAATCGGTAAGTTTTCGTTTATTTGTTCGAACCAACTTATGAGAATAACAACCTTCATATCGTTTCTGTTTTTTTTCTGTTTAGGATTTGGACAAACACAGAAAACAACTGTCTATTTTATCCATGGGCAAGGTTCAGATTCCCGATTATTCGACTCTATCCAACTCAAGGAAGGTTTTGAGAAAAAATGTATTGAATATGGAACACCGCCAAAGAAAAGTACAATGGAATCTTTTGCGCGTGAACTCTCCAAACAAATTGATACCACACAATCATTTGTGCTTGTAGGAACTTCATTAGGTGGAATGTTGTGTACGGAAATGTCGGAATTTCTGCATCCAGAAGAAGTGATTTTGATCTCCAGTGCTGCGAACAGAAAAGAATTGCCCTTTCGTTACCGTTTCCAAAAAGTAATTCCGCTGTATGCCATTGTTCCGGGATTTATCTTGGTTGGAAGTGCTCGTATTTTACAACCTATTGTTGAGCCAGACCGCAAAAAGAACAAAGCCACTTTCAAATCCATGTTAAAGGAAAAGAACCGTGTTTATATGCGTCGAACGGTGAAAATGATTATTCGCTGGAAACGCACGTCTAATTCAAGCGAGATTCATAAAATTCACGGCACCAACGACCACACAATCCCCATTCGCAATGTGAAGAATGTCGAATTCACAGTTCAAGATGGCTCGCACATGATGACGCTTACGCGTGGGCGTGAGATTTCTGAACTACTAAATCAAGTGTTATCTTATGAGAAGGTGATGTAAAGATGCGATGCATCGCGTCTCTACTTACAACTTCTTAAAAAATATTTCTTTCTCGTAGGGGTAAACGCAAAGCGAGTTGTCTTTAAAGAAAGATGATACCTTTGCCTCAGAGTAATGAAACACTTCGAGGTGGAAGAAAAACAAGTGATAGCGCAGGTTGTGAAAGGTGATTTAAACGCATTCGAAATGGTGTTTCGTGAATATTATAAGCCCTTAGTTCGCTATGGGAATACGTTTTTGCGCGATGGCGATGAAACGGAAGATGTTGTTCAACAGGTTTTTGTTTCCTTTTGGGAAAAACGAACGGATATGACTGTTCATTCTTCGCTTCGTTCTATGCTCTATACCTCCGTTCGAAATGCCTGTTTAAACAAAATCAAGCACCAAAAAGTTCGTCAGTTGCACGCTGCAGAAGTTCAATATGTAAATTCTGAAATGGATGCTTCCGATACTGTTGAAGCAAGTGAATTGAACGAGCAGCTTCACCAAGCGATTTCGAAAATGCCGGAACAATGCGGACGTATTTTCAAGATGAGTAGATTTGAACAGCTGCGTTATCAGGAAATTGCAGATGAACTCGGGATTTCTATTAAAACGGTAGAAAACCAGATGGGTAAAGCACTAAAAATTGCTCGCGAACATTTGAGCGATTACTTGCCATTGTTGATTCTTTTCTTAATTCAGGAATTATGAATGTAACGAAAGAAATAGAAGAACTGATCGGCAAGTTTTTCTCAGGAGAAGCCTCTCCCGAAGAAGCAATTCGTTTGGAAGATTGGTTGAAAGAATCACCCGAAAATGATGTTTATTTTACTGAAGCTTCAAAGGTGTTTGGAATTAAAGACCCTGAAGTTTCTGTCGACAACGCGTGGAAATCCATTTCCCCAAAACTTCAACAAACCCCAATTCGAAAACTGAATTTGAAATGGATTTCTTCCATAGCAGCAATCTTAATTATTTCGGTTGGAACTTTATTTTGGATGAACACAGAAGTTGGACCTGAAATCTATGCTTCAACATCAAAAGCGAAAGATGTGGAGCTGTCTGATGGAACGGACATTCGTTTGGGAGCAAATTCATCAGTTCAACTATCTAAACAATATGGAAAAAACAATCGCTACCTCGATTTGAAAGGGTCGGCGTATTTCTCCGTAAAACATAGCGATAAACTTCCGTTTGTGATAAATACGGGTCCAATTCACATCAAGGATCTGGGGACTAAATTCGACGTACGTTCAACGGAAGACACCATTTTTGTGCGCGTTGATGAAGGTGTTATAATGATCTATGACAACAAAGGAATGAAAGTCACACTTCAGGCGAATGAAAGTGCTCATTATGTGATTTCATCCGGGAAATTGTCGTTGGATGTGAAATCTGGTGCCTCTGCTCCGCTCAGTGACCGACTTTCGAATGTGACCATTATGTTGGATGATCAACGTTTGGAAGATGCAGTGAAAATTTTGAATCAATCATATAACGTTGATATTCGAATTGAGAACCCGGCAATTAACAATTGCAGAATTACAACGGAGTTCTTGAATGAAGATTTGGAAACTGTTCTCGATGTAATTGGTCAAACGCTGGAGGTGCGAATAGAGAAGATAGATAATGTGTATTGGATAAAAGGAACGTCATGCAATTAGTAATGAAATTCGGGCTTTTTTTAGTTCTGAGCTTTACTGTTACTGTTTCTTTTGCCCAGGAAACACCATATCTGGAAAAAATAGTGAGTTTGAAAAACGGAACATTTACCTATGCTGAATTGTTCCGTCAATTCTCTGACCAAACCGGAGTAGTCTTCTCGTACACCAACTTCGATGATCAGAAAAAAGTCACAACGAAAGCGGTGAAGCAGCCTTTGAGAATAGCACTAAATGCCATTTTCAATAATTCAGGTTGTACCTACAAAGTGAAAGGAAAATACCTGATCATTTCATGTAAAACTCCACCAAAGAATAAACCTGAAAGCACACCTACAGCTTCAACCACCAACTCAAATGTAGTTCTGAACGGTTACATCTACGATGCCGAGGATTCAACACAAGTTGGTGAAACAAGTGTTTATCTTCGACAAAACAAACAATCGGCTGTAACCAATGAATACGGCTATTTCAATATGTCGTTTCCTAAAACTTCCGATGTGCTTTCTATCTCGGTAGCGAAGGAGAATTACGAGGATACAACAGTTGTCATTCTTTCAAAGCAGCAAACCACAATCGTTATTTATCTTCAGCCAAAGTCGGAGCCAGTTGCCATTGTAGTAAACGATTCGCTGACAGTTGAATTGTCGGTGGATACAGTCTCTATGGCAAGAACGGAAGATTCATTGGATATATTCGATCGCTTTTGGAAACGTTTTGAGAAAGACAGAGTCAACTTGAGAAACATTTCAGACACCTTATTTACTGATTTTGCTTTTTCGTTTGTTCCACCATTAAGTACAAATCATTTGTTGGCGGTGAACACGGTTAATAAATATTCATTTAATCTGTTGGTTGGGACTTCACGCGGAATTGATGTGCTGGAAATTGGCGGTTTGGTAAATATCGACGTTGGAAATGTCAAGTCGGTTCAAATAGCCGGAATTACAAATCTCGTTTCAGGAAAAGTTTCGGGGGTACAGGTAGGTGGAATCGCAAATTTGGTTGCAGATACCGTTACAGGAGTTCAAGTTGGTGGAATTTCCAATATCAATGGAGAATTGATGGAAGGTGTGCAGGTAGCAGGAATTTTTAATCGCTCTAAAAATGTTTACGGAACACAGGTTGCCGGAATTGCAAATTACACAGACACTGTTATAGGCGGACAAATTGCTGGTATTTCCAATGTTGCGCACACTGTAAATGGTTTTCAGCTTTCCGGAATCGTAAACAAAGCAGTGAATGTGAATGGTTCACAATTAGGTCTGATCAATCTTTCCACTTCAATTACAGGAGTTCCTGTTGGATTGTTCAGCTACGTGAAAACCGGATACCATAAACTGGAAGTAGCAGGCGACGAAAATTTTATTGGAACACTGAGTTTTAGAAGCGGAGTTGACAAATTTCATAACATCTTCTTTGCAGGAGTTCAGGTTTCCGATCATCCGAATTTGTGGACGTACGGATATGGAGTTGGAACCGCGGCCCGATTTGGAAATAGCCGCTGGTATTTTAATGCCGATTTTACAGCTCAGCATTTGCATTTAAGCGGACACGATTATCAATACAACATGCTTACAAAAGGCTTTGTTGGCTTCGAATGTCGTTTTACACCTAAGATTGGTCTTGCTTTTGGTCCAACCTTAAACTGGTACAACACTGAAAATACGATTGGTTCAGATCTGGTTTGGAACTCTATTCAACAACACACCATTCTTGATGATGTTGGCGCGAACTTCACGAATAAATTGTGGGTTGGCGGAAAAGTGGCTTTGAGGTTTTTTTGACATAGCTGTAAAGCCACCCTCCTCATTCCTCCCTCAAGGGAGGAGGTTAAATTCGTCTCTCCCCTTGAGGGGAGACTAAGAGGGGTGGATTTTTTAAGTTTGCCATAGGGGGAAACTTGATCTCAGTTGTCATAAGAGTAGAAATACAAATTGGATAAAAATGAAAAAGTTTAGTTGGATGATAGCAGTTGGAGTTCTTGCAACAGGAATCTCATCATGTAAGAAGAATGTTTTCAACTCTATTGTTGGAAAAGGAGGAACAGTTACTGAAACACGTCAGATTACGGGATTTAACAGCATAGATCTTTCAATTGATGCAAATGTGATTTACACCCAGGATGCATCATACTATGTAGAGATTTCCGGGCAAGATAATGTTTTGAATGTGCTGACAACTGAAGTAAGTGGCGGTGAACTGGAAATCGATTTCAGTAAATGGGTGAGAAAGCATAGTAATATTACCATCATCATTCACAGTCCGGATATCAAAGAACTGGAAGTAAGTGGAAGCGGAAGTATTGAAACCAGCGGACCAATCAATACAACTGATATGGATTTGGAGGTCAGCGGTAGCGGAAATATCGTTGTTTCCAATTTAACAACAAGCGATATGGAAGCGAGTATCAGCGGTTCAGGAAACATTGAAGTAAATGGTGGAACAGTAACGAATCAGGAGGCAAAAATCAGTGGTTCCGGAAATATCGATTTTGAATACCTGCAGGCAGCAAATTCAGCTTGTAAGATCAGTGGTTCTGGTTCTGTTACAGTATGGGTGACAACTCAACTCGATGCTTCAATTTCTGGAAGTGGAGATATTAAATACACAGGTACTCCAATTGTGAATACGCATATCAGCGGCTCAGGTCAGGTGATTCATTTTTAAGAGAATAGAAAACAGAGATTAGAGAATAGGATAAACGAAACTCTTTTATCCTATTCTCTATTTTCTAATCACTATTTTCTATAACACTAATTCTTATTAAAAAAATGAAAACGAAGTTATTCGTATGGGCATGCTTTTGCCTTTTTGGAACGGTTTCAATCGCTCAAACACAAACTGTTCGCGGGACCGTAATTGATAAAGTTTCGCAGGCTCCAATTCCGGGTGCAACGGTTGTTGTTTTGGAAACGCAACCAATAATCGGAAGTGTCTCGGATGCTGACGGTGTGTTTGTATTAGCAAACGTTCCTGTTGGAAGTCGGAGTTTTTTGATCAGGACTGTCGATTATAAGGATGTGTTTCTTCAGAACATTACGGTAAATGCAGGAAAGGAAGTAGTGCTAACCGTTGCAATGGAAGAAGATATCAAGAAGTTGGATGAGGTGGTAATTTCCGGAAACGTGAATAAGACGGAAGCATTGAATGACCTTTCAACTGTTAGTACACGAACGTTTTCGGTTGAAGAAACTCAGAAATTTGCTGCCGCTGTAAATGATCCGGCACGAATGGCCTCTTCTTTTGCAGGCGTTGTAACCGCAGGTGATGGAAACAATCATATTTCAATCCGCGGAAATTCTCCTAATGGTTTGTTGTGGCGAATGGAAGGTGTGGAAATTCCAAATCCGAATCACTTTTCAAACGTGGGAACTGCTGGCGGTGGAATATCGATCTTAAGTGCTCAGTTACTCAGTAATTCTGATTTTTCTACCGGAGCCTTTGCTGCGGAGTACGGAAATGCGCTTTCAGGAGTCTTTGATCTTCGACTGAGAAAAGGAAATACCAAAAAGCATGAATATACAGTTCAGGCTGGATTCCTTGGTTTGGACATTGCAACAGAAGGACCGATCAGAAAAGGATACGATGGTTCTTACCTCATTAATTACCGTTATTCGACATTGAACTTATTAGGCAAAATTGGTGTTCCAATTGGAGATGCAAATACCAATTTCCAGGATCTATCTTTTAATATCTACTTACCAACCAAAAATCTTGGGAAGTTTACGGTTTTTGGCTTCGGGGGATTGAGCTACCAAACTACAACAGCCGAAAAAGATTCGTTACGTTGGCAGGAAGATTCATTTTTTAAACTGAATACGAACTTTTACAGCAATACCGGCGCTGTGGGGGTAACACATACCAAGTTGTTCCGAAATCAATCCTATCTGAAAACTGCTTTGGTTTTCTCCGGAACTGAAAACGGTTATGAACAAGATGAACTGGAGTACGATTATTCAACACTGAACAGAACGTATGAACAGCGTTTTCTTCAGAACAAAGGAACGTTGTCGACGGTTTATACTCAAAAACTCAATGCGAAAAATAGTGTCAGAGCAGGAATTATTGCAAACAATCTGGGATATCGTTTAACACAGCGAGATATGGGGGATACCACGGTTTTAATAGAGCAGATTAATGAAAAGGGAAACACTCAAACCATTCAGGAATTCTTTCAATGGAATTTCAAGGTTTCTGAAAAGCTAACTACAAACATTGGAGTGCATTATTTTCAAATGCTGTTGAATAATACAACTTCGTTGGAACCTAGAGTTTCCTTGCGTTACGATATTACACCAAAACACCATTTTACTTTGGGTTATGGATTACACAGTCAACTGCAGCCGATTGGTGTTTATTTCACTGAAAAAATGGAGAATGGGCAAACGGTTCTTCCAAACAGGAATTTGAAACTCAGCAAAGCACATCATTTGGTTGTAGGCTACGATTTCATCTTTAATGATCATGAACATTTGAAGACAGAACTGTACTATCAGCATTTGTTCAACGTGCCAATCAGCGCAGATAAAACAAGTACATACTCTATTTTGAATCAAACAGATGGTTTTCCGGCTGAAGCGCTAGTCAACAAAGGTTTAGGGAAGAACTACGGTTTTGAATTGACCTACGAGCGGTTCCTGCATAAAAGTCTTTATTATTTGCTTTCCACTTCCATTTACGATTCTAAATATTTGGCACCGAATGGTAATTGGTACAATACACGTTTCAACACGAATTACGCCGCGACCTTTACTATGGGGAAGGAATTTCAGTTGAAAAACATTGAAAAGAATAGAGTAGTGGGTGTGAATTGCAAATTGGTTTACGTGGGCGGATTCCGTTATACACCAATTGATAAAGAGGCTTCTGTTGTAGCTGGAGAAACTCGTTTTGATGAAAGTAAAACTTATGACAAACGAATGCCGGATTATTTCAGATTGGATCTTCGTCTAAGTTTGAAACGAAACTATGAGAAGCTGACAACTACATTGGCGCTGGATATTCAGAATACTACAAATCGGAAAAACGTTGGCGGACAATATTTCGACGACAAAACTGGAGATGTAAAGTATTGGTATCAGACTTCATTGATTCCGATTATAAGCTACCGTTTGGAGTTTTGATAAAGGATTGTCTCGGCTCCGCTCGACAACCTTTGGCTGGTCTGAAGGAAAATATGAGGGTCATCGAGCGGAGCCGAGATGAACTGATTATATCCCTAATCGCTGCTTCACATCACTGTAAGAATTCCTTGAAATTGGAATGCGATTTCCATTCTTCAGGATTGCAACATAACTGTTTTTCTCGAACGATTCTATCTTTTGAAGGAAATCGATATTCAACAGATACGAACGATGGATGCGCATGAATTGATCCGGAAGATTCTTTTCATAGTAGTTCATCGTTTGTTTCTTTACATGGTATTTTTCTTCTACATGAATTTTTACGTAATCGTCGTAAGCCTCAATGTATTGAACCGAATCTAACGGAATGATTTTAATATCTGAACCTTGCTTTACTACAATGCGGGCTTGTTCAAGATTATTGTTTTTTGCAAGTTCAGGACTTAGTGTCGGTAAACCTGTATTGTCGTTATGACTTACTTTGTTAATTGCCGTTTCAAAACGTTCTTTTGAAAATGGTTTCAATAAATAGTCGATTGCGCTCACTTCAAATGCTTTTAGGGCAAATTCGTCATATGCCGTTGTAAAAATAATGCGTGGATTTTCCTCAAGTAATTCGAGCATTTCAAATCCATTTAGTTTTGGCATCTGAACGTCCAGAAACACCAAATCGGGCTTTAAGGAATGAATCATTTTCAACGCTTCAAATCCGTCACCGGCTTCACCAAGAATTTCAAAATTTCCCAGTTCGTTTAAATACGATCGCACAACCGTTCGTGCCAGAGGCTCATCGTCAATTATTAGTACTTTCATGTATTTGAGGTATTTGAAGTGTAACCTTAAAAATTCCGTTTTCCCTTTCTATTCTTAATCTATCGGTTTGTCCGTAGAACAATTGTAAACGTTTCTTGACGCTTTGAATTCCGTAACCTGTTCCTTTGAATTGTGGAACATTATTTTCGTCGTACGGATTTTCAATAGTAATGTGTAAGCTGTTCTCTACCAGTTTACACGTTATTTTAATATCAATGGTATTACTCGAAGTATTTAATCCGTGCTTCAACGCATTTTCCACCAAAGGCTGAATTAAAAGCGGTGGAATCTTCTTTTCATCGCATTGTATATCTGAACTAAGATCTATGATCAATCGGTTTCCAAATCTGATCTTTTCGATCTCTAAGAACAGGTTTGCCTGATTCAGTTCATCTTTTAAAGAAACCAGTTTTTCCATATCCTTTTTCAACGTTCCACGCAAGAAATCTGAGAGTAAATGAATCATTCGATTCGCTTCCTTTGGTTCGATCATTGTTAGTGCGCTAATCGAATTCAAACTGTTGAAAAGGAAATGTGGTTGTAATTGATTGTTGATATTCACCAATTCAGCTTTACTCAATGCGCGTTCTTGCTCAATCAATTGTTTTCGGATCTTTTCCTGAATTTCAGCATTCTTGGCAATCCACCAAAACAAACTGATGGCAACAAGCGTGATGAGAATAATCGTGTATCTAAGTCCTTGAAGATTATAAACAAAATGCTCATAGTAATCGGGATCCAAAATTGGTTTCAGAAAGTATAATGCCGAATAGTGAATAAGGAAAGCAAGTGTTGCGATCAATCCGAATTGCGAGAAGGTCATACTGGCTTTGGTGTGAAAGCTGAATTGAATAACATATAATACCAATCCTACAATCGAAAGCGCGAAAAATGTATGACCACCATCTATCAGTGCATCGCGGGTTGAGAAATGATTCCACCAGAGAATACCGAAATGCACTAACCCTAAAGCCAGGGTTAATGCTAAATATCGGAATTGGAGTTTGGGGAACTTTCTAAATGTCATGCTAGCTGCTAAAACTTGTAATTTCTATTCCACCGAAAACGCAGCTTCCATGGAGTACCACGATCTTTTTATTTTCGGCATTTTGCACCAATTCAATCGGACGTTTGTCTTCAATTCCACCGAAAACGGTTGTAACATCAGAATTGATCTGCCAGTTATTTGGGATGTTCAAGGTAGTTCCAGCAAAAACACAAGAAATATCGATAACTACTTTTTCCGGAAAATCGGCGTTCGATAAATTGATATCAGTACCCCCAAAAACGGTAACTACATCCGCTCCTTTAAAATTTTGACTCGTAACGTTTTTTTTTAAACCGCTGAAGAAGTTTACGGTATCGAGATAGTCATCTGAACTGGCTTCTCCGAAACGTTCAGAATCATGCATTCGCTGCCAGTGCTCGCGTGAAAATCGTTCTCTTCCACCGTGTCTCCCTCTTCCACAAGGACCTTTTTTGCGTTTAAACAAAACCATCAATCCAACAAGAATGATCATTACCGGGAAAATGATATCGCCGTTAATTGCCTTTGGATACCATGTTTGGAAAAGAAACAAAGCCCCCAAAAGCATTAGCACATATCCAAAGATCTTTTTGAATTTATGTCGAACAATAGATACCAATCCAACAGCCATTAAAATCATTGGCCAGCTAAACAAGTATTTCGGAATAGGGAAGTCTTTAATATTGAGTCGATGTAATAAAAACAAAGTACCAAAGGCAACAATAAGTATTCCAGCTGTGATTTTTGCGCGGCGATGACCTTTCTGCCACTTAATGACTTGTTGTTCAATTTCGCTGAAATTTGAATCTGATTCCATATCGTTTTATTTATAAAGCAAATCTAGATGCTTAACAGGTACAAAAAAACCACATTTCGGTGAAATGTGGTTATTATTCGGTTAACCGAGTTTAGGGGGGAGTTATCTCTTAGAAATAAAACACATATCCTACTTTAAGTCCCCACATTTCGTAGTTTGTTTTGTAGACTTCTGCAATTTTATGATCGTGTATTTCGTTTGTTGTTACGTTAATGAACTGTGTTGTTACATCACGCCCGTCTTCAGTTTCAATCGTACCATCTTCATGAACTCCATGTTCGTGATTTTCCATGTATTTCTGATTGATGTATTCGAACTTACTGAACCCACGTAAGTAAGCGACAGAGAAATACAGGTAATGTCTGTTTTCTTGTTGAACGTTTTTGAAAATACGGTTCATGTCTAATTCAAATCCTGCTTCTCCACCGTAAACGCCACCGCGGAAAGCCATGTTTGTTTCACGATCCAAAGGCTGACAATCGTCAACATCATTGGGATCAGCAATTACAATCTTAGATTTCATTGTAGCCCAACCAATTTGTGGTTTGATGTAAGGTCTGAATGAAGAATAATCATTCGTTAAATTGATTTTAGCTCCTAGTAAGTGATTTCTCAATTTACTTGAATAAGTTACATCAGTTGTAGTTGAAGATCCGTTTCCAAAAGTGTAAGTTTCCTTCATTGTACGATTGTAGTAAATTCCAAAGTGGCTTGACCAATCTATCGAAACAGGCACAATTGCCGACGGTTTGTAAGAGAAAACAAATCCTTGTCCGTAAGTGGTGCTCATCTTGGGCATTTGACTTTTGAATGGGGAATATGTTCCGAAATAAGTCCCAAATTGGAATTTGCTTTGAGAAAATCCAACCATTGGGAATAAAAGCAAGAGTAAGTAAATGTTTTTCATGGGTGCTAATTTTTTGTTAATTCTACAAGAATGGTACCATTTATCATAAGACTCGAAAAAAAGATAAAAGTTACATGTAACCTTTTAAAAATTATGGGCTTATAGAAATACTTCTTATTTCTGGTACTTCCACTCTTTTGACTTTCCTTCACGGAGATTTGAGAGAGTGGTTTCCAGTCGTTTAAGCTTTGTAGCTTCCGTTTTTGCTTCGTCTATCCATTCAACATATTCTTTTTTGTGAGAGTATGTAAAGTTCTCAAAGACACTTTTGGCAATTGCATCTTTTTCCAATCCATCCAATAATAGTTGAGGAACTTTCAGTTCTTTTTTCTTCTCTTCGCTTGGAGCTTTCTTTAGTTTAACACCTGCATCAACCAAATCCATGGCTTGCAGAATATAAGCACCAAGAATATCTCTTGATGGCAAATCCTGAAGCGATTGCATTTTTCCAAGACTTCCCATTCCACCTTCGTGACGTTTGAAAATGCCATGCGTATCGTTCATCACACTTTCCAGCCAAAAACCAAAAGCGCAGTGTTGTTTGAATGCCGCAGAACTGCAAAGAATTGCTCCTTTGTAAACGTAATTCGGGAAACTCCATTTCATAGCTTCTTCTACCTGCGGACAATATTCGTGAACAATAGTTCGAATTTCCGATAGAATTTCCTGAGCAAAAGGAGCAGATTTTGCTATGTAATCGTCTATGTTAGTGACTTTTGCCATAAGTGTTCATTCAAAATGTTCAAAGAGTTTCAATGTTCAAAATCTCAAAGTTCCGGTTTTTGATCCTTTTGATCTTTTGACCTATTTGATCGTATGCTAAATTTAGTTAATCGAACTGAGAATTGTAACAAAAGTTCTTTCTTTGAATTTGACATCAAACCCATGTTCTTATAATGCAACGTATTCTCCTTCTTCCCGCATTAGTGATTGTTACTTTTTGTACACTGAGTCTTTGTACAAATGGAAATGGACAATTTTTTTCAGATTCAGCTGAAACGCAAGTTGAGACCGTTTCAGTAAATACAGATTCTTTGCGCATGGCGAAAGAGTTTCCTGCTCAAATTGCTGCTGTAGAAAAATATTTGACGGCTAATCCGGGAAAGTACTCAAAGAATTATGCGGTTTTGATTGATATGAAAATCCCGTCGAATCATTACCGTTTTTTTCTTGTTGATTTGAAGAAAGACAGCATTGTTCAAAAAGGATTGGTAGCACATGGTTCCGGTTCTGAAACGAGTAAGCCAGATAGCTTAATCTTTAGCAATACACCAAATTCATATATGACTTCACTTGGTATTTACAAGTTTGGAGTGGCTTATCAGGGAAGTTTTGGAAAATCGTATCGTTTACATGGTTTGGATAAAACGAATAGCAAAGCTTTCGAAAGAGCAGTTGTTTTTCATTCATACAGTTATGTTCCAACGGAAGAACAAGATTCACCAATCATGAATAGTTTGGGTTGTCCGATGGTTTCTCCCGATTTTTTCGATGCAGTTGATGTGTACATCAAAAAAGAGAAACTGCCGATGCTGATGAAAATTTACTATTGACTTCGACTCCCTGTCTGCCGATCAGGCAGGCGCTCAGTCACCGTTGTTTATAGGAACAAAGATTGATGCGCTAAAACGCAGCAGTACAGTTCTTCTAGGAGTTATTTGGATAGCTGAGAAGTATGATGTAAATGGCAGCTGAGCGCAGTCGAAGCTAGCCGTTTTTCATGTTCTCCTTGATACGTTTCATAAAGTCTGAAGCGTAAACGAAATCATTGATTTCAGGATTGTCTGTAGTAATGATAGAATTTCTATCTCCCTGCCACCAATTCTGACCTTGATTGATGAAAACGACATTGTCGCCAATCTCAATTACAGAATTCATATCATGTGTAATCACAACTGTAGTCATGTTGTACTCATAAGTGATCTCACGAATAAGGTTATCAATAACGATAGAAGTTTTTGGATCTAAACCGGAATTTGGTTCATCACAAAATAAGTATTTCGGATTCATTGCAATGGCTCGTGCAATGGCAATACGTTTCTGCATTCCACCGCTACATTCTGAAGGAAATAAATTATTTCTATTGACCAAATTCACGCGTTCCAAACAAAAGTTAGCACGCTCAATCATTTCCGGTTTCGACATTTTGGTAAACATCGTAAGCGGGAACATTACGTTTTGCTCTACGGTCAACGAGTCGAATAAGGCCGCGCCTTGAAAAAGCATTCCAATTTCCTGACGAATGGCTTTTCGTTCCAAACGATCCATCGTACAAAAATCGCGGCCATCATATAAAATATGACCATTGTCAACTTCGTGAAGTCCAACAACACATTTCGCTAATACACTTTTTCCTTGTCCCGATTGTCCGATAATCAGATTCACCTTTCCAGTCTCGAAAGTTGTGCTCACGTCTTTAAGAACGTGGTGATCACCAAACATTTTATTGACATTTTGTACCTCTATCATTGCAATAGGATCATTTGAGTCAATAAGAAATTGGCAATAAGAATGCTGATACTTGCGCTAACCACAGATTGGGTAGAAGAACGACCAACATCTAAAGCTCCACCTTTTGTGTAATAACCATAGAAAGATGCGATAGAAGTAATCAGAAATGCGAAAACAACCGATTTCGTAAGAGCGTAAATAATCTCCTTATCCAAATAGAATGATCGAATACCGTATATATAAGTCTCCGTAGATGATAGTCCGGAAAGTGTAAGTGCTAACCAACCTCCAATTAACGCTAATCCAATAGAGAAAATGATAAGAATAGGGAAGAAGATCATTGCTGCTGTGATCTTTGGAAGAACCAAATGATTCAATGAGTTTACACCCATGATTTCCAACGCATCAATTTGTTCGGTCACCCGCATTGTTCCAATCTCAGAAGCAATGTTTGAGCCTACTTTTCCAGCAAGAATAAGTGATATAATTGTTGGAGAAAACTCCAAAATAGTGCTCGAACGCGTAATGTACCCAACGGTATATGCCGGAAGCAATGGATTGGAGATGTTTGAGGCTGTTTGAAGTGAAATTACACCACCCATAAACGCCGACATAAGAGCAACAATCGGTAACGATTTTACTCCAATAACTTCAATCTCATTGAAAAGCTTCTCTCTGAATATACGCCACTTCTCAGGTTTTGAGTAGACGATGCTCAGCATTACGGAATACTTCCCTATGTTGTTCAGGATTTTCATTTTCGGTCTAAAGATACTATAATTCTTTTCTTCCAAATCGTTCAATAGGTTCAAAAGTGTTCAAAAAGGCTCAAAGTCCAGGTGTTGTTAAAATTGAATCCTTTGAAGTCTTGAACTTTTTTCAACCTGTTTATTTGCAAAACTTCTCAGGAAACTAGAATTTTCAATTCACTTTTTTTGTTGTTTTGTCATTGGAATGGACAAGTCGGAGAAGTTTTTAAAAATCAGTAAGCAGATCTCACCTTATTTGCCCGAGGGGTATTCGGATTTGGTGACCGATTTGCTCTTGAAACATCCTGTAAAATTCACGATATCCAAACCGAGAAGCACAAAGCTGGGAGATTATCGTCCGCCGTTTGGGAATTCGAAATACCATGAAATCTCTGTAAACGGGAACAGTAACAAGTATCAGTTTTTGGTGACAACTCTTCACGAATTTGCACATCTGGAAACGTATGTGAACTATGGACCGCGTGTTAAACCGCATGGCGAAGAATGGAAGAAAACGTTTCGAGATTTATTATGGCCCGCAATTGAAATGGGCTTGCTTCCCAAAGATATTGAGGCTGGTTTGATGAAGAGTTTGACGGGGCTGAAAGCCGCAACTTGTTCTGATCAGAATCTGTCACGAATAATTAGAAAATACGACGAGAACACGACCGATGAGGTTATGCTTGAGTCATTGGTGAAAAACAGTACATTTGTTCTACAGGGAAGAACCTTTGTGAAAGGCGAAAAGCGAAGAACTCGTTTTTTGTGCACCGAAGTAAACACGCAACGTCAGTTTGTAATCAATTCCCTGGCACTTGTAAAAGCAGTTTAATATGAAGAATAACTATTGTGTAATAATGGCAGGTGGAATTGGCAGCCGTTTTTGGCCTATGTCCACAGTTCAACGTCCTAAGCAATTTTTAGATGTACTGGGAATTGGAAAGTCTCTGTTGAGAATGACTTATGAGCGTTTGTTACTTGTTGCTCCATCTGAGAACATGTACATTGTTACAAATGCAATGTACAAGGACTTGGTGAAAGCGCAATTGCCAGAGTTAAGCGATAATCAAATTCTTTGTGAACCAGAACGTAAAAATACCGCTCCGTGTATTACATATGCTGCTGCAAAGATTTATCAAATCAATCCTGAAGCAACGTTGATAGTTGCTCCATCTGATCATTTAATCATGAAAGAAGATCGATTTGCTGAAATAGTAAAGACAGCTATTACTACCGCAAATGCGAACGACAGATTGGTAACACTTGGAATCAAACCTACTCGACCTGATACAGGTTACGGTTATATAGAGTTTATCGAGGATGGAGATATTTTACCTGGTCAAATCAAAGACGTAAAGCACTTCACTGAAAAACCGAATCGCGAGTTAGCAGAGATATTTCTGAAGAGTGGAAACTATTATTGGAATTCTGGGATTTTCATCTGGAAAGCTTCTACCATTCTTCATGCAATGGAAAAGTTTAAACCAGAGCTTTACGAGTTGTTTACAAAGGAAAACGGTAAGTACAATACTTCAGAAGAACAAGCTTACGTAAACCAATGTTTTGCTGAGTGTGAAGATATTTCAATCGACTTTGCGGTAATGGAAAATGCCAAGAACGTTGATGTGGTTTTGGCGAATTTCGATTGGTCGGATTTAGGAACATGGGGAAGTTTGTATTCTCATTTAGACAAAGACTACAACGGAAATGCGGTTATTGGTGAAAATGTTCACATGATCAATTCGGAGAATTGCATTGTGAATTTGCCTAACAACAAATTGGCTTTGATTCAAGGTTTGGAAAATTATATAGTTGTGGAGTCGGATAACATGTTGATGATCCTGAATCAGCAAGACGAACAAAACCTCAAGAAATATATGGAGCCGATGCAGGAGAAGAGCCCGCAGTTTTTTCCGAAGTAGGGATTGGTTATCGGTCGCTATCTGGCAAAATCAAGACCGTTGTTGGAAACAGATCAACTTAACAATATTGCTAAGTTGTATTTTTGTAATGAAGCAAATTCGTCAATTAACAATATCTCTAATTCGGTAATTTGATATATTGAAACACTATTATTTAGTCGTATTCAATTTCCAATCAATCGTCAGTTTCGTTTCTTCTTTTACTTCTGAGTCGGTTAGAATGAAGACACGAATGTCGTATGCTTCAAACATTCTGTCGACCAGTTTGTTGTTGAATTGAATAGAGAGGAACAGGAGATCAATAATGTCCGTTTTCTGCTCTTGAGTAAGTTTTACAGACATTTCCTCTGCTTCAAAGTCTACTTTTTCTCCGATATAGGTGTGTAAAGCTGCATCTTGACGTTGTACAAACTCATAGTTTCTTCTTTCATGCATCGCCTCCGGAAATTTAAAATAGGAAATGGCTATAAAGGCTAGACAGAAGAAGGTGTATACCTGAAATGAACGTTTTAGACGAACTTCTAAAATGGATTTTCTGAAAATGAAGAACGTTGCGGTTGCTAAAGCGCCAACTAATAATAGAACTCCTAAGGAACCAAATATGGCTAACATGATGTATTCATTTCTTGGAGTAAGCGGGTTTTCTACTAAAAGAGAGAGGAAACCTGAAATTACTGTAAAGACCAGCAGTAGAATTATCCAGGAAGTAAGTTTGAGTTTTGTCATAAGTTAAAAGTGTGTACACTAAGTTATTGTTCTATTTCCAAAGTTGTTTTCTGAATTGGATTTAATTTCTATTTTCACGCGGTAAATTACATACACATGACTCAAATTAACGGATTTAAGGTAATAGGAATTTCGGTTGAAACTTCAAACAATGATGGTCAGGCAATGAACGATTTGATGGCGCTTTGGTCGCGTTTTCAAACTGAGAATTTACTTGACAGAATCCCTAATCAGTTGAGTTCTGATATTTATTCCATCTATACCGATTACGAAAGTGATTACACTGGAAAATATACATGTATTTTGGGATTAACGGTTTCGTCACTTGATTCTATTCCAGAAGGAATGGTAGGTAGAGAATTTCCTGGTCAAACCGTTACGACTTTTTTAGCCGAAGGAATTCTTCCAACCGCTGTTGCAGAGAAATGGCAAGAAATCTGGGCTGCAGACAAAGAGTTGAATAGAAGTTATTCCTACGATTTTGAGGTTTATGGTGAGAGAGCTAGAAACAACGATCAAAGTGAGGTGGATATTTACATCGGAACGAAATAGTTCATTCTTCCGGGAATCTATTATTCAATAAGTCGAAGTAACTCAGAGTTTCAATTACGATTACACCACCATTTGTGTCACCGTATTTTGCGGGAATGAATCCATTATAGATTTGTATGGATTTCATAGTAACTGAAGGAACTTGAATGAAATTCAATGTTTTCACACCATCAATCAGCTGAACATAGTCGTTGATTCTTGCCCCCTGAAATTGCAGATCGTTTTCTTTGTTCAAGCGAAGGTCGGAGGTCATTCCGGAAGTCATTGCGGGCAATTGAAATCGATTGACATTTTCCGCAATCTCAATTCTGTTTAGTTCATGTAATTGTGGTGTTCGGTACCATGTGTAAGGAGGTGTAAAATAGCATATGGTAAGCTCTACTTGTTTTAACGAGAGTTCAACATAAACAATTTCGTCAGAACGGATCTGAAAGTTTTTTTCGTAGTAATTAGGTTCATTCATGAAATTTAGACATCGTGCCTTGTAGGTTCCAATAGGAATGTTTCGAATAGTGTATCTGCCATCAATATCTGTTTGAGCTATGTAAGTTGCAGTGTCACCAATGATCTCCACCTTGACAAAAGGAGCATAGTCTTCTTCTATTTCGTCCCATACTAAGCCTGTTACAGCTCCTGTGGCTACTTTAGCGTAATTGATATTCGCTATAAAAAGAGTCAGTATGAGGATAATGCTTTTCATGTTGATTGGCTTAATGAAATGAATGAATTTTCTTCCGATTTCCAGGGATTTCGGGATTTCGGGAAATCCCTGCCATCGCTGATGTATCAAGGACTCAGGGAATGTGCTCCCAGAGAATAGCTATCAAAAAAAACGAGGCACTCAAAATGAACACCTCGCCTTTTCGGGAGTTGCTACACTATTTTCTATTCTCCCACTCTCTTAATAAATCAAAGTAGCTCATCGTTTCCATAACAACAATTCCACCTGTTGTATCACCGTATTTTGCTGGAATTGCTCCTGAATAAACCATGATATAACCGAGAGATGCGCTTGGAACATTTTGTAGTTCTGTCATTTTTACCCCATCAAGGTAGGTGATGAAATCTCCTTTTCGTGCTCCTCGGAAAACCAACTCACCATCGCTTGTTTTTTGCACGTCTGTAGACATTGTCGCAATCATATCAACAGCGCTGAATTTTGAAGGAAGGTGTTTGATGTCTTTCGCAGTTAGTTTCGTTTCCGGGTTTACACCTTTACTCAATCTCAAGTAAGCAGGTGTGATCTCTACTTCTTTCAGAGAACGACCAGTGTTGTAAACATTTCCAACGGATGCAATTCCCTCTGGTAGAACTTCTACTTCGTATTGTGCATAAGTGGTATCGCCGCGGTAAACCAGAAAAACGTTATAATTTCCAGGAGGAAGAGCTGTTAAGCGGAAACGACCATCAATATCGGTCATTGCCATAAATACTGCATCACCGCGTTTTGTAACAGCTTTAGCTTGCATAATTGCTTCAGTAGTATCTTCAGATGAGTAAAAAGTCCCAACGATGTCTCCGGTTGTTACTTGTGCCATTGCCCCTAATCCAAGGAAGCAAGAAATGGTTAAAAGAATTGATTTCATATCTATTGATTTTAAGTTTTGTAAAACGTATTTCCATTGAGATACACGCTTCATAAACATTCCATAAAATCAATTCATAATTTCTTTACATTTTTTTAAAATAGGCTGATTTTAAAGGGGGTCAACATCTTGGTTGTCAGCAAAAAAAAAGTCCCGTTGACTTCGAAAACCTCAGCCAACGGGACTTTTTTCAATATAATTATGATTTAAAGCGATTCTGCGACCACTTCTTTTACTTCTGGTAAATGTTGTTTCAATAGGTTTTCAATTCCACCCTTCAACGTTGCGGTACTTGATGGACAACCAGAACAGCTTCCGCGTAAGGCAACAGTTACAACACCATCTTCAAATCCAACAAAGTCAATTGCTCCACCGTCACCTTCAACAGCAGGACGAACATATTCGTCTAGCAATGCGCGAATCGGATCATCAAATTCTGTTGCGTCGAATGATTTCAACGGTTGTTTGGTTTCTTCATCTACTTTTGGTTTTGCGGTTGGCATCATGACCAGTACGTCTTTACCATCGGCAACCCAGTTTCTTACAAATTCTCTCAATTCCATAGCAATGAAATCCCAGGAAACATTATCGGTTTTTGCAATCGTAACGAAATTGGAAGTCATGAAAACCGTACTCACGAATGGAAAATCGAATAAGGCTTCTGCCAAAGGAGAAAATCCTTTTGCTTCAGCTTTCGATGTAAATTCAGCCGAATCACCAGGCATCAACAAATGCTTGTTGGTTACAAACTTCATGGTGTTTGGATTTGGAGTCATCTCCACATATACTGTAACAGGAATCTGTGCCATTTTTTTAGACTTATGGACGAAAGACACGAGATAAAAGACTAATCTATCATTGTGTTTCGTCTTTATTATTAATTGTTTTACAAAATTACGAGAAAAAGCAACGCAATGAGTGAATTTAATTTCCGTGGTAACTATTTTCTATATTCATCTAATTCGCTTGGTTCCACGTGCACCAAAACGTCTGCAATTTGAGGGAATTCGGTCATTAATTTTTCTTTCAACTGATGCGCAATGTCGTGCCCATGATGTACGGACATGTTTCCATCTACGTGAACATGAACGTCCACCCAGTAACGCATTCCGGATTTACGGACGTTACATTTCTCAATCAGATCGATCTCTTCAATCGTATTCCCAACATTTCTGATCTTTTGAATGAAATCATCATAAACATGCTCATCCATTACTTCTGCCAATGCCGGACGAAGGATTTTAATACCGTTGTAATAGATAACCCCGGCAGCGATAAGAGCGGCCCAATCATCAGCTTCAGCATAATCATCACCAAAGATCAATGCAATTGTGATTCCGACGGCAGCAAAAAGCGAAGTAATAGCGTCACTTCTATGGTGCCATGCATCTGCTTTTAAAGCTGTACTTTCTAAATCAGTTCCAACCTTGGTAACAATTCTGAAAATAACTTCTTTGGCAACAATTACACAGAGTAAGAAATAAAGGGTGAAGGGTTCAGGACTCTTATGCGGAGTCATGATCATTTTGATGCTTTCCACAACAATTAGCGTTGCAGCTCCGAAAAGAAGTGTTACTACAAGAAAGGTCGTAAGTGCTTCAGCTTTTCCGTGACCGTAAGGATGATTTTTATCTGGCGGACGCTGAGCATAGCGCAAACCCAAAATTACGAGAACCGAAGAAAGGACATCACCAGCCGATTCGATGGCGTCTGCGATCAAAGCATATGAATTCCCAACAATACCAACGAAACCTTTTGTTACTGCCAGCAATACGTTTGCAAGTAAACTGAGTACTGCAAATTTTTGAGCTTTTTGATGTTGTTCTTGCATCTGAATTTATTTTCCGGTGCAATTAGAACATGTTCCAGAAATGGTAAAGAAGGTTTCTTCCAATACAAAGTTTTCCGGCAAATTGAAGTTGGGAATTACTTGTTCAAGACATGTCAATTCGTTACAAATCCGACATGAAAAATGAACATGCTGGTGTTTGTGGTTTTGGTGTTCGTGATGTTCATGATCACAAGTAGAACAAGCAGCGTAATTGACAACGCCATTTACATTCACCACTTTGTGCACCAATCCTTCGTCAACCAATCTGTCAAGAACGCGATAAATGGTAACTCTATCACAAAGTCCGTTGAGTGCGTGTTGAATGGATGGTTGCGAAAGTGCCACATTCGATTCATTGACCATTGCCAAAATAGCCTTTCTTGCCTGCGTGTTTCTGGTAATTTTCATGAACTTCTTTGATGAATGTATTGTAAAGTTAGTAAACCTTGCGCTAATGGGAAGCAACAAGTTTCATAGCATTTCACGAATTAGCAATTTTTTAAAATATCTATTAAATCAAATCGTTTACATTTGTTCTGTGAAATTGTTTTTACAAATAGCGTTTGTTGTGATCATCCTTGGCGGAAGCCTTGGGATTCCTGTGTATCAGCATACTTGTTTGAATGAGAACAGAAGCGAACAGGCTTTATTTGTAAATACTACGGAATGTCACGATGACGAAGAGCAACATGCAGAGATGGCTTGTTGTCAACCGGAAAAAGCACCAAATACTGCTGATGACGGATGTTGTACCGATGAGGTAAGTGCCTACAAGATTTCATTTTTCAAACAATTTCAAACTGAATTTCAATTCAGCTCTTTCGATTTTCCGAAAACGAATGCGTTAGAAATTTTCAATTTATCAGGAATTCAAGTTTCTGATTCGGAAGTATTGGCTTTTGCCGACTTACCACCACCCAAACTCCAAAAGCGTTTAGCATTAATTCAGGTCTGGAGAATTTAATATTCGGTTCTATTCATTAGAACTCGAATGTTGAATTAATTATACCTATATGAAATTTATTATATCATTCCTGTGTATAGTTGCGTGCTTCAGTGCAAATGCGCAGTTACAAGGAATCGTCTTCGGACAAAAAGATGGAAAAAAGACGCCGCTCAAAGGCGCAAAAGTCTCGCTTTCTCAAGCAAAAGATTACGTATTAACGGAAGAAAATGGTCGTTTTGAGCTCATTCTTCCTAAAAACCTTCCTGATACCTTGGTTATTACAGCAAAAGGATTTAGAACAGATTCTATTCCGGTGAATGCTGAAGATCGTTTTTCAGGTTTGGAAATTGTTGTTTTCTCGATCAAGGAAATGGAAGAGATCGTGATTGCTGCAAAGCGAGATTCAAAGAACTATTCTCGTTTGAAACCCTTGTTGATCGAACAATTGGGAGAAGGTGAATTGAAGAAAGCAGCTTGCTGTAACCTGTCAGAATCGTTTGAAACCAATGCAACTGTTGATGTGAATGTGACGGATGCGATTTCAGGAGCAAAGAAAATTCAATTGCTAGGTTTGGATGGTGTTTATACGCAATTCCAAATGGAAAATGTTCCCTTTCTCAATGGTTCAGAAAGTAGTTTTGGTTTGAATACCATTCCCGGAACCTGGGTTGAATCTATCCAAATTACGAAAGGAACAGGTGCAGTAACGAATGGCTACGAATCGATGGCTGGATTGATCAATGTTGAATTCAAGAAGCCGACTAAAATGCCCTATTTGGCTGTAAATGCTTACGGTTCTGTAATTGGTCGGGGTGAGTTGAATTTGCACGGAAGTCAGATTATTAATGACAAATGGAGTACGGCAACTTTTGCTCATGGTTCAACTGTAGCGATGGAAACGGATAGAAATAATGACGGTTTCCTGGATGTTCCACTTTCAAAAACGGCTTCGTTTTTACATCGTTGGGAATACCAGGGTGACAAGTTTGAAACCCGTTTTGGGTTCAATGTTTCTTATGATGAGCGAAAAGGAGGACAAGTTTCAGGTATTGATTCGGCTTACAAAATGTTGAACAGAAACCGTCATTACGACTTCTTTGCAAAAACAGGTTGGGTTTTCGATAAACATGGAAGAAGCTTTGGTGTTGTTTACCGTTTGAAGAAACAAGAGATGACCGGAAACTATGGCGTTCGTGAATTGTTCAGCGACGAAGTAAGTGGAAATGTGATCGCCATTTACGATGGAGAAATGGGTTCTGCGGCGCACAAATACAGAGTTGGGGGGTCATTGTTTTATCAGAACATTACACAGCGAAGTGGTTTTGTGGATAAGCGTGAATATGCAGTTCCCGGAGCATTTTTTGAATATACATATACTGGAGTTCGTACAGTTGCTGTTTTGGGTGCTCGTCACGATGCCCCGGTTGGTTTCAAACAGCAATTTTCTCCACGTGCGCATTTGAAATTCATTTTGGATGAACGAACAGATTTGCGTTTAACAGCAGGAAAAGCATGGCGTTTACCTTTGATTTTGTCGGATAACTATTTCCTTTTAGCAACTTCCAAAACATGGAACGTACCAACGAAGATTGAACAGGAGGAAGCTTGGAATTTCGGGACATCTGTTGTTCGTTCTGGTAAACTCTGGGACCGAAATGCAAGCGTCAGTATTGATGTTTTCCATACGCGTTTCTTGAATCAGTTGGTGGTTGATCGCGACAGATCTGTAGATACGTTTTACTTCGAATACCAACGAAACACATCTTACAGTACAGTGAGTCAGGCAGAAGTGAGTTTTATGCCAGCACAAGTTTTGACCGTTCGTTTGGCTTACAAATACTTGGATGTTCGCGCTAACTACGGTGGAAAAATGCAGCAACAGGTAATGACACCGCGTCATCGCTTCTTAGTGAATTTGGCCTACGAAACAAGAAACAAAAAGTGGAGTTGGGACGCAACATTCTCACTTTATGGGAAAATGCGTTTGCATGATATTGTTGACGAAACCGGTCATCATCATGGCGAATATACTTCCGTTGTTCCGAATGTACTTTCGCAAATTACTTATAGAACAAAGAAAATGGAATGGTATCTTGGTGGTGAGAATCTGTTGAATTTCACTCAAAAGAATCCAATTATTGCTGCCGATCAACCTTTTGGCGCAAACTTTGATGCAACGCGCGTGTGGGCTCCGGTTCTTGGAACTGTGGTTTACGCCGGATTTAGAATGGAAATAAAACGAAAAGATAAAGACGATGAATAAGTTGAGAATATTAATGGTGGTGTTACTTTCAGTGGTGACTTTATCAGTACAGGCACAGAAAAAAGAGAAGGTAAAAACAATTGTTATTCAAACTTCTGCTGAATGTGGGGATTGTGAAGAACGAATTGAAGGTCTACTGAATTACACAAAAGGAGTTTCGTTTGCCGAATTGGATTTGGAAAACATGAAGCTGACTGTGAAATTCAAGCCATCTGTAATTACGGAAGCGGAAATCAAAGACAAGATTTCAAAACTTGGTTATGATGCTGACGATGTAAAAGCAGAACATGAAGCAATGATGAAATTACCGGAATGTTGTCGTCCACATGGGATGGAAGAACATCATGAAGGAGATTAGAAACAGATATTAGAGAATGGAAAATGGTGGCTGAGCGGAGTCGAAGTCCTGTTTTCTATTCTCTTCTTAATTCTCCGAATCACTCTTCTTAAAGATCCCACCAACTTCTTTTCCTAAACGCTGAAGTGTTTCCACACCAACGGTCAATGGACCTGAATTCATGTCGTCGTAAGTTCCAAAAACGGTATCGCTTGTTTGTTGCGCAGGATAAACAATTACACGATCAAATTGATCGACCATTTTCTCCATTTTCGAACTTAAACCATCAAGACCAGAACCAGCAGAAATCGAACCTTTTCTGGCCATAATCATAAACACAAGTGAATGATCCGGATTCTTCGGTTCATGTTTCAACAACTCATCATGCGATTGAATTTCAGTATGTGCAAGCACTGCACCTGATTCTTTCAACTCAAAATACTCTTTCACCTTAGAGAAGGTTTCCTTTGTACTTACAATGTCAATATTGAGCTTTAGTTCTCTACTGATTCTATTCAGACGGTCGAGCCACTGCGTGAAACTGGTTTCTACTTCACAAAGTGGTACACACGACAAATAGATCTTTTTGAATGAAGCGAATTTACGATCGAAATGACAGAAGAAGATGGATTTGTCACAAACGTCGAGTAAATGATCTTTATCATCACCAACCAAACGTTTCAGGAGATTCTTTTCGCTGTGGTCATTGATTAGGATGATGTCTGCTGCAAGTTCCTTCGAAACTCGTGCAATTCCACTGCTCATGTTGTGGTCGATAGTGGCCATTGTTTGAACAGAGATTTCACCACCCGAATAATGCGAAATGAAATCATCCATATGCTTTCTAGCCCTGCGAATGTTTCTCTCTGCATCTTCATCATTTTCCATAACGCTCACTACTGAAAGCGGATTAATTACTTTCCTGTTCGTAATCAGTATAGAGAAATCCAATAACAATTCGTTTCCTCTCAACTCGTTAGCAGCAACAAGTACGTGCTGATTTCGAAGTGCAAGTTGTTCTACAGGTTCGTTTTTAACCTGTTCAATAAGGATTTTTTTTCCGGCATTCTCGGTGACAAAACTTGCAGTCATGCTTGTTACAAGAATCAAAATTACAGTTCCGTTCACTACATTTTCATCGATGATGTGCATGTTGTAACCAACGTTGATTACGGCAAGTGTTGCTGCTGCATGTGCGGTACTCAATCCAAAAATGATTTGTCGTTCTGAACGCTTCATCTTGAAGATCCATTGCGTAATTAAAGCAGCAAAGAACTTGGAGAAAATTGCAAATGAGGTCAGAATTCCGGCAATTGCCCAGGCCCATGGGTCGCTGATAAGTACTTTTGGATCAACCACCATTCCGATGGAGATCAGAAAGAAGGGAATGAATAGGGAGTTTCCAATGAATTCAATGCGATTCATCAGCGCAGAACTGTGTGGAATCAGTTGGTTCAATACTAATCCGGCAACGAAAGCTCCGATAATTGCTTCAATTCCAGCTGCTTCTGCCAAGAACGAAGCAAAGAATAAGATTGCAAGTACATAAACGTAATGCGAGCTTTTTTCAGATTCCAGTTTGCTGAAAAACCAGCGTGAAATTCTAGGAATAATCCCGAACATGATCAAGCTGAAAATGGTAAGCGTTACACCAAGATGAATTAAGGTATTTGTGTTTATATGTCCTCCTTCTGAGCTTGAAATCACAGCAAGAATAATCAATACGGCTGTGTCGGTTAAAATTGTTCCACCGATGGCAATGGCAACAGAATCGAGCTTGGTGATTCCGTATTTTGAAAGGATAGGATATGCAACAAGTGTATGTGTAGCGAACATAGACGCTGTTAGCAAACTTCCAATTTCGTTGAGTCCAATGACATATCTGCAAATGGGATATCCGAGTAATAACGGGACAAAGAATGTCAAGGCGCCAAAGGTAATTGACTTGTTTCGGTAGCGACGGAAATCCTGCATGTTGAGTTCCAGTCCAGCCATAAACATGATGTAGAGCAAACCGAAGGTCTTGAACATGTAAACATATCCTTCCGTCAGGTTACTTTTCGAAATGACCCCAAATCCTTTTGGGCCAATAATGATTCCACTGATGATCAGTCCGATTAACGCCGGAACTTTCAGCTTTCTCAATAGAATAGGAGAGAGCAGAATGATTAAAAGTAAAAGCGAAAATGTCAGAATCGGGTTTTCTAAAGGCAGCCGAAATTCTTCGAGTAACTTTTGGAATTCATGGCCGAAACGATCGAGCAAACCCTGCATAGTTGTACAAATGTTCGGAACAAAAATACATTCAATTTTCCTTTCATGAACCTACCGGAAGTTCAATTGAGTAATATACAGGGATTATTCTTTCAATTACGACTTCATAATGAGTACAGACGGTGTATGCGTTAACCAAATACTTTGTGATTCTACAGCTTTTTTCCAACTGTCGTGACTAATCAACATCAAATCTTGCTGACTCATGAAATCTTTGTCCAGTTTTCGTTGAGACTCTAATGAAATATGATTTGGAGCTACTTGTTCTATCATTCTAATGGATTCTTTCAACTCGGGATGTGTGTTGATAACGCCCATCGTATCCAAAATAATGACTCTTGTTTCTGAATGATGAATCAATTTTTGAGCATATACCAACAAGAAGCTGTCGTGAATGGAGAAGATAGGAACGAAAACCGTATTCAGCTCCTCCAGGTTTTTGTCGATCACAATACCGATTGGAACTTTGGAGGTCTTAATCAACTGACGTGTTCTTTCGTCGAAAACCGTATTCTCGAATAATGGTTCTTTTCCTGTGATCGTTTCATATAAACGTTCCGGATTGATCAGTTTTGTTGTGAAACCAAGGACACGACCAAGCAGGGATCCTTCGAATACCGAGCGACCAATACCTATCAATAGTAAATCGAAGTTTCCAGTGTTGGCCGTGTCTGTAATTTCTTTGTCGATATCTACCGTTGGTTTGAAAAGTGTGACAACTGGTTGATTCAGTTCTGCCGCTTCCGATTCAACATACTTGAAACTTTCACGTTCGTATTCTTCCACATTATACTGATTCAAGTCGTTACTCAACGAAACGTGAAGCGCTGTTATACTTGCATTCTCCTGAGATTTTTTAATGAAACTATTGGCCAATCGAAGCAAGGTTCTTCCACGTTCTGCACTTCCGAAGGAAACCAGGATATTGTACTTTGTTGATGGGGCATGTTCATATTCGTTATCTGATTTTTCGGGAATCAACCAGTTCAGTAAATCCAGAATTGGACCCGTCATGAACGTTGTAACCAAAGCCATGATTACCATCATCGCGAAAATTTCATCGTTTAAAACACCAAGATCTTTACCAATGTTGAGAACGACCAATTCCATTAATCCACGCGTATTCATCAAGGCTCCAATAATCAAACTGTCTTTCCAGGATTGACCAACGAAACGTGCTGCGAGCGCCGAGCCAAAGAATTTTCCGATAACTGCAACAGCAATGATTGCTCCGGTAATGATCCAAAGGTGAGCGCCATTCAACAAACCAATATCGGTTCTTAATCCAGTAAAAACGAAGAACAACGGAAGTAAAAACACCAATGAAACGTCTTCTACTTTTTCGATGAAAATGGCTCTGAAATTCAGATTGATTGGCATAATTACTCCGGCCATGAACGCTCCAAACAACGCATGAATTCCAATAACCTCTGTTGCATAAGCTGAGCTTACGAGTGTAATGAAGAAAATAGCAACAACAGGTTTGCTCATGCTTTCTTTGTTGGAATGCTTTTCTCCCAAGCGTGCTAAGAATGGTCGTACCAATTTGAGCATTAAGAAAACATAGCCCACTGCCATAATGATGATGTAAAGTGAACTAAGAACAGAACCAGCTTTTACAATGGCAATCACTACAGCAAGAATACACCAGGCAGTAATGTCATCTGCTGCTGCACAAGTAATGGCAATGTTCCCCAGTTTTGTTCTGTTTAATCCGCGTTCCTGAACAATTCTGGCAAGAACTGGAAAGGCGGTTATACTCATTGCGATTCCACAGAATAGAGCAAATGCGATGAATGGAATGTTTTCCGGACCGAATTCAGGATAAATGAACCAGGCAAGTGTAACTCCAAGCGAGAAAGGAAAAATAATACTGGCATGACTAATGATCACGGCATCATTCGCTTTGTTTTTGACGGTTTTCAGATCCAGCTCCATTCCCACAACAAACATGAACAGAATAAGTCCAATTTGACTTAGAAACTGCAGATTGTCTAACGATTGTTTTGTGGGAAACATAAATGCACTGAAACCGGGAAACCAATGACCGATGATGGTTGGTCCAAGAACAATTCCTGCGATGATTTCACCGATTACAGAGGGTTGACCAATTTTCTTGAAAAAGAAACCGAAGATTCGTGCGAGAATAATGATAGTGACAATCTGTAAAAGCAGAATTGCCAGCGGATGCGTAAGATTGTGATAGTAGGTATCTAAAAACTGATCCCAGGTTGAAGCACTGGCTTCTGGTTTAAATTCCGTTAACTTTCCTTTTTCAAGGGAGCCTCCGGAAACAATGATTCCAAAGATCAACGCAGCAAATCCACCAATGGTTACTACGTAAAACAGAAGATTTTTGAGATTTTTCATCAGTTTTTTTGACAAAATTACCCAAGGAACTGAGCTGTAATGCGCGCTTAAGATTGAAATGTAATGAAAGGGGGAATTGATGGAATGAAAATGCTAGCCCAGCTTTTCAAAATAGGAAAGCACATCTTTTCTGTAGCTTTCACTCATGATAAACGTTCTGATTTTTCCGGTTTCAGTTTTGAGTGTGCTGAAAAGTTGATCACCGTTATATCCTTGTAAGTAGCGGGTATTGAAAAGCTCGCCTTTCGAAATGCGTATGAAGTTTTCAGATTTCATTTCTTCGAGTAAAAGTTGAAAGGATCTGTTTTTTACCACTTCGGTGTTTCCGTTGCTTAAGAGTATCAGTTTGTCTCTGCTGTCCAATGTGTTGGCTGAGAATGAAACAATTTCACTGCATAGGAATGTCATTTTACCTTTCGCAGTGGCTGCATTCCATTTTACTTCGGTTGTTGAAGATTGAAGGACATCAATTGTCTTGCGTACCGCTTTTACGAGGCGTTCCAATTGTACCGGTTTTTTCAAATAATCAATGGCGTCTACATCGAAAGCGTCTACAGCATATTCGTTATGAGCAGTTGTGAAAATGACTGGTATTCCTTTCAGCTTTGCTGCCACTTCCAATCCGGTAAATGTTGGCATCACCACATCTGAAATGAGGAAATCGAAACGAAGGTTATTGATTTCTGATAGCAAGATCTCAGGATCATTAAACGCTTTTACAACCTGAATCTCGGGAATTTGTTCACACAACGTTCGAATATACGACAAGGCCAAAAGCTCATCGTCAAGCAAAACGCAATTGAAGATCTTGTTAGCCATTCAATTCCAATTTTAGAATGGCGTGATAAACATCTCCTTCAGTGCTGAAGCGAAGCTCATGAGAATTTGGGTAAGCGATTTTTAAACGTTCTTGCAGGTTTTGGATTCCAAGCCCACTTTTTTCTTTCTTGAGAGGTGTTCGCTGCGAAATTCTGTTCGAAACTTCGAGTTGGAAGGATTTCTCTTTCAATTGAAAATGAATGGAAATAAACGATTCCTGTTTCTGAAAGTCGGTGTGTTTGAAAGCGTTTTCTATCAAATCGACTGTGATGAGTGGCAGAATTTTGCATTGCGAAAGTTCGTCCGAATCCTTTGGAATAGAGTTTCGAACCCGAAGATCAAACAAGGGACTCAATTTCATTCTATTGATCTCAATAAAGTTAGCTGCAAAATCCATTTCTTCCGACAAACTCACTAATGGATTATCACTGTCGTAAAGAATGTAATCTAAAACTCCTGAAAGTTTATCCATAGAGTAGTAGGTTTGGTATGCGTGCGATTGAATGGAATTCAATGCGTTTTTGAAAAGATGTGGATTGAGTTTGTACCGTAATGATTTCAATTCACCAGCGTTCATCATGGCGTTCAACTCGTGGTTGCGTTCCATTTGTTGACTCAGTTCCTGTTTATTTTGCTTGAGTTGAGTTCTGAGAATAAACACGTAGATGGTCAGCGCCAACACAAGTACAATGCATGAAAAAAGTAGAACTGCTATCATGATTCAAATTCAAGTCGAAGGTAGTGGTTTTATCGAAAGAAATGAGTTTCTTTATCCTACTTAGGTGAAGCGTTTTTGTAAACCTTTACTTTTAAAAGCACGCCATTTTCATCGTAAATGTATTCTTTTCCATAAAGCATAATCCCGTTTTCAAAAACGCCATCCAGCCAAATTTCACCTGCTTCGTTGAATATTTTGTGATACCCAACGGGTAGTTTTTCTTTGTTAAGGTACCCAGGTTTTTCTAACAGGTTAGGGCGTTTATCATTCTCTAATTCTTTTTTTGGCATTGAATCTAAGGGGTGAATTGCCTCGAACTCCTTAGATTTTTTAATTCTCCCTTCGTAATCGTAAACAATTTGTTGTTTCAAGTCACCATTGTTCCAGTAACGGTAGCCTGTATCAATAGGAACTCCGTTTTTGGCTTTATAACTTAATTCCAGCTTTCCGTTTTCGTAGTAATAGTTTACGATTCCTTCCTCTTTTCCGTTTTCGTTGAACCAGGCTTCCCTGTCCAATTTGCCGTTGGAATAAAAGCGTTTGAGTGAATCCAGCTGCATGTTTTTACTGAAAGTTCCAGCTTTTTTCAACTGACCGTTAGACCAATATTTTGTATAATTTCCTTTGGGACGATTGTTCTCGTAATTACCAATTACTCTTATGGTTTTCCCGTCATTATGATAAAAAGTCCACGGTCCTTCTCTTTTATCGTTGATGAAATTTCCTTCGCGCACTTTTCCTGAATCTGGAATTCCTGTTTCAGGAAGGTCTTTTCCGAAATAAATCCAATGTCCCTGTTTGTAGTTATTGATGTCTCTTTGATTTACTCTTTCTTGTGCGAAAAGAGGAGAGGTGGATAAGAATCCCATCATGAAAATCAAGGTAATTTTAAGATATGTCGACTTAAAGCTGACCATCGTAAATGTGTTTTCCTTCTTTGTAAATTCGAACTTTCAACAAAATACCATCCCGATCATAGACATATTCTTTTCCATCCCAAAGTTGTCCATTTTTAAAGATTCCATCTTGCCAAATTTCATTGTCGCCATTGTAAATCTTATTGTAGCTTTCTTTTTTAAATGGAATTCCGTTGGTATTTGGTTCGCCTTGTATTTGTGTTGGAGGACGGCAGTCTCCGGTTGTAGGTTCCGTTTTAGGCATTGATGTTGGTCCACAAACTGATGGCTCGGACTGGAAGGAAATTTGTTTTCCTCGTGCATCGTAATGATAAGCATCATAAGGAACACCATTTTTTGCTACATAGGTAAATTCCAACTGACCATTGGGATGATAGAAGTTTACGCGACCGTCTTCCTTTCCATCCTGATTAAACCACGCCTCGTATTCCAGTTGCCCGTTTTCATAGAAACGATGCAGTGAATCGAGCGATTTGTTCTTTTCATAATTTCCGGTTTCGCGGATTTTTCCGTTAGGCCAGAATTTGATGTATTTTCCTTTTGGGTGGTTGTTTTCGTATTCACCAATTAATTTGGGTGTTTTTCCGTCCTCATGATATTTGATCCAGGTTCCTTCTTTTCGGTCGTCAACATAGTTGCCTTCCTGAAGTTTTAGTGAATCTACCTTTTTACCGCTAGCATCAGTAATGTAAGTATAGGCGACATAATAACCCGTAAATGGCGGACTGGATTCTTTTAGTTCTTTTGGTCGTTCTTGTCCGTAAACAATCCATTTTCCTTGTTTTCTGCCTTTATCATCAGTGAAGTTGAGGGTGTCAGCTGTGCCGTTTTGAGAAGTCTTAACCGTATCTTCTATTTCTTCAGACGACCAATACCAAGTGCAATTACTCTGAGGACGATTGTTTTTGAATTCGCCCGTTGCCTTCGGTGTTTTTCCATCTAGTTCATACTTGATCCAGGTTCCTTCTTTTCTGTCATCAACATAATTTCCTTCTTGTACTTTTCCATTAGCAGGAATGCCGGAGTTTGGCATGTCTTTACCATAGAAAATCCAGTGACCTTGTTTTCTACCATTTGCATCCGTGAAATTCAATTTTTCCTGAGCAAATAAGTTTTTGCCAAGTAGAATAAACAATATGATAGGTAGAAGTTTAATCATAATTGAAACTAGAGTTGACCGTCGGCAAAATAAACTCCTTTTTTGAAAACGCGTACTTTCAGCAGAATTCCATCTCTATCGTAAACATAATTTTTACCATCGTAAAGCTGGCCGTTTACAAACTTTCCATCAAGCCAAATTTCATTGTCTTCGTTATACACTTTGTTGTAGCCTTCCGTTTTGAATGGGACTCCTTTTGTGGTTGGAGTTTCCGGAGTTGCAGGTGCGTATATGGGAGTTGTGTTTGAGGAATTTTTTGGATCAATAGGGTCAACACAACCTGGGAAGGGTTTAGAATCCGGAGCATAGATAATTGGTTCTTTTATCTCGTCGCAACGAGAAATTCTGCGTTCAGGTGTTGGGTTTCCTTCTTTGTCAAAGCTTTGACTTTCGGTAGGCACAACATTGTTAGCGATGTACGTGTATTCCAACTGACCCGTCTCGAAGTAGAAATTCACTCTTCCTTGTTCTTTGCCGTCTTCATTGTACCATGCCTCGTATTCCAGTTGCCCATTTTCATAAAAGCGCTTCAGGGAGTCCAATTGTTTATTCTTTTCGAATGTTCCGATTTCTCTGATCATATTGGAACTGCCTATTTTGGTGTAAACGCCAACCGGACGATTATTTGCATATTCGCCCTTCATTTTCGGAGTTTTCCCGTCGTCGTGATACTTAATCCAGAAACCTTCTTTTTTATCGTTTACGTAATTTCCTTCCTGCACTTTCCCTTCAGCAGGAATCCCGGAGCTCGGCACGTCTTTACCGTAGAAAATCCAATGACCTTGTTTTCTACCAAGTGAGTCGGTGAAATTTAAGGTGTCGGTCTGACAAAAAGCTGTTAGACTAAAGAATAAAAAAGCGATATATAAAATGGGTTTCAAGTTGATTCAGGTACTATGGTTTTATTCCGAGCCGTTTTCGAGCATGGGGTGGGAGTGTTCCACTTTCACCACGGTTCCTTTTTCGTCGTAAATGATCACTTCCTTTAAGTCTCCATTCGAAAAAAAGCGTTTGGCTTCACCAACCGGAACTCCGTTCACGGCAGTGTATTCAAATTCAACTTTTCCGTTGGAGAAGAAGTATTTCACTTTACCGGATTCTTTACCATTCTCATTGTAGAAAACCTCATATTCCAAGGTTCCATCTTCGTAATAGCGTTTCAATGAATCCTGATTTTGGTTTTTCACGAAAGTTCCAGACTCCTTTAGGTTGCCATTTTCGTGGTATTTCCAATATTTTCCGGAAGGGGTATTGTTAACGTATTCGCCTTTGATCTTTGGCGTTTTTCCGTCTTTATGGTATCTGATCCAAAATCCTTCTTTCTTATCGTCAATGATTTTTCCTTCTTCGATTTTTCCTTTTGCAGGATAACCGCTGTTGGGTACGTCTTTACCATAAACAATCACGTACTTCTCTTTTTGAGCAAAAGAAGTTGTTGCGATGAGCATCAGTAATGTTAGTCCAAAGTACCGTAAGTGCATGATGTTAAGATAAATGAAAATTTCACAGCTAAGTTAATTTACTGGTTTTGAATGAACAAAAGTCCGTTTTCAGTTATCAAAACGCGGTTTTTGTTGGTTCTGAAATTAATAAAAAAGACCAATGTGAAATTTTTATCTGAAGTGAAGTTTTAGGATTCCATTGTAAAACGCAATTTTTATGTTTTCTGATAAAAATCTTACACTGAACTCGGGTTATTTCATTAATTTCGCGACCTAATAAATCAATTTTAAAGGACTATGTCATATTTGTTTACGTCAGAATCAGTTTCTGAAGGACACCCAGATAAAGTTGCGGATCAGATTTCTGATGCGTTAATTGACCATTTCATGGCATTCGACCCAACGTCGAAAGTAGCTTGTGAAACCTTGGTTACAACTGGACAAGTTGTTTTGGCTGGTGAGGTTAAGACAAACACTTATTTGGATGTTCAATCGATCGCTAGAGAAGTAATTGCAAGAATTGGTTATACCAAGTCTGAATACATGTTTGAAGCGAATTCTTGTGGTATTCTTTCTGCAATTCACGATCAAAGTTCTGATATTAATCAAGGTGTTGACCGCGTAGTTTCAAATGATGATTTTGAGGCAAAAGCAAATGCTCAGGGTGCTGGTGACCAGGGAATGATGTTTGGTTACGCAACACGCGAAACTGATAATTACATGCCGTTGGCGTTGGATCTTGCACACAAGATTCTTCAGGAACTTTCTTTGATTCGTAATAAGGAACCACATTTGATCGGTTACTTACGTCCGGATGCAAAGTCACAAGTTACTATTGAGTATTCTGACGACAATGTTCCTCAACGCATCGATTCAATTGTAGTTTCTACACAACATGATGATTTTGCTCCTGAAGCAGAAATGTTGAAGAAAATCAATGATGATATCATCAATATCGTAATTCCTCGTGTTATCGCGAAATTGAAACCAGAATTGCGTCCATTGTTTACAGATCAGATCACTTACCACATTAACCCAACAGGGAAATTTGTAATTGGTGGTCCTCACGGAGATACAGGTTTGACAGGTCGTAAAATCATCGTTGATACTTACGGTGGAAAAGGAGCTCACGGTGGTGGTGCTTTCTCTGGAAAAGATCCTTCAAAAGTTGACCGTTCTGCTGCATATGCAACACGTCACATTGCCAAAAACTTAGTTGCTGCAGGATTGTGTGATGAAGTACTTGTACAAGTTTCTTACGCAATTGGTGTTGCTAAGCCATGTGGTTTATTCGTAAACACTTACGGAACTTCTAAAGTTGGATTAACTGACGGTGAAATCGCTAAGAAATGTGAGGAGATTTTCGACTTACGTCCTTACGCAATTGAGCAACGTTTGAAATTGAGAAATCCAATGTATTCTGAAACTGCTGCTTACGGTCACATGGGACGTAAGAATGAAGTAGTTAAGAAAACATTTACTGCTCCTGATGGAACACAATTGGTGAAAGAAATCGAATTGTTTACTTGGGAGAAATTGGATTTCGTAGATCAGGTAAAAGCAACTTTCGGATTGTAAAATCTGAAACTTAATATTTGGAAAGGAGCTCATCGAGCTCCTTTTTTGTTTCCCACAGATGCACAGATAAAAAGCTCGGCTATACTTCGACAAGCTCAGCACAGGACGCACTCGCAAATGAAACAGTGATTATATAGACTATTCACAAACAAAAAGAGGCGACCGGTAGGCGCCTCTATAATATCTGTGCATCTGTGGGAAGATTTATTTACTCTGTAGAAATCAACTTTGCACTTGAATACATTCCTTTATCAAGGATAAGTTATATTAAATTCTCCGTTAGTAACATTTTTCTGAGTGCCAACTCCCGATTTCTCAAGAACACAATTGAATGTGCCTGCAATTTTATGCTGTGCGGTGTTATGTGAAACGATTGTTACGCTTCCGGAAAGAGCAGCATAGCCAGAAGTTGCATAATTGTCATCACTATGTGCTACATTGAAAACTCCACCAAGTTGAATAGGATATGTTCCGGTTGTCAACGTGTCAGACATCGATAATTGAAAGGTGTTTGTTCCAACAGCAGTTCCGAATATGATCAGTCCGCTGGTGTGTTGTGATGAACCAAATTCAGTTGTTATTTCCTGTCCATCCAGTTTTAAATAAAACTTCTTTGGAACGACTACACCTGATCCGTTTCCGTTTGAAGTGGTTGGTTCATCTTTCTTGCAAGAAGAAAATCCCAAAAGGAAAACTGCCGCAAGGGCAAATAGTAAGTTGTTTTTCATAAGTTGATTATTTGATATTCTAATGAGGTAAAATGGAGTGATCCGCCGAGACGAATCACTTCACTTTTTTATGCGTTTTGTGTCAATTCAGCGCTCGAACAAGGGAATGCTCTATCCACTTTCTTGAATAATCCTTGCAATACTTTACCTGGACCAACTTCAATTACTTCAGAAGCACCATCAGCAATCATGTTGTTCATGATTTGTGTCCAGCGAACCGGAGCAGTTAATTGCTCTATTAGGTTTGCTTTAATTTCTTCCGGATTTGTAACTGCTTTTGCGTTGGTATTTTGGTAAACCGGACAGTTTGGAGTATTGAAGGTTGTTGATTCAATAGCTTTAGCCAATTCCTCACGTGCCGGTTCCATTAATGGTGAGTGGAATGCTCCACCAACCTGAAGAATCATAGCGCGCTTTGCTCCAGCTTCTGTCAACTTAGCACAAGCTTCTTCCACTGCAGGAATACTTCCTGAGATTACCAATTGTCCCGGACAGTTATAATTTGCTGCAACAACAACACCGTTTACTTCAGCACAGATCTTTTCTACCACTTCATCTTCCAAACCAAGAATAGCTGCCATTGTTGAAGGAACTGCTTCACATGCTGCCTGCATAGCCAATGCACGCTTCGAAACCAAACGCAAACCATCTTCAAAAGAAAGCGTTCCGTTAGCTACCAGTGAAGAAATTTCACCCAAAGAGTGTCCTGCAACCATATCTGGTTTGAACGTGTCTCCCAAACAAGCCGCCAAAATGGTAGAATGTAAGAAGATAGCAGGTTGTGTTACTTTAGTTTGTTTCAACTCCTCGTCTGTTCCTTCAAACATGATTTGTTGTATGTTGAATCCTAAGATCTCGTTTGCTTTGTGAAACATCTCTTTAGCGATATCAGATGCTTCGTAAAGGTCCTTACCCATTCCTGAGAATTGAGCACCCTGACCTGGAAAAACGTATGCTTTCATATGATTGTTTGTTTGGAGCAAATTTAGCAGATTTTAAACACATAGTTGCATAGTGTTTTCACATAGAACACATAGTTAATTGAGTTGTGAGCTGATTATAGCTAATTATGTGTTTTTCCAATAACAAACTATGTTTCTTATATGTTCACTATGTGTTTAGTATAACAAAAAAGCCCTAAAGCAGATGTCTCCATCGCTTCAGGGCTTTTAATTTAAAAGTAACTTATTCTAAAACTTACTTGCGAAC
>CBFGNV010000003.1:0-115899 GCA_965650275.1 uncultured Fluviicola sp. | reverse complement strand
GTTCTGACAATTTGCTGTTGGCGGAGTTACATCCTGAACGGTTACAATAGTCGAACATGTAGAAACATTTCCGTTTACATCTGTTGCAGTAACCACAACTGGGTTAGGACCAACATTTGCACAAGTGAATGTGTTTGGAGAAACTGTTACTGTAGCAATTCCACAAGCATCCGTTGCAGATCCACCTGGAATAAATGCTACATAGTCGTTGAATGCAGTCCAGTTCATTTGATTTCTTCCTGGTACAGCATAACCTTGCGAACCATCAAAGTTCTCTATTCCCATTGTATGCTGAGAACCATCGTCGGTAATCGACGTTGTGTGCATTTCAATGATATTTGTGGTTTCGTTTAACACAATTTGACCTGTGTTACCGCCGCCGCCGCCACAACAATGTGATTGGTCTGTGTAAGAAACAACCAATTTTCTATTTGGAGCAGTTCCTACGGTTTCATAGAAAATTGTTCCGCCTCCTGGAGGATATAAGTCATTCCAGTTCCAAGAAATTACGTTCTCAACACCATCTGCGGTTGGAATAATTCCTCCTGAACAACATCCCTGACTAACCGCTGGATCAAACGAGATAAATCCGTTAGATGAAAGTGTGAAATCTGTATATGTATTTCCAAAGAATGTGAAGTTGAACCCAACAGGCAAAGAACCAGTAGTTACATCATCTGAAAGGAACAATTGAGTTCCACCAACAGGCAGAGGTGCAAAAGTTCCACTTTGGTCTATCGTATAAAGACTAGTTGATCCTAACACATCTGTAGGTGTAATTGAAGTGTTACCCGTTGCATCCAATGTTGCAGTGTACGGTTGACATAGAACATCAGGCGCTGTAATATCCTGAACAGTAACAGTTGCTGTACAAGTTGAACTTAAAGGCTGTAAAGCAGTGATTTCTGCTGGTGTCAATGCGCGATCGAACAACAATGCTTCTTCAATTTTAGCATCCATTGCACCAACCGGTCCACCATTAAAATGACGAACACCCATTAGCATTTCAACGTCACCTGCAAACCATGTAGCTGCATTTCCAGAAGTATAACTTCCCATCAATACCCCATTTCTGTATCCGGTGATATCAACATTTGTTCCTGTAACGTCGTAAGTAATTGCAATTTGAACAAGTTCATTATTCGTAGTTTCTGGATATCCAGGAATAAACTCCTGATTACGTGAACCTCCACTACTTCCGTTTTGCCATTTTGTTGGCCAGTTTTCTGCATAGATTAATCCATCAAACTGATCGTACGAAAGCGCATCAATTGTTAGTGCAGAACCAGCCCATTGATTGTAATCATCAAGTGAAACGTAAGAGATCAATGTTTTGTCTGAAATTGGTGCACCAGCGTAACCATCTGCACGTGCATAACCCGATCCAAAAGCATCTACATCTAATTGTCCACCAGAAACTGAAGCACTTCCATTGATCGATAATGGATTCCAGTTTCCTGTTAAGTCAGTGAATTCCTGTCCCGGTTCAAAAGTCCAATGACCAATTAAACCAGAAGGAGGGTTTGTAACGTAAACTCCACCTGAAGGTGATTGAGTTACCGTTAGTGTTACGGTGTTTGGACCAACATTAGAACAATCAAAAGTTGTTTGATCCAATTCTAAAGTTACCGCCCCACAGTTGTCAGAAGAACCATTATCAACCATTGCTGGTATAATAGTTACATTTCCGGAAGCATCCAATGTTGCGGTAATGTTTTGACAAACGGCTGTAGGAGCTTCATTATCCGTAACAACTATATCAAAGGTACACGTAGATGTTCCTACACCATTAGTAGCTGTAGCAGTTACTGTAGTTGTTCCCACTGGGAAAGCACTTCCAGGTGCATGAGAATACGTAATAGTTGAAACCGGAACTCCTGTTGTTTCAGTTGCAGCAAAAGACACAACTGCATCACAAGATCCTGCATCGCTGTTTACTGCAATATCCGCAGGACAAACAATTGAAGGAGGAACTCCAGTAACTGTTACTGTGAAAGAACATGTATTTGTATTACCACTAACATCTGTAACCTGGTATGTATTGGTTGTTGTACCAAGCGGGAATGTTGATCCACTTGGTAAACCAGCAGTTTGAGTAAGCGTTGTTCCAGGACAGTTATCAGTAACCGTTGGTAAAGAATAAGTAACAGTTGCACCAGCTGCACTTGTTCCAACGGTACTAATGTTTGCTGGACAAGCAATAGTTGGAGCTTGTGTATCGTTTACCGTAACAGTAAATGAACATGTAGAAGTGTTTCCGGCAGCATCAGTTGCCTGGAAAGTATTTGTTGTTACTCCACCCGGGAATGTTGATCCGGAAGGTAAACCAGCTGTTTGGGTAACAGTCGCCCCACTTCCTGTACCAATAGCATTCAGGAATGCCGTAGCTATAGCTTGTGTCTGCGTATTATTTATGTATCCACCTGAAGCACCTGAATACAACAAATAATAGATTCGCGTTGCGGCATTGATGGAGTTTATAAAATGGTTGTTATCGTCAGTATTATTCGGGAAGGATTGCGTTGCACTTGGAGTACTTGGTACAATCATTAATTGATTGACAGATGGGTCAAAAGCATTGTAAATTCGTTTTACGAAACAATAGTAAGTTGTTCCTCCAATAGTAAGGTTAAATGAATTTCCATCTATTGAACCACCTCCATCAGCACCAATGTTTCCAGTTGTACCAAAATTATTCAGGTTGTTCACATCGGCAGCCATAATAAACATACATGGATTCAAAGAACCTTGACCACCGTTTGCAATATAACGCGTAAAGTAACGTCCACCTGTACCAAAACTTGCTGAATTGATAATCGTATTATCAGAATAGTTGATGTTTGATGCCAGGTTCGTATTCAGGTAGTTACCTCCATCATACATGTCAGAATACCCATCACCAATGGTATTACTGTTTACTCCGTTATCCATAGCGAAAACTACTGGAGACGGAATATTACTGAATACTGTGTTGTAATTCGTATTGAATCCTGACAATACATTCTCTAACGTTGGGTTGCCTGAACCACAGTTGTCTGTAGCAGCAGGAGCTGTATAATTCACAACCGCACCACAAGTTCCAGGAGCATTGTTAGTCGTAATATTGGCAGGACAATTAATTACCGGAGGTGTAGTTTCTGTTACAGTAACCGTAGCAGTGCAAGTAGCAGTATTTCCGTTGAAATCAGTTACGGTTAGTATAACCGAATTTGCACCTATATCTCCACAATCAAACGTGCTTGGAGAAACAGACATTGAAGCAATCCCACAATTATCAGTAGAACCATTGTTTACGTTTGCCGCAGTAATGGTCACATTTCCTGTTCCATCAAGCGTTGCTGTATAAGGTTGACAATTTGCAACCGGTGCAATGGCATCATTCAAACCAACCGTAAATGACTGATTCGTTGTACATCCTGATACACCACCAGTTACCGTTACAGTATATGTTCCTGGTGCTAATGCTGAGATATCTTGGATAGTTGGACCATTGCTCCATGAATAAGATAACGGTGACTCTGTTGTTGTTGTTGCCGTTAAATCAACAGCTCCATCCGTATTACCGCAAGTAACATTTGTAACCGTACCTGAAGTGGCAATATCACAGAACTGTATCTTGTTTAAGATTGGATAAAAACCACCACCTGTAGCTGACGTTTGATAAGCCCCGGTTGAAGTATTCCATAGAGGGTTAAAGCCTCCATAGTTCGAATTTGAAGCCACATACAAGCCGCCTCCAGAGAACGAAATTGACCCAAGTTCTGGCATGTCATAATCCGAACTTCCCAAATAAGCTCCATAAAGTAAAGTGCTTCCTGTTGGATTGAATTTTGCAATATGCTTATCCCAATCGCCAATGTACGTAGCCTGATGAGCATGAGGTCCACCAACAACTGGAAGATTCGACGAATATGTTCCAGTTAATACGTATACATTATTGCTCTGGTCAACCTCAACATCTAGAATCCAGTCATAACTGATTCCACCCCATGTAGTTCCCCATAGTCTCGTTCCGGAAGAACTCATTTTAATAAGATATGAGTCATAATCACCAAAATATGCATTCGAATATGTTCCAGGTGTTGCAGCCCATGCGCTTGAAGCAGTATTCCAGGTTACTGCACCAATGGCAACGCTGTTATCTGAAAACATTGCCATTGAAAACCAGTTTTGATCACCACCACTACATGGGGAGCAATCAATACCATCAGCACTAGTGGATCCAATGTAAGTGGAATAAGAAAGAGATGCTCCATTCGTTGCAAATGATGTTAAGAAAAGGTCCGCATAACCACTATAAGTGGGTTGAAAAACACCAGCTGTTGTTGGTACATCGTTACTGTAAGTCTGCCCAAGAATAACAACCCTTCCAGCATTATCGAATGCTACGTTATGGCGTCCAGTAACATCTGTTGATGAACCTCCAAAATAAGTCGCCCAAATAAGGTTTCCTGTAGAGTTCAATTTAGCAACATACAAATCCCAATTACCGTTAAATGAACCATCATAAGGTGTTAATAAAGGCATGTCCGAAGAAACGGTGTTACCAACCAATGCTATTTCACCAGCAGTATTAACATCTACTGAAATCCCCAAAAATTCATCACTCGATCCACCCACAAAAGTGGACCAGTCAAGCGTCCCGTTTGAAGTATTTAATCTGGATAAGAAAAAATCATAACCCCCATTAAATGACTGGTCGTGTGTACCAACAGTAGTCGGAAAATCGGACCCGACCGTTGCACCAGCCAAAATAATCTTTCCGCCGTTCACGGCAAGCGCAGGATCTCGGTCATCGGATGATGACCCAATGTAAGTGTTCCACAAAAGTGCTCCTGAAAGACTGAACTTCGCCAATACTATATCAAATCCACCATTATATGTCTGATCATACACACCAGCACTTACCGGATAAGCATTAGCATTGGTATTAATAGCGAAATAAACCCCATTTGCATCGGATTTAACATCCTGCCCATAACTCCATTCACTATAATTATCGGCTGTAAAATACGTCCCCCAAGTTCGAGTTGGGTCGATGATTAAATCTTGTGTCTTGTCATAAGTATCAACTTTAAACGACAAAACATCTTTCTCTAATTGGAAAGATGAAACAATCGCTCTTTTGTCTTGTTGGAAACTAACTGGTGCAGATTCGGTAATTTTTCCAAGTGCAGAACCAAGGAAGAATAATCCCTCCGGGGACAATCCAAAATCATCCGTTCCGTCAATTTGCATTTTGATTCTTGAAGCATCTCCACCTGGATGAACTACAAAATCGTATTTCAGATTACTTTCAGAATCGATATAAAGCACAAGGTCAATTTTGTCGTACAAATCTGTCAACGTTACCTTCTTGTACGATTTCACATCCGTTACGCGAGCATGAGCCAAATAGTAATTGTCCTTTGCATCAAGTGCTTCATCCGTTTTAATCCCACAATATTGGTTTGAACCAATGAAGTTCAAATCGATACGATGCATTTCAATGGTATGCTTTTCAGGTGCAGCATCTTTTACCTCCAACATTTTTACACCAGAAGTAAGCTCCGATGATTTAGGTTTAGAGGAAGAATTATGCTTCTCAAAAACATAACTAATCCCATCACGCTTGTAATAGGTTCTTACTCCGTTACTAAAAGAAGTAAAAAGAACTTCTGGTCTTGACTCTCCTTTCGTATCAACGATCTGTCCTTTGTTTTCCTGATAGAAAACGGATTGACTGCTGAGTTTCGATTGATAGTCATTGGTCTGCGATTTCTGTCCAAACGCGAAGGTAAAGGAAAGAAAAAGCAACACTAGGCTACTGAATAACTTCATGATTGTTTGATAAAATAAAATTGAATAATGATTAGTTCTGAGGCGTCAAATAGTGGCTTCTCATGTATGATGTCTTCAAGGTCTTTAACTCTTCTAAATAGGCAGTTACAGACTTTAAATCGATGTACTTAGGATACTCGGGAATTGATTTTACTCCAAGTTCAGTGAGCTCTTTGGTCACTTCCAGAATTTGAAGTTTTACCTGATCAAATTTTTGTGAGTCGGAAAATTTTTGATCTTCTGTGGTTGGTGTTTTCTCCGTTGTCGGAGTTTCCTTTCCATTTGTTTGCGCATAAACCGGGTTTACGCCTAACATTAATGCAATAAGTAATGTCGTTTGTGCTAGACAAGTTTTCATAAGTATGTGCTTTTTCTCATTCAAATTCAAAATCAGAATGCTCAGATGTTGAATTTGGGTAATTGGTACAATTCGAATCAAAACTCAAAATTTTTCCGCGAACAAATAAAAAAAAGGGATGAACGACGTTTTTTTGTATGCGAATTACAATAATTGCCAAATTTGAAGTTCTCCACAACGTCATTTTTGTTCAGTGAAAGAATTAACATTTCTCAGAAAACTATCGATTTAGCTATGACAAGAAATGGGATTTACCTACCTTCGTTTAGCCCATCATTTTGTGAGCTGAATAAATAAAAAATCAAGTTTTGGAAATTGATCGCGAAAACTGTTTGGTATTAATTGTCGAGGACGAATTGATCATTGCAGAGCATATTTCCAGAATCCTTAAATCTGCTGGTTATAGGAAAAGCAATTACGTTACAAATGCAGACGATGCAATTGCGTTTCTACAGCAGAATTCTGTAGATATTGTCTTAACCGATATCATGATCGAAGGCCACAAAAATGGAATTGATCTTGGAGCCAGAATTCACAGCGATTTCAGTATCCCTTTTATCTATATCACCTCACATTCAAGCAGGGAATTGGTCGATAATCTGATGAAAACACGCCCAAATGCCTACTTGCTGAAACCGTTCAAAAAAGAAGATCTCATTGTTGCGATTGAACTTGCTTTATTCAATTCTAAAGCATCCGAATCAGAACAAACGCTTCAAGTAAAAGATGGTCATGCTTACGCCCAAATTCCGTTTGATGATATTTTGTGGATTGAAGCAGAAGGAAACTATTCTGTTATACATTCTAAATCATCAAAAAGAAGATTAATCAGAAGTGCAATTACCGAGCTGTTTAACCAGCTTCCGGAAGAAACGTTTATCCGCATCCATAGATCATACATCGTGAACAAGAAAATGATCACTTCCTATACCTCATCCTACGTAGTGGTTGCTGGAAATAAATTGACTGTTGGAAGAACATTCAAGGATCAAATAATGGATAACAAACGTTCGTAACTCCATCAAATTCCGTGTTGTACATATACAAAACCCTGTTGTTCGTAACAAAATTCAAGTAAATCAAGCACATTCTTGACTTTCGTTCCTAAATTGGACTTCTGCTAATCTCATGACAAAAGCTACTCTTTTTCGTTTCGAGTTGAGAATCATCATTTTGGTGGTTGGTATGTTCTCATGGAATAGCGTCAGCGCTCAACGGGATAAGTTTACAGGAAATCTTGAAAGAGGTTCAATAAAACAACGGTTGCGTGAGGTAAAAACGGCAAAAAACGATACCAACAAGGTGTTTCTGCTGAACGATCTGAATGAACTGTTTTTGGAAGAAGGTGCACCCGAAAAGGCCATGTATTATGGGAATGAAGCACTTAAACTCTCACAGAAAATCAATTTCCAACGTGGTACAGCAATCACATTTACAAATCTGGGTCATACCTACAGTTACTATTTCGACAATAAGAATGCGTTAAGAATGTATTTGAATGCCTTGCACATGAACCGCAAGTTGAAACGGCACAGTGCAGTCATTGATACCTATGTAAACCTAGGTGCAATTTATGATGACATGGCAAATTATTCCATGGCCCTGAAGTACTACAGAATGGCTCTGGACGCAGCACCTAAAGACAAAAATTTTGATTTGCTTGGAGATATTCATCAAAATCTGGGAATTACGTTTGGGTCACTGGGGAATCATAACGAGGCGCTTAACCAGCACTATAAAGCGCTTTCCTATTACGAAAAGATGCGTGACAAAATGGGCATGGCGGATGCGTTGAACAGCCTTGGTAATGTGTATGCCGAAAAAACGAATTACGCTTCATCATTTAAAATGTACAAAGCGTCCTTAAACTTATATACCAAAATTGAGGACAAGCTTGGAATGGCAAACGAATATGCAAACATTGGAATATTGTTGACAGAGCAAAATAAACTGGATTCTGTTGAATACTACCACCAAAAAGCACTTGTTATTTATCACAATCTTGACGAAACTGAAGGCCTGATCATTACTTATAATGCACTTGGAATCGCCTATTACAAAATGGGTGATCTAAAAAAATGTGAAGACACTTATTTGACTGCTTTAGAATATGCACTTCCTATTGACGACAAGGTAGAAACCGCAGCGAGCATGCAGGGTTTAGCGCGCGTTTATGCAGATTCCAAAAAAAATGGTGTTGCACTGAAAAATGCTCAGGAGGCACTTTCAATAAGTCTGTCAATTGGCAACAAAGTTTCCATTCGCAATAGCTATGATGTACTGCGTTATGTAGAATCCAAAGCCAAAAACTTTGAAAAAGCATACGACTATCAGAATCTCTTTATCGCTTATAAAGACAGTATCAATAACGAAGAAACTACACAGAAGGGAATGCAGATCGCATTAAGCTATTCTTTCCAGAAAAAGGAAGATGCCGCACGCGCTACCCACCAGAGAATGGTTCATAAACTGAATACGAACCACGCGCTCGAAAACCAGAAAAAAGGATATTTCATCGGGGTACTGATCTTAATCATCGTCTCCAGTCTAGTGGTTGCCTTTTTTGCAAGACGTGCCTATAATAACAGAAAACGGTATTCCGAAGTGCTGGCAAATGAAAACGTCCATAAGGAAATGCTACTGCAGGAAATTCACCACCGCGTGAACAACAGTTTGCAGATGATCTCTTCCCTGCTTTCCATCCAGGCCGATTCTACAGAAAACGAAGAAATCAGAGCATATCTTCATAAAAGTGAAAACCGTTTGCAGGCCATGTCGGTAATGCACCAGATGCTCCATTTGGGGAATTCAAAACTGGAAGTAGATATGAGTATCTATTTTGGAGAAGTTCTTTCTTTCTACACTAATCTTCTGGAATCTAAGCCAAATGTGAAGTTACACGTTGATGTTCCTTCAACACTTTTCCATACCAAAACGGCTATGCCTCTAGCTCTGATTTTAAATGAGTTAATCACCAATTCATTGAAGTATGCGTTTCCATCTGATGAAGGTGAGATAAGCGTTTCGCTTCGTCAAATTGAAAACACCCAAGAATGGGTTTTTGAAGTAAATGACAATGGTATTGGCTTCGATGAAAACAAAGTTCCTTCTGATACCGGAAGTTTGGGGCTGAGCCTGGTGAACCTGATGACCAGACAAATTGATGGTGAACTGGAAGTGAATACCACGAATGGAACGAGCACCAGAATTCGGTTTACGCAGAAAAACAGATGATACTTCGACTACGCTCAGTCACCATCTCGATTACAGAAACTGAGGCGTCATTTAACCTTTCTTTGAACGTTTAATCTTTTGGAACCATTAAGAGATTAAGAAAATTAAGCTGAGCACTTATATCCTAATTGACCTTAATTCCTTAATGGTAAAAGCACTTAAACTTCCTTTAAAGCACTATCTTTGTAACAACAATTCAAGGGGCTCCATTCGCGTGGTGCCCCTTAACGGTTTTTATCAAATTCAGAAATGGAAATTACACAGTTCATCAATCAGTTCAAGAAACTTAAGGGTTTAGACGATACCGCAAACCTTTTGCAACAGGCAGAAATCCGCATTCATTGGAAAGGATTGATTGGTTCTTCAAAGTCGATTGCGGCAATTAGCGTTGCACAGCAAGTTCCTGGAAATCACCTTTTCGTAATGGAAGACAAAGAAGCAGCTGCCTACTTTTTGAACGATTTGGAACAATTGTTTCCTGAGAATAAGCACATCCTCTTCTATCCTGCTTCGTATAGAATGCCATACCAACTGGAAGAAACCGACAACGCGAACGTGGTTGCCCGTGCCGAAGTGCTGGAGAAAATAAACACCGGAAAGAACAACTGGATTGTTACTTATCCGCAGGCATTGTTTGAACGTGTACCAACGCAAAAACGACTTTCTGAAAACACCATGCGCGTAGAAAGCGGTAAAAAATACTCCATCGATTTCTTTAATGAACTGTTGTTGGATTATGGCTTTGAACGTGTTGATTTTGTTTACGAACCCGGACAATTTTCCATTCGCGGAGGAATCGTAGATATCTTCTCATTCTCCAATGATCACCCGTTCCGTGTAGAGTTCTTTGGCGACGAAGTGGATTCTATCCGAACGTTCGATCCGGTTTCACAGCTTTCCATCTCTACACATACGCACTTTTCCATTATTCCGAATGTACAGCAGCAATTGGTGTTGAACGGAAACGGAACTTTTCTGGAATTCATTGGTAAGCAAACTACCCTTTGGCTCGCTTCGAACGACTTGGTGAAAGCGGCATTGGAGAAAGACTACGAAAAGGCGGTTAAGATCTACGACGGTCTTCCAAAAAATACGATTAAACACAGTTTGCCCGGTGAATTGTACATGCATCCTTCCGACTGGAAGTCACAGATTCAGCCACATTCCATAGTAGAATTTGGTCCCGAATACCATTTCAAGGCAAACGAAACAGTTACTTTCGAGACCCAGCATCAACCCACGTTCAACAAAGATTTCGATTTGCTGAAAGACGATTTACTGGCACGAAAAACAGCCGGAGCAACGAACCTTATCTTCTCCAATCAACCCAAGCAAATTGAACGTTTGTACCAGATCTTTGAAGACATTGGCGCCGAAGTGGAATTTCAACCCATGAACATTTCATTGCACGAAGGATTCATTCTTCCGAGCCTGAAACTGGTTTGTTATACCGACCATCAGATTTTTGAGCGTTATCACCGTTTCAAACTGAAGGAAGGCTTCCGTCAGGCAAAACAGGCTTTGACATTAAAAGAAATATACAACCTGCAAAAAGGCGATTACGTAACACATATCGATCATGGCGTTGGGCAATTCTCCGGATTACAAACCATTGATGTAAACGGAAAACCGCAGGAAGCCATTCGTTTGGTTTACAAGGACGGCGATGTACTTTACGTGAGCATTCACTCGCTGCACCGCATTTCGAAGTTTACCGGAAAAGACGGTGCTGCACCAAAAATGAACAAACTGGGAACGCAGGCGTGGGCAACCTTGAAGCAGAAGACCAAAAAGCGCATCAAGGAACTCGCTTTCGATTTAATCCAATTGTACGCCAAGCGCAAAACGCAGCCTGGATTTGCCTTTTCACCGGATACGTATTTACAAAACGAATTGGAAGCATCCTTCATGTATGAAGATACGCCCGATCAGCTGAAAGCGACTCAAGCGGTGAAGGAAGACATGGAAAAAGCACAGCCAATGGACCGTTTGGTTTGTGGAGATGTTGGTTTTGGAAAGACAGAAATTGCCATGCGCGCAGCATTTAAAGCCGTTGCCGATAGCAAACAAGTAGCGGTTTTGGTTCCAACAACCATTTTGAGTCATCAGCATGCACGCAGTTTCAAAGAACGTTTCAAGAACTTCCCGGCGAATGTAGATTACATCAATCGTTTCAAATCAGCGAAGCAAGTTACCGAGACCTTGAAAAAAGTGGCAAGTGGTGAAATTGACATTTTAGTGGGAACACATAAAATTGTAAGCGACAAAGTGAAATTCAAGGATCTTGGTTTGATGATTATCGACGAAGAACAGAAGTTTGGAGTAGCGGTAAAAGACAAGTTGAAGTCCCTGAAAACAACCGTCGACACATTGACATTAACCGCAACACCAATCCCGAGAACCTTACAATTTTCACTGATGGGAGCGCGCGATCTGAGTATCATCAATACACCACCACCCAACCGTCAGCCCGTATTAACGGAGGTTATCACTTTCAACGAAGAGAATATTCGCGACGCCATTTCGTATGAAGTGAGTCGCGGTGGACAAGTATATTTCGTCAACAACCGTTTGGCGAATATTAAGGAAATTGCCGGAATGATCTCGCGACTTTGTCCTGGAGTTCGTGTGGCCATTGGTCACGGACAAATGGACGGAAAACAGCTGGAAAAAGTAATGATGGATTTCATCCAGGGCGAATACGACGTATTGATTGCAACCACCATTATTGAATCCGGAATCGACATTTCGAATGCGAATACGATCATCATCAACGATGCGCATATGTTCGGATTGAGTGATTTGCACCAGTTGCGTGGTCGTGTTGGTCGAAGCAACAAAAAAGGCTTCTGTTACCTCATCTCACAACCAATAAGCTTACTCACATCCGAAGCCAGAAAACGTTTGGAAGCTTTGGTTCAATTCTCCGATCTGGGATCCGGATTCAACATTGCGATGAAAGACTTAGACATTCGCGGAGCCGGAAACCTATTGGGTGGCGAACAAAGCGGTTTCATTTCCGAGATCGGTTTCGAGATGTATCAGAAGATCCTCAACGAAGCCATGGACGAATTGAAAGAAGAAGAATTCAAAGACCTCTACGACGACCGAAACACAGAAACCATGGGTGCGCATTTCGTGAAAGACTGCGTCCTGGAAACCGATTTCGAGCTCCGCATCACAGAAGATTACATCAACAACGTTTCAGAACGTCTGAGCATCTACCAGGATCTGGACAACCTCAATACCAAAGAAGAGATTGAAAGCTACAAACAGCAACTGATTGATCGTTTTGGTCCATTTCCACGCGTGGTAAAAGAACTCCTTCGTTCCTTCGAACTGCGTTGGTTAGCACAAGAAATTGGTTTCGAAAAATTGGTCATCAAACAAGGATCAATGATTGGTTATTTCGTTGCCAACTCCCAAAGCAAATACTACGACTCGCCGATGTTCACACGGGTATTGAACTACGTTCAAAGCAACCCGAAAGACTGTAAGATGAGCGAGAAGAACGATCGATTGAGATTGCTTTATAGTAACGTTATGAATATGGATCAGGCGTTTGAGCGGTTGGGGGAGATAATGGGATGATTCAAACGCAACTGACTTTATATCCGGAGAGTGTCGGAATTTTTGATTTTAAAACGGATTGCGAAATAATTTAACTTTATAACAAGAAAATGAGTCAATGCTAAACTATTACTATTCAGATCCTATATCCAATTTTATAAAGAAATCTCGTGAAACCATCATTGGTGAAATGTCCGTTAATGGAAGATTGGGGCATATTCATACCGAGCTCTATGCATGGGAATATCAAATAGAACTTTTAAAAGAAGTCCTCAAAGAATACGAGGGAAATCTATTTTTTGAATTTTCTGTCCCAAGAATGGGTAAGAGAATAGATTGTTTATTAATCATCAAAAACATTGTTTTTGTTATTGAGTTCAAAGTTGGCGCAAAAGCCTTCATAAATCAAGATGTAGAACAGGTTTGGGATTATGCGTTGGATTTGAAAAACTTCCATCAACCTAGTCATCAACTGACACTTATACCCATTTTAGTTGCTACACATTCAGAATCATTAACAATTGAAATAATAACCACGAATCATAGAGATAATCTCATTTCTCCAATAAAATCTAACGCTAAAAATCTGTCTACGGTAATTGAACGTAGTCTTCAGTTTTTTGAAGAAGATTCGTCTATTAATAGCGAACAATTCATTAATGGTAGTTATTCTCCAACGCCAACGATTATTGAGGCAGCGATTAGTTTATATAATAATCATAACGTCGAAGAAATTACCCGAAGTGATGCACAAGCGGTAAATCTAAAAAAGACAACTAAATATATTTCAGAAACAATTGAGTTCGCCAAATTGAATAATAAGAAAGTAATTTGCTTTGTAACAGGCGTTCCAGGAGCTGGTAAAACATTAGTTGGTTTAAAAATAGCTACCGAGCATTTAGATAAGAAAAAGGGAGACTCAAGTGTATTCTTGTCCGGAAACAAACCATTAGTGGACATCTTACAGGAAGCTTTAACAAGAGATCGCGTTTTTCAAGAAAAGTTGAATGGAAATAAAATCACAAAAGGCAGCGCGAGAGAAAGTGTAAAATCATTCATTCAAATCATACATCATTATCGTGATGAATACTTACGAGACCAAAATCCCCCTTATGATCATGTAGCCATTTTTGACGAAGCCCAAAGAGCTTGGACAAAAGACCAGACGGTCAAATTCATGCAACAAAAAAAAGGAATTTCAAACTTTGAATATTCTGAGCCCGAATTTCTAATATCCTGTTTAGATAGACATAAAGATTGGGCAGTTGTAATATGTTTAGTTGGTGGCGGGCAAGAAATAAACACTGGAGAAGCTGGGATTTCAGAATGGCTAAAAGCAATTGAGAATAAATTTCCATTTTGGGAAACAAGGATATCACCCAATTTATATGATAGCGAATATGCCGCTCAAATAGCAATACAAACATTAGAACAAAAAAGTGTCGTAGAATTTAATTCGAGTTTACATTTGAGTACCTCGATGAGGTCCTTTAGAGCAGAACATTTATCGAAACTGATTAAAGAGATTTTGGATATTGATGTAAATGCCAAAAACACATTAAAAAAATTACAGAATAAATACCCCATCATTCTAACCAGAGATCTGAATAAAGCAAAAAACTGGTTGAAAGAAAAAGCGAGAGGGAGTGAACGTTTCGGAATTGTTGTATCGTCGCAGGCCTATAGGTTAAAACCTTTGGCAATTGATGTGAAAACACCAATCAATCATGTCAACTGGTTTTTGGACGGGAAAGAAGATATACGCTCTTCTTACTTTTTGGAGGATGTTGCAACAGAATTCCAAGTTCAAGGACTAGAATTAGATTGGACCTGTGTAACCTGGGACGGTGACTTAAGGTTTACTGATGAAGGTTGGAAAACCTATTCCTTTGTTGGAAACAAATGGCAAAATATCCACAAGGATACCAGAAAAAAATATTTGATAAATGCTTACAGAGTGCTGCTTACTAGAGCAAGGCAAGGGATGATTATTGTAATTCCAGAAGGAAATATTGAAGATCATACCAGACTTCCAGAGTTCTACGATTCAACATTTAACTATCTGAAAGATTTAGGGATCGAAGTTATTTAGAATAGTGGCATGTTGCACCCACTTTCTTCAAACCGCTTCATGAATTAATTTCTCCCCATTTTTCACTACCTTTCTGTATCAAAACTCATCTCATGAACGCACCTGTTCTCTTCTCCGAAAAACAACGCTTTACGCAATGGTGGATCTGGGTTATTCTCCTTGCTGTTAATGGTTTATTCGTGTATGGAGTCATCCAGCAAGTGATTCTCGGTGAACCCTTTGGCGATAAACCGATCGGTAATACGGGCATTCTTCTTGTTTCCGGAGCAATGGTTTTGTTGACGGCGATGCTGCTTTCTACCAAATTAACGACTGAAATCACAAAAGATGGAATTAACGTTCGCTTGTTCCCCTTTCACTGGAAGACCAAACATCTAGGCTGGGAGGAAATCCAAAAAGCTTATATCCGACAATATTCTCCTCTTACAGATTACGGTGGCTGGGGGCTGCGCTACAGCTTGACAGGCGCCGGAAAAGCTTATAATATCTCGGGAAACATGGGCTTGCAACTGGAATTCAAAACAGGAAAGAAATTGTTGATTGGGACCAAAAAAGTCGAAGAGTTACAGAGTGTTTTGGACCAGATTGGGGAATTGAAGTGAGACTAGATTTTGGGATATTGAGAAACTAGACTTTTAGACATTGAGAAGCAAGACAAACCTCCAGTCTCAATATCTAGTCTCTCCACATCCAGATTCATTTAGTCTCAATATCACATTTCTCGATATCCAGTTTCAAACAATAATTCCATACCTTAGTGTTCACCATGAAAATCCCTCAAAAAATACTCGCTCGTCAGCACGAAATAACACAGGAATACCTGCAACTTCTCGACAAACACCTGGCGGAAATTGTAGATGGCTCTGCCTTGAAAATGTTCGAGATTAGAGATTTTGCAGGGTTGATGTTTATTCATCCAACGCATTTGACCAATACGGTAAAACTCGTCACAGGGAAACACCCGTGCTTTTTCTATGAAGAGAAAATTCTGGTGATTGCTAAGCGCATGATCGCTGAAAACAAAATGACCATTGGAGCAATTGCCCAGCATTTAACTTATGATCCGTCGAACTTTACCAAGTTCTTTAAACAGTATACCGGACAAACTCCCAAACAGTACCGAGAAGAAGTTCTAATGAAAAAAACTGAAATGCTCACCATTTAATCTGTAACTGTCACCATTTTTTAGCAGGACCACCAACATACCTTTGCGACATAAATAACAGTTATCCGAAGAAGGATAGTGATAAACTCTCCCGCAGATGCACTGATAAAGTGGCGCCTACCGGTCGCCATTCAATAACGAGTCCGGTAGGCTCGTTCAACATCTGTGCATCAGTGGGAAGCAAGGGCCTTCAAATATCCTCTCTTGGGAACTTAAACGTAATCATATGTCAAAAACAAAAATTGCCCTGGTAACCGGCGGGAGCCGTGGACTGGGAAAGGATATGGCGATCAACCTGGCGAAAAAAGGACTCGACGTCATTCTAACGTACAACAGCAACAAAGCGGAAGCGGATAAAGTGGTTGCAGAAATTCAGGCACTCGGACAAAAAGCAGCAGCCTACCAATTGAATGTGAGTGATCTGTCTTCCTTCGAAGCATTCGTTGAAAAAGCGACTTCACACCTGAAGGAAAATACGGGAAGTTCCAACTTCGATTTTCTGGTGAACAACGCTGGCTTCATTCATCACGGAAGTTTAGCAGAACTATCGGAACAATTGTTCGACGAAATGCTGATGGTTCACTTCAAAGGTCCTTACTTCCTGACGCAGAAACTGCTTCCGTTCATCAACGAAAACGGTGGAATCGTAAACATTTCTAGCGGGTTGACACGTTTCGCCAATCCGGGTTACGGAACTTACGCAGCAATGAAAGGTGCCATGGAAAAGTACACGCTTTATCTTGCAAAGGAATTGGGCGGACGTAAAATCAGAGCGAATATTGTAGCTCCGGGAGCCATTGAAACCGATATTCAGGGAGGTGTAGTTCGCGACAATCCTGAAGTGAATAAAATGATTGCTTCGCACACTGCGCTTGGAAGAGTTGGTTTACCAGAAGATATTGGAAGCGTGGTTGCATTCCTTTGTACGGATGATGCACGCTGGGTAAACGCACAGCGCATTGAAGTTTCTGGTGGAATGAATTTGTAAAAGTTAATCCTCCCCCTAGTCCCTTCCAAAGGGGGAGGACAATTGATTCTAGATTAGAATTCCTAAATTCTACCAGCGCAAAACAATTAAAAAAGCGGTTCGAAAATCTGTTAAAATCACGAGAAACTCCGGAATAACTCCTTAAAGTACGGCTCGATTCTTGGTAAACTGACCACCATGAAAAAACTGCTTTTTATCTTTCTGCTTATTGGAAATGTCTCCACAGCTCAATCAAACTTTGATACTGACGCCTTCGTCAAATCATTTGGAAAATGTGTAAACAAAAACATCGGTTTGTTCAATAAATCCGACATCAAACTCATCAACGACAACAAAATTCCAGCAAGTGAAACTCCATTTGACGACTTACTTGCTCTCCTCGACGTTAAAGTATCTGAGGGGTTTCTTGACGAGTCCCCAGAAAAAACAAAATTCCTCGACGAATTGGAAAAAATCAATGCTCCAACAAGAGATTTGAAATTTGACAACGACGATGAAACAACTGTGTTTTTGAATGACCTGACGACTAAACTAGGCGCATTGAAAAACGGAAAAGTGGTGCAATATTGGTTTGGAATTTTAGTTCTTGGCGACGCGTTTAACAATGCATTTCTTGGAGGACCTGAAGAAGAATAATCGTTATTTTCACTATCTTCCACCTACATTCTAAACACACAACTTATGGCAAACGCACTCAACTGGTTCGAAATTCCTGTATTGGATTTCTCAAGAGCAACCAGTTTTTACGAAACGATTTTAGATACTCAAATTCATATCATGCCGCATCCGGAATACAAATACGGTGTTTTTCCTGCGGAGACCAATAATGGACAAGTCGGTGGCGGTTTGGTTCAGGGCGAAGGATTTGAGCCATCTACGAAAGGTTCGATCATTTACCTGAACGCGCAACCTGACCTGGCTGTAGCATTGGCAAGAGTGGAAAGTGCTGGAGGTAAAGTGTTGATGGGGAAAACCTCTATTGGTCCAAACGGATTTATGGCACATATCCTTGACACAGAAGGAAACAGAGTTGCACTACATTCCATGGGATAATGGCCTACAGTGAGTTATTGGCGGATAGAATACGAGAGCGATTGGTGCATTTCCCGAACGTTGTAGAAAAGCGTATGATGGGCGGTCTGACATTCATGCTCAATGATAAAATGTGCGTTGGTATCATTAAGGATGAACTGATGTGCAGAGTCGATCCGGAAATACACAACGAACTGGTAGAAAAACCAGGCTGCAGAACGATGGATTTTACCAATCGACCAATGATTGGTTACGTGCTAATTGATGAAACCGGAATGCGAAAAGCAGAAGATTTTAACTACTGGATAGATTTGGCGCTCGAATTTAATCCTAAGGCGAAAGCAAGTAAGAAGAAAAAGTGATTTTATGTCTTTTACAATTGACCAAATAAAAGCGGCACACTCGAAAGTGAAAAGTGGTGCTGATTTCCCTGCATATGTTCAGGATTTGATAAAACTTGGCGTTGCCGCCTATGAAACCTTTGTACACGACGGACATGCGCTGTACTTTGGGAAAGATGATTTCACTGCAATAAGCGAAGCCAAATATCCCGAAATCACAGTTGCTGAAAGCAGTGATAAGGAACAATTCATTTCCGACTTGAAAAATCACCAATCTGGTGGAACAGATTACATGACCTTTTGCAGCGATTGCGCTAAATCCGGAGTAGAGAAATGGGTTGTGAATACAGGGAAAATGACTTGTACGTATTACGACAAAGCGGGAAACAACTTACTGGTGGAACAAATTCCGGGATAGAATGAAGTTGATTCTCTGCATTGCATTCCTGCTTAGTTTCTGTTTTGCATTCGCACAAAAATCGAATGAAGTAAACGTTTATTCATTTCAATTGAAAAGCGGTAAAGACATTTCGTTGAGTCGCGATACGTTGGAAAACAAACTGACTTACCGTTGTATAAAAAAAGGAACTGTGGAATTGGAAATCGTGGATGATTTGAATGATACAATAGCAGTTTTCACTTATGTCTATTATTTCCGTGGCGGAGGTAAAGCAAACGATGGAATGGATCTGAATTCAATTCAATTCGATAATGGTGGATATCACTATGATATTTACAACAATTATTCTGCAACAGAAGAAAGTTTGGATTTTGGAATTGCCGTGATGAACATTACTTCGCTAAAATTAACTGATCTAAAAGGGAAAACCGATTCCATAGAAGGCAGTATTATTGATTTTCGATTTGATAGAATTATTCCTGTTTTAGACTTAAGATAACAGTGCGTTACCACTCTACAGGATCATAATTCTTGAAACAGTTTTGTCCACGATAACCACCCTGTGGAATGTCTTTGATTTGTTTCCATTTACCATGCTCGTCTAGAACGCTGACAGTAATGCGTTTATCAAAATGATCTACATTGGCAAATTCCAATAAGCTATCGTTTTCAATACGAAGAAAGTAGGTAATTGATCCGGCATGAAAACCCCACGAGTTAATGCACTTCAATTTCGGATTGTACTCCATATTCGGGTAGTCGCCCAATATCCGTTTCAATTTGTTTCGTTTGGCATCAAAGAGAACCAAGGTTTGGATTGTATTTGCTCCTCTGGCCGCTTCACTGGAATGAAACAACAAATCTTTGTAACCGTCACCGTTCATATCAGTAAACACAGGTGAAAGTACGGGAACAAAACAGGATGCATTCATCGTATCTCTCAGTGTCCATTTCGAACCGTTTTTTGTAAATAATTTGAGATTCAGGAATGAACTGGTATCCGTAAAGATCAGTCGAAGTTCCAGTTTTGTTTTTCCCTTTCTTCCGAATTCAGAGGAATCAATAACCGTTTCCATCGTATCACAAAGCGGTTCAGGAACATCCGGAACTGTTGCTTCCATTTCAGTAAACACTCTTGGTTTGAATGTCTGCACTTGGTGTTTCTTCTTTTCTGAACAACAGATTAGAAAGGGAACAATGAACATCAATTTCAGGAAGTTTGGGACTTTACGCATGCCAATCAATTTCTACAAGAATAGAAGAGAAAAACAATGTGGATTCGGTGTTTCTATTATGCGCAGTAAGGGGATGATTAAGCGCTAATTCAATCTTGTAACACAAAATATCGTTAACTCAACCAAACCATCCTTTGACTAAATACGTTTAAGCCATTCGAAATTTGTTCTTAAACTTGGTTGAAATTCAATACTATGAAACACCTTCTACTCGTATCAACTGCGTTATTCTCTTTGTTCGGAAGTGCACAAACTCCTTTTCAATGTGGAAGTTCACATCCAACATCGGAAGCCATTAAACAGACGAAAAGAATGGTAGCAAACGCTCCGAAATCGGGAGAGCTTCGCATTATTCCAGTGGTGTTTCACGTATTGCACCAATATGGGTCTGAAAACATCAGCGATGCTCAGATTCTTGACCAGATGGAAATTCTTAACGAAGATTTTCAACGCATGAACGCAGATACCAGCATGGTTCAGGCTCCGTTCGATACGATCATAGGAAAAGTCAATTTTGAATTTCGTTTGGCACATCTCAATCCATGGGGAAATCCTACCACTGGAATCGACCGAATTGCCACACCATTGACAAACGTAGGTGACGAAAGTGCTATGATCAACATGTGGGATCCAGCGCACTACGTTAATATTTGGGTGGTAAATAACACTTTACCGGGCTTGAGCGGTTTTTCAATCAATCCGTTAGTTAGTCAAAATCCGTGTGCCACCGGAATCATGATGCTGAATGATTACATTGGTTCAATTGGAACTGCATCTCCAGCAAGTTCATTTGGATTAACACATGAAATGGGACATTATTTCGGGTTGTTTCACACTTTCGGCGATAATCCCAACTTCCAATGTGGTCCTTCAGACGGAATTTACGATACACCTTATACAAACGGTAACAGTCTCTGTAATTTCGCGCAGAACTCCTGTAACGACAGTCTATATTCCGATAGCTTCGACTATTGGGGATTTGACCCAAGAAGTAATGTAGAAAACTTCATGGATTATACGTGGTGTAATTTCATGTTCACGAACGGTCAAGCTACCATGATGCGCGCTGTGCAGGAGAATCCACTATATGGTCGTGATCAGTTGAGCACAGAAGCAAACCTTATTGCCACTGGAACTGGTCCAGGGACACAAACCGCAAGCACGGCACTTCCAAATAGTAGTTTCATTCCAGGATCACGTTTTATATGTGCTGGATGGTGGGTAGAAATGATTAACGGAACAGGAATGACAGCTGGAGACACTTACTCTTGGTCGTTTCCTGGTGGAACACCAGCAACATCAACCGAGTTTGAACCAACTGTCACCTACAACGATCCAGGTTTCCATCAAATTTCACTTACTGTTACCAATGCAAACGGTTCTGCCGTATACGCAATTTCACCAGCTGTATACGTTTCCCCTAACGGTTATGATTTCTATGGGCCAACCGTTCAGGATTTTGACGTTGACAACGAATTCTGGATACATAAAAACTATTTGTACGATACTCCTGAGTTCGCAAGAGTTGAACAAAATGGTGTAAACGGAAGCGGTTGTTATCTGCTGAACAATCAGTTGATCACCGATTCAAGTATGCTGTGTTCACCTTTCACTTATCAGGATAACCTTACTGGAAAAGTGGACGAATTGATCTCTCCTGCTTTTGGATTGAATTATACAACCAACGTAGTTGTTTCATTTGATTATGCCTATGCATCTTCAGAAACTGACCTCGCAGATATGACCGAAAAACTCAAAATTTACAGTTCTCGAGACTGTGGCGCAACTTGGTTTCAGCGTAAACTATTAAGCGATACAGCTTTAACAACCGCATTTGAAAACATTGGAACGGCTTTCGTGCCAACAGCGAACCAATGGAAGCATGCGAGTTTCAACTACACCACAACCTCCACGGATTATAAAACGCGTTTCAAATTTCAGTTTACAGGAGAGAATCATTCCAACTATCTCTACATAGATAATTTCAGAATTGATGGTATTCTTGGTATTGAAGATGAATCAGTTGAAATGATAGAATTGTTCCCCAATCCGGTTCAAAAAGGAGGTGCTTTACATTTCACTTCTACGGAACAAGGTGATGAATTTGAACTTCAAATCATGGACTTACAAGGTAAAGTGATCTTTGAAAACGAACACCATACCGCAGCTGAATTTCAACTTCCGGAAGTAATGAGCGCCGGAATGTATCTGGTGAAGATCAACAATATTACTCAGCGATTGGTGGTTGAATAATACTCATCCGTACCCTTCTCTAAATGCCTTTGGAGTGCTTCCGCAATACTGCTTAAAAAGTTTAGAGAAATAGGAGTATTCTTCGTAGCCCAACTGTCGGGCAATTTCATTAAAATTCAATTCACTCGATGAAAGCAGATGGCGTGCTTCGAGCATCACGCGTTCGGTAAGAAGTTGGGTGAATGTTTTATTCGCAACGTCCTGACAAATGCGGTTGAGGTGACGCGAACTGATGTTCAGTTTTTCAGCATAGAATTCTACCCCTTTTTCCTTTATAAAATAGCGATCTATCATAGCTTCTAATTCTCTGAATTTGTTGGAATAAAGGGTGTTTTGCTGAATGAATTTTGGGTGATTTTCTACATATAATCTCGCTAAGTCAATGTATAGTTCAGAAACGAGTGCTGCCATCTTGATGTGCCTGAACAATCGTTGACCTTCGAATTCCTCAAGTAAGTTTTGTAATGTTGCAATATTACTCTTTCGACTGTCCGAAATATACAATTTTGATATATTCAGTTTCGAAGAAAAGAAAGGGAATTTCTCTAAAGACACACCACGAATATTCAGTTCAAAGAATGAACGGGAATGCAGAATAACAAAACCTTCCGTTTCCCGCGAAAACTCCCAATGATGAATTTGTCCGGGCTGCATGAAGAAAACTGCCCCCGATTCAATTGAATAGCGCCTAAAATCTATTTCATGAAATCCACTACCACTAGTAAAAAAAACCGTTACATAAAAATCGTGACGGTGCGGAACCAATACATGCGTGTGATGTTTCAGAATATGATCAGAAAAAGTATTCACATAAATTTCATGTGCCGTACCATGCTCATCAAACTGATTTAAACTCAAGGTTGGAAATCGGTTCATTCTCACTTATTTGTCCGAAAAATACAAATAATGGTCGTAATACTGTAACAATGTACATCTACTTCCAATGTACCTTTGAAGAAAAAAATGGCAACTTTTAAGCTGGAACACATTGGGAAATGTCCGAAATGTAACGAAGGGCAGATCTTCGCAAGCAAGGGGAATGTTTTTCTTCTTCGTATTCCAAAAATCAACGAACGTTGTGCCGTGTGTAATTACAAATTCGACAAAGAGCCGGGCTACTTTTTTGGGGCGATGTATTTGAGTTACGGAATGGCGATTGCCGAATTGGGGGTAGTTTTTGCGTGTTTATTTTGGTTACTGCCCGTTTGGTGGTTCTTCGGAGCAATTATGTCTGTTTTAGTATTGATGAGCTTCTACAATTATCGTGTATCCCGCGAAATCTGGGTGAGATTGTTTCCCTACTAAACCTACTTTGCAGTATAGGTAAACGTGTGTTTATAATGGCTCTTGTGAGAACTCTTATACCCATCCGGAAAAATATGGTAATGTTCGTATTTCTCTTGAATCACGTAAATCCTGCCGTTAGGAACAATTGTCAGGAACGTATCAGTAGCATGTAAATCCCAACCATCCGTTCGCTCTGAATAAAAATAATCATGTGTAGTACCGTTTTCTGCGGTCGAAAGCTTTTTGGAAAACCGGGTCTTTTGAACACCCATAACAATTCCATTTGTTGTTTCTGAGAATTCGCTTTCAAAGCGAATCAGGGTTGCCAGACAAGTATCTCCTGAATAAGTATAAGCATATTCTACTGTTCCCGGAAAAGACAATGACCCATAGTTCTCAATGAGTACATGTTGTTTTCTTCCAATCGAATCATAGGACGTTGTTGTTCTGGTAGTATCGCTTTCCGTCCACGTAGAATCACCATCATCAGCATACTTGGTATGTCTAACTCCATATTCCACCGTTTTGTTGGGTTCAACTCGCTTTGGTTCATACCTAACGTTTGAAACATAATTCTTTTTAAATCCGCCATAACTAGCTGTCCAATTACCCAATGAATCCGTTCCCTGAAAATCTGATTGATGACTTTCTGCAATTCGGAAATTGAAATTTCTATATACAGATCTTCCGCTTTTCAAATCCATCACCCAACCCGAAAGTGTGTTCAACGTAAATTTCTGTCGATGGATAATTACTTGATAGATACTGTCATTCTGTTTTTCAAATCTGGACCTTAGATCTTCTGCCTTCGAAAATTCAGTATTGTCCCCAAAAGCGTATTCACGGAGATAATTGAGCTTTCCTTTCGTTAAACCAAGCGAATCCAATTTGAAAATAAAGTTGAATGTCTCCTCATATTTTTGTGGAAGAATCGTGAAATCATCCACATGAACTTTCTGAGCGTGAATCCATTGAACTGCCGAAATTATAAGGATTGTAAAGATAATCTTCATATCCATCAATGTGCACAAAACCTAAATGTAAACAAAAAGCCCTCCGATTTGGAGGGCTTTTCAAAATATTCTATTCTTCCTACAAAATATCAGTTAATGAAACCTTACTGTTGTAAAAGGAAACCACTTCATTCTTGTTTCCATGGAAGTAGTGTTTCAACATGTATTCTGCCAAGAAATCTCTGTAAGCATCTTTCTCGATCTTCGGCAAATAAATGTAGCCACGACCAACTGCTTTATGCTTAATGAATTTCTTTCGTTCCAGAATACGGACGATAGTTGACACTGTATTATAGGCCGGTTTCGGATTAGGATAAAGCTCCACGATTTCTTTAACAGTGGCTTTTTCAAGCTCCCAGAGCTTAAGCATCACTTTTTCTTCTGCGGGTGTCAATCTATCCATAATCAGTAAATAGTGTAAGATACTGCGTCTAAATTATAAATTTAATTTTGATTTTACCTCTTTCGAAAGCGCATCCTTGTGAAGATATACGTTAATTGTTTTCAAACGAAAATAATCTTCAGACACGTATAAGTATCCCTGAGGATAATTATCTGTCCCCCAAGAATTTTTCACAAGGAAATAACGTTTACCATTTTGGTCTTTGTACATACCAACAATGTGCATTCCGTGATCATCAGTTGTTACTTTTTCATCGTAACCCGCCTGACGCAATTCTTGTGTAATCACTTTCTCTTTAACCGGCTCCATAAATGCGTTTGACGTGCGATCTGCACCTGCATTGTTGAAGTTCTTATTGTCTCTTCCAGCAACCTGAATAGTACTTTCATCTTCAGGAACAATTGCAATACCGTTCTTAAAGCTAAATCCCTTTTCACTAACGTCAGCACCCCAAGCAACTGTGTAACCAGCTTTCAACGCGTTTTCAGTAATTGAAACCATGTCTTCTAATGGAACATTGTAGCTTTCACCCCAAGCCCAGTTGTCAGGAATAGCCAATTCACACGTTTTGTAAAAAGGGTCATTTGTGAACGAAGTAACCGAAACGTAATCGTCCACTTTCAATCCTAAAGATTGAGCATACGATTGTGGCGTATAGTCTTTCCCATTAAACTTGAATGTTTTTGGATCCGGACCTAAATAAGCATCCAGGATAGCGTTGAAAGCGATTTTCCACTCTGAACCAATTCCTTTTCCTTTTTGAACTTCAGCCAAAACCGTGTTCATGAAACTCTCCAATAAAGAGAACATTTCAGCGTGATTGTAAGCTACATCTCCACCTTGAAGTCCAGTGTAAGCTTCTCTTGGAACTACTCCGTAACGTTTAATTACATAAGGAATATCATGAAAAGCACCACCTTCACTAAAGTTGATCTTTCCATCCATACGGATGAATTTCTCTGCTTTAGCTTCGTATGCTTTACGAACAATATACATTTCTGATAACGTAGCAGGATTTTTCACTCCTAAACGAATCAACTCAGATTCAATGAATGAAAGCGATGAGAAACTCCAGCAAGTTCCTGTCATTCCCTGACTCTCAACCGGAGTTGCGTCTAATTTATAAACTTGTGTAAAAGCATATGTGCTTCCTGTAGCGTTTGTTACAGTTTGTGCAAAAGCACTCGCCCCGAACAATGCGCCTACAACTAGTAATCTTAACTTCATGGTTTTATAATTTTCCATAAAATTAATGAATCATTAATAACAGTAGTTGTCAAATCTGTTACTTCTGTTAAATTTTAGACAAGCGTGTATCGACGACCCGGCAATGGCCTAATTATCCCCTTGAATTCCAATTGAAGTAAATTGGAAGCGATTTCAGAAATCGATAATTTCGTCAAAAAGCCTAGGGAGTCCATATTCAGGTCTTTTTTCTCTTGCAAAGCATCCACTATGCTTTCTTCCTGAGGCGATAAATTGGCAAATAACTGAGCCTGTTTGTTCACAATTTCGCGATCCGATTTCCAGTCTAAACTCTCCAGAACATCAGAACCATTTTGTACCAAAGCCGCAATATTCTCGCGAATTAACTTTAAACAACCAGCAGAGCCAGGTTTTCCAACATCACCTGGAAATGCAAAAACATCTCTATTATAATCTCGGGCAAGATTTGCTGTAATCATCGATCCTCCGGTTACACCGCTTTCTACTACTACAGTTGCGTCACACAAACCGGCAACAATCCTGTTTCGCATCGGGAAATTACCCGGTTCAATTTTGGATCCGGGAATAAATTCACTGATTAATCCACCATGCTCACACATTTTCTCAGCAACTTTTCTGTGAACTGCCGGGTAAAGCTGATCCAAACCGTGACCCAAAACCCCCCAGGTTTCAGCCTTATTGACAATCGCTCTTTTGTGTGAGCAAATATCAATTCCATAAGCCATCCCGGAAACTATGACTGCGCCTGTAGCTGACAAACTATCAACCAGTTCCTCTGTCAACTGTTTTCCATAACTGCTAATATTTCTGGTTCCAACTATAGCAACTGTTTTTCGTGCGGTCCAATTAATATTTCCCTTTGAATAAAGTAAAATGGGTGCGTCTTCACACTGTTTCAGTTTCTTCGGATAATTGGTATCCGTCAAAAACAAGGTGTTTGCTCCTATTCGTTCCAAATATTCCAACACCTCATCAGCTTTTTCTAAAGCCAACGTGCGTTGCTTCGATTTGATCATATCCGCCGTAACTCCAGGAAGCTTCCCCAAATCCAATTTCTTTTCTTCGAAGAATGTTGCCAGATCCTTAAAATACGAGGTAATAATACGTGCTCTTTTACTTCCAATTCCGCTGAGAAGCGTTAAGGCAATTTGCTGATGTTGAGTGCTGAATTTCAATTTATTATGGTGCTTTCTTTAATAAGTTAATAAAAAATAGCATTTAGCTCCAAGCACTAATGTCATAAATTGTAAAAAAGTTGACTCCTAAATTGTATACGTTCAGTAAATAGATTTTGTATTTTGGCAACTCAAACAGCTGCTGACGAATGAAACAAACCCTACTAGTTCTTCTACTACTTTTACCTGCATGCTTTTTTGCTCAAGATCTAAAAGGTCGTGTTATTGATCAAAAAACAAAACAAGGCGTACTTTTCGCAACCATTAAAACCAGTCCAACTACCGGTTCCATTTCAGATGAAGAAGGAAATTTCGTGATCAAAGGTGTCACGCTTCCTGTACAGTTAATTGTTAGCGCAGATGATTATCTAACCGATACCATTGATGTAACCTCCAATGATTTCGTGCAAATTGAGATGACAACTTCCGTTCAGGGAAATATCAGTCAGCTTGGACCAGTTGTTATTGCCGCATCCAGAAGAAAACAATCTGTTGAAGAAATTCCGATTTCCATTGAAGTAATTGATGCCAATTTGGTAAGAAATAAAGGAATTACCGATTTAGAAGCTGCTGTTGATCAGGCACCGGGTGCGTACACAATGGATGGACAAGTCAGTATTCGCGGTGGTAGCGGATTTTCATACGGAGCAGGAAGTCGCGTTTTAGTACTTTGGAATGAAGTCCCTCTACTTTCTGGTGACGCAGGAGACGCAAAATTCAATTCTATTCCTATTGAGCAAGCTTCACAAATTGAAGTGATTAAAGGTGCAACTTCTGTCCTTTATGGTTCTGGAGCATTGAATGGAATCGTCTCACTAATTGAACAGGAGCCAACTTCTCAAATGAAAGTTACCGGAAAGGTTCAAAACGGACTTTACGATGATCCGAAACGCGAAAGTCTAAAATGGTGGACAAAAAGTCCGACTTACCAGCAAGCTGATTTTACCTTTAGCAAGAAGTTTGAACGTTTTGGGTTGAATCTGGGTGCCGCTGGTTTTAGCACAAACGGTTACCGTCAGGGCGAAGTGGAAGACAGAGCACGTATAAACGGAACAGTTTTTTGGAGCCCGAAAGATCTGGACCGTTTAAAATTCTCATTAGGCTGGAATGTTCAAATGCAGAAAACAGGAAATTTCATCATTTGGCAGAGCGATACCTTCGCCTATCAACCAATGGGAGGTGCGGATACCTCAGTTGCAGGTTCAACATTAACATACAATAAAGGAACTCGAATTTCCATCGATCCAAGTGTGAAGTTTTATGATAAAAAATTCAATCGACATACGCTTAGAACCCGGTACTACTTTGTAGACAATGCCAACTTTACGAATTCGGCACAGAGCTCTAAGTCGCAGGTATATTATGCTGATTACCAATTCCAAAAAAAATGGAAAGGTTTAGGATTGGTATTAACAACCGGAGTTACTACTTCGGCGAATAAAATAAACTCCTACCTGTTTGGTGACCACAATTCTTTCAATGCTGCTTTGTATGGGCAAATTGAAAAGAAATGGAAAAAGTGGGACATCAGTTTTGGTACCAGAATGGAATACTTTGAACAAGATGGTGAGGCACTAAAAACGAAATATTACAATGGTCGCGGATTCGAACAAAACGCGGTACGACCAATCTTCAGATCAGGAATTCATTACGCAGCAGCAAAGTATACACACTTGCGTGTTTCACTTGGTCAAGGAATTCGTTACCCAACCGTTGCAGAACGTTACACGCAAACAAGTGTGGGTTCGTTAAACATTTTCCCGAATCCGAATTTACAGGCAGAAACGGGTTGGGCTGGAGAAATAGGAATCAAACAAGGACTTAAATTCGGTGACTGGAAAGGTTTCATCGATGTTTCTGGGTTCATCAATTCTTACCAAAACATGATGGAATTTACACTAGGACTTTACAATCCGGATAGTATTCCAATCAGTGGAAACCCAAATTCTCCTGGTTATATCGGAAAATGGATCGGATTTAGGGCTGAAAATGCGGAAGCAGCTCAAATCACCGGTTTCGAAGCAAGTGTAAACGGAGTTGGTCAAATTGGTCCAATCAAAGTGCAAACATTGTTTGGTTACACATACATGAACCCGATATCAAAGAACTACAATCAGGATTACCGACAAACATTCTCGAACGACAGCACAGACATGTTGAAATACCGTTTCAATCATCTGGCAAAAGCGGATCTTCAGTTGGAATATAAAGGATTCAGTATAGGAGGTTCCACACGAATGAACAGTTTTATGGTAAACATCGATAAAGCGTTTGAAGATGGTGTTTTAGGTCAGCAAATTTTACCTGGATTAAAACAATATCGCTTAGACCATGATGGTCCAACGATCGTTTTTGACGCAAGAATTGGATACGAATACAAAGAGAAATACAAGATCAACTTCATCGTAAACAATGTTGCCAATGCGGAATATATGACCCGTCCGGGTGATATGCAGGCAACGCGTTGCTTTATTGTACAGTTGAGTTTTAAGTTATAATAAGCACACGAACAGACGCGATGCGTCGCGTCTTTACCTTATGAGCCTGCAAAGTATTTCACAACAATTTTTGCCTTGGAGCGGCCAACTATCGCTGCAAGCTGTTCTTCGTTCTGTTCTTTCACACGTTTCACCGATTTAAAGGCTTTAATCAAATCCTGAACAGTCTTCTCGCCTATCCCGGGAATTTCTTCCAATTCATTGGTCAACGCACCCTTACTTCGTCTGTTTCTATGGTGTGTGATTCCAAAACGGTGAGCTTCGTTTCGTAAATGCTGAATGATCTTAAGTGTTTCCGAACGTTTGTCAAGATAAAGCGGTAAACTGTCCCCGGGATAAAACAATTCTTCCAAACGTTTGGCAATACCAATAATGGCTACTTTACCACGAATATTTAGTCTTTCCAACGCCTCCAAAGCTGCTCCCAATTGTCCTTTTCCACCATCAATAATAATAAGTTGCGGCAAGGGCTGATTTTCTTCCAATAACCTTCTGTAACGTCTGAAAACAGCTTCTGTCATAGTTGCAAAATCATCCGGACCTTCAACAGTTTGTACATTGAAATGGCGATAATCTTTCTTACTTGGCTTGGCATCTTTAAAAACCACACAGGCAGAAACAGCATTTGTTCCCTGAATGTTCGAGTTATCAAAACATTCGATGTGATGAGGCAATTCTGAAAGACGTAAATCCTTCTTCATTGTCTCTAAAATTCTATTGGTGTGTCTTTCAGGATCCTTGATCTTTTCCTGTTTCAACTTTTCAATTCGGTAGTATTTTGCATTTCGAATGGAAAGATCAATTAACGCTTTCTTATCACCTCGCTGAGGGACAAAGAAATCAATTCCTTCCATTTCCCACTCTACACTTTCCTCTACCAAAATCTCTCTGGAATCACTCTGAAAACGTTCCCTCAAAATGGGAAGAATGGTTGTGATTACCTCATCTTTTGAAGTTTCCAGCTGACGTTTCAATTCCTGTGTCATTCCATGGATGATTGCCCCGTTGTTTACCACGAGGTAATTCACGAAATACGATTCTTCGTCTTCAACAATGGTAATAACGTCCACCTTATGTATTGTTGGTGAAACCACCGTCGACTTCGCTTTATATCGTTCTAAAGAATCCAGACGGATCTTCACCTCCTGCGCTTCCTCGAAACGCATTTCAGCAGCCAAATCCTTCATTTTGTTCTTCAAATGCTGAATTACCGTGTTGCTGTTCCCTTTCAGAATCTGGTCAATTTGGTCAATAATTTCATTGTATTCAGCTGAGCTCTGATTACCGACACAAGGTCCTTTGCATTTGCCAATGTGGTATTCCAAACACACCTTGTAATTCGATTTCTCAATTTTATTCGCCGACAGATCTAGTGCACAAGTTCGCAGTGGATACAACTCTCTGAACAGATCCAAAAGCGTGTGCATTACTTTTCCATGCGTGTAAGGACCGTAATATTTCGATCCGTCTTTCACCATTTGCCGTGTAGAAAAAACACGCGGAAACGGTTCCTTTTTTACACAAATCCATGGGTACGTCTTGTCGTCTTTAAGCTGAATATTGTACTTGGGCTGGTATTTCTTGATGAGGTTATTCTCCAGCAAAAGTGCATCCATTTCAGTCTCTACAACTATGTACTGAATGTCAACGATCTTTCGAACGAGCATCGCCGTTTTCGCATATTCGTGTTTTTTGGAAAAGTAAGAACCCACCCGCTTCTTTAAACTCTTGGCTTTACCCACATAAATAATGGTTCCAGCGCTGTCAAAATATTGATAGACGCCGGGTTTCTCGGGCAAGGTTTGAAGCTTTAACTGAAGTGCTGAAGGTTTACTCGTCACGACGCTGGAATAGAACGAAAAAAGACTAAATTTGTATCAAAGCGAAGTTATGAAAAGAATTTTAACATTAGCCGGGATAGTTGCAGTAAGCACAGTGTTTTTGATGAACTGTAGAGGTTCAAAAGAGTTGGGGTCCGGTTTCAATTTATTTACAATCGATCAGGACAAGCAGTTGGGAGCGCAGGTTGCTGCCGAAATTGATAACAATCAGGCGGAATATCCAATTCTGGATTCAGCGTCGAATAAAGATGTTTATGCTTTTGTTTACAAAGTGAGAAACAAAATCCTGAATTCAGGACAATTGAAACATAAGGATGATTTTGCGTGGAGAATCCGTGTAATTAAGGATGACAGTACTTTGAACGCATTTTGTACGCCGGGTGGATACATTTACATCTACACGGGTATTTTGAAATATTTGGATAACGAAGCACAATTGGCCGGAGTATTGGGTCACGAAATGGCACATGCTGATTTCCGTCACTCTACTCGTCAAATGACAAAAATCTATGGTGTAGAGGCACTTCTTTCCATTATTGCGGGAAACAGAGCAATGCTGGCTCAAATTACAGAAGCAATTGTTGGATTGAAATTCTCACGTGAACATGAAACGGAAGCTGATCAAGGTTCCGTTAAATTCCTTTGTCCGACAGATTATCAGGCAGATGCAGGTGCCGGTTTCTTTGAGAAAATTGCAGCAGCAGGCGGATCAAGAACTCCAGAGTTCTTAAGTACACACCCGAATCCTGAAAACAGAATCGAGAATTTCACGAATTATAAGATTGAAATGGCTTGCCAGGGCAACAAAGACTTTGTTGAGGAATATAAAGCAATGCTCAGAAAACTTCCATAGTATGCAGTTATTTCTTCCTAACGGAAATTACATTATAACAAATGAAGGGGTAGATTGTTCTCTGCCCCTTTCTAATTCAACTGAAAATCCAACCGCGTGGTACGTTGATGCGCCAACAATTGAACCGGTTCGTGGAAACGGATGGGTAGGCGCTGTTGCAGAAGGTGGAAGTGTGAATTTTAGAAACATTGCTTTCAATCCACACGGACATGGCACGCATACCGAATGTTTGGGTCACATTACAAAAGATGTTCATTCTGTAAATGGAATCGTTGACAAACTGCTTTATGAAGCTGAAATTGTGAGCTTAACTCCAATTGAACGCATGAATAAAGACGGTATGTTAGACTTAGTGATTACGAAAGAAATTTTTCAGGCAGCCATTCAATCTGAAACGATTGAAGCCGTTTTGGTTAGAACATTGCCGAATGAAATCGGAAAACGGACCAAACATTACTCAGATTCGAATCCCGTTTATTTCGATGCAGATGTGGTAGAGGTTCTGGATCAACTGGGAGTTATCCATTTTCTAGTTGACGTTCCTTCAGTTGACAGAGAAAAAGACAATGGCGTTTTGGCCTTTCACCATGCGTTTTGGAAAGTACCGGAGATGAATGATAAACGTCGAACAATTACCGAGTTGATCTACGTTCCAAATGAGTGCGAAGACGGTGTTTATCTGCTAAATCTTCAAACAGCTCCATTTGAGAATGATGCAACTCCAAGTCGACCAATGGTCTTTCCTTTGCATCAGAATGATGAGTAAAAAAATCTATATTATATTTGCTTAAGATTTGGCACTGTGTTTGCCGACAAACGAAAAAGAAAAATGAGAATCATGAAATACCTAGTTATTTGTTTTGCAGCCGTTCTTATGCTTGGTAGCTGTGGAAAATCTGTTGCATACACTGAAGCGCTTAAAGATCAGTACGATTTGTCTCCTGAAGCATTAGTCAAAGTTCAATTTTACACCTCAAGTGTTGTTATTCTTGAAAAAAGCAGTGTTTCCGGAAACCAAACAACTGGCGATGACGGAAGTTTAGTATCCAACACATCTAAAACACAGGATAGAATTATTATCCCAACAAATACGAAATGTATTTACGAAAAAACCACAGACGCTGGTGAAATCGTTGTTCGTTTCGAATTGGGAACTGGTAAAACATTGAAATTTGCTCCTCGCGCAACTCAAAACAACGGTAAATATTATTTGGTTGCAGACTGGAAACAAAATGGAGGTACATTGGAGTACGGAAATGAAACATTCAACGTACAAACTGGTGGAAGCAGCGCTTACTTGCAAGTGAAGAAGAAAAGCTTCCAACGTACGAAACGTAAAGACCGTATTGTAAAAGGAATGAAAGTTTAATTCTTTCAGAATATTTGAAAAAGAGTCGTTCATATTTGGACGGCTCTTTTCGTTTTCGGCGAGTGGCAACCTACAAATTCGTTTAATAGTTAACTTTGCACTATGATGGAATTTCTTCTTGAAAATTATGCTGTTTGGAAATCGCTTCACATCATCTTCGTTGTAAGTTGGTTTGCCGGATTATTCTACATGGTTCGTCTTTTCATATATCATACGGAAGCGAATCTGAAACCGGAAGTGGAAAAAGAAATTCTACATAAGCAATTTACCATTATGCAGCGAAGATTGTGGTACGTAATAACAACACCAGCAATGATTCTAACTGTTATTTTCGGAACGTTGATGTTGACTGCGAATCCCGGGTTATTGAAAATGCCATGGATGCACATCAAGTTGACCTTCGTTGGAATTCTGCTGGTTTACCACTTCATTTGTCAGGGAATTATGTACAAACTCGCGGGCGGAACATCTAACTGGAAAAGTGGTCATTTGCGATTATGGAATGAACTGGCAACCTTAATTCTGGTAGCAGTTGTTTTTCTGGTTGTGATGAAAACAAGTTTGGGCTGGATTGGTGGAACCATAGGCTTTTTTGCTGTTGGAATTGCATTGATGATGGGAATTCGCTTGTATAAAAAATTGTCGTCGAAATAGTATGAAAGTACTTATTGTTGGCGCCGGTTTATCCGGATATTGTGCTGCCCATCATTTACTCGATGCAGGAGCTGAGATCACACTTATCGACAAAGAACAAAACGTTTCAACCGTTGTTGCCGCCGGGATAATCAATCCAGTTGTATTTAGAAGAACAACGCTAAGCTGGCGCTTGGATGAGCTCATCGATTACGGCTATCCTTTCTACCAAAAACTGGAGCGTACCACTGGGTTTTCATTCTTTAAAAGAATTGTTATCCGAAGATTATTCGCCCATGATCAGGAACGAGAAACCTGGCTGAAAAAACAGAATCAGGAAAACTATTCAAGTTACCTCAAGCCACTTTCTAAAGAAGATTTGGAATTCGATTTCGCTCAAAACACTTTTGGAACAGGTGAAGTGAAAAACGCTGCATCTGTAAATGCAAAATTGTTTATGGAAGCAAACAAGCAGTTTTTCCTTTCCCGGGAAATGTACAAAATGAACGTTTTTGATTACAATGATTTGGATGCGGAAAATGGAACGTACAAAAACGAGAACTTCGATTTGATTCTCTTTTGCGAAGGAAAAGATGCAAAATACAATCCATGGTTTTCATATTTGCCCTTAACACAAACCAAGGGTGAAATATTAGATGTGAAACTTTCCTTAACAACAGAAGAATTATTGAATAGAAAGTGTTTCTTACTACCACTAGAAAATGGAACTTTCAAAATTGGTTCAACCTATGTTTGGAATACAGATAACACCATTCTAACGGAAGAAGGAAAAGCAGAAATATTGAAAAATCTCACTTCCATTACCTCCGAAGTTCCAACAATACTAACTCAGGAAGCTGGTGTTCGACCAACGGTTACGGACAGAAGACCGCTTCTTGGTAAACATCCGAAGTTTCCAAAATTGGCAATCTTAAACGGACTTGGGGCTAAAGGTTTTATGATTGCTCCGCTGATCAGCAAAGAATTGGTGGAACACTTGTTGGATGGAAAACCACTCGATCCGGAAACAGATATTTCAAGGTTTCAATAATCCGAAAAAATTCGGATATCTATCCGTCAAAAAATTACCATGGTAAATTGTTTTTCAAGCCAAAGAAGTCGTAACTTTGTATCCTGAAATTTAAAATAGAAAACATATGTATCCTGCAGAATTGGTAAAGCCTATGAAAGAAGATCTAACGAATGTTGGATTCAACGAGTTACTTACAGCTTCTGATGTTGATGCTTCTTTCCCAAATAGCAAAGGTGTTGCACTTGTAGTTGTAAATTCTGTATGTGGTTGTGCAGCAGGAAATCTTCGTCCGGGTGTTAAAGCTTCTTTGAATAACGCGAAAACGCCAGATCATTTATTTACGGTTTTTGCCGGTGTTGATACAGATGCGGTTCAACAAGCTCGTAATTACTTTTTGCCATTCCCTCCATCTTCGCCTTCAGTTGCGGTTTTTAAAGACGGGAAATTGGTTCACTTTTTAGAGCGTCACAACATTGAAGGAGTTACAGCTGCAATGATTGCTGAAAATTTAGCAGCAGCTTACGACGAATTCTGTTAAGTAAAGACTTAAGACAATAGATAAAAAGACTTGAGACTGAATTAGTCTTGGGTCTTTTGTCTTTAGTCCAAAAGCGAAGCGATCCTATGTTCATCGATACCCATACGCATCTTTACTCTGAGCAGTTTAGTGAAGACAGAACCGCAATGATTCAACGCGCCATTGATGCGGGAGTTGAGCGCATGTATTTGCCCAATATTGATTTGGAATCAATTGATGGAATGCACGCACTTGAAAAAGAATTCCCAAACAATTGCTTTGCGATGATGGGTTTACATCCCTGTTCGGTTGATGCCAACTGGGAAGAAACGTTAGCAGTTCTTAAAACACACATTGATTCACGAAAGTACGCTGCAATTGGTGAAATTGGGATTGATCTGTATTGGGACAAAACCTTTGTTCAGGAGCAAAAAGACGCTTTCAGAACACAAATTGAATGGGCGAAAGAATTGCAGTGGCCAATTGTGATTCACGCACGCGATTCGTTTCCCGAGATCTTTGAAGTACTGGATTCAAGTTATGATGAACGACTTTCGGGGATATTCCACTGCTTTACCGGTGGACAGGAAGAAATTCAAAAAGTATTGAGTTATGACAACTTCATGTTTGGAATTGGTGGAGTTGTCACTTACAAAAAGTCGGATTTACCAGAAGTGCTTTCTCAAATCCCATTAAACAAATTGCTTCTTGAGACAGACGCACCCTATCTTCCACCAACACCTTTTAGAGGTAAAAGAAACGAAAGCGCCTATGTTCTTCATACTGCTGAAAAAGTGGCTGAAATTCTAAATATGCCGTTGGCAGAATTAGGGAAAATAACAACTGAAAATGCTTTGAAACTCTTCGTTTTGTAAGCCTATTTCAATGGTCCCATTTTACAGGAAAAACTAAACCGGGCAACATTTGCTTTTGGCTCTTCCTGCTTATAAACAATATTGTCCTTCATATTGGTACTGTTGAATTTCCAGTTAGCAATCGGATCATCAAGGTATTCATCGTCGTCAATCAAATAGATATAAATCTCGTCGTTCTCAGAAATCATGAACTTAAAGATTCTGGGCTTCAATCCGAAATTGATAAACAAACTGTTGCCTTTTTCAATACCGTTGATCTTATTATCACCCATCCAAATACCCCATTCCAAATCAGGTTTATCAATACTGTAAATATTGGCGTCCCAAACCTGTCCTTTCGTGTCATGGTTGTTTACCACAACTGAATCCAACTGAATTTCACACACGCGGGTTTTCGGCTTCACGAAAGTGGCTTTGGGAGTTCTATATTTTCCTGATACAACATTATTGAATCCATCTTTTCCATAAAAAGAAAAAAAGCAATTGATATCCTGTTCTGCGGCATTCAACTTTAATGCAGCGTAAGGAACAAACCAGGTGAAACTTAGTTTTCCTGCTTTTACATCAACCTTATTGGGTTTCAATTTCAGTTTCACCGTAACCTGATCTTCGGGAAACAAAACAGAATAACCCATTGCTGGTTTTATTGAAAAGGTATCCTTGTCCTGTGGAGTGATCGTCAGGTAAAAAGCATTGTCATAAAATGCCCGAATCATCAAACTATCTGAAGGATAACTTGTTCTGTACTGCTGAAAATTACATCTTCCCGAAATTCGGAAACCTTTACAGCCACTGCTTAAATAATCCTTTTCAATCAACACATTTTCAAATGAAACTTCCTGTTTTTGAGCGTTTCCTAAAATGGGTGACAGTTGCAGAAAGAGAAGAAAGAATATGGTACGAAGCATAGCTGAAAAAGAATAAGCTAAATTATACAAATTACAATTTTAGGAATCTAGATATTGAGAACCGAGACTCTAGACATCTTGATTCTAGAAGTCTCAAAATCTAGTTTAAGTAGGTCGAACAACTTTCTTTTCTTTCTCCAATTCTACATCATCCAGTTTGCTTTTGGAGACAAATTTCCCTTCAGCAAATTCAACAATTAGCAAATCATACCCACTGTAAGAAGTACTTGTTCCTTCGTTCTTAAACGGAAGTGCAATTTTCAATATTCCCGTAAATTCCTTCCCGTTCAGGTAAAATTGATGTGTCTCCAAATTATTTAGAAACTTGGCATATTCCAAAAACACCTCATCGGTGGCTTTTGACTTTCTGTCTGCGACATAATAATGAACAATCTTAACTGTGTTTTTATTGTCGATCTTCTTCGGAACAGCTTTGGTGGTCAACGTAAGTTTCTTTTTCTCAGTTACAATGTTTTCGGAACAAATACTGAAATAGGTTTTTCCAACTTTCTCTTCTTTGCAATCGGTTTGGGCAATCAACACATGGGAACTTAGGAATAAAAAGAAACCAAAAAGGATATATCTGATGTTCATTAGGACAATTTTAGTTATTCTAATTTAGGGCTTCTTTGGAAAACACCACACGCTAATTGATATATTTGTGCTCAAAGTGGATACAATGGTTGCACAATCAAAGGTTTTAGTGATTTACACGGGTGGTACAATTGGAATGGTCAATGATTTTGTGACTGGTGCATTAACTGCTTTTGATTTTGGAGATGTGTACAAACACATTCCGGAATTGAGTCGACTAAACGTTGCGCTTACCACTTCGGCCTTTGAAAATCCAATCGATTCCTCGGAAATGCATCCGGAAATCTGGAAAAAAATTGCGCTCCAAATTGAATTGTGTTACGATGAATACGATGGATTTGTAGTTTTACACGGTTCTGACACAATGGCATTTACCGCATCAGCATTGAGTTTTATGCTGCAAGGATTAAACAAACCTGTAATTCTAACAGGATCACAATTGCCAATTGGAACGATTAGAACCGATGGAAAAGAAAACCTGATCACAGCAGTAGAAATTGCTGCTGCAAAAAACGAAAATGGTGAAGCACTTATTCAGGAAGTTGCCGTTTACTTCGAATATTCGCTTTATAGAGGAAATAGAACTACCAAGGTTTCGGCATTCTCGTTTGAAGCTTTCCGTTCTCCCAATTATTCACCATTAGCTGTGGCAGGAGTTCACATCAACTATTCCGAAAAAAGAACCCAAGGAAATGGAAGTTTAAATGTGTTTACCGCGTTCGATGCGAACGTTTTGCTTTTAAAGATCTTTCCGGGAATGAACTGGAGTTTAATCTCCGATTCCGTAAAAGCAGATAAGATCAAAGGAATTGTTCTCGAAACTTACGGAAGTGGCAACGCAGCTTCAGATAAGGCTTTTCAGGAAACCCTTCAAAATTACATGAACGAAGGTGGAATAGTGCTGAATATTACCCAATGCAGTACCGGAAGTGTTGAACAAGGTAAATATGAAACCTCTTCGTTTTTTGAGAAGAACGGCGTTATTTCAGGAAAAGACCTGACCAGTGAAGCAGCAATTACAAAAATGATGTATGCCGTTGGTGTTGCCGAAGGAAATACGGAAGAAGTAAAGCGTATTCTTCAAACCAATGTAGCAGGCGAGATGACCGTTTAATTTGGATTTTGAGACCTCTAGAATCTAGATTTCCAGACTCTAGATTCCAATCAATCTCAATCTTCTGCAGAAATCACTTCCACTAACGCATTCCAGAAATCTTTTGTTGAAAGCACACAGCCCTGAGTGATGAGTTTATGCACTTCCTGCTCGCGCCCATTGTGATACGCATGTTTGCTGGTAAAAAACTCCAACTCGGAAATGTGTTTTGTTAATGCTTCATGAATTCCTTCCGGTGTTGATAGATCAATTGTACTTCCTTCGGTTCGTTGAATGGTAATCAAACTTTGGTCTTTTTCACCTAAATGAAAGACCAAACACATATCTGTAGAACGATTCTCGAGGTATTCCACCTTCTCATAAACCGTTTCCAACACCTTATCAGAAAACAATTCTACGAGTGCAACGGCTTTTTCAGGATCGGTTTCGTTCAGTGCTTTCCAATCATCACCAGCCACACCATTTAGAATTAAAAATGCTTTTAGATCACCTTCCAGATGTTCCAATTCTTCATTTGTGAGCATGCGATATTTCATGCCTGCAAAGTTAACAAAAGGCACCTCGACTCCGCTCGGTGACCTTTTGATTTTTTCAGTTAGTAAAAAGTATATTCGAAATTGATGGAGTACTTATCCTTAAGGTATTGTACTTTTTCAACCAGATTCTTTTCTGAGAACGTACAATCATACCCAAATTTCACTTGATCTTTTCTGCTATAACTCTTCCAGGCAATTCTGTTTCCGTTACCATCTGTAGTATTAGAAAACTTGTACATTCTTTTTCCATTCAGCTTGAAAGTCTCACTAGTTGTTGTGGTTCCATCAATCCAGTAATGGTAAACCAACGTTTTCTCATTGTAATAACGCTTCGAATCCAACAAAACAGAATCTTTAGAAAAAGTGTTTTCGTTCAGGTAAACCTTACCCTCTGAAATCGTACGCGTATACTCAATGTACGATCCATCATTATTTCTGGCATTATAAGAACAGCTTGAAACTTCTTTCACATTTTTCTGCTGTACTTCTCCCTTATCATCACAGCTATAATTCCAGTTACGTTTTAATTTTCCATTGACAAAGTACTGTGAACGTGTTGGCTTCTTCAATACATCATCGTATTCTGTTACATACCTATACACCTTTGTTGCTAAACCATAATTTATCTGTTCGACAAGGCTGGTTTGATGCCCGGAATAATACACGTACTTGTATTCTGATTTCAGCTTTCCATTTACGTTTTTGGTGATGCGTACAATTCTTCCTTCCGCATCGTAATCTGCATGCGTTTTTATTACTTTTCTCTTTGTTTTTCTGTTTACATCAGTCAACAAAGTACCATCATAGGAATATTCGGTAGTCGCATATTTGTTTACTTCTTTTATCGGTAATCCATCAGCATTATAGACTCTTTCACTCGACACTTTTTTTCTCCCGTTATCCTTGACCTCATACGCCTTAACAGTATTCACTTTGTGCTCCTTTATCAATTCATTTCGACGGTTAACGTCAGCGTAGTAATCATACGACATGGAATTACCGATAATAAATTCGGGACCCCAAATGAGGTAATTAAGTGTGTTTGAAGAATTGTTTTGTGCCAAACTTAAAAACGGAACCAGCGCTAAAAGTGTAACGAATGCTTTCATAAGTATTGATTTGAGGTTGATCCAATAAGCAAAGGACTTCAATAAAGTTACATAAGATTATCCAAATTGAGTCGGTCAAAACCTTAACTTTACCACGATGCAGAAAAAAGGAATTGCCATACTTGGTTCAACCGGTTCTATTGGAACACAGGCGTTAGAAGTCATTGAATCGTATCCGGATTTATTTGATCTTCAGGTAATCACCGCTCAATCAAATGCAGATCTACTGATTCAACAAGCCCTGAAATTTCAACCAAACGCAGTTGTTATTGGAGACGAAGCCAAATACCAATTGGTGAAAGACGCTTTGTTTGATGAAGGAATTCAGGTTTACGCCGGTGCAGAATCACTTTGTCAGGTGGTAGAATATACAGAAGTAAATACGGTGTTAACTGCTTTGGTTGGTTATGCCGGATTGAAGCCAACACTTGCAGCGATTGAAGCTGGAAAAGATATTGCATTAGCGAACAAAGAAACTCTTGTTGTTGCCGGAGCGCTTGTAACCGAACGCGCAAAAGCAAAAGGTGTCAATATTTATCCGGTAGATTCTGAGCATTCAGCCATTTTTCAATGTCTGGTAGGTGAATTCCACAATCCAATTGAGAAGATCTATCTGACTGCTTCTGGTGGACCTTTCCGCGGATATTCCATGCAACAACTCGAAAATGTTACCAAAGCACAAGCATTGAAACATCCGAATTGGAGCATGGGTGCAAAAATCACCATCGATTCAGCCTCAATGATGAACAAAGGTCTGGAAGTAATTGAAGCAAAATGGTTGTTCAACCTGAAAGAAGAACAAATTGATGTAATTGTTCATCCTCAATCGATTGTACATTCCCTTGTTCAGTTTACCGATGGAAGCATGAAAGCACAAATGGGTTTGCCCGACATGAAACTTCCAATTCAGTTTGCATTAACTTATCCGCATCGTTTAGCTACAGATTTTCCACGATTCAATTTCATGGATTATCCGCAATTGACTTTCGAAAAAGCAGATTTGGAGGTTTTCAAAAATTTAGGACTGGCCTACGAGGCAATGCGCGTTGGTGGAACAGCGGCTTGTGCATTGAACGCTGCAAATGAGGTAGCAGTTCAATTGTTTTTAGAAGATAAAATTCGCTTCGTTGATATAGCGAATATCAATGAAAGTGTTATGAATAAAGCTGAAGTGATTGCTAACCCAACGTTGGAAGATTACGTTCAGGTGGACACGTTGGCACGACAATTGGCAAAAAACTATTAATAGATCAAAAATGAAAATTTTACAAATCGCCCCGCTTTTGCTTTTTATCGCTTTCTCGGGAAAGTTAAGCGCACAAATTCAATTCAAGGAAGACGTTGCTTTTACTTCGATTCTTGAGCAGGCAAAGAACGAAGACAAACTCATTTTTATGGATTGCTACACTACCTGGTGCGGTCCGTGTAAATGGTTGGTAAAGAACGTGTTTTCAGACAAAAAAGTAGCGGAAACGTACAACGCGCAGTTCATCAACTTCAAGTCTGACATGGAGAAAGGTGAAGGATTGGATCTGGCGAAACGTTTCGAAATTCAGATGTATCCAACCTTACTGTGGTTGAACGGAAATGGCGAAGTGGTTTTCAAAGTAGTTGGAACAAATACCGTTGAAGCATTTTTGGAATTTGCCTCTAATCTGAAAGACTCAGAAAACCAATTTCCAACAATGGTGAAGAAATTTGAAGCCGGAAATAGAAACCCTGATTTCTTAAAGAAATTGGCCAATACCGCTACTGTTGGTTACTATCCCAACGCATCGGTGTATGCTGAAGAATACTTAGCTATAGTTCCAAAAGAAAACTGGTCTAAAGAAGAAAATATTGGTCTTTTGTATGCTGCATGTAAAACATTTGACTCGAAAACAACCAAATACATTTTGGAGAATCAGACCAAATTTGATTCGGAGTTGGTTGAGTCTATCAAATCCCAATGTTTAGACAACGAGCTAAGAGTTGTGCTGGATTCTAAATCAGAAGAAAAACTGAAAACCCTTTTTACCACAATTGATAAATATGCTTCAGACAGGCAAGACTATAAAAAGACTGCCGAAATCTATTTTTACAGAAACACCGGAAACCGAGGAAAATTAAACGAACTGACTTCAAGCTATTTAAAGGATTCGAATGATCCGAATTTATTGAACGAGTATGCCTGGGAACGTTTTGAAAACGAAACCAATACTGTTCTTCTAAAAGAAGCAATTGTTTGGGCAGAAAGATCTGTAAAGATTGAAAAAAATTATGCGAATACTGATACGCTTGGTCAGCTTTACCAAAAGATTGGAAACAAGAAAAAAGCCGACAAGTGGTTGAAGGAATCTAAGCGATTAGAACCAAAGGAATAAAATAACGAGAATCAGGTACCTCAGAAATTTTCCCAATGTCATAAAAATGAATGTTGGGATTTTTTTTGTCTTGTAAATTCCAAGCGCCACCATTAACGGGTCACCAATTATAGGGGCCCAGGAAAGCAAGGCTGTGTAACTTCCATATTTCAGCACCATTTGTTCAGCTTTCGGTGTTGTTCGTTTCATCCATTTGTCGCGTGCAAACTGCCCGAGATAGTAGTTTGTTGCACCACCCAAACTGTTTCCAACTGTAGCAATTAAGAGTATAAGAATCGGATCCTGATTACGAGAAAGGCAGTAGAGTACTGTTGCCTCGGAAGGAAAGGGAATAATGGTGGATGACAAGAAGCAGCTTGCGAAACATGTTAGTAGACTCCAGTAATCCATGGGGCAAATATAAGAAGATCACCTCGGCTCCGCTCGGTGGCCTTCACAAGTTTATCGAGCCCGCCGCGGCGGGAGATAAACAAAAAGTCCCGGCTCTTTTCAGAACCAGGACTTTTCTATAAGCTAAAAGCTAATTAGTTTTTAACGATGTGGTTTGTGATAGACTTACCGTCGATTGTCAACGTGTAGTTATACATTCCAGCATTGAAAGCAGAACCATCGATAGCCATAATTTGTTTACCAGCATTCATAACTGAAGGCGAAACAGTGTAAACAACACGTCCAGCCAAATCAGTAACAACCATGGAAACTTCAGCAGCATTTTTCAAATCGAAAGAAACGCTAGTTTCGTTGTTGAATGGGTTTGGAGAAGCCAATACGTTTGTAGCTACGTCAGCGATTTCAGCTGCAGACAATGTAGGATCAAAGTTCAAACGAACCATTGGTACATCATTTTGGTAGTACAAAGTAGAAACATCGATATCATTTCCGTCTAACAAGAAAGAAGTTTGATCTGGAGCATATCCTCCGTTAGCAATTCTCAATCCTGTTTCGTAAGAACCAGCAACAACTAAATAAGTAACACCAGCAGACAATGTGATCTCGTCATTCAACATGAATACCAAGTTAGAGTTGTTCATGCTTCCTGCAGGAACTGCAACTGGATCTGAACCTCCAACGTAAACGAAATCCGCTCCTGAAGAAGCATCATAGATAGCAACGTAAACCTCGATGTTTGCAGGAGAACCATTCGCTACACGAACGTTTACTGCTTTTACATCTTGATCAGCGTAGATATCGTACAAGTTACCAGTTTCGAAACTAGTTGTGTTTGTAGTGTATCCGTTTGGTGTATTGTTATCACGAGCGTAGATGTAATCAACAACTGAGAAAGTGAAATCAGAAATAGGGTTGTTCAAAGGAACGTCATCTGTTTCTGTCATATTCAAAGAACGATCAACTGCGTAAGTTCCGTTTCCAGCTGGAGTGAACTGAGTTGACAATACCAAGCTGTCAGAAGACAAAGAGTTGATTGTTCCAGCAGGGCTAGTACCAACAAACAAACCAGAGTTTACGTTTACTCCTAAAGAAACGTTAGTCAACGGTGAGTCACCGATGTTATTAACTTTAGCAGTGAACTCGATAGGAGCGATTTGCGTGTTAGGAATCATATAATAATTCAAACCAACAGATCCCCAGTAAGTGTTTTCAACTTCTAAATCGTAATCAGCAGCCTCAGTAACAGCTACATCATCAATATTCCATCCGTAAGTTACCCATACGTTAGGATTTGTTGATTGAGTAGGGAAACGAGTTGTCCAGTGGAAACGAACCCAAAGTTGAGTTGATCCTCCAGGAATGAAAGAAGCCAAGTTAATGTTAACCGCATCCGGGTTAGGGTATGCAGAACCACCTGATTGAGAAAGAACCTCTTTATCAGAATTATCTCCTACAGTAATCCAAACTGTACCGTTTACAGAAATTTGGAATTCTTGCAAGTCATTAAACAATGCACCATTTTGCAAGAAAGACAAGTTAAGATTTGTCGAACTAATTGCAATTGGAGCAGCTGAAGTTAAATAGTAATCAACATCCAACGCTTGCGTAGCTGGAGTTAATGTTGGGTTACCATTTCCTAATTCAGCAAAGTTACCATCAGAAACAGAGTTAATGATTCCTTGAGTTGTGTTATTAGCCCAACCTTCTTTAGTTGCGTTAATATTCCATCCAAAGTTTCCTCCAGTTTGGCCATCGTTATCGATAACCCAGTCAGCTGGATTTGAGAAGTCACTTGCCCATAATGTCATACCAAGTGCTTTTGGAGTTGTAGCTGTACCTTTTACAGACTCAACTTCCTCGGTTTGAAGAACTGGCATTTTCATCGGCGCATTGATGTTTTTTTGCGCGTAGAAAGCTCCAGTTACTGCCAAACACGATAAAAGGGTAATGTGTTTTTTCATAGTTACTTTTAAATTTTGAATTGCTAAAATAAAATCTACATCTTCTTAATGCAAATTTATTGAGTGAAATAGGTGAAATTTCTTATAAGCTGTTAAAATTTGACGTCTTTTAAGAAAGGCAACTTTATCCTGGTTTCCTTCAAATCACTTGCATAAAGTAGCGTATGCTCTACAGATTCCACATTGTTCGAATGGTTGGAAATAATTTCGCCTAAAGCATTGATAACTGCACTAGATCCGTTATAATTCAGTTCGTTAGCGTCAACCCCTACTCTATTTACTCCAACTACATAACACTGATTCTCAATTGCCCGGGCTAAAATTAGGGCGGACCAATGCTTGATTCGTCTTTCAGGCCAGTTCGCAACATAAATTAGCAAATCAAACTCCGGTTCTCCATTCACCGTTTTATTTCGGCAATTCTCAGGAAATCGTAAATCGTAGCAAACTTGCAGGTTAATCTTCCACCCTTTGTATTCAACGATAGTTTTCACATCGCCCGCTTTAAAAAACTGATCTTCACTAGCCAGACCAAACAAATGGCGCTTATCGTAAACCGAATATTCACCAGTTGGCTTCATGAAAACCCCACGATTGAAGTGATTTCCATTCTCTTCGATGATCAATGATGTATAAATAGCCGCATTCTTAGATCTTGCTGTTTTTTTTAGCCATTCAATGCTTTCACCTTCCATAGTTTCTCCAAGAGCCTCAGAGTTCATTGTGAATCCTGTTTGAAACATTTCAGGAAACACGATCAAATCCGTTTCATCAACATCTTCGAGCAGGCGTTCATAATTCGCGAAATTGGCTTGTTTATCTTCCCAAACCTGATTGGGCTGTACAGTTGAAATTCTTAGATCTTGCATAACAAATCGGCTGCTTTAATTAAAGTTTCGTCTGTTTTGGCAAAACAGAATCGTACCGTAAGATAATCGCGCTGATCATCGAAGAATGGAGAAAGTGGAATAGCGGCAACACCTACATCTTTCACCAGCCATTCACAAAACTGAACGTCTGAAAGTCCTGAAATGTTGTCGAAACGTGCGGTTTGAAAATATGTTCCTTCGCAAGGCAGTAATTCGAACTGGCTGTTCTGCATTAAGCTCCTGAACAGGTCCCGTTTCTCTTTGTAAAATCCGGCGAGACTAGAAACATCAACTTCCTTAATGTATTCTGCCAATGTTTTTTGCGCCACACTGTTTACAGAGAACACCAAATATTGATGCACTTTCTTTATTTCTTTCATGATCGGTTCGGGAGCAACCATGTATCCGGTTTTCCAACCTGTGATATGAAATGTCTTTCCAAAAGAAGAAACGATTACAGAGCGGGAACGTAAAACCTCATGATCGTGAGCTGAGCGATACGGCTCGTCAAAATTGATAAACTCATAAACCTCATCTGAAAGCAAAATCAAATTTGGATGGTCTGCTACCACACGAACCAATTCGTCAAAGTCATTTTGGTTCAGCATCTTCCCACTTGGGTTGTGTGGATTATTAATGATCAGAATTCTGGTCTTGTTGTTAATGGTTTCTCTCACCTCGTGCCAGTCCATTGTGAAATCCGGTCGCATAGCCAAGTGAATGCATTTTCCTCCAGCAAGCGCAACAGCAGGATCGTAGCAATCATAAGCAGGATCAATAATCACTACTTCTTCACCTGGATGAACCAAGGCCTGAATTGCAGTATAAATTCCCTGAGTTGCACCTGCAGTCACCAACATTTCGGTTCCAGGGTTCACTTCCCGATTGTAAACGCGATGAATCATCTCCGCTATTCCTTCTAACAAAACGGGTAAGCCAGCCATTGGAGCGTATTGATGAACCTCGTCTTTGCTGTTTTTTTCGAGTAACTGCACTAATTTTTGATCTACCGGAAAATTGGGAAACCCCTGTGAAAGGTTGATCGCATTGTAATCCATTGCCATTTTCGACATGGTAGAGAATATCGTAGTTCCAACTTTGGGAAGTTTTGTCTGCATGTTATTGTCTTAGTATAACAAAGCTAAACATTCGGAGAGTTCAAAAGTTCAAAATGTTTAAAAGTTCAATATTTGAACCATTTTCTTTTCAATTCTATATTTTCATTCCTATTAGTTATCGGAATTCAATTACACTTATCTTTGAAGCATGAAGAAATCCATTTTTGTATTTGCCCTTACTGCAGTGCTTTTCTCTTGCTCCGAAGCTGAAGATAAATTGTGTGACTGTATTAAAGTTGGTGACGATCTGAATAAGAAAACACATGAGATCCTGCAAGGTTCGCCAACAGAAAAATCAGTGAAGGAATTGAAAGCGCTTCGCAAGAAACAAACAAAAGCTTGTAAGGACTTTAAGGATATGAGTGGAAAAGAGTTAATGCGCCGCAAGGAAAGCTGCGAAAAAAAATAGGCCCGAAATGGCAAAATTCAAAGACCTCAATTTTAAGTTGGCAGTCATAGAACAGTTGATGTATCGCAAGAAGCTGTTACTGCCTATTTTTGATTTGAAGGCATTTGTTGGTACAGAGAAATGGTCGAAGATTGATCGTGCAAAGCATCCGAGTAAAGCCGTTGCCGGGACGAAAAAGTACCTTAAAGATCTGGAGATTCCTGAAGAATTATTAGCGCAAGTGGAGATTCTGGATCAAAACTACCACACCGTTTATCACCAAATTACTCCATTCTGGGATGGGCAAGGTGATGAATTCAATATTACATCAACTGAAGACATTAAGCTGCTACCTAATCTAAAACAAGTTATTTTGCTTTACGACCGGGAACAAAATTTGGCTGGAGAATTTATCGCCAAAGGAATTGACGCAAGGTATTTGTAAAGAGCGGTTTCTGTGTTCAGTTGACAACTAAAATAAAAGGCAAAAAAACATTCATATCCCTATGTCATCTGCGATTTAGAACAAAAAATAAAAAAACAGTTAACATTACAATTTCACCTGCTTAAGTAGCTTGTGTATTTTTCAATTACAGAGTATATTTGCACATCCTATTTTACAGGAAAACAGTACCTACATAATTTGAGGAAAAAACATGAGCTTATTTTCATCCCGTCACATTGGACCTAACGCTACAGAAAAATCAGAAATGCTTTCTGCAATTGGCGTAAAATCGGTTCAGGAACTAATTGACAAAACAATCCCTTCTCATATTCGTCTGGCCGGAGAGCTTAAGATCGATAACGCTTTAACAGAGCAGGAATATTTACAGCACATCACTGCGCTTGGAAAGCAAAACAAGGTTTTCAAATCGTTTATTGGTTTAGGATACAATGAAACAATTGTTCCTTCTGTGATTTTACGTAACGTACTGGAGAATCCGGGATGGTATACGGCTTACACTCCTTACCAGGCTGAAATTTCTCAAGGTCGTTTAGAGGCATTGTTGAATTTCCAGACGATGGTGTTGGAATTGACGGGAATGGAAATTGCGAATGCCTCTCTTCTAGATGAAGGGACCGCAGCTTCAGAAGCAATGATCTTATTCTGGAACTCACGTTCTCGTCAGGAGGTGAAAGACGGTGTAAATAAATTCTTCATCTCTAAAAATGCATTTCCACAGACGAAAGAAGTCGTACTTGGAAGAGCATTGAATTTAGGAATTGAATTGGTAGAAGGTGACGAAACTTCTTTTACTAACGATGGAACTTATTTTGGTGCTATCGTTCAATATCCAGATGCAAACGGACATATTATTGACTTGGGTGGATTCATTTCCAAAAATGAAGGATTGAAAGTTGCGGTTGCAGCAGATATTCTTTCTTTGGTTTTGTTGAAATCTCCGGGTTCATTAGGTGCTGACGTAGTTTTCGGTTCTTCACAACGTTTTGGAGTTCCAATGGGTTACGGTGGTCCACACGCTGCATTCTTCGCAGCAAAAGACGAGTACAAACGTAACATGCCTGGACGTATCATCGGAGTTTCAAAAGATGCTGATGATAACATGGCTTTGCGTATGGCTTTGCAAACACGCGAGCAGCATATCAAACGCGATAAAGCGACTTCAAATATTTGTACCGCACAAGCATTATTAGCTGTAATGGCTTCTATGTATGCTGTATATCATGGTCCGACAGGAATGAAAGCAATTGCTGAGCACGTTAACGGTTTGGCAACTTCAACTGCGGCAGGATTAAAAGCAGCAGGAATTCAGGTGGTTTCTGATTCTTTCTTCGATACGATTTGGGTAAGCGGAGTGGATACAGCTAAAATTAAAGCTGCAGCAGAAGCAAAAGAAATGAACTTCCGCATTATCAACGAAAGTGAGTTGACGATTAGCTTCGGTGAGCCTCATACTTCAGAAGATGTAGCAACGATCTTAAATATTTTCGGTATCTCGACTCCGCTCGATAACCGAAAAGTGTCGATATCAGATTTCAACTTAAGAACTGACGGTGTTTTCACACATGCAACGTTTAACAGTCATCATTCAGAATCAAAAATGATGCGTTACTTGAAGCGTTTAGAAAACAAAGATCTTTCATTAGTTCACTCTATGATTCCATTGGGATCTTGTACCATGAAACTGAACGCAGCTTCTGAATTGATTCCTATTACGAATCCTCAGTTTGCGAACATGCACCCGTTTGCGCCAGTTGATCAGGCTGCTGGTTACCACGCGATGTTCCGTCAGTTGGAGCAAGATTTGTGTGAGTCTACCGGATTTGCAGCAATGTCTTTACAACCAAACTCTGGAGCGCAAGGAGAATACGCAGGTTTGATGGTAATTAAGGCTTATCATGAAAGTCGTGGCGACAAGCAACGTACAAAAATGATTATTCCATCATCGGCACACGGAACCAATCCAGCTTCTGCAGTTATGGCAGGAATGGAAGTGGTTGTAACAGGTTGTGACGAAAACGGAAACATCAATATCGACGAGTTAAGAGCTGTTGCAAACCAAATCGGAAACGAATTGGCTGGTTTAATGGTAACTTATCCTTCTACTCACGGAGTTTACGAAGAAGGAATTCGCGAGATTACATCTATCATTCACGAGAATGGTGGACAAGTTTATATGGATGGTGCAAACATGAACGCTCAGGTTGGATTGACCAATCCAGGAAACATTGGAGCAGACGTTTGTCACTTGAACTTACACAAAACATTCGCCATTCCTCACGGAGGTGGTGGACCAGGAATGGGACCAATTGGAGTGGCTGCTCACTTAGCACCGTTCTTACCAAGCAACCCAGTTATTGCAGCAGGAGGTTCAACTCCAATTCACGCGGTTTCTGCAGCGCCATACGGAAGCGCCTTGATCTTGTTGATCTCGTACGGATACATCAAAATGTTGGGAGCACAAGGTTTGAGAGAGTCTACGGAAGCGGCTATTTTGAATGCCAACTACATTGCAGCGAAATTGAAAGGTCATTACGACGTATTGTATTCAGGAGCCAACGGAACAGTAGCTCACGAAATGATTTTGGATTGTCGTGACTTCAAGAAAACAGCAGATGTTGAAGTAGCTGATATGGCGAAGCGTTTGATCGATTTCAATTTCCACGCACCTACGGTATCATTCCCGGTTGCTGGAACATTGATGGTTGAGCCAACAGAATCAGAAGATAAAGAAGAGTTAGACCGTTTCATTGAAGCAATGATCAAAATCCGTCAGGAGATCAGAGACATTGAAAACGGTAAAGCAGATAAAGAAAATAACTTGTTGAAGAACGCGCCGCACACGGCAGATTGTATCATCAACAAAGAATGGAATTACCCATACACTCCACAAGAAGCTGCTTATCCGGTTGCTTACTTGAAAGAGTGGAAATATTGGGTTCCGGTTCGCAGAGTAGACAACGCATACGGAGACAGAAACTTAGTTTGTTCTTGTCCGAGTGTGGAGAGCTATATGCATGTGGAGGCTTAGCCTCGACTCCGCTCGGCTACCCTCGTAACTTGAGGAAAAAATAAATATTGAAAATCCGCTTGGTGAAAACTGGGCGGATTTTTGTTTTTACGGTGTTTTTACTAATTTCGAAGGCAACAAACCACATAAATTATGACGGCATTCAGCTATTTAAAGTTTACAGTTCTTACTTTTCTATTTTTTGCGACAGCTCATTCTCAATCAGAGCTTAAACTGCAGAAAGATTGGCATCAAACCAATGGTTTCGTCCAGGCTATTGCCGAGGACACCACCAATAATGTGGTATATATAGGCGGGGATTTTTCTGCTGTTGGACCAACTCAACAAGGAATAGCCTTAGTCAACAGTTCGAATGGAACAAGCAGCGTTACAATCCCGAGTACAAACTATACTGTTTCAAAAGTAATTTCCGATGGAAATGGAGGTTGGTTTATAGGAGGAACTTTTACTCAAATTGGTGATTATCAAAGAAATGGATTAGCACACATCAACTCCCAAGGAGAGGTAACTGCATGGAATCCGGATGCCAACGGTGGTATATTCGACATGGTTCTTGAGGACAACATATTGTATGTATGCGGGTCATTTACTTCAATTGGTGGAAATACAATTAATAAAATTGCACGCATTAGTGCAATAACGGGTTCTGCGAGTCAAATGACGACCGTAACTGGTAACGTAGTCTCGTTGGCCCTAACCAACGACTATATATATCTTGCTGGTGGTTTTTCCGAAGTTGGAGGAGAATTTAGAAGCAACTTGGCGAGATTGGATAAGGTGTTTTGTATTGTAGATAGCTGGACAGTTCCTGTAAGTGGTGGTGGAATTAATCAGTGCACAATAATAGATAACACTTTGATTATTGGTGGTGATTTTTCAGTAGTAGGTTCTTCTAATCGGCAAAGAATAGCATCCATCAATATACCTACAAGCAGTGTTAACTCATGGAATCCAGGAGCAAATAATTTCATTACTTGTTTAAAGGCAGTTGATACAATGCTTTATGTTGGAGGGAACTTTAGTATAGTTGGAGGCCAATCAAGAACACAATTAGCTTCGTTCAATATTCAAACAGGAGCATTGACTGCGTGGAATCCGATCGTTAATTCAACCGTTCATTGCATCGAAATTTATGCCGACACCCTTTATGTTGGGGGAGGATTTACTACGATTAACAGTGTGCCAAGACAGCGGGCAGCCGCAATCAATAGATTCAACTCAACTGTTTACGACTGGGACCCTTCGATGAATGAGATCGTAACTTCCATTTTAAGATTTAACGGTCAGTTATTTTTAACTGGAAATTTCTCTTCTTTCAATCAGGTTTCAAGAAAATATTTCGCCGCCCTCAATGCTCAGACTGGAGAGCTACTTCCATTCTCATTGAATTTAGACGGGAACATCACGGCCTTGGATGTTGCTAATGAGCATTTATACCTCGGCGGGAATTTTTCAACAATAAACGGAATCACACGTTCACATCTTGGTTCTATCGATCTTATTAATGAAACAGTAACCTCTTGGAATCCTAATCCTAATGCTCCAGGAAGTATAAATCGAATTATTCATAATGACACAGCCCTGTTCATTGCTGGATATTATTCCAATATTGCTGGGATGAATAGAAACGGAGTGTCCTCATTCAATCTTTTCAATCAATCAATCAATACATGGAATCCCAACCCCAATGTTGGCGCATATCTATTTGAATTATTCATTGAGGACACTACCATTTATCTTGGAGGACATTTTAATACAATTGGTGGGTTAACACGGAATAATTTTGCACAAGTAAGCCTCTTAAACGGGACATGTGGAAGTTTATTAGCTTCTACGAATAACAATGTTTTCACGATTGAATTGATTGATAACAACATCTATTTAGGAGGAGCATTTACAACCATAAATGGTCAAAACAGAAGTTATGCTGGCGCTGTAGATTGTAGTAATGGAAATTTATTGAGTTGGGAGCCTGGTATTAATAACTTCATCAATGGAATTGTGAAAATTGATTCTGATTACGCATTTATCGGTGGAAACTTCTATCTCAATCAGAGTTCTTCCCTTGTTTCCAATTTACAAACAGGCTTCGTTTCGCCACAAGATTTGCGTTTTAATAATACTAGAAAACTCTTTAAAAGCCCTGGAAGAATACTTCATGGTGGCGGGACTTCAAGTATTAATGGATTCTACAATATGGGACTTGGTACTTTGAAGATTTGTTCTCCTACTGAAACTCAAATAAATGTGTCAAGTGACACACCATATTATTGGAGCGTTGATCAAAACACTTATTCTTGTTCTGGTGCTTACTCGCATACCTTGGTAGATATTTATGGTTGTGATTCTACAGTGATTTTGAATCTTACTATTACTTCTAGTCCTATCGAAAACACCTTCTCCCTCCCTTCCGACCCCAACAACTGCGTTGGAGAATTTGCAGTGGACCTAAGCGGAAACGGAGATTTCGAATTGGATGTTGACAACGGCGCACAAACCGCAACATCCAGCGGATACAGTTTGTTCACAGGACTTTGTCCAGGAGTTCATGATTTACAGATTGTAAATTCGTGTGGTGATACAACTACAACCCAATTCGTCATTCCAGTGGATACCAATTACGTGTTCACCAATCCATTCATTGATTCATTGGCTCAAGATTCTCTTGGAACAACCATTGAAGATTGCGATATCTATTATGCAGGAATCGATACGGCCTACATTGATTCGATCTGGGCAACAGGAAATACGGTGAATGTCATTTGGAATATTGTTGATTCGAATGGTTCTAACCTAGATACAACAAGCTATGAATTGAACAACGGAAATGGTGTTTACTGGCTTCAATTAAGCGTATTCTGTCCAACAAAAGCTTTGGGTGATTATTTCACTGTAACCGAATCCATTTATTTTGAGGATGGAACCATTTCTACTGCTGGAATTGGAGATTGGCAAGAAACTGATATTCTCATTTATCCAAATCCAACGAATAATTTGGTCACTGTTTCTTTCGAAGGAAACAAAGCTGAATTAACGATTTATGATTCACAAGGAAAAGTGATTCAGAATCGTTCTTCCATTCATTCAGTAGAACACGTTTCATTGAAAGACATTCAAACGGGAGTGTACTTCTTCGAGATTGTTACAGATGAAGGAAAAGCCGTGAAGCGTGTGGTGAAGAATTGATAACACAATTATATTTGAAAATCCGCCGCACTTCGAGAACCTCAGTGAACGGCGGATTTTCTGTTTATCCTAAAATCACCTCGCATTGTTTACCTTTTGTCATCAGCCACATTTTAGATTGACAACAAAAGGAATACATTTCAGAATGAAAATTGGTATAACGCGTCGCGATTTATTAGAACACATGAACTTCAACTCCGCTTTAACGATTTTATTGGTTACCGTGCTCCACTTTACGGGTCGCGCGCAATCCGTTAATCTTCAGGATTATCCGGGAATTTTTCATCAAAACGGTTTTCCAAAAGACTTCACTCCATTCAATGGTAAGGTTTTCTTCAACGCCAGAACACAGGATAACGGGGAAGAACTTTGGATAACAGACGGTACCTTGGCCGGAACAAAGATGTTCCTGGAAATCGGAGCATTTAATCTTGGGTCCGAACCTAAAGAATTTACCATTTACAACGGTGAACTTTATTTCGTTGCAAGGGACTGGATTACTACCGAACAAATTTGGAAAACAGATGGAACGCCGGAAGGAACCGCTCCGGTAACCAATTTTACTCAAAACTATTATCCGGAAAATTTAATCGTGGCGAACGGTCTGTTATTTTTTACCTGTGGCATAGGAAATGAGCCTGGCGCTGAACTTTGGAAGACAGACGGAACGAATTATTCACTGGTGAAGGATATCAATCCTACACTCAATTTAGGAGGGCTAAGTTTACAACCGGATTTTGCAGTAACAACTACACATTTATATTTCACTGCGAACGATTTGGCACATGGTACAGAGCTTTGGAAAACGGATGGTACAGAAGCAGGTACTGTTATGGTTTCTGATATTCATCCCGGAGTAACGTCCACTTTCAATTCAGATGATGTACTGATCTCTTATAATAATACCATCTTTTTCCCAGCAACAACCGGAGGCTTGGGCTCTGAATTATGGAAATCGGATGGTACGGAAGCCGGAACAGTATTGGTGGCAGAGGTCAATCCAACAGTCACCTTTCCAAACATAAGTGAGTTGACTATTTCCAATGGTTTGTTGTTTTTTACTGCCGATAACGGAACAAACGGTAATGAGTTATGGAAATCGGATGGAACAACAGCCGGAACACAAATGGTGAAAGACATCTACGTTGGTTCCAACTCTTCAGACCCTGCCTCACTTTATGATGGAAATGGAACACTCTATTTTTCAGCCTTCAATACCGGTTCAGGATTCGAGCTATACAAATCAGACGGAACCCTGACAGGAACTGTGCTCGTAAAAGACATTTTTTCTGGTGTTAATTCAAGTAATCCGACAAATTTCAGCTATTGCCTGGGTGCGGTTTATTTCAGTGCTTCAGCAAGTGGTGACGGTGCGGAGTTCTACAAAACAAATGGTACAACTGCCGGAACTGTGCTCGTTAAGTCAACTTTACCCGGTATCGCTAGTGGTGGTCCATCGGGTATGACCGAGCACAATGGGAAGATCCTTTTTCAATCTCGTATTACAACAATCAATAATGCTGAGCTTTGGATCAGTGATGGAACAACCGCAGGGACTGTACTCTTACGCGACATCTGCGCGAATGAAGAATCTTCTGAAATCTCATCTGAAAATCTTCTTGCTACAGATGATCGTTTGTATTTTACAGGTGTTTCCTCAACTTATGGGAGAGAACTTTGGTCTTCGGACGGAACTCAACCAGGAACCGCTCTTTTAAAAGACCTGTATGCAGGAACGAATAGCGGCGATCCTTATCATTTTTCGGCTTTCGACACTACCGTTTACTTCTTTGGACAAACTGGACTCAGTACCTACAACGCGTTAATCAAAACAAACGGAACTTTAGCAGGCACCAATGCACTATCCGGAACGTTAAACAGCCTTACCATCCCCATGCCGGTATTCGAAATGAACGATACCCTTTATTTCTTCACGAACAACACACCTTCAAGATTATATCGTGTCAATCCAACAGCCCCTCCGTCACTTGTTACCAACCTGAACGGTGGAATATACACTGAAACCAAACCCCTAGCAGTTGATACTGTGTTTTATTTCGATTGTAACGGTAATGGCGTTGGTCATGAATTGTATCGTTCCAATGGAAAAGCCTCCGGAACTTATCTGGTCAAAAATATTTACCCAGGTGATATAGGTAGCGATCCGGATCAATTTACTTTTTTGAACGGGTCTATCATTTTTGTTGCAACGAACGCTGTCAACGGACGCGAACTTTGGAAAACCGATGGCACTTCGGCGGGAACTGTGTTACTATCGGATATTTATCCCGGAGCCGAATCTGGAGCACCAAATGATCTGTTTTTTTGGGACAATAGAGTTTACTTCTCCGCTAATGATCCTATTCATGGACGTGAGTTATGGTCAACAGACGGAACACCGGCCGGAACGCATTTGGAAGAAGACATTGAGCCAGGAGCATTATCAAGTAATCCGTTGGAATTAACCTTAGGATCCGGACATTTTTGGTTTACAGCTAACAAAATCGGAACAGGAAGAGAATTATGGAAAAAGGTGTTCGGCCAAAACGCCGCTATCGTTTCAGACATCTATCCCGGAGCTGCTGCTTCCAATCCGGCAGGATTGAAACTAATTCATAACGTATTGTACTTCTCTGCCAACAACGGAGTAAACGGTTATGAACCGTACAGTACTATTTTCTCGGATTGTTCAACCACAATGCTGGAGGATCTGAATCCGGGGGACTTGTCATCTTATCCTGAATTCAGTGGTTCTGTAAACGGGCACATCATTATGCGAGCGAATAAAGCGGGTTACGGACGAGAATTATTCTCTTTGGAAGAAGCCGAGATCGTTACTGAAGAAGTGACTACTTGTGGAAGTTATAACTGGACGTTAACCAATCAAACTTATGCAACTTCTGGATCGTATGCTTACATCACACAAAATCAGGCAGGCTGTGATTCAATTGTAAGCCTGAACCTGACAATCATCGGACCTTCAACTGGAATTCATGTTCAGCAACAATGTGGTGGAAGCTATACCTGGATAGATGGAAACACTTACTTTTCATCAACCAACACACCAACATTTACGTTTACCAATCCACAGGGATGTGACTCCGTTGTAACCTTACATCTTACGATTTCAGGACCTTCAAGCGGTGTTGATCATCAAAGTCATTGTGGAAGTTACACCTGGATTGATGGAAACACTTACTTTTCATCAACCAATACACCAACATGGACTCTGGAGAACGTGAACAGTTGCGACTCAATTGTGACGTTGAACTTAACAATTACAAATCCGCCTTCAAGCTTTTTGAGTGTAACACAATGTGATTCGTACACTTTAAACAATCAAACATATACCACCAGTGGGGTCTACATTCAAACTATACAAAATGCTTCAGGCTGTGATTCTACAGTTACACTGAACTTAACGATTACCAATCCAACTTCAAGTTCGTTGAGTGCAACAGCTTGTTATTCGTACACATTAAATAATCAAACGTACACAAGCAGTGGAACATATATTCAATATTTGCTGAACAGCGTAGGTTGCGACTCTATACTTACATTAAACCTGACCATTAACGAATCGTCCTCTTCCACATTCACTGCCGCGAGTTGCGGACCTTATTTCTGGGAGTTGGCGCAACAAACTTACCCTTTCTCAGGTTCTTACCCGTTAACTATTCAAAGTTCAACCGGTTGTGATTCAATCGTTACCATGAGTTTACTTATTTATACTGTGCCAACAGGGCAAATTACAGATAATGGGAATGGAACGTTAACCGCAACCGGAGGTGATAATGTACGTTGGATTAACTGTACAACTGGTCAACCCATTTCAGGAGCGAATAGTAGTACGTTCACACCGATAGTCAATGGTTCCTATGCAGCAATTGTAGACATTGATATGGGTTGTGAAGACACAACGGATTGTGTGACAATCAACAATGTGGGAATCGGCGAATCGCTCATTACTTCTTTGGAGATCTATCCCAACCCAACGAATGATCTTGTAACTATTTCCTTTCAGGGAGCTGAACCTACTTTAGTCATTTACGATGCTCAAGGAAAACTGATTCAAAATTATTCTACTGTTCAATCGGGACAACAAGTATCTTTGCTAAATGTAGAAACTGGTGTTTACTTCTTTGAAGTAAAAACATCAGGTTTAACGACAACCAAAAAAATAATTAAACAATAAATCGGCTTCATCTATCATGAAATTCATCATCTCCTTATCATTGGTTCTTTGTCTTGCATTCACTGCCAAGTCACAAACTTTGTCAGAAATTTACTGGATGCCCACCAATGGCGTTTACGGAATGGACGTTGACACTGCTAATAACCTTCTCTATGTTGGAGGAGATTTCACTAGATGGATTCCAAAAGAAGAAACTTGCGGTGCCAATGTCAATTTGTTAACTGGAGTTCCTGATTTCACATTCGCAAATCCGAATATGAGTTCAAATGTGTTTTGCTCGGTTGCAGATGGAAACGGAGGTTACTTCATTGGAGGAAACTTTACACAGGTCGGTGACAGTATTAGAAAATGCGTTGCTCATCTTAATGCAAATGGAGATGTAACCTCATGGAATCCGGAAATTGTTGGAAATAGTACTGTTTTTGTTCGATCGATGGTGTTGATCGGAGATGATTTATATCTAGGAGGACATTTTACCCAAATTGGGGGAGAAATTAGAAACAACCTTGCAATAGTTAGCGCTGCTAATGGCTCTTTAGATCCGTGGTATCCCGAAATCAATGGACAAATTAATCAAATGTTGGTTTCCAACAACGGATTGTACATTGGCGGACTATTTACATCCTTTTTAGGTCCAACGGTTTATCAGAACTTGATGAGATTTGATATGACCACAGGAATAGCAAGCAACTGGAATCCAGATGTTAACGGAATGGTTAGAGGTCTTGCTATTAAGGATACAACCGTTTATATCGCTAACCAAAGCTTTACAGTAAATGGCGAAACACGTAATGGAATTGCTGCAATTGATGTTGTTTCAGATGGAATGGGAACTATCATTGGTGATAGTTTGAATGCTTTCGAAATTGATATTACGGGATCTGTTTATTGTATGCATTTTGTTGGCGACACCATGTTTGTTGGTGGTCAATTTACCAGTATTAATTCAGAAACTGTATTAAACGTAGCATCTCTAAACCCTCAAACTGGAGATAATATTCCAATGAATTTGCTGATTGATGGCGATGTCTACGCTTTGACACACAGGGACTCTTTACTTTATTTCGGCGGGAATTTCATGTATGTTGATAATGGCTTGATTCGTCAGTCCGTTGGAGCATATAACATATATTTATCACAATTAGCAGTGTGGAATCCTGTTGTTGAGGGTGGTGATGTGAGTACAATCACGCTTTCTGACACTACAGCCTATATCGGAGGAACTTTCGGTACAATTGGTTCTAAATACAGAAATAAAGGGGCTTCAATAAATTCTCTCACAGGTGAACCAACATCGTGGAATCCAAATTTCAATGGACGAGTAAACGTTGTTCACATCAAAGATGATATGGTAATCTACGGTGGTGATTTTACCACGGTGAGCGGAACACCGCGTAATCACATTGCCGCTTTTGATATCAATACAGGAAACCTTCTTAACTGGAACTTCGATATTAACGGATCTGTCAATACCATTCTATCATTGGATTCTCTTCTTTTTGTTGGTGGTGGATTCACACAGATTGATGGAGTGGATATTTCCCATTTGGGAGCAATTAACCTGAACACAGAAACAGTTGAAAACTGGAATCCATTGTTAAACGATTCTGTGAAGGAGGTTTATGTTGCCGGAAATTACTTATATGCTGGAGGAAATTTCACTCAGGCAGGAAGTGAAGATCGAACAAATATTGCACGCTTCGATTTGAACTCAGGATTATCACTTGATATCTGGTCTCCTCTTTTTAATGGAAATATTGAAGCAATTACACAGTCTGGAAATCAAATTCTTGTAGGAGGATCTTTCACTCAAGTCAATAATGAAGCAAGAAATTTTATGGCTTCCGTTCAGGCCTCAACTGGCGCGGTGAATACTCTGGATCTTAATCCTGACTATCCGGTATTGTCTTTAAAAAGTATTGAAAACAGAGTTTATATTGGTGGTGAGTTTCATATGATCGGAGGTCAAAATAGAATGTATACCGCTGAACTTGACATGGTAAACGAAGTGGTTACACCTTGGAATATTTCTCCAACCGAAAGCAGCTATGGTTCAACATACGTATTCTCTATTATTGATGACCAGATGTATTTAGCTGGTGGCGGAGATGGAGGTGGAAGCGGAAATGTTCTAGGAGTTGAAGACTTTACAGAAATTGCTCCGGAAGATTTTTCAGTAAGTACGTTTACGTATCCCACAGGTTTAAATGGTTGTAGCGGAAAGATCATTATTCAACCAACAGGAGCACCTGACTTTACAGCAATTATTGATGGAACCAACGGTCCATATTCTTCAAACGGATTTATGACTGTGGATTCACTTTGTGCTGGTATTCATACCCTTAAAGTTTACGACTATTACAACGACTCTATCGAAATGACTTTTGTAATCGGTCAGGATTCAAGCACATTCATTGTTGACACAAATAACCTTAATTTTTATAATGACCTGGTAGGTGGAATCAGTGAAAACTGTGATATTGTCTTTCTGAACATTGATTCCATTTTCGTCTACGAAGCTGAGATCAACGGAACAGAATTATTAGTTGTTTGGAGCATTGTACAGGATACCGTTACTTCATTAGACAGTGTCTACTATCAACTCATTAATGGAGATGGATTTTACTACATCCAATATTCTCTCTTCTGTCCTTTCAAAACAATTAACGACTACTATGTACATACCGAAGAAATAGCCATTTTCGATGGAAATGTTTCTACTGCGGGCATTGGTGAACAAAAAGAAAGCGAAATCTTAATTTATCCGAATCCGACAACCAATTTAGTCGCTGTTTCATTCGAGGGAAGTAATGCTGAACTAACCGTGTATGATACGCAGGGAACGATAATTCAGGATCATCTTTCCATTCAACCTGTAGCGCTGGTTTCCTTGAAGGATTTACAAAACGGAGTTTACTTCTTTGAAATTACAACTGACGAAGGAAAAACCGTGAAACGTGTGGTGAAGAATTAACACAACTTTATCTTGTTATTTAGGAACCCGCTCCTCTTTCAGGGCGGGTTTTCGTACCTTTATCAGCCCAATTGAACCCTTTGATGAAAATCCTGATTATAGACGACGAAAAAATTGCTAGAGAAAACTGCCAAATAGTTTTGTCACAAGTTGGAATTAATGGGCTGATGATTCGGGAAGCGGATAGTGTTGCTAGTGCTTTACAGGAAATTTCGGATTTTAACCCCGATCTATTGCTTCTGGATATTCAGCTGCATGACAAAAGCGGGTTCGATATTCTTCATGCCATCTCTCCACGCTACATTCCAACCATTTTCATTACAGCATACAATGATTTTGCACTCAGAGCTTTTCAAGTATCAGCTTTAGATTATTTACTGAAGCCATTTGATCCGTCCGATTTACAAGTTTCCGTTTTAAAAGCACATAGCCGTATCCAAAATGATCGTGTTTTTGAACAATTGGAGATCTTTCGTCAACAAATGAAAAGTCCTGAACCCAAGAAAATTGTTCTGAACACCGCAGATGCATTGCATATTGTGGACATTGAAGAAATTACATACTGCTTAGCAGATGGTGCATACACCCATTTTCATTTTACCAACCGTAAACCCATTTTGGTTTCAAAAACATTAGCCCATTTCGAAAGTATTATTGGAAGTGATTATTTCATTCGAACACATCAAAGTTATTTGGTGAATATGCGTCAAGTCTCTCAATTCGACAAAAGAAATGGTGGATTTTTGTTGTTGCCAGATAGCATCGAAGTCCCTGTTTCAAGTAGAAAAAAAGAAGAAATTCTCACCTATTTCAAAAACATTTGATGTTCCTTCTGAAACAAATCGAAATCAAGAAATGGTTGCTGTTTCTTCTGCTTCTGTCCTTTTCTCAGAAATACTACGCACAAGTACCTCTTGATAGCTTACTTCAAAAAATCACCTATCAAAAAGAAGATACTGTCAAGGCAAAACTGTACTATGACATCGCCAAAAGCTATTTTAGTCGCGACCGATCCATGTTTAAGGTTTACACCGATAGCATGTTTCGTCTTTCAAAAAAACTGAAATACAGCAATGGAATAGGGCTTTCGTACGCCGCGTATAGTTATTACTATTCCTACGAAAACAATTGGGAAAGGGTAAAGTTCTATCTCCAAAAATCGGATAGCGTTTACGAAAAACTGGGGAAGATCACCAACATAATGAGCAACAAAGAATTGTATTCTCTTTACTACAAATATGTTGGAGAATACAATAAAGCACTGCAAAACGATTTGACCTTACTCAAGTACTACGAGCGAAACGGACCCAAAGTCTCGGAAGCAAAAATGCTTGGCGCAATTGCGCTTTTATTGAGTCAGTTAGAAAGGTATAAAGAAGCTGAGCCTTATTACAAAAAGTCGATTGCGTTGCGTAAGGAACTAAAGGACTATTACGGTGAATCAAAAGCTCTACTCAATTACGGGGCAATGCTAACCGAACGCGATCAATTTAGACGTGCTGAACCCTACGTACTAGAATCAATCAGGCTTCAAAAATTCATTGATGATGAATCCAATATTCCCATTTGTAACGCCAATTTGGTATGCATTTACGCTGAAACCGGTCGTTCAAAAAAAGCCATTGAACTGGCAAAGGAATGTGAGATTGCCTTTGGTAAATACCAAGACACTGCCAATTTGGTTAAAGTTGCAATGTATCTGTCAGTGGCTTATACCAAACTAAAACAATACAAGAAGGCCATTCACGCTTTAGATGTCAAGTATCATTTGATAAAAAATAAAAAGCCTTATCAAGAATTGGAAGCCGATTTTCTCTGGAAATATTACAAAATTTACAAAGCAATGGGGAAAACTGACATTGCATTGGAATATCTGGAAGAAGCGAAATCACTTGAGGATCAAAGCCATAACATTCGTATTCAGCACGGTGTCTCTCGGGCAAAAGAACTTTACGAAACAGATAAAAAGCAACAAGAAAACGAACAACTCCGAAAAGATAATGAGTTGAAAGATCTGCAAATTAATCAACGCAACTATTTTGTCTTTGGTTCTATCCTTCTACTGCTTTTAATGGGAATAATTGCTTTTACAACCATTCGATACAATCGTCTAAAGAACGAAAAAATAGCAGTTGAAATGGAACAACGCTTGCTACAAACCCAAATGAATCCACATTTCATCTTTAACGTGCTTCACGCTATTCATACCTATATGCTGCGTAAAGACACAGATGAATCTGGAAAATTACTTACCTCGTTTGCTCGTTTAGTACGGTCAATTTTACAGCACTCTTCAACTGATAATATTCCGCTCACTGAAGAACTAAACTGGCTAAAAGACTACATTCGATTGCAGCAACTTCGTTTCACTGATTCTTTCGATTTCACTATAGAGATAGATGAATCCATTTCACCTGAAAACCTACTGTTACCACCAATGTTGATTCAACCGTTCATTGAAAATGCAATTGAACATGGTTTTTCGGGATTAGATCGAAGAGGAGAGCTGAGTATCAGCTACAAAAAAACAGGAACCGAAGTTGAAATCCGTATAACAGACAATGGAAAGGGCTTTTCCAGCAACGATCAACAGCTTACAAAAGACCATGAATCAGCAGCTGTGCAAATCACGGAAAAGCGAATTCTACTATTAAATAAACGCAGAAAAGGGGCTTTCTCCTTCCGAATTTCTTCAAAACCGTCAGAAGGGACCAGTGTTTATTTCTCTGTTCCATACAAAACACTTTTTGATTAATTATCCCCACTTGGCTTCGATACATCCCGACTTTCAGCCGTGATACTCAGCCTGACGTGGGTAATTAATTTATAAAATCATTTGAAACTAGAACAAGCGTCAAACCGAGTGATCTTGACTCTCCTCTGCGTTTCGGTCAAGATTGTATCGAGGTTTGCGCTTATTTGAAAAATCACCACGCTTACCAATCGCACCCTCTCGTTCACCAAAATCCAGGTTTTGATTGCTTTTGAAGCTGTATTTTCGCTTCAAAACACAATTTATATTATGAAATTATCATTGTTATCATTAGCCTTTATCGGGCTTTTCCTTGGATCTTGTTCATCTTCTTCTTCAGAATCCGCAACAGCAGATTTGGGTAAAGAATTCACGTTCGATGAGCAGAAAATGACGGTTGAAGTTAAAGCAAGCACTGTACTAGTAAATGAAAAAGAGGAGACAACATTGGTTGCTCCAGAAGGTAAAATTTACCTAATTGTTGATGTAAAAGGACAAAACAGCTCATACTTTGCTTCACTAAAAGATGGTGAAACAGAATTGGAAGAAGTAGATTTCTTAATTGCTGGTCCATTTGTTAGAGATTTAGATCTTGCTACAACTCCAGACAAAAGCATGTTGTTCTTAGTGGATGCTAAGAATGCAAATTACACCGTGTCCATCAAGAGCTTCGGCGATGCTTCAGTAAGCATTAAAGTTGGCGCTTTGAAAGACGAAGCAACGGTGAAAGTAATTGACAACATGAAGGCGTTCTTGAAAGACATCGAAAGCACTGGACGTGTTTTAGAAGCTGCTAAGAAATACGTGAAAGATGGTATAAACCCGATGGATATTGCTACTGAAAATGGAGAGCCAATGTTCGGTGACCCAGTTACTCAAGGAGTTACCATCAGAAATATCGTTGAAGGAAATACCTATATCTGTGATGTAGAAACTGGAATCTTCGAAACAATTGCTGTGACTTGGGAAGGTGACAAAATTGTTCAAATTCAGGTGAAATAGAAATACCCACCCAATTACAATCTATAAGATAACAGCTGTAACTCAAATACGTTGTTTAACAGAAGTCCGCTGCATCTCGACTACGCTCGATGACCGCAGCGGATTTTTGTGTCTAGTTCTTTTTTTAGAAGAACATCATTGCACTTTTCAAGAGTCCATAACTTCATTGCCCTGCTTTTCATACCTTTAGTCTACTAATCGTATTTTTATTAGGGATGAAAAATCTACTCGCTTCACTATTCGTTGCTTTCTGCGGAATCGCAACAGCTCAAAATATCATTGAATGGAATGCTGAAATTGAAGTTTCGGATGGAGCAACTTACGGAAATACACGGCCTAGAATTGTGTTAACCGCAAACGATATTCCACTCATTGTTTATGGAAATGGTGGGACTAAACAGCTCTATGCCTCTCGTTGGAACGGAACAGGATTTTCAACCCCGGAAGCTTTACTACCAGCAAATATGGAAGCATACGTTTTGTCGTGGACTGGCCCGGATGTTGCCGCAAAAGGCGATACTGTGATTGTGGTTTTCAAAGCAGAACCCATGGACAACGGAAATGTGTATTCTGTTCGTTCGACAGATGGCGGAGTCACTTTTTCCGACACCATTCGAGTAGATGATCACGATGCTGGGGTGGCCTGGATGCCTTCATTGGATATCGACGAAAATGGAAATCCAAGCGTAGTTTACATGGCCCATGATTCGCTTTGGATTCATCCAAGATATGTGGTTACTCATTCTACAGACGGTGGTTTGAGCTACAATCCATCCATGGATATTGCACTTTCAATTCCAGACGAAGCCTGCGATTGTTGTCCTGCAGAATACATCATAAACGGAAACCGCGAAGTAATGCTTTTCCGTAATAACGATAATAATGTTCGTGACATCTTTGGTGTTTATTCGACTGACGGTGGAGCTAGTTACACCTCAACACAACAAATCAATCAGTTGAATTGGGTAGTAAATTCTTGTCCTTCAACTGGGCCGCACGGTTTGTTACGAAGCGCTGATCTCATTACAGTTTCTACAAGTCAGGTTACAGGTAAAAACCGGGTTTATGTAACTTCAAACTCGGCTACAACAGCACTTGGAAGTTCAACAGAATTTATGCTTACGCCACCGTCAAATTCCAATGGGAATCAAAATTATCCTCGTATTTCGGGAAATCAGGACACCATTGTTTTGGCGTGGCAGGAAAATAATCCATCCAATTACGAAGTATATTATGCACTTACAACAACCGGAACGGTAAACGATTTTCAAACTTCAAAAGCTCAGGCGAATACAATTACAACCGGAGCTCAAACCAACCCGGATGTGGTTTACAAAAACGGAAAAGTGCATTACGTGTTTCAGGATTCACCAACGGCCTCGGTTATTTATAAAACCGGAACAATAGGAACCGTTGGCGTAAATGAAAATGAACTGATTTCTATCTCCACTTACCCGAATCCATCTTCAGGAATAATTCATTTCACGGCGAAAATTGATCGTGTGGTGAAAGTTGTGGACGACAGCGGAAGATCCATCCCTTTTAGCTTTCAGAATGACGATTCCTTTGGAGCCATTCACATAAACCAAGCAAGTGGTTCATTTGTCATCATTGCAGAAATAAATAATCAGGAAATTGGCATTCCAGTTTCAGTTAAATAGTATTACAGGGGTAAACCACTACGGAAAGTAGCAACGAATTTGTGAAATTTGTGTTAGCATTTCTCCCTGAATTGGGGATTTGGTTATTTTGGCTCCGTAAAACACTCAAAATGAAGATCGCAACTCGCAAATTCAATCTTAAAAAGGCACTCCTTTATACGGGTTTGACGCTTGCATTTTCTTCAAATGTGGTTTACGGACAAAACAGTGGAAAGATTGAATACGACATCGAGATCAGAGGAATCACACCAGAAATGGAAAAAGGTGCTGCCATGCTCTTCAATAGTAAAATGACCATTGCCTTTGCAGATTCAAATGTTCGCCAGGATTATAAAATGGGAGAAATGGAAACCAAAACCACCATTATTAATAAAACCTTGAACAGGGCCATTTACTACGAAAACAGTATGAATGGGAAAGTTGGAATTTTTGGAACACCGAAAGAAATTTCGAGTATAGCTTTCATTGATACTACTGCAAAGGTGGAGTTGATTGATGAAGAAAAACTTATTCTTGGGTACAAATGCAAAAAAGCCAAGTATACCTTTTCTTCAGGGGAAATAGCGGAATACTGGTACACCAATGAACTTCCTGTTCAATTTCCAAGTGGTAATTTTTTCAATGCACTAATTCCTGGAGTTCCATTGGAGTTCTCTACAACGGCAAACGGTTATTTTATGCGTTTTAAATGCATCAACTATGCCACTTCAATACCAAACATCACACAGTATTTCCACCCTGCGGTTGAACGGGATTTTAAGCTCGTAGATTTCAAAACGTATCAGGCAATGGTTTTGGAACAGCAAGCACCTAAGTGAAAATCCAAAGAGTATAAAAAAGTAGAGACGCGATGCATCGCGTCTCTACCACAATATTCTATTTAAATACTTTCCTATTCATTCAATGTCTTCACCTCTTGAGGCGTCATCAAATCTTTTCGGATTAGCCTGATAATAATCAATCGATTGGATTGATGTACTTCTTCTGAAGACTCCTCCGTACTATTGATCTTAGCCCGTTCTTCACCTTTACCAACAGCTTTCATTCTGCTTGTTGGAAGTCCACGTTTCGCCATTTCTGCCACTACGAAATTTGCTCTGGCTTCAGAAAGTTTCATGTTCACCATTTCTTCACCACGAATATCCGTATAACCATCCACCTCAATATCGATTAATGGATTTTTCTTTAACAGACGCGTAAGCGTATCCAGGAATTTATAGTCGGTATTCGGCTCGTTCGTTTCGAAGTTAAAGTAGATCTCCTTCGGACTCCATTTCTTGATAATTTGAACCGCATCGTCTTTCTGCAATGAATCCAAATATGCTTTTCTACGAATCAACTCGGCAATGTGTTCGTTATCGATAACCATCCAAACATCATCTTCGGCTTTAGAACCAAAGCGGTTCGAACTTACGTAAACCGTATCGTTTTCCATGATTGGCCAATAATCGTCTGAAAACGAATTGATCGGTTGATCCAAATGTTTGATTTCCGTAATAGCGTTTGCAAAACGATCAAATTTTCCAGCGTAAACATCCATTGCTCCACAACCAACTCGTCCGGTTGATGAAAAGTAAAACTCATAGTTTTTAAACATTGGATAAACTTCAAATCCGTCCGTGTTCACTCCATTTAGCATTACTGGATTTTGCCATTGTCCTTCCACCAACTGACTGAAATAGAAATCAGAGAAAGTAGATGTTCCTGCTTTCACGCAAGAGAAGATCAAGCCGCTTCCATCGGGAGTAAATGCTCCAAAGGCTGTAGAACCTTTATCATCAAATTCACTAAATTTCCAGGCTTTTACATCTTCAATTTCCAGACGTTCTTCCACCCACGTACCAACATACAGGTGTGGAGCTCTGTCCATATCTCGTGTGCTCAACATATCAACTGCAGTAAAAACTACCAGGTTTGAATTCGGATCCTTACTTAAAGAGGTAATGGCACACTGATCAAATTTGTTTGGGAAAAAGATTTGTTTTTCAATCTTATCTCGCCACAAAAAAGGTCGCATTAGCATCAATTCAGCATCATCAGAAGGAATAATATCCATTCTCACTTTTGCCGAATCCATTCCAATTTCATGAAACACGATCTCACCAAGCGCACTGTCGTTGTAACGACTATCTGCCTTTCTGGTGTTATACATCAGCGAGTATTGAGATGCTCCCTGCATGATACGTGCATCTGTCAGATAATCGCATGAAGCCATATCTACCTGAACATTATCAGAAGGGTCTTTGGTCAAATAAAGTGCGTATGCAGTTTTAGCATCAGCATAATTTCCGGTTGCTTTCAATGCATCTGCACGCATCAAATAATGCATGCTTTCAGCAGTATTCGATTTGATCAACTCATTAACTGAATTCAAACAATTCGCGAAATCACCATTTACATATTGCGCATACGCCAACTTCTTCAAATCATCAACTTCCAATTTTTTGGATTCATTGATCTTCGAATAGATATTGGCACTGCGTTCATACTCGTATCTGTTGAATTCGGCACGCGCCACATCAAGCGACTGTGCAACCGCGCTCACATTTACGAATAGGAAGGATATAAAGAAAAACTTCTTCATGATTAGATTCCTGGAGCGTAAATTCTATTTCTCTTGATCCAAGGCTCGTTTCCTCCATTTCCTCCACCTGAAGTGCGTTTGTTAGGGAACAATTGCAATTCAAGGAAAATCTCGTGAGAACCTGTAGAATAATCCGCAATATCTGTTAATGTGTAGTCATAAGCATATCCTACGCGGAAAGGTCCGAATTGAACACCACCCATAAACACTACTGCATCGTTATGACGGTAGGAACCACCCAACCAGATTTTGTTGTTGTAAATTCCTAAAAGTGTTACGTCATTCGACCAAGTTCCAGCTTCAATAACTTGCAATTGAGTTGTCGCTTTCAAATCGAATTTCGGAGACAATTTAAACTTGTATCCACCGATGAAGTAGTAATTTCTTACGTTCAGGTTGATCAACGGATTTTCGAAATTGTAAAGATCTCTATCCATTTGAACCAGGTTACGCGCACTTACTCCGGCAAAAGCTTTGTCTTTGTAGAAGTAGAAAGCACCAAAGTTTGCATCCGGAACAAATGTATTGTTGAACCCACGAATTACAGCTGGATCATCTGGCAAGTACGTTGTTAAACGCGTTGGATCAATGATGTGTTGCGACATGCTCAACCCTAAACCAAGACCTAATTTATGATTTTGGTCTGCACTCAAACGCAATTGGTACGCCATGTTCAATGTCAAACCTGTGTGACGAGAAGGTCCAGCAACTTCATTCGACAAAATTCCACCAATACCAAAGTTTTTACCCACATATCCATGCGCTGATAAATATTGGCTTGTTGGAGAATCCGGAAACTGTACCCATTGTTTTCTGAAATTCAACTGCACCGGCACATAAGATTTTGCACCTGTTGCACCTGGGTTAATTACAGTTTCATTAAAGAGATACTGAGAATTAAGTCCGATTTGCTGCGACCAGGTTACGATTCCCGATACTGCAAATGTTGCGATTAAAACTATCTTTTTCATGACTTTAATTACTTAATGATTGTTAGCGAGCCGTTGATCTTGTCACCGTCTGCATTATTTAAATAAATGATATAGTAGTAAACTTCTGTTGGAGCGATTTGTCCACCGATTCTCCCATCCCAAGGCTCATAAACACCTTTGTGATTCCAAACCATGTTACCCCATTTGTTATACATCTGAACTTCAGCATCAGGATAAACCTCCATGTTGTCGATAATCCATGTATCGTTGTAGTTGTCACCATTTGGTGAAATTGTATTTACTGGGAAAAGACAGAATTCGTTGATTTTAGAAACGAAAACGGTTGTGTCAAATGTACATCCGATAACGTCTTCGATATTGATTGTATAGAAATCAGTTGGTAAACCATCGATGTTACTAACTGTTGCCCCGTTCGACCAAGAGTAAGTGTAATTTCCTGTTCCACCACCAGCGTGAGTAATAATCACACCATCGTACTGATCTTTACATAAAACAGGAGTAATCTCGAACCATGCACTTACAGGAAGCGGTTCGAAAATTTCTACAGAAAGTGAATCCTGACAACCTTTCGAATCGGTTACCATGAAATCATATACACCAATTGGAACATTGATAATGTCTTCGGATGTTTGTCCGCTTGACCAGTTGTAAGTATAACCACCATTTCCACCAGTAACATCTACCAAAATAGATCCATCCGTTCCACCTGCACAATTTACGTTGTCGCTTGAGAACGTTGCCGCCAATTCTGAAGGCTGTGGAATAAACCAGAACATTTCGTAGAAACAGTTGTTAGAATCGATCAATTCCAATTGGAAAGTATCACTTTCATATCCGTTCAAATCTTGTGTTTGAGCCGATAAACTGTACATTGAGTTGTACCAAGTATAGTTGTAAGGTTGTGTTCCTCCGGTTGGGTTCACATCAATAATTCCGTCTTTACCACCGTAACAAGTAACAGGAGTAATTACTTCGTTCATTGCCAATGGAGCTGGTTCGTTAACCACCAGAGTGTCTAACAATTCACAACCATTATTATCGGTTACAATGAAAGAATATGTTCCGGCTGTTAGGTCAGAGGCTGTTGGGAAAGTTCCACCATTCGACCAATCATAGAAGTAAGGAGAAGTTCCTCCAGCTACAGTAATTGAAATCATTCCATCATCACCATTGTTACACTTCACATGCTTAATGATTGAATCATAGCTCAACGCGTAATTTGGTTCAGTAAGTGTAATCTGGTTTGTAATTGTACAACCGTGATCATCTGTCACAAGAACCGAGTAAGGTCCTGCAACCAAATTTGCCAAATCCTCTGTACCAGCAGCTGTATTCCACGAGTAAGTATAAGGAACTACTCCGCCAGAAACCGTTAAATCAACGCTTCCGTTATTTCCACCTTTACAAAGAATATTCACTCCTGAAATTGTTGAAGTAAGAAGTGTTGGTTGTGTAATTGTAACGTTTCCTGCAATTGTACATCCTTTGTTATCCGTAATCACATAACTGTATGTATCAGCTGGTAAGTTGACGATATCCTGAGTAACCAAACTCATTTGGTATGTACTGTTTACCCATGAATAAGCGTAAGGAGAAGTTCCGCCTGCTGGTGACAAGTCAATTGAACCGTTAGATTCACCATAACAGTTAACATCTACTGTTGTAAATGTTGTTGACAATGGTGCCGCCGGCTGTGTAATAATGACGCTGCTCGAGAAAACACAAGCATTTGCATCGGTAATTGTATAACCGTAAGTTCCTGCACCAAGACTTACTACATCTTGTGTTGAAGCACTGTTTGTCCAGGAATAGCTTAACGGATTCGTTCCACCAGTTGGTGTAACATCAATAGAACCAGTCATATTTCCAAAACAATTCACATTCACCGAAGTGTGTGTTGCTGTTAACGGCAACAACGGCTCTGTAATGGTTACAGTAGTTGTTTCCGTACAGTTATTCGCATCTGTAACCACAACAGTATAGGTTCCTGCCGGGATCAAATTCAAATCTTGCGCTGTTCCGAATGAAGTATTGTTTTGATTAACCCATGCGTAGGAATAAGGAGATGTTCCGCCTGAAGGGGTAAGATTGATTGAACCGTTTGAATAGCCATTACAGGTAACATTCACTTTCGTTGAGCTCAACATTAACTTCGAAGGTTGAGTAACTACAGTTGCGTAATTAGAAATACATCCTCTGTTATCTGTAACTGTCAATTGGTAATTGCCTGCTGGAATTCCAGTCAAATTGAATGTGTTTGTGCTGTACAAAGTAGTAGCATTTTCCCACGAATAATCGTAAGGTGCAACTCCACCACTGATATTTGCCAAGACAGATCCTGTGTTCCCGCCATTACAAAGTACGTTTGTTGGAGTCAAGGTTCCTGTTACCGGACTTGGTTGAGAGATAAATACAGAAATATTCGTCAAACACCCTTTAAAGTCTGTAATGTTACAGTTGTAATTTCCTGAATTCAGATTGCTGATGTCTTGTGAACTTGCACCATTCGACCAGCTGTAAGAATAAGGGAACGTTCCTCCCCAAACCGTTAGATCAATAGAGCCCGTGTTTCCACCATTACATTGCACCGGAATTGAAGTAGCAGATCTGCTCAAAACCTCAGCTGGTTGAGTAATGATAACCGTTCTTGGCGAAGTACACATGTTAGCGTCACGAACAGTCACAGTGTAAGTTCCAGCAGGTCTTCCAACCAAATCTTGCGGATCACCGTATCCAGGACCATTGTAATTCCAATCATACGCATAAGGTGCAACACCACCGCTAACCGTTAAATCGATAGAGCCTGTATTCATGTTTCTACAGTTCACATCAACATGCGTTTCTGATGTTACAATAGGGCTTGGTTGATTTACCACGTAAGCTCCGAAAGCAGTACACCCGCTAACATTGTCCTTAACGTTCACGGTATAAGTTCCCGCTGTCAATCCCGAAATCGATGTAGAAGACGCACCTGTTGACCAAGTGTACGTGTAGTTTCCACTACCACTTCCTGCAACAACGCTTACCGTTGCTGCCCCATTTGATCCGGCGTAACAAGAAACCGCCTGACCCGTCACCGAGATAGTTGGACAACCAACTGGCGGTGGCGTTTCTTCGGCTCTTACCAGGAGAACGTTCAAGAACCCAAACAATATCAGAGTTAATCTTTTCATTTTTGTCATTATTGAGTTTACCTATCGAATAATAGTGATAGAACCTGTGTATTTATTTGCTTCGTTATTGTATAGATCAATGATGTAGTAATACACCTCTGAAGGCAATAATTTATTACCATATGTTCCGTCCCAAGGCACATAAACTCCTTGTTGACTGTGCACCAGATTACCCCATTTGTTGAACACCATCACTTTAGCATTCGGATACAAATCAAGGTTTTCAATTACCCAGGTGTCGTTGTAGTTGTCACCATTCGGAGTGAACGTGTTCACAGGATTAATACAACCATTGTCAACCGGATCAATTGTAATTGTCTCCACCTTGATACAGCCGTGATCATCCGTAATTGTCAGAACATAAGTTCCGGCAAGTAAGTTATTAATGTTACTTGTCACACTTCCGTTCGACCATACGTAAGAATAAGGTTGAGTTCCACCCGCTGCAATTACAGCAATCGAAGCATCTTCCTGATCCACACATGACAATTGTTCGGCATTGATCACCAGGTAAATTGGTAATGGCTCACCAACTGTAGCCGTATCTCTTACGATACATCCTTGAGCATCTGTAACCGAAACGTAATAATTACCCTGTACTAAACCAGTTGCATTGGTTGTTGTTTGACCATCAGACCACAATACACTGTAAGGTAAAGTTCCACCAACAACCGACATAGAAATACTTCCATCACTTGAGCCGTTACATAAAGCATTAGCGGGTTGAAGAGTTGTTAGGAACGGTGCCGGCTGACCAACAGTAATGATTTGCTGCCATAGACAATTGTTCTTATCGTAAATTCGAACCAAATAGTCGTTAGCCGATAAACCGGTGATCGTTTCAGAAGGATTATTCAAAATAATCTGATTGTTATTTGCCCAACTGAATGAATATGGAGCTGTTCCACCAGAAATAGCCAAATTCACCTCACCGTCTGAATAGTTGTAACAACTAGCGTCTGTAATTGTAGGAATTGCATTAAGCGCAGCAGCTGGTTGATTCACCATTGTTCCAGTGAATGCAAAACATCCTTTCGAATCCGTTACCGTTAATGAATATGGTCCAGCCACAATCTGATCTAACGAACTTGTAATAGCGCCATTCGACCATGAATACGTGTACGGAGCTGTTCCGCCATTTACAAATGATTCTACCGCTCCTGTTGTTCCTCCGAAACAGATAACTGCAGTTGGAGTTAAACTAGAAGACAATGCTGAGATTGGTTCTGTAATCTCGAAACTTGCATCTTCAGTACATCCAAGATTATCTGTAACTGTCAACACATAATTGCCTGCAACTACGTTTGTCAAATCTTCTGTCACCGCAGTATTCGACCAGCTGAATGTATATGGAATTGTTCCTCCCGTGATTGTGGCATCCAAACCACCATCAGTTCCGGCGTAACAGTTTACATCATTCATAACTCCAGTTATTGCAATTGCTGCAGCTGGCTGAGTAATGATCGCTGTATCCATAATTACACATCCACGGTTATCGTGAACCTGAACAACATACGTACTTGAAGAAAGACCACTTAAATCCTGTGTTGTTGTTGTTAAGATCTGGTTTGTTCCATCCCACCACTCATAAGTGTAAGGAGTTGTTCCACCATTTACAGTTAAGTCGATTGATCCGTTTGAACCGTCATGACAACTTACAGCAACAGTTGTGTTACCAATACTCAATGGAGCAGCTGGTTGTGTAATAATTGCTGAGTTCATTGCGGTACAGCCCTTTCCGTCTGTAACCGTGAGATTATAAGTTCCGGCTACAACTCCGGTAATTGAAGGAGTAACAGCCGAATTCGACCAGGCGTAAGTATAAGGAGTTGTTCCGCCAGTAACTGTTGAAATCACTTGTCCGGTACTTTCACCAAAACATCCAACTGTATTTGGAGTAAGAGCTATTGCAAGTGCAGCATTCGGTTGCGTTAATGTATACGAGTAATTCGCTGTACATCCACGGAAGTCAGTTACAAGAACGGTATACGTTCCAGCCGCAACATTCGTCAAATTCGGTGAAGTTGCCGCATTCGACCATGAATAAGTATACGGTGCTGTTCCACCTGTAATTCCTGTAGTAATTGCACCAGTTGTATTACCAAAACAATTTATGTGAGTAAGAACAGGGTTATCATCAATCGGTGCACTTGGTTGAGTAACCGTAATCGTTGAAGAAACCTCACATCCTTTTGAATCTGTCATGGTAACACCATAAGTACCGGCAGAAACGTTCGTCAAATTCTGACCTCCATTTGGTAAAATGGTGTTAGTTCCATCCGACCAAACAAAAGAATATCCAGGTGTTCCACCAGCAACTACATTGTTGATGAAACCGTTCGATCCACCATAACAAGAAACTGAGCTCTGTGTCAAGTTAACCGAAGGTAAGCTTGCTGGTTGAGGAATAAAGTATGGTGCGAAACTTACACAACCGTTGTTATCTGTGATTGTTAAATTATATGGTCCTGAAACTACATTATTCAAATCTTCAGTAGTTTGACCGCTAGACCATGAATAACTGTATGGTGGAAGTCCACCAAACGGTGTAACATTGATCTTACCATCAGTACCAAATCTACAGTTTACATCATCAATTATTCCGGCCTGACCAACAACTGAAGGTTGGGAAATCGTTCTTGTGATGTTTGCAGTACAACCGTTGGCATCCGTAACGGTCAACGTATAAGATCCAACATTCAATCCTGTAAGATCTTCGGTAGTTGCACCATTCGTCCAGGAGAATCCATATGGAGCCGTTCCACCTTGAGTCAAGATGTCAATCGTTCCTGTATTTGGACCACCATTACATAGTTTATCGGTTAATAAAGCTGACAACTGCAATGGTTGTGAAGGTTGGGTAATGGTTGCTCCAGTTGAAGTCTTACAACCATTCGCATCTGTAATAATTACCTGATAATTATTCGCTGGAAGTGTATTAATGTCTTGGGTTACCGGACCATTCGACCATGCATAAGTAAACGGAGCTGATCCATTTACAGTGGACACATCTACAGCACCATTGTTTCCTCCATAACACAATACATTTGTATGTGTTTGAGTTGCTGAGAATTGTCGAGCAATCATATGGAAACCAACAAACGTTGTATCAGAGAATCCTCCTAACTGCCAGGTTTGATTAAACCAGTCATAAGAAACATCCCCAATAGGCAATGTTTCATCAATCAAAGGTCCAACGTTAAATGAGAATCCATCAAATCCAACAGCCGGAATAGTGAATTCCGGAGTACAAACCCATTCTGTACACCAATCAAACGGATCCGACCATGAAGGACAAGGATACGGAATCGGAATACAAATCTCAGGAACATGAATTTCAGGTGTGATTTGGATTGGTGGCAATTCGAATCCGAAACTCAAAGCAGAAAATTCGAACGTAAAGCTGATCGAATCATACGTATGATTGGTGAACTGACCAATAATGTTGTAAGTAGGTTTAATTTCTACGTCGGCGAAATAACATGGGTAATAATACCTTACCGTATTTCCAACTTCGAAATTGACAATGGCCGCTGTTCCGCTAGAAGTTTGTGTTGCGCCATTAAATACGGCATAATTGACCGGGACGGGGAACTCGTATTTCCCGTAGATCTTAGGTTTAAAGTCGAAACGCTGCACGTTGGTAACGTAAACGTTGAAAGAAGCGCTCATGATATTGTAAGACATAGAAGCTCCGTAGATTGTTCCAAAAGGAGCCGGAAGTTCAAACTCACCACTTAAATTGGAAAGTATTTCTCCAACCACTTTTGGCGGTCCAGTTGTTTGAGCTAAAATTCCACCAATTAACTTGAATACTTCTATTGAAAGGTGAGCATAAGTTGAGTCACCCGTTGCATAAAGGTCATTCCCGCTAATTCCATCTGTAGTTTCTACGTATGGAATAGCCAATTCTCCGGAAATACCGTAATCGTTGTCCGGAATTTCAAGAGGCATAATATCCTGGTGCACTTGCCATGGAATGGAAGTACAACCGTCTTCATAAGGAGGTAATGCAAAAGGGAAAATGTTCTGTCCGGGAGAAGGCTCGCCAATACCACCTGGTCCGCTATCTGCAGAATATGCCGGAATCGCTTCCGCACAAGCTGGTCCTAAATACCAAATCTCATCCTGCTCTACGCGGAAAATATTCAAGCGCATCATCGGAGTAGAGAAAGAAGGAATGATTGGAATGGTAACACAACCGAAAGCACAAATCGTAAGATTCGCATTTGCAGCGAACTGGAAATACATGTCAAGCGAGGCTGAACCTGCATTTGGATAATAGGTATCCAAAGCATAATCAGATGCAACAGTGTATGAAGAGTTTATAGAAACCTGATCGCCCTGATCATAAGTATTATCAGTTGGCATGTCAAGAACGATGTCCACAGGATATTCAACTGCAACTTCTCCGGTTGTAAAACCAGCTAAAGTAAAGTCAGACCCAATCACACCAGAAGTACCGAAACTTGCTGCCGCTCCAAAGCTTTGTCCGAGAATAGTTACAATTCCACCATTTCCAGTTCCACCGGAAGTGTTCCATGGATAGCTGAAAATGTCTATCGTTTGATTCATGGTGAAAGCGCTGAAACTTGGTCCCCACATGTTCTGGTTTCCAGAGGCAAAATCACAATGATGATTAACGGTTTGTTGGGCGAACAATCCTTTCGAAACAACAAGCGTTAGAAGAAGTAATAATTTTTTCATCTGCCTATTATTTAATGAAATGAACTGTTTGATACGCTCTAAACAACTCTGGCTCCAGAAGAGCCGACATGTCTTTATGATAAGTGACGCTTAGCCAAAGTGTGTTTTTCAAATCACCAATAAACACCATGTTTCTAACCATGCGCTTACCATCCAAATCGAACTCACAAGTAATCAACACGCCTTTAAGACCGGAAGTAGTTGTAATCTCTTTTTCTCCAACAAATGTTAGACGTTGTTTGGCATAATATTCTGGTGTCAAACCGCGCTTAATATTCACGTAAGTTGCTCCTTCTACCATGGTTAAAACCATTGAAGTCTGACTTAGCGGATGGTAATATCCATTGAATTGGTTTGCCTTGATAAATCCTTCAGGTGCTTCAATCATTGCCAGGTCTGCAGCAGTTGATGCAGGAACAACATATTGAGCTGAATCTTTCTCATCCTGAGCATTTCCAAGCTTTGGAAGCGCCAGCAGAAGGAAGAACAAAAACATTCGCATACAATTTCGCATAATACAGAGTATTTCAATTAGCGAAGTTATATCCAACCAATCCATAAAAAAATAGCGGTTTACCACCATTTTTTTTCGGTATACCCTATTATAATTTTGTGAACTTGGGCTTAGTGTGTGCTAGTGTCCCGAAAGAACAAAAGAAATTGTATTATGCAAGGAATTAAAACATTGAAAATTAAGCAGTTAACACTTATTGCTGGGTTCATTTGTTTGATGATTAGCAACACTGGTCATGCGGCAACTCGCTATTGGGTTGGTGGTTCAGGTGATTGGAGTGATGCCAACCACTGGTCTACAGTTTCCGGTATTCTGCTTTTACCAGGAGTTCCGGCAGCAACAGACGATGTTGTTTTTGATGCAGCTTCTGCTCCAGGGGCTTACGTTGTAACCTCTGCTGTACCAGTTACGGTAAGTGATTTTACAGCGACTAACTCAGACCCTTGTAACTGGAATTTATCAATAACCATTACAGGAAATTTCCTGGGCGCGAATGCGGCAAGTGTCTTAGGTTCTGGAACACACACGTTTACTATGAACGCTGGAACGGGAGTTGCTACTTTCGATGCGAATGGAACTACTTTCAATGCAAACATGTTCTTTAATAAAACCGGTGCAAACAGCGTTAATTTCACTGGCGGATTTACGAATGTGAAAGATGTAGATTTAGTGAATGGTATTCTTAATTTCAATGCTCACACATACACAGCTTCAACTTTAATTTCTATAAAGCCAACAACCGACGTTAGGGCCTTTGATTTCGATAATGCAAACTTTGTCATTACTGGTGCATTATGGCGTTTAGACTCTCTTGGTGGAAACCGTCCAAATTCGGTTCACAGTAATTCAGCCGGTGTATTTACATTGAGAGATGTTTCCGGAACAACACCCGTTTACAACGATGTAGAAGTAGATGGACAAAAGTTGGTGATTATTGATACGCTTCAATTGGATTTACTCGACATCGCTTCAGACACACTTGAACTTCAAAGCGGTATTGTTTTACGTTACAACACCATCAACTCGTTTGTAACTTGTCCGAATCCAATGATCGTACGTTCGGTTGCGGCACCTTTTGCAAGTATGCATTACGTTGGTGTAAACGACACTTCGTACGTTGGAAACATACATTTTGTTGATGTTTCGGCCAGAGATAGTGTTGCAATTAAGTACTACGGTCTTCCAATTGAAGTTGAGACAGCTGCTAAAGGTTGGATCATAGGAAAACCAGCTGCTTATTATTGGATCGGTAATGCAGGTGATTGGTCGGATCCGGCACATTGGTCTTTATCTTCTGGTGGACCACAATCTTGTGCTTTCCCTGCAGACAGCTCCGTATTTGTTTTTGATGCCAACTCATTCTCACTGCCAAATCAAACGGTGAACTTTGACACGGCAATGACTGTGAAAGGAATGACCTGGGCAACCATTGATCAGAATGCCACTTTCTTCCTTGAGAAGGATGTGAAAGCTATTGGAAATGTGACGTTGAATTCGATGATGCTGGTAACACGTGATACTATTGCGCGTAAAATACAATTCAACGCCAAGGCACATTTCAATCCTGCAGGATCAGAATTCGATTGTAATTTATCCATCAATACTCCCGCAACAGATACACTTCATTTGGACGGAAATTTATTGGCTTCTGATTCTTCGAACATCTATCACCTTGCCGGACGTTTCATGGCAAACAGTCATAACATTGAAGCACAAACGTACATTGCCATTCTTGCTACTCCAAAAGTGATGAACCTGGGTTCTTCCAATATCTATCTTCGTGATGGTTGGAACTCAGACACACTTCAGACACCTGAACTAACAGTTGTAAAAGGAACATCTGATATAGAGATTGGACGATCAACAAAGAGCAACTTTTTTATCTCAAGAAATCAGTCTTACAACAACGTCACGTTTAATTTCAATCCGAAACGAAAAGGAATTGTAAGAGGTACAAACACAATAACAGAACTTACAATTACTCCGGGAAGCTGGATCGAATTCACTTCCGGAAATACGACAACATTTGATTCGCTTCATATCAATGGAGGATGTAACCGATTTGTCGTAGACACTATTCAACTTCCGCTAACGGATATTGATACCATTTCCATTGATACCATTTCGGTAATCACAACCATTTACAACGATACAACTTTATCAAATGTGTTTGGTTTCGCACCAATTCCAAGAGATACCGTTTACGATACACTATTTGTATACAATCAATACCTTTCTGATTCAACCGGAGTTGACACGGTTATCACTATGAAGGTGATCAGCAGAGCTCATATTATTGATACAATCATCGGAAGTCCAAATCAATATGTTTACAGTGATTCGCTTACCGAATATGTCATACATGCTTTTATTGAAATAGATACGATAGGCTGGGCTCCCGGTTATGTTTACGGCGAGGACAGTGATACGCTCACCGGCCGACAGCAGGTATATCTCCACTCCTCGGTCAGCGGGAACGATTTTAATTTCAGTTCCACCAAAGTCCAGGAAGTCTATGGTGTAAAAGTCAGGGATGGAAATTTTAGCGGAGGAGGAACGTTAACAGCTTATTTCTCTATTGATTCAATAGGAAATAACGGCTGGGTATTCAATACTTCTCCAACCTCTGTTCCATCATTTACCGCTGGTCCCAGTTTCTGTTTTGGTGATACAACCCATTTTACCAACAACACAACATCGTACTCTGGTGACACAGACGACCTGATCTATGTTTGGGATTATTCAGAGTCCATCACACTTGGTGATACAAATGCATATGTTTTCGAAAATTCCGGACAACCAATTGTTACGCTAACCAGTTATTATACCAATGGTTGTAAAGAAGTATACACTGATTCTATTCTGATTCACAATCCAACGGTATTCTTCAATATGAATCAGCCTGATGAGCGCATTTGTGCCGGAACTCCAGTTGAGTTTTCTGCATCAGCGATAAACGATTCAATGACACAATACCAATTCTACAACAACGGAATTTCTCTTGGCGCAATGTCGCTTGTAGATTCCATTATTGTAAATAACCTTGCCAACGGAGATTCAGTTGCTGTTGTAGCAAGTTTATTTGGTTGTTATGCGGAAGATACTTTATTCTACAACTTCCAGGTAGATACTTTGCCAACTGTTGTATTGGCTAGTTCAGATGCCAATGATTCTATTTGTGCAGGAACAAGCGTTACGTTTACCTCATCAGGTGCCGTGAATTATCAATACTTCATTAACGGTGGTTCGGTTACAGGAAGTTCTTCTACAACAACATACACCACAGCGACTTTAGCAAATACAAATACCGTGTATTCCGTTGGAATTGTTCCGGCAACACAATGTAGAGATACATCAGCAATACGAACATTTGGCGTGCTGCCACTCCCAGCCACCACACTCAATTCGAGTATAGCCGCAAGTGCCATTTGTGCCGGAGATAATGTAACATTTACCGCAGCTGGCGCAAGTACTTACGAGTTCTTTATCAATAATACGAGTCAGGGAGCACCTTCTGCAACAACAACATTCAGCACTTCAGGTTTAACATCTGGTCAGGTTGTTAAGGTCGTTGGATACAGCGCTTTGGGTTGTCCGAAAGAAGCGCCTACAACCTTTAGTTATAACGTTATACCACTCCCTGTAGCTACTTTGGCTGCGGACGATGCCGACTTATCTGTTTGTGGTGGAGACAACGTAACATTCACCGCTGGTGGTGGAGCAACTTACGAATTCTTTATCAATGGTGTTTCGCAAGGCGCACCTTCAGGAACAAGCTTTTTCAATACAACTTCTTTAGCCGATAACGATATTGTCAACGTTGAAGCTTCTTTCAGTGGATGTAATGCGTTTGGAACTGCGATCACAATGGATGTTCGCACGAATCCCACAACAGCTTTGGCCTCTTCTGATGCAAACGATACCATTTGTCAAACCGCACTTGTAACATTTACAGGAAGCGGCGCAACAAATTATACCTTCTTATTAAATAGTGGAACAGTTCAAGCTGCATCGGCAGATAACACTTACGACAATGCCACATTAAGTTCGGGAGATGTCATCACTTTGGTTGGAGAATCGAATAACTGTATAGTTACAGACGAAATTACAATCACTGTTTTAGGTTTACCTAACATCAACATTCTTTCTTCTGATGCTGACAATACCGTTTGTAACGGAACGGCCATTACGTTTACAGGAACTGGAGGAAATGCTTACCAATTAGTAGTTGATGGAACTCCAGGTGCCAGTCAGGCTTCACCAACATTTGTGTCCACTTTAGGAGTTGGTTCACATTCTGTTGGAATTATGGGAACTGGTTTGAACGGATGTCCGAATATCAGTAACAACATCCTAAATGTGGTCGTGAATGCGATTCCATCACCTTCCGTAGCTTCAAATGACGCTGACAATACCATTTGTGCCGGGACACCAGTAACATTTACTGCATCCGGAGCAGCAAACTACCAATTCTTTGTAAATGGTATTTCTCAAACAGGATCTACACCGGTTACAACGTATTCAACAAATAGCTTAACAACAGGACAAACCATTTACGTTGTTGGAAGCACACTTGGTTGTACAGCACCTTCTTCTGCAATTACCATGACCGTGAATCCTATTCCGGTTGTTGGAATGTCAACTTCGGATGTAGACAACGTTTATTGTCAAGGAACATCTGTTACATATACTGCGGCTGGTGCAACCAACTATGAATTCTTCCTTGACGGTGTTTCGCAAGGTGCACCTTCAGCAACAAATACATTCAACACATCTGCTGTAGCATCAGGAGCGCATCAGGTTTTGGTTCAGGGAACGTCTCTCGGTTGTTCAGCTTCAACAAGTCAAAACATTCAAATCAATTCCAATCCTGTTGCCGGTTTGACCAGCTCTGATGCAAATAACGTTATCTGTTCAGGTGATTTAATTACATTCAACGCAACAGGTGGATCAGTTTATGAATTCTTTGTAAATGCTGCTTCTCAGGGAAGTGGGCCGCTTGCAAGTTACACTACTTCCAGCTTACCAGGTGGCGCAAGTGTAAACGTGGTGGTAACCAATTCTGCAGGTTGTGTAGCAACTAGTGGCTCAATTGTAACCATTGTAAACACAACTCCTAATGCAGCACTTAGTTCATCGGATGCCGACAACTCAATTTGTTCAGGAACATCTATTACGTTTACAGGATCCGGAGCTTCAACTTACGAGTTCTTCCTTGATGGTGTTTCGCAAGGTGCGCCTTCTGCAACAACAACTTACACATCAAGCACGCTTACAAACAACGCTAACATTTACGTTGTTGGGTACGCCAGCGGATGTCAGGATAACTCCAATTCAATTGCAACAACCGTTATTGGTTTCCCAAGCATTTCATTAACATCGAATGGAAGTACAGCTCTTTGTAGTACAGATTCTCCAAACGTTATTGCGAACGGAGCAACTACTTACGAGTTCTTCCTTGATGGTGTTTCTCAGGGAGCGCCTTCTACAAACAACATCTTTACATTGCCTGTCTCGAACAACGATGTGCTAAGCGTTATTGGTTATACGAGCGGTTGTCAATCGAATGGTGCAAATACCATTTCGTTCACTGTTACTCCAACTCCAACAGTAAACCTGAGTTCTTCGGATGCTGATTTGAACATTTGTTATGGACAAAGCATTACATTCACTGGAACCGGCGCTTCGAATTACGAATTCAGTGTAAACAATATTCCAATGCAAAACGGCGCATCGGGGTCGTTTATCACTTCTGAATTGGAAGATGGATCAATTGTAAGTTTGATTGGAAGCAATAACCAATGTACATCAAATAACCCTCAGTTGACATTCGTGGTAAACACAATGGACTTAACATTAACTGCAAATCCGAGCGAAATTGCGTGTACTGGAGATAACTTAACTTTCACCGCTTCGGGTGCAGATCAATACGAATTCTTCTACAACGGAGCGTCTCAAGGACCAAGTTCAATAACATCAACATTCAGTCCAACAACATTAGTTGACGGAGACGCGATCTACTTTATTGGTCACAACATCACCACAGGATGTGATCAAAATCTTGGATACATTTATTTCCCTAACGTAATTGACGCAAGTGTAATTACTGTTGACGGAGCTACTCCATTCTGTTTTGGAGATTCAGTTGTTTTAACAAGCAGTCATGAATACGGAAATCAATGGTTAATGGACGGAAATCCGATGATTGGTGAAGACGGTGTAAGCTTAACTGTTTTCAATGACGGATTATACTCGCTTGAGCATACGGCAGGAGGAAACAATCAGGTTTGGTCGAAAGGATATAATGGTTCAGGAACTTTTGGAAACGGGGCAAACATTGACAGCTCAGTTATTCAAAGTGCTCTTGGAATGACAGACATTACTCAAATGAGCAGCGGATACGATTACGTTATCGCATTAACTCAAGCTGGAACAGTTTACGCCTGGGGTGAAAACGGATCAGGACAATTGGGTAACGGAACATTTACAACTACCAATGCTCCTATTCAGGTTCCAACTTTGGCAAATATTACCCAAGTGGCAACAACAAGCTCAAGTTCTGCAGCATTAACAGCAGGCGGACAATTATATGTTTGGGGTAACAACAACCACGGACAATTAGGAATTGGTTCTACTTCAGTTGTAAACTTCCCGTTCCTGATTCCAACAGTGACTAACGTAAGTGAAATTGCAGGTGGAAAAGACCATTTTGTGATTCGCAAAACTGACGGAACTGTTTGGACAGTTGGATACAACAGTCAGGGACAATTAGGAAACGGAACGTTGAATAATGCTTCTACATTTATTCAGGTAGCAGCACTTTCTAATATTGCACATGTTGGATCCGGAGAAAACTCTTCTTTCGCGATCAACAACAATGGTGACTTATATGTTTGGGGAGCAAATATCAATGGACAATTAGGTTTAGGAGATCAGTTAAACCGTTTAACTCCAACATTGAGTACAATCAAACACATTTCGGCGGCAACCGGAGGTGCAACACACTCCGTTTTCACAACAGAATTGAAAGAGATCTATGTTTCCGGAGATAATGCAATGGGTCAATTGGGAACATCAACAGTTACATCAACTGTCTACCCTATTAAATTGACGATTGGCGGAGTTGAGAAAGTGAGCGCCGGAGAATACAGCACCCTGCTTTTACTTGCCGATGCGCGTGTTCTTGGAACAGGATACAATGCCGAAGAACAATTGTTCGCAAACACAGGAAACATTATGGATTTCACAGAAATTGAAGATGTTGACGGAGTTCGCGTAATTGAATCAGGAAAAAGAACAAGTCACTTTGTTTTTGGAGGTGCCACTACATGTTCAAACGCATCAGTTGACATTGTTGTGAATACACCAATTGCTCCAACATTAACAGAAAACGGATTCGATCTATCATCCAACACTGCTGTTGGTTACCAATGGTTCAGAGACAATCAGCTAATTCCATCTGCGACAAATCAGAATTACACCGTATTTGCAACAGGTTGGTACTATGTGCAAATCACAGATGCTAACGGATGTAATGCAAATTCAGATACGGTTTACTTAGAAGTAGTTGGATTGGATGAAGTAGCAGCTGATTTCGTGAAAATGTATCCGAACCCAACTTCAGGAAATGTGACAATAGAGTTTACCAGCGATAATGCAGTTTGTGAAGTTCGTGATGCACAAGGAAAACTGATTTTTACCGAAGAGTTAATGAGTGGAGAATCTATCGACCTTCAATCATTGGCAACAGGAGTTTATCTCTTCACGCTGAAAACCGAATTAGGAATTACTACAAGAAGAGTGGTGAAACATTAACCCCACATATTGGTTATAAAAACCCACTAAGGTCATCGAGCGGAGTCGAGATGCCTTAGTGGGTTTTTTATTTCTTAAATTCGTAACACAAAACCAATAACGTGGAACTGAAAGACATTCTTATCGACAAAAGCAAAATGGGTGCGCGAACGCTTAATCCATTCAAAGACCTGGTTACGAGAGCAAGTGAGGAACAAACGGATGAAGCTTATAATGCATTGTTTCGACGATTTTTCAATTTAGAGAATTTATATTTCGTTGCACCACCTCGAGAAGATTGGGATAAATCGGGACCATTCATTGGAAACATCAAAAACCAACCCTGCATTTTTGCTTTTACAGACATCGCCATTGCTTTTGATTTTTGTATGAACACAAAAGGGTTTCAATGGGAAAATGAATCTGCCTTCATTATGCATTTACCTATGAACGAATGTATACCGATGTTTCAACAGCTTTTGAAGAATGGTGTTTTTGGAATTCGCATTAACGAAGGTTCCTCAGGATTCTTCATTCCACTTGATCATTTAGAAGGCATTCTTGCACATTTACAAGAACAATAACAGCAACATGAAACCACAATTACTGATCCTTCACGGAGCACTTGGCGCAAAGAAGCAATTTTCCGAATTAGCATTATTGTTAAGACCACAATTTGAGGTTCATTGCCTTGAATTTGACGGTCACGGAACCTTAAGCGAATACTCAGGAGAATTTACCATCAATCATTTTGTTAGTCAAACCAACGCAACATTAAGAGCACTTGGTTGGGAGAAACCATTGGTTTTTGGTTACTCTATGGGAGGATATGTTGCTTTGAAATTGGAAGCCGATCATCCCGGAACATTTGAGCGGATTATTACACTTGGAACAAAATTCAACTGGACACCAGAATCGGCAGCTCAAGAAGCAAGGATGTTGAATCCGGAAAAAATTCTGGAAAAAATCCCCGCTTTCGGTTTGTACTTGGCTTCACTTCACAATGAACCAACATGGAAAGCATTGATGGTTAAAACTGCGGATATGATGATTGAAATGGGAAATCATCCGTCGGTAACAGAAGAAGTTTTATCTAAGGTTTCTATTCCGGTTTTGTGTCTGCGCGGCAGTAAAGACGTAATGGTAAATACAGAAGAAACCATGTGGGCTGTAAATGCACTTCCCAATTCAAGTTTCGGAGAAATGGACGAATGGCAGCATCCTATTGATAAGATTCCTACAAACGAATTAGCGGAAGTTCTTCTTGAAAAGTTGAAATAGATTTACAACCAAATTACGGTTGTTGTATCTTCAATACAGCAATTCCACACGAATGAAAACCAAACTCCGCCTTATCTTTTTACTTTCCGTTTTTGGAAACTCCATTTGGGCGCAGAATGGTGTTGGAGTTTCTTATTCGATGCGCGTGTTTCCGTTTCAGCATTATGAAAACGCAAGCAACAGATACCTGTATGAAACGACCTATGATGACTACGGAGTATCTGTGTCTGAAGCTTACGAACACAACTTATCAATTTATTACCAAACGCCAAATAAACAAAAACAACGGAGTAGGCAAATTGGTGTCAACTTATATGGCGCCAGAATCAATTTTTCGAGATCATGTCTCAGAAGTGATGCAAATGCCGATGTAGGAGGTAGTTCTGGTACTATTACTATTATGGATAAATCAGCCTCCTGCCAATATATGTTTTTAGGGTTTTCATATGCCAGTTTAAAAACCAGACGTATAAAAAATCACTTTTCCTTTGTTACAGGAACTTCTACTTCAATAAATTTTTTGATTTCGGAAAACACTTTTAATAAATTACGCACTACCACTGAAACGTACTACACTGCCACTACCAGCGGGCCATACGCCGGAACCAGTTATAGTACAACAAAAACAACGACTAACCAAACCGTGCAAGATGCGCATTTGCAAAAACTGAATCTCAAGTTCGAGTTGCCATTTGCCTTGAAATATTCTTCTGAAAAAAACGATTTATATCTCGGTTTTTCCATGGGTATATCAACCCAAAGCAGAATTTTGTCTAGTACTGTAATGTTTAATCGTATTGGCAGCTTTAACTTATTTATCAATCCTACGATAGGTTACACCTACTTTTTGAAATAACCGTATTATGAAAATTGGAGTTCTGATTTCCTTTCTTATTATTGCAACAACCGGCATGTCACAGGTGAAATTTGGAGTGGGTTATGGTTTACAAGTTGCCAGCTTTTCCTATTCCGGATTTAGTGACGATGAAGCTTATTTCCGAAATAAACTAGCACCAAGTCAGCAACTAAGCGTTTTTGTTGAGCCCTTTAAAATCAAAGGAAACTCTCATTTTCAAGTGGGTTTTTGTTCCCAGTTTTTGTTTAACGGATATAGAACAAGACGAAGCTGGAGTTGGGGTGATGCGGGAGTGGGTGGACATACCGGAAGTACTACAGTCACTTCTGAATCTGCAGTATACAGAAATTTTCAATATGGATTAAACACCGGATATGTTCATTACTTTGGTAACAAACGGAATGTGAAGTTCGGAACTGGATTTTTTGTAAGTTACATGCATCGATTCTATGAAGATTTTTCAAATCAAAAGTCCACTAAACGACACCACGATGGCAGCGTAATCTATACAGACACCGGTAATGTGGTTTCCCAATCATCTAGTGTAAGCTACTCCAATACCATCAAAATTCCCACAACGAATAATAATTTCCTGGGTTTCAATATCCCCCTGTCACTCCAATTTTCGAAGAATCGGTTAATGGAATTAAAACTAAATCTTGGTTGGAATTATGCGGTTCGGAAATCGAGACGAATCAGTCCTTTTGATCCTAGTGGCTTTGCACTTGGTCTTGAATTTCATTACTTCTTAAAGTAAGCTCACTTCTAATCCATCTTCCCATCATCCTGAATCAGCTCAATTGTGTTTGCAGGATTCGATTCGTTGAGTGACTTTAAGTCGACAGTAAAAAACTCAGGATATCGCACCGAGTAACGCACTGGAACTGAATTTCCAATGTGTGCATTCTCAAACTGTACGTCGGAAACAAAGCAGTAATGTTCTATTTCCTCTTCTTCACTTTTTCCTTTTGGTGTAAATGTGATCAGTACTCGATGTGAAACTGGTCCGGAAACTTCATTACTGTCATTTACTGGTGTTAGTCTTTCTACTTCCGAAATGGTAGCCAGCGTATCTATACCGTTTGTATCCAATTCATGATCCACTTCCCAGTTGTAAAAGAATCCCAGACCGAACGCAAAAATAATTGGAATGAAAGGGATAATGATAATTGGAATTTTCGGTTTTCTGTGATAATCCGACTGAGTACATGTTGACCAAAACGAGCCGAACGAGTCAAAAACTTCAATGGTTTGGATTAAACCAACAGCAATTAACACACTAAATAAAATCGCAAAGGTAATCGGATTGTTTCCCGATAAATTCAGTGGTAAAATCACAAATGCCAGAACCAAGGTAAGTGCCAAAAGTCCAACCCAAAGCAATCTATAACGGATGGTATATTCATCCTGAAGAGCATCACTTGCAAGATAGTACTGCTCGATTGCTTCCTGTTCGGAAACACCATTTTGTACCAAGCGACGAACAATACTCTTTTCAGATAATCCGTCTTTGATCAGGGCTTTTATATCTATGTCGTGATTCGTTTCCATAAATAAGCAGGTTTGGGAAGTAGTAGTATTTATATTAGTTGCTCAGCTCTTTCTTTCGAGCTTCCTGCAAACAAGATATAGCTTTTTCCATCATTTGTTTCGATCCAACGAAAAATCCACAACGCTGGTGCAATTCAGTTGGAATCGTTTCCAAAATGTTCTCTGTTCCATCAGTTGCCAATCCGCCAGCTTGTTCGGCAATAAACGCCAAAGGATTACATTCATACAACAAACGCAGTTTCCCTTTCGGACTTTGGTTGGTTCGTGGATAAATATAAATTCCGCCTTTGATCAAGCTTCTATGGAAATCGGCTACCAACGAGCCAATGTATCTTCCTGAATACGGTTTTCCATCTGCCTGAACTTCCTGACAAAAACGAACGTAATCTTTTACACCTTGTTCGCATTCGTGAATATTTCCTTCATTCATCGCATAGATTCTTCCTGTTTCAGGCATCTTCATGTTTGGGTGCGATAAACAAAATTCACCGATAGAAGGATCCAATGTAAATCCATTCACTCCGTGACCAGTGGTATAAACCAACATGGTTGACGAACCATAAAGTACATATCCTGCAGCAATTTGCTCTGTTCCTGGCTGCAACATGTCTTCCATTGTTGCCTTGGTTCCTTTTGCAGAAATGCGTTTGTAAATAGAGAAAATCGTTCCGATAGATACGTTCACATCAATATTTGAGGACCCGTCTAGCGGATCAAAAAGAACAACGTATTTTCCATTTTTTGCTTGCTCGCTTTCGAAGGCAACAAAATCATCGTTCTCTTCCGAAGCAATTCCACAAATTTCACCACCAGCCTCAAAAACCTTGATGAACTGATTATCGGCTACAACATCCAATTTTTGTTGTTCTTCACCCTGAATATTCACCTCACCCTGTGCTCCAAGAATGTGATCTACCAATCCGGCTCTGCGAACATCACGAGATACAATTTTAGAAGCTACGGCAATGTCATTCAAGATTCTGGAAAGCTCACCAGAAGCTCCGGGAGATTCTGCCTGGCGATCCATAATGAACTCATTTAGTGTTGTGATGTGCGACATGAGAAAAGTTTTGGCAAAGATAGGATTCAAAGTCAAAAGTAAAAAGGTAAAACGCAAAAGAACCTCTCAAGGAGAACACTTATCTTATCTCCTTTTACATTTTGATTTTTAAGCTAAGCTATGATTTCTTTGAAAATTCCTTCAACAAAGCACTGTGCTCTTCCAAAAGCGAATAATACCTGTCTTTCCAATAAGCAATGGTGTTGTCACCATAAATTACTGCTGGTTCAGCGAAGTTTGACGAACCACGACTGGTAATCTGTGGGATTTCTTCAGAAAAATCATAATGAAGGATTTTTCCAAATTCCAGGATATAATCAAGTGACAAATCAGATGTTTCAAACGCATTGTACAACCAACGACGACTTTTACCCATCTTGCTGGCCACTTTTGTAAGCGAAATCCCGCTACTTCGGACAACCTTTTCAACGATTTCACCTCGATGTATCATGTGACAAATTTCTGCACCTCTTCGCGCATCACGATATACACTGTTTGCACATAATTGTAATTTATGTATATTTATTGTAGTAACACACAATTATTCACATGAACAAGATTTCCTTTCCATTTTACATTATCGTAGCGTCCCTTTTACTCCTATTTGTTTCACCTATCATTATCCTATTATTATGCAAAACTTCGAATGTAGAACAGCATAATGAAAACCAAGCACCCATTCAGAAACACAAATTTCCAGTGAATTCTATAAAGACATATTCCCGGAAAAAGTTTTGTATGAGCTCGGAGCAGTAAAAACTCTAAACACGAATTGAGAAAAAGTAGAAGACTGTTAATTGTTAACTCAAGGACTGAATTATTTTACTTCTTGGAACCTTTCGAAGCTTGCTTCAATAGCTGATTGTGTTCTTCCAATAGTGAATAGTATTTATCCTTCCAGTAATCGAGGCTATTCTCGCCGTAAGTAATTGGGTTTTCTGTGAACGCCGATTTGTGTCCTGCAATTTGTGGGATTTCCTGAGCAAAGTCATAATGCAGGATTTTACCAAACTCAATAATATAATCGAGTGATAAATCTGCGGTTTCAAAAGCATTGTAAATCCATCTGCGGCTCTTACCCATTCGGGTAGCTACTCTTGCAAGTGGGATACCGCTGCTTCGAACAACCTTTTCAACTATTTCTCCTCTGTGAATCATGAGCCAAATTTCTGCACTTGTGAGCGCAACATGTTTCACGCTAATTGCGCATAATTGTAAGTTTTATACATTTAAGAATCCAATCCATTCTCATAGATAAAACCTGCTTGTATAGCATCGTAAAATCGGAATGTCTAATTTTGGGCATGTTTCAAAAATTCAAGTACCATATTCTCATGCATCTCATTATTTTCATGTGGGGATTCACAGGAATTTTGGGAAAATTGATTCATCTTCCAACACTTCCATTGGTCTGGTTCCGGATACTGATTGCGGGTGTGGCAATGCTCATTGGTTTGTACTTCCTGAAACTCCCGATGCGTATCCGTGATAGAAAATCACTTTTCAGAGTATTGGGAATTGGAGTTATAGTTGCACTACATTGGTTGACTTTTTACGAATCCATCAAACTTTCTACGGCTTCATTGGGAATTTTGTGCTTGTCTACAGCAACTCTTCATGTTACCTGGATCGAGCCGCTCGTTTTCAAGAAGAAGTTTTCATGGGTTGAATTTATGTTCGGCTTTTTAGTCATTGGTGGAATCTATTTTGTTTCATCCGATTTCGACCCTAAAGAATACAAAGCTCTTGGTCTTGGACTGTTTTCAGCTTTGTGCGCCGGATTGTTCTCTGTTTTCAATGCCAAAATGGTTGAAAAAGTTCCTTCACCGGCAATCACTTTCCACGAAATGATTATGGGATTCATTGTCCTAACAATCGCAATTGGTTTTCAGGGAAATCTAAACGCTTCCTTGTTTAAAATGACTTTGAGCGATTTTCTTTGGTTGTTGTTCCTCGGAATTTGCTGTACAGCATTTGCGTTTATTGCCACCATTGAAGTGATGAAAAAACTAGGTGCATTTACAGTGAGTTTAAGTATTAACCTCGAGCCTGTTTACACCATTTTGTTAGCTATTCCCATTTTACATGAGGAAGAATTACTGAACGGAAACTTCTACGCGGGATCAGCAATGATTATTGCTGTTGTTGTGGCAAATGCCATTTATAAGAGTTGGCAGCGGAAGAAGACTTCAAGACTAGAGACGAAAGACTTTAGACTTTAGACATGTTCCAATAAGAAGTAGCTTCTATCTCTTACTCCATTCGTCCCAGTAATCGTTAGATATTTTATCGAACTGGTCCATTGTCAATTCGTTTTTATCTTGATCATAAACTTTGATTGCCTCGCAATTAATTTTTAGATTGCCCCCACAATAATCAAAGCTCAAGTCATGTTGGTTACAAATCACAATTACTGAGTCATCTTCTATGTCAGCCGAAAGTATTTCAAGTTCTGCTTTAAAAATATCCTAAAAATCCGTTTTTATAATAGTTGCAAGCTCAATCGGATTCATCCAAGGGTCTAGTTCAATAGTGAGAATATTGAATAACTCAACGTAAAATTTATCGAAGGAACTATTAATTCGTTCCGCTAAATACTCACATTCAACGGTTAGTGTCAGCAGGTTTCTATCACCTATCCACGCTGAAATAGTCCCATCATGTAGGATGGAAAAACATCACTTACTTTTTCGATTTCATTCATTCTAAACTTGCGCAAAATGCTTGTCTCGAAGTGAGACAAAATGGGTCTTTTGTCTTAAGTCCTTAGTCTATTTAGTCTTAATAAACAACTTCCAGCTCTTCGTCTGATGCTCATTCATCACTCTTGGGAACTTCTGTTGCGATCCAAATTTCCCCTTTTCTTCCATGAATTTGTAGAACATCTTAGGTGAAACGGCATGCGCTTGCGGTTGTTTCAAGGTATCGTATTTACGACAAGAGTTATAATCGTCGTTGAGCTCGCACAAGAACTTGTCTACCGTTTGCATCACCAGCTCTTTATCCGATTCGTTTTCCAAACCAAAATACCAGTGGTGGCATTGTTCTTCTTCGCTGGCGTACAAACAAAACTCAGGAATAGGAATTCCCAATTCTTGTGTGGTTTTGAGAACCGCCACATTGATGTTGTCCAATGAAAGATGTTCGCCTGTTAAACTAACATACTGTTTAATTCGACCGCTGATAATGATTTCTGAGTGCTCTAAATCAGTGAATCGTACCAAATCACCAATCAGGTAGCGCCATAATCCAGCGTTAGTGGAAAGCACCAAAGCATAATCAACACCGAGCTGCACATCTTTTAATGTCAAAGCCAGCGCATCCGGTTTTACATTTCCGGCAGCGTCAAAATTATCTGTATTAAAGGGAACAAACTCGAAGAATATTCCAGATTTTGCCAGCAATTGCATTCCTACTCTGTCTGGCTTAGACTGAAAAGCAATGTATCCCTCAGATGCCAAATACGTATTGAGTAAGGCTACTTTTTTACCACAAACTTTTTCAAAACGATCAAGATAGGGCTCAATGTAAACACCACCATAAACATAAAGTTCCAGGTTTGGCCAAACATCGTGAATGGTATTTGCCTTATGTCTCTTAATGATCTTTTCCATGAGCATCACGCACCAGGTTGGACTTCCTGCAATGGTACTGATGTCCCATTCCGGAGCTTTCTCCACCATTTTTTCCAACTTCTTGCTCCAATCTTTAATGGCGGCAGTATTTGGATCTGGTTTCGTTAATGGCTGCAGCACTACAGAAGTGTGTTTCTTCAATATTCCGGACAGATCACCTTCAATCCTATTTCTGAATTTCTCCAATTTGCTTGAACCACCAACTACAAGAAAAGACTTTTGGTAGAACGCATCCGATAAATCAAAAAGCGAGGTTGCAGCAAACTGTTTGATACTGTTTCTTTGAAACGAGCGAATCATATGTCGCGTTACGGGAATTCGCTTACTTGGCGAACCTGTTGTTCCTGATGAAAGCGCGAAATACTTTATTTGTCCAGGCCAAATGACATCTGGTTCACCATCAATTGCCTTGTGCAGCCAATACTTATAAATTCCATCGTAATCTGTAATGGGCACCCGTTCCTGGTATGCTTTTACAAAATCTTCCTGCTCCAAAATATTGTCGAAATAATGGTATTGACCAAATTCCGTATTATGAGCGAACTTTAAAAGTTTGGACAATACCTTGAGTTGATCATTAAAAGTGGGGACTCTATTTGATCTTCTCTTCGCTCCTAACTCGGTGGTTTTCTTTACTATTCTTCCGATTACTGCCATTGGCTAACGTTTGCTAAACAAAAATCATAAAAATTCGCCGACTTATTGGTTTATTAACGTTGAATTTTTAATATTGAAATACTAAACTATAGTATTGTTCCCATATCAATACGTAACTTTGCGAAAACTATTTAAACCCAGAAACATCTCCTTATGGAAAAGAAAATTATCCTTGTTCCTCACGACTTTACCACCGTGGCTGACAATGCGTTACAACATGCCATCTGTGTAGCCAAGAATGCTGATGCTGAAATTCATGTTTTACACATTGTTGGTAAAGAGAAAGAAATAAAAGATGCTGAAGAAAAAGTAAAAGACATTTGTTCTGCAAATGGGACTGAGGTAAAATTGATTCCTATGGTTCGCGTTGGAAACATCTTTGACGATATTGGTGATGTAGCTTCAGAATTACATGCAGAATTGATTTTCATGGGTACACATGGTAAACACGGTTGGCAAGTAATTACAGGAAGTAATGCCTTGAAAGTAATTACACATTCTACGGTTCCATTTATTGTGGTTCAGGAGCGTGAAATCAAGTCAAGCGGATACGATGATATCGTTGTTCCATTGGACTTGAATAAAGAAACGAAACAAAAATTGGCTTATGTTGCAAACATCGCAACTTACTTTAAGTCGAGAGTACATATTATTACACCAGACGAAAGCGATGAATTCCTTCGTCACCAGGTGAAAGCAAACATTCAGTTCGCTATCAAGTTCTTCCACGAAAGAGGAATTGATGTAACAACGAAAGTTGCACCAAACAGTGGTTTCGATAAGGAGATCGTAAAACACGCAGTAAGTTTGGAGGCGGATTTGATTGCTATCATGAATTTGAACAGAAACAACATGTTGGGAGTGATTACGGCAAATCACGAACAGTACATTTTGTCAAATGACGCTCAAGTTCCCGCATTGATCGTAAATCCTGTTGAAGGGAAATACGGAAGCAGCGTATTGTTTAGCTAGGAAAACGAAATTAATATTGAAAACCCAAGGCATCTCGACTACGCTCGATGACCTTGGGTTTTTTCTTTTAGTTAAAATGACAAGCTATCCCCAATTTCATCTGTCCGAAAATGCCAGCCTGAATTGGTCCGCCTTCTGCTGAAGGTTCATCAAAATTGTAGAAGGCATACTTATCAAATTGAACGTAAGTAGAAGCATGAAGCCAAAAGTGAGATTGGAAGAGTTGATGTCCGTATTTGATTCCGATTTCGGGTCCAACAGCATTTCTGTCTAAGCGTAGAGCAAAACCAACAAAGCCTTGCATTAAGTAACTTGGAGTATGTGTGCCAAATGCACCTCGAATACCAATCCAGCCCGTTAGAAACTTCTCATGTCTCACTTCAGTTCCGGTATCGTATTTATACTTCACATCTTCATCTATTGCAGCCGCATTGCAATACACTTCGAGACCAAAATGTTCGGTTGCTCGGTTATAAACGGTCAACCCAAAAGTGGGATTTAAGGATAAATTGTTTTGAGAAGAAGAGTAGCGCATGAAGCCTCCGTTCGCTTCCATGTAATTTCTGTTTTGGGAAAATGAATGCGAATGGCTGATTAAACATCCAACGAAAGCAAAGAGAATAGTGATTCTAATCATTTTAGAATTATTTAGAACTACAAAGAATGAATTTGTATTCATTATAGTAACGGTTGAAATATGGTTTTGGTTTGAAGTGCTCCAGAATAATCACCTCATCACTCCACATACAAACACTGTTTCCAGTTCCAAAGCGGACGGTTTTCTACCACAATTTCAAGTTCGTACATCCCTGTTTTCTTTGGTATGAATTTCTTCAATCTTTCTTCTCCCGGTTCCACATCAAGCTTCTTGGTTTTGACAATTTTACCAGTTTTGTCCTTAACAGTTATGATAAGATTCAATATACTAGTTGTTTTGATGTTGGGCGCCAATCTTTGCGCAACTGGAACATGTAAAAGAATATCATATTTCCCTTTTGAATTCAATTCACAACGCACATTCAACGCATGCTTACTGTATGCATTCAACTTTGGGTTTTGATCTGTTTTTTGCAAATAGACTCTGTAAAAACCATTACTAGCGCTACTCGCCTCACCTTCCGTATACCAAAAAGTAGACGGTTGATTGGCAAGAATCCCACCAAGCATGTAACCCATGAACACTTCTTCATCGTCGGAATAACTCCAGTCAAAAAAACCATCGTTCCAACGCGGATCTGAATTGGGGATAAACCCAGCACCAGCGCCTAACAATTGAGGCAATTTATTTGGAAGTAAGTATTCCATAATTGTCCCGTCTGGAGCAAAAAGGATCTTCGACATGGTTGGCACAAAGGGAACATCATCGTTCTGAACCAATACACCTAGCGAATCATAAAAATTGGAAATCCCACCGATCAGGAAAGTCGTCGTTGTTTTACTAGATGCATCAAAAACGGAGAAATCTGCACACTCATACTGATTATACATCTGACGAAAATTCGCATATTCTCGAAGTTTCATTTCAGGAGTAATCTGAACGGCATTCTGAAATGGCAAATCAGCCTCGTATTGAAAAACACCGGAGAGTGCGACTAAATAGTTGGTGTCGGGAACGTGCTTTACTTTTACCAGGTTGTAGTCGCGTTTGTGGAGGAGGGTGTCTTTCAGCTCCTTAGATTTGATAAAATATCCGTCTCGAATTCCATGTTCATCAGGTGGGGTTGAGCCCCATTTAAAACAAAACATTCCATCCACGTAAGTTTGCTTGAATGTGGGCATATCGTTCGGGTTGTATCTTCCTTGAAATTCATGACCACCAACCAAATAATACCAGCCATTGATGTAATTTAATTGTCCTCCTGTTACTGCAAACAACGGGTCTTCCGTAGATGACACATAAGGATGTTCCCATTCCTTTTTTACAAACTTTATCATTTGTGCTACTTCGAAAGTCAATGCTTTATCAAAAGTCACATGTTCCTTGGTTTTTTCATCAATACCATAACCTCCAACTATTACAAGTGTGTCTTTGTTCTGATAATAACAATGATTCGTTGCCTTTAATTGACTTGCAAGTGGCTCACCAAGATCAGCAACCGATCTTTTCCAGGTTTGCAATGTTTTAAGGTTAATGACGATCAATTGGTTATTGTGTCCTGCAGAATCAAAAGCCGCAAAAGGTTGACGACGATGCAAACCATCCAATCTTCCGCCAATGATCAATACCTCATCGCCACTCTTTCCCCAAGAATACGATTGTACTCCAGCAAATTCAGAAAGGGTTACGGGTTCTAATTTTATGGTGTATTCAGATAAACTCTGAGCGTTCGCAAAAATTGAAAATGTGGAAACAACGCATGCGAAAAAGAAATTCTTCATAAAGGAATTATGTCAAGATATTGTGTGATGCCTCTGTTGGTTTCGGGATATTTGTTTGGTCGAACATTTCCAATAAGTCAATTTCAATTGTTCGGGCCATGGAGGTGATCGGAACATCATTGGGTCCGCCCTCAAACGGATTCTCAGACGATTCTCCAATTTTTTCCATCGTTGTAAATACCCAACCAGCCAAAGCACTGAAAGGAATAGAAAGGTAAACCATTCCGTCACCCAGTTTTTGGAATTCATTCAGCATCCCGAAAGGAAGTAGAAGAATGAAAATCTTAATGAACCACAAGTTCAACGTAGCGTATTGACGTGGATAAGGAAAATTCTTGATGCGTTCTGCTGCTCCCTGCTGGTTGTACAATTCGGTTAATGTTGACATCATTTCCATGTGACGAAAATCGTCTATCAAGCCTAACGAATACAAGTGTTTCAAATCTTTGGATTGCAATCCTTGAATTTGGGTTGCTTTGTTGCTCTTGGTCATTACATACGCCAATTCTTCGCGCGAAAGATGCTTTGCCAACGTGTCTTCCATTTTTGATTCCTGTTCTTCTACGTGGAACCATTTTTTCTTGTATTCCGCGTTGTGCACTTTTTTGATGGCTTCCCAATCTCGTGGAGTTCTGAGTTGGTAGCGCAAAGCGGTCATCCAGGCAATGTGTCTGTTGATCATGCGCATTTGGATCGCTTTCAATTCTTGTTCAGAATGTGGTTTTGTTGCGCCTTCGCTTGTGACCAAATCTTTCACCATTACTCCCCAAACTCTGCTCGTATTTACAATTCCACCCCAGATTCTTCGTCCTTCCCAAAGCCGGTCATACGAAGCGTTGTTCTTGAAACCAACCATGAATGCCACGGCAGTTCCTAAAAGGGCGATAGGCAACCAAGGCAAGGCTATCCATGTACATTTGCAGATGTCGTAAATAACAGTTGGGATTGCGGCAATAATTAGAAGAGCAAAAACATCTCTTCTTGTCCAAACAATAACTTCTTTAAATGAATAATGTTTTCCTGAATGCATTCTTATTTCTTTGACTTCGACTCCGCTCAGTCACCTTTCATTTGTATACAGGTCATCGAGCGTAGTCGAGATGTTAATCCTTATACTCGTTTCGCTCTAAACGATCAATTACTTCCTGAAGGTTTTGTGCTTTTTTTACTTGTCGGCTTGCGATTGCAGTTGGGGTAAAATACTTGTGCATTTTCAAGAATCCAACTTGCATTTCATCCCATTTTCTATCCGAATCAATTTTCCCGTGCTCACGCAATTCCAAACGAAGTCGGTCTGCAATTTCATGGAAATCATCTCTTCCCAGGTAATCCAAATCGGCATCACAAATAATTTCTTCCAGTTTATTCTTCGGTTGATGTGGGATTTGAGTTACGTAGATCAACTCTTTAATCAAATCAATATGTTGTTCTGAATATCCGTATTTCGGAAGAATATCTTCTGCCATTCGGGCACCAATCGGTTCGTTTTTCTCGTAGTTCTCCACAAAACCAGCATCGTGATACGTGGCAGCTGATTTCAACAGGAACAAACCTTCATCGGTAACTCCTTCCAGCAAGGCGTAACGTTCAACTGCACGCACAACATCTTTTGTATGCGCAATACTGTGGTAATGCAATTTAGACGAAAGACCTTTTTCCAGAACTTTCATGATGTGACGTTCCGCCTTATAGTAATTGATACTACTATATAAATGCAGATTCACGATTTGTTGGAAACGCTCGTTTGGATATAACCCTTCACCGTTTACAGAAAGCTCAGGCTTGATGCGTTCAACGGTGAACATGTCAATCAATCCTTTACTTTTCGATGGAACTTTTCCTCTGAACGTACATTCGAAATACGGCTCAATAAGATTAAACGTTGCACCCGAAATTGTAACGCGTCCCGGTTCACCCATCATCTCCATTCGTTGAGCCTGATTCACCGTTGAGCCCCAAATATCATAAGCCAAACGCTCAGATCCAATTACTCCGGCCGTTACTTCGCCCGTGTGAATTCCCAATCTCAACGTCCAATATTCCGTACCGTTTGCAATGGCATCCAAACGTAATTTTTCCATGTACTCCTGAATCTGGAGTGCTGCTAAAACAGCGTCAATTGGATTGGTATTGTTACGCACTGGAACACCTCCGGCACACATGTACGCATCACCAATGGTCTTGATTTTTTCCAGGTTGTTCTTAACGATAATTTCGTCAAACTTCCGGAAGTAGATGTCGAGTTTATTGACCAATTCGGTTGGTTTCATGCCTTCCGCAATCTTCGTAAACCCAACAAAATCTGTAAACAGTACAGAAACTGTTTTGTACGCACGAGCTGATGCTCTTCCCTTATTCTTCAGCTCTTCAGCCGTTGATTCCGGTATAATATTTCGAAGTAGTTTTTCCGACTTATCCTTTTCAATCTGCAATAAGCGTTTTTGCTCCTCAACCTTGTCTTTCTCTTCCTGAATGATCTGACTTTGAGCTTCAATTCGAATGTTCTGATTTCGAATTTCTTTTGTACGCTCAACGATTTTCATTTCCAGCTTCACCTGATCTCGACGCGCCAGGTCAATTCTCCTTCTTACAAACCAACGAATCAATAACACAAGGACTAATCCCACAGGTATCCAGAACCATAATTTCCCCCAGAACGGTGCTTCAATTTTTATTACTAATCTGGCTGGATTGGCCTCCCAACTTCCATCATATCTTCTGGCGTATACCTGAAGGGTATATGTTCCCGGAGATAAACTATTGAAGCGAATTTCGGTTGAATTTCCTAAGAAAACGTCATCTTCGTCAGCGCCAATCAGGCGGTATTTGTATTCCAATAACTCCGGATTCATCAAGTCACTCGCCAAAAAATGAATGGTGAAACTTCGTTGATGATATGGGAGTGTAATTTGTTGTGTTTCAGAAAAAGCAGTTGACAATGGTGAACCTTTTTCACCGGGAAGCAGCCACTTGTTGTCGAATTTGAATTTCAGGAATTTTACGTTCAACGGAACTGTTCTGTCGGAAAGATTTTCAGGTTTGAAGAAATTATAACCAGCAATTCCCCCAAAATACAACGTTCCGTTTACCGACTTAAGCGTTGCGCCCGTGTTGAACTCGTTGCTCATTAAACCGTTCACCTCAAGGAAAGATGTAACGTTGCTGTTACTTTTCTTTAATCGACATAGCCCTTTATTTGTACTGAACCACAAGTTGTTTTCATTATCCTCTTCAATTCCGTAAATGAAATTGTTTGGTAAACCATCGCGTTTTGTGAGTGTTTGTGCCGAACCAGTCGGGGAAATCTTTACTACACCGGAACCACTTGTTCCGAACCACATGGTGCCTTCCTCATCTTGATACATGCACGAAACATAGTCAGCAGTTTTAGAACGAAGAACACCATTGTATTTATATGGCGAAACTACAAACTCCCCTTTCGCATTCTTTTTAATTACAGAAACACCACCTGAATTGGTAGCAACATAAACCAGATTGCCTTTGCCTTTGTAAACAACTCTACAAATTCCTGGCGGAATAGTTTTGTTTGGGTTTTTAGAAGAATATACGAAGGCTGTTGATTCATCCTCTTCATAATCATACAACACAACGCCGCCTTTGGTGGCAATGAAAAATTGATTTTTGGAATAACGAATAATTCGATAGATACTTTGAAGTTGCTGTTTATTTACATCCAGCTTAAATTCTACTTTCTTATACGTACACATTCCATATGCACCGTATTTCAATAAATAAAGTCCGTTTGATGTTCCAACAAACAACTCACCATCCTGGATATAAAACACACCTGTTATACCAAGTTCAGATAATTCGTTTGGTAAGTTATAGTGTGTAAATAATCCTGTTTTATTGTTCAAATGAGAAACGCCGGCATCTGTTGCAACGAAAAGCTCTGTTCCTGTTTTATTTTCTGAGAAACCCCAAACATTTTCGGACGGGAGACCAAAAGTGGTGTTCCCGGACGGACCAACACCAAGGAAACCTTGATTTCCAGGATCAAAACAACCTAAACCACGCAGCGTTCCCAACCAGATTACTCCATTATGATCCGCGTACAGTCGACGGATTTCATCTGAGATCAGGGCTTTCTTCTGGAAGATATCTTGTCGGGTAAACGAAAGATTGTACTTCCCATTTGCCTTTTTGACACTAACCAACCCTTTGTTCGTAGTTCCAATAAAGAACTCGCTGGTTGATTTCAGGTAAACATCACAAATCTCTTTAATTCCATATTCGGTTTCAAGCGATTTCAAAAACGGATAAGAAACATTGGCATTGTAATCATAAAGCCATAAGCCCGTTGTTGTTGACAATAGATAATTTCCGTTGGTAAAAAGCTCAACATCATTGATTAGCCAAGAGCCCATATTGCGTTCTTCGTGACGAACTTTTGTCAAACGTTTGGACACAATATCAAAGGTATATGCACCTTTATCGTCCGTAGAGATCAGTAACAACCTATCCGTCAAAAACGACAAATAATGAAAATGTTTTGTGGGGATTTTGGTGTCAACCAATTCAACGGTTTTTGTCTTCGCATTCCATGTTGCCAAACCATGCGTGCTAGACGCTACAAATAGTTTTCCTGTAAAACTCTCAGCCATAAAATCGACCGAAAACGCATTTTTAGATTTTGGGTTGTACGTTGAAAAGCGTTCTGTTCTTGGATTGAACACGGTTAGTCCATTCGATGTCCCGAACCACAGGTTTCCCTTTCTATCCTGAAGAGAGCTATTGATGTACTGACTATTCAGTCCTGGTGTTTCCTCAGAAGTAAACACCTGAAATTGATCACCATCAAAACGGTTCAATCCGTCTTGTGTTCCTAACCAAAGTGTGCCAACATCATCCTGTAGAATGGTGTTGACACAACTTTGTGAAAGTCCATCGTTGATGGTAAAATTCCGGAAACTGAAATTTGTTTGCGCGTACGAAACCAGCCCTATACAGCAATAGAGCATGAACATCACAATGAATGTCAAGCCTGTAGTTCCGCGTTTTATGTTCATTAGTTCTATACTACGCCTTTTCGTTGGCGCCAGGAGCAGGTGTTTGAGCCACCAGCTTTTCCAGATCTCTATCAAAAAGATAAAGTCCACCTTTGTCACCTCCGATCAATCGTAATTTATCCAGCATTCCTCTTGCAAGTGCTTCTTCTTCCAATTGCTCAGAAACGTACCACTGCATAAAGTTGTGCGTAGAATAATCTTTTTCCTGTAGACAAACATCAACCACATTGTTAATGCTTGCGGTTACTGAAAGCTCATGTTCCAATAGCAATTCGAAAATATGCTCTAAGGAATCATATGCTTTTGGCGGTTGCTCCACTGCGGGAACAACTGCTTTTCCACCTCTCTCGTTCACAAACTTCATCAACTTCAGCATGTGGAAGCGCTCTTCATCAGAATGTTGGTACATAAACTGCGCTGTGCCATTCAAACCACTGTTCTCAGCCCACGAAGCCATTGCCAAATAAAATTGTGATGAAGATGATTCCTTCTGAACCTGATCGTTTAGTGCGTCCTCAATTCTTTTGTTCATAGTTACTTACCTTATTTCTCAAATGTAATAATCGAAGTGATTTATTCCAAGTTACTTCTATTATATCTTCATTACGAAGGTTTCTAAGGAAAGTTTCAGTGATTTTTTGGGGAGTGAGTATTATTCAAAGTAGGTGATTTCATAGAGGGTTTTCTCCATGTGCATCCCTTTTTTATTGGAGGTATATTCAGGTCTGAGAAAAATCATCAGTTCTTGTTTCAGCAGTCCATCTTGATCATATTCATAAACAGTTCTAAGCGTTTTTATCTCTTTTCCCAAACCATCAGGGTAACCGTTGGCTAAATCCGCATAATATTCCTCTTTCCATAAAAGACGCATTGAAAAATCATAGTGATAAACAGTTCTGTGATACGATGTGCTGCGTTCATTGGTTGGAGGATCGGTAATGTTTGCTTCCTGAAATTCAATGGTTTTGTTCTTGAAATTAACGCGTTGGATTCCTCGCATGTCCAAACTATCAGAACTGTTCACCTTAAAATAAGCTCCTGTTGTTTGCACATAAGGCGCAACAATTGCATCAAAAGGTCCTTGAGCTTTATGCGGTATTGAAACCAATTCCCAAACATCTTTTTTTACTTTGGATTTGTTCCTTTTCGTTGTCATTTCGTCAAGTAAATAAACCGCTGAAGCTTCCTTGCTAATCATCTGTTCCGTTTTCGTCAAATCAGCATATTTTGGTGGAGTTGGCATGTTTATTCCTTTCGAAATCGTGTTTTTATATTCCACGAAAGGGGAAGCCACTCGTGTAGCTTCTATGGAAACATCTCTGTTCTCTAAATTTGCATGGAATATTGTTACCTCATCTCCTGTTGCTGAATAAACCAGTGAATCTGCACTTCGCAACTTTAATTCATTCGAATTGTTGCCACCATAGATAGAAGAGTAATTAAACACTCTTTTAAGCGTATCAGATGAATATTCATAGATGTTTCGTCCATATTCTCCTCTATCCGAAGTCCAGTAACTACTTTCCGTCAGATTGCCAATGGAATCATAAGTGCATTGTATGTAGGAAGAATCACGTTCATAGGGAGATTTTATCGTTCTATTTTTAAGCGGTTTACCATCAGGTCTGAAAGTGGTTCTACTTAAAATAACGTTGTCCACTACCGAATCGCCAATTAAATAAATCTCCCGTTTCGTAATAGATGCAATCTTTTTTTCAGCAATGATCTTCTGATCGAAGTTAGGTTTTTGACGGAAGTATTGATAATGAATTTTTTGGTTCAGAGTCTGAGAAAACGAAGCCAACGGACTTAGGCAAATTAGTAAAATGAGGTATTTCATAGTAAGTATTACATATCCACCGCCAATCGGTTCAACACAATTAGGGAATCACCTCATTCTTTTTTGGCTGTTTCTTTGCTATTTTCTCGTAATGCTCCAATCCAAGTCGAAGTCGCTTTTCAATGGACTTCCGCAAACGTCTCGGACTCAAAACCGTTATTCCATCGCCAAACGACAACAGTTCTTTCTCCAACTCAAAATTGTGGATCACCTGCACAGAAAGTATTGCTCCTCTCTCGTCTTGCTCCAACACTTCCTGAGATTCATGAATGGGTTTTGAAATGACATAAGGTGCATGTCTGCTGTTCACTCTAAAAACAATGTGCTCTGGTTTATCGTTCAAACGACGCGTAACCCCAATACATGGTTTGAAATAATTATCAGCATCAAAAAAGCACGGTTCAAAGACCAAACGCGAATTTTCATAAACGTATTTCATTCTGTCTAAAGCCAAAATAAATTCACGTTCCTCGTTATAAACTGTACAAAGTAAAAACCAACGGTTTCGGAATTCCTTCAGTTTGTATGGATTCACTTGCATTACAGATGACGTTTTTGCTTTGAAGCTTTGGTAGTGAATGTCAAGAACCACTCTTTTTTGAATGGCTTTTACTAATGGATCTATTAACTCCAATCCTGGCAACCGGTGATTGGTGTCCAATTCTATAATCTCTCTGCGTTCACTATTGGACGAAAGAATCTTGCCTTCCAGCTTGGAAACCATTTCCTGCATTTCCTGGAAATACCCAAACCCCTTAAATTGTTTCAAAACATTGAGAACCTCTTTCATTGTTCCCAAATCACCTTCACTCAACGGAATGTTGGTAATGCTATAATCCTTTTCTTCGTACGTATAAAAGCGTTTGTCGACAACGATTATCGGCGCGTTGTAGCCCAACTTATCACTGCGCATGTTTTGCAGATCGAGTTGAACGGTTCTTTTGGAAACGCCACCAACGCCTTCATATTCATACAAAGCTTCTGAACAAGCTTCCACTAAATCTTCCAAACTCCATTTTCGGAACTTGTTCTGCAAACACTTATCAATGGTTTTATAGCGAATTAACGCGTGTTTTGATACTGGCATGGGTGAAAAATATAAATTTCTATGCAAACCTCATCACAATGTGTGCAATCTATTTGCGCAGTTGTCATTAATTGAAAAATAATTCTTGCGTTTTAATCAGCAAAATCAACTATTCTAAAAAAATTTCGAAAATAATTTTTCTACGCAATTCAATTGCGCAACAAGTTTAAATCTTTGTCTCATCAAACGAAACAGATAAACGTTCTTTGAAACTCGTTTGATACAAATCTCCTTTTGGAGTGGAAAAAGCGCCTTGCAAACGAGACAGTGGTTTACCCGCCACGTTGTGCATCAGACTTTGTCGAAATGTATCCAGTTGCACGGATTGCGATTTCCTAACACATGGTACGCTGGTTCGAATCCAGCAGTTATCTGAAAGATAGCTTAGCTAAGTTGGTATAGCAATGTAATCCGCCCAGGTGTAGTAACCGGGCACGTGACTTTTAATCACGCTTAACAAAACCAAAAGGGGTAATTCACTTTCATGTTGGAAATTCCGTAGCAATACGAAACAACCAAACGGAAAGAAACGCCAGAGCTTTGAACGGCTTGTGAAGAATAACAGCAACACTTTTGATTCCTATAAAGAAGTTGCGGTTTTCCAATCAACGAATTCCTTGTTCCGCTGATTTTTCTGGAAAGTCGGTTGCTCCTTTTATTAATGAAATTAATAACAACCTCCGGCGAATGGGCGTCGGGGGAACTTAAATAAAAGTTTATAATGAAAACAATAACTGTAACAAAAAACGAACGCGCATTGATTTACAAAAACGGCTTATTGGTAGACGTTTTGAAATCTGGAACCCACAACTTGTTTTGGGGGAAGAATGCAACCATCGTTTCTGAAAAACCAGCGATAAACGCACATTCAGCAGTGTTCGGCGATTTGGAAAATGGTGAGTTCTCCAACTTCTTAACACGTTACGAAGTGGATGCCAACCAGTTGTTGTTGCGTTACGTAGGAAAGAATATTGTTGAAACATATGCTGCGGGAACTTACTTGTTCTGGAAATCAGAACAATCGTTTTCGTACGAATTGATAGAAATGGGATCTACAAAGAACATCACCAATTTTGAACGAGCTGTGTTGGAATCTACTGTTATGATCGAACGTGTTCATAAAGTAATTGTGCCAGAAGGAAATCAATTGGTGGTGTTCGTGAACGGAGCTTACCAATACATTTTACAAGCAGATACTTACTACTTCTGGAAAAATGCAAACGTGTTTACTTTCCGTGTAGTTGATTTGCGAACAACAACGGTTGATGTTCAAGGCCAGGAATTGTTGACGAAGGATAAAACATCTATTCGTGTGAACTTCTCTGGACAATATAAAATAGTGAACATTCACCGCGCATTGGTCGAAAACGCTTCCTATTATGCACAAATGTATGCTTCCATTCAATTGGCCATTCGTGAAACAATCGGAGGACAAACCTTAGACCAGTTGTTGGAAACAAAGACAGAATTGTCGAATCAATTGGTGGAACAAGCAAATGCGTTGTTAGAGAACATTGGTTTGGAATTGATTTCTGGTGGTTTAAAAGACATCATTTTACCAGGCGATGTGAAAGAAATATTGAACAAAGTATTGGTAGCTGAAAAACAAGCTCAGGCAAACATGATTATGCGTCGTGAGGAAACAGCTACAACGCGAAACTTGTTGAATACTGCACGATTGATGGAAGAAAACGAAATGTTGTACAAATTGAAAGAAATGGAATTTGTAGAACGAATCGCTGAGAAAATCGACGGAATAAATATTCAATCAGGAGCAAATATTTCTGATCAGTTGAAAACCTTGTTTACGAAATAGAAACTATTCACCTAAATAAAATCTGTACTGTCAACAGAACAAACCGCTGCTACTGACAGATTGGTGTAGCAGCTTCATTAAGATTAAATTTGAAGAGATGAGAAATATAACAGGTGCTCTTTTAGTAGAAATTGGATTTCCATCCAACGAAGCTTTTGGTAAGGCATTAAAAGTATTGAAGAAGAATTCCAAGAAAGTGGGATTGGAAAATTTAGTGGCTGAAGCGAAACTGATTTTGGAATCGCCACAGGATTTCACGGAACACGAATTGTGGTCTGATGTTGCCAACGAATTAGTGAAGATTGAAGCCAGAAAAGCCTTCATGATTCCGTTGAGAGAAAAAGAATTGCCATTTGCGGTTTACGGTGAAGCTCAAATTGAACAAGGTGCGTTCGACCAAATGAAAACGGCTATGAGATTGCCGGTTACCGCTTTTGGAGCGTTGATGCCAGATGCGCACCAAGGTTACGGTTTACCGATTGGCGGTGTTTTGGCAACGAAGAATACCATCATTCCTTATGGCGTTGGTGTCGATATTGGATGTAGAATGTGTTTGAGTATTTATGATATTCCAGGAGACTTTTACTTCGGAAACGAAGCACAATTGAAAAGAGAATTGATTGCTTATTCCAGATTTGGAGCTGGTGCCAATTGGACGAAAAACATGAAAGCAGATCACGACGTTTTGGGGCGAGATGAATTCAACCAAATTCCATTATTGAAGAGCTTAATGGATAAAGCGCATTCGCAATTGGGTACTTCGGGTGGTGGAAACCATTTTGTTGAGTTTGGTTTATTGGAAATTTTGAAAGGTGACGAAAGTTTAAACATTCCGAAAGGAACTTACTTGGCTTTGTTAACGCATTCAGGATCCAGAGGATTTGGAGCAACCATTGCCGGACATTACACCAAGGTTGCAAAAGAAACGTGCGTTTTACCAGACGAAGCAAGAAATTTAGCATACTTGGATTTGGATTCGGACAATGGAAAAGAATACTGGGTTGCAATGAATTTGGCTGGTGATTACGCCTCGGCTTGTCATCATGTAATTCACGATAGAATTACCAAAGCCATTGGTGCAACTTGCTTGAAACGAGTAGAAAACCATCATAATTTTGCGTGGAAAGAAATCCATTACGGTGAAGAATATATTGTTCATAGAAAAGGTGCCACTCCAGCAGCAAAAGGCGTTTTGGGAATTATTCCGGGAAGTATGACTGCGCCAGGATTCTTGGTGAAAGGAAAAGGAAAACCTGAAGCCTTAGCATCAGCATCACATGGTGCCGGTAGGCAAATGAGTAGAACTCAAGCTTTCAAAAATGTGAATCGAGAAGATTTGAAAGAAACATTGAAAGCCCATGGTGTAACTTTGATTGGTGCCGGATTAGATGAGGCTCCGATAGCCTATAAAAACATAGAAGACGTGATGCGATCACAGGAAGATTTGGTAGACGTGCTCGCACGATTTACACCAAAAATGGTCAGAATGGCCGAAGACGGAAGCAGGGAGGATTGAAAAGTCCTCCCTTTTTATTTATTACAAAAAACAAACACATAAAAATGAAAACCACTATAAATCGTAACTTTAACTCAGATAAAGCAAACATGAGTAAAAAGAAACACAGAAAGAGCGAATCGAAGGGAAAACCAAATTTCAAAGGAGCTGACAAAAAGCTGAAAAGCGGTCTTTTTCATCTGGTTCGAAAAGTCTTTCAAAATCACCCCGAAGCCACTTTAAATTATAAAGATGTTTGCTCCCTGCTTCATGTAAAAGATGCAGAAACGCGCAAGGTAATTGTAACCGTTCTCGTGGAATTAGCAAACGAAGGGACTATTCGTCAAAACGGATTTCAAGCATATCAATTGAACAATAATCTGGACATCGTTGAAGGCGAACTTCAGCTCACACAACGTGGATCCGGATTCGTTTTTATATCAAAAGCAGAAAAAGACATTTTCATCCCGCCTCATTTTCTTGGTCAGGCGATTGCAGGTGATATCGTAAAAGTAGCCATTACAAAAGACAGTGGTGAACGCCGCGAAGGAAGAATTACTGAAGTAGTTTCCCGCGAAAGAACACAATTCGTTGGAACCATTCAGGTAAAAGATCAACAAGGGTTTTTATTGCCAGACAACAACAAAACAGGATTGAAGATCATCATTCCAATGGAAAAGTTGAATGGTGCAAAAACCGGAGATAAAGCTTTGGTGAAGATTACCGTTTGGCCAAAATCCGCTGAAATTCCTTTCGGAGAAGTAGTTCAGACTTTAGGAGGAAACTCATTGCACGATAATGAGATGATTTCCATTTTGGTGAGCAACGGTCTCGATATCGAATTTGACGATGCTGTAATGAGCGAAGCAGAATTGCTTTCACTGGAATTGGATCAGAAAGAAATTGCTCGACGCAGAGATTTCCGTGAGATACTTACGTTTACTATCGACCCTGTTGATGCGAAAGATTTCGATGATGCGATTTCCTTTCAACGGTTGTCAAACGGACATTTAGAAATTGGTGTTCACATTGCGGATGTAAGTCATTATGTTCGTCCTGATAGTGCAATGGACAAAGAAGCCTTGAAACGAGGAAACTCTGTTTATTTGGTCGATCGCGTAATTCCTATGTTGCCGGAACAGTTGTCGAACATGGTTTGTTCGCTTCGTCCACATGAAGATAAATTCACTTTCTCGGCCGTTTTTGAAGTAGATGAAGACGGTGTGATTTATAAAACCTGGTTCGGGAAAACGGTGATTCATTCCAACCACAGATTTACGTATGAAGACGCTCAGGAAATCCTGGAAGGAGCTGATGGTCCATACAAGGGCGAATTGCATTTATTGGATAAAACCGCAAAAATTTATAGAAAAAAGCGAATTAAAGAGGGTGCGCTCTTGATTAACTCAGAAGAAGTTCGTTTCAAACTGGATGAAAAAGGCGAGCCGATCGATGTGATGATCAAGGTGTCGAAAGATGCACATCAGCTGATCGAAGAGTTCATGCTTTTGGCAAACAAAGCGGTTGCAACGTACGTTGGTGATGTGAAGAAAGACGAAGATCGTGTTCCTTTCATTTACCGAATTCATGATGCCCCTGATCCTGAGAAAATTGGATTATTCAACCTTTTCCTGGAGAAATTCAACTTGAAACTGGAGTTCACACATCCTGATCAAATTGCCAAAAGCATTAATGCTTTATTGACAAGTATCGAACATAAAAACGAATATTCCATCATTCAACAGATGGCCATTCGAAGTATGGCGAAAGCGGTTTACGATACGGACAACATTGGTCACTACGGTTTAGGTTTCCGTTATTACACGCACTTCACTTCGCCTATTCGTCGTTACGCCGATTTGATGGTTCATCGAATTTTGTTGGAATGTCTGGAGAAACAACCACACATTTACAACAGTAAATTGGATGACATCGCCAAACGTATTTCACGTCAGGAACGCAAAGCTGTTGAAGCAGAACGCGAGTCGAATAAATATTTCCAGGTAGTGTTTGTTCACGACAAGATTGGAGAAGAATTTGACGGAATTGTTTCCGGAATTGCGGAGTTTGGTTTGTTTGTACGTATGACAGAAATTGGTTGTGAAGGGATGGTTCCAATGCAGGAGATTCCGGGAGATCGTTTCTCATTTGATGCAAAAACAATGACTATCGTTGGACAAAAAACGGGTAAAACATATTCTTTCGGTGATAGCGTTCGTGTGAAGATCGGAGAAGTTCATCCACGTAAACGCCAGATAGATTTGGAATTGGTTGGAGGAAAATAGTTTCTAATGGATCAAATCAGATTAAATAAATTCATTAGCGAAAGTGGTTATTGTTCGCGCCGGGAAGCGGATAAATACATTGAACAAGGTCAGGTGTTTATTAATGGAAAACGTGCGGCGATAGGTCAACAAGTTGGTCCGCGTGACAAAGTGGTTGTAAACGGAAATACCATTGACCCAAAAGTACAGGAAGAAGATCTTTACATTGTATTGAACAAACCAACTGGAATCACTTCTACAACGGATAAAGTAGATCCCGACAACATTATAGATTACATAAGTCATCCTAAACGGATATTCCCGGTTGGTCGATTGGACAAGGATTCGCAAGGATTGATCTTACTCACCAGCAATGGTGATATCGTCAACAAGATCCTGCGTGCCGGAAACAATCACCAAAAGGAATACATTGTAACTGTTGACAAACCCATCACTCCCGAGTTCATCAAGAAAATGGCAAACGGAGTTCCCATTCTGGGCGAAGTCACCAAGAAATGTATTGTAGAACAAGTTGCTCCATATGTTTTCAGGATTGTACTTATTCAGGGATTGAACCGTCAGATTCGCAGAATGTGCGGGCATTTCCAATATACGGTAATGAAATTGGAACGTACTCGACTCATGAACATTGACCTGAAAGGACTTCCATATGGCGAATGGCGCGAATTGACTGATTTGGAAATACGAACTCTAAACGACCTGTTAAAAGATTCGAGTGGTGAGGCAGACAAACCGAAATCAAAACCTGCACCAAGCAAAAAACCGGATTCTAAAAAACCAACCGCTTCAGGACAGCAAAAGAAACGTTCGGATAATCGTGATCAAAAACCACGGACTTTCGGAAGTAAATCTGGAAAGAAGACCGGTGGTGCAGGGAGTTTCAAGCCAAAAAAAACGAGTTCTAGGGGGAGGCGGTAACTTTCCCACAGATGCACAGATGATGGAGGCGCTTACCAGTCGCCTCTTTTTTTATTTGTGTTTTCTTTAAATCAATTTATTAAATTCAAGAGAGTGCGGTAGCCGAGCAAACATCTGTGCATCTTTGGGAGAAAAGAGAATTGTTGTTTTCCTAAATCAAAAAAGCCAATCTCTTACGAAACTGGCTCTTCTGAATATATTCTGGTGTAGTTGTTATCTCTGTAAGTAAATGTAATCTCCTTTAAGGTTCGCTTTACCATTTAAATCGAAGTAAACCATTTGGTAACTGTAGATTCCCTGAGCACAAGCTTCTCCTGACATACTGTTTCCATCCCATCTGAAGTCTTTCTCATTTGAAACGAACACTTTTTTACCGTTTGGATCGTAAATCGTGATTTCCACTTTAGAAACGTTTTCCTCTGAAATCAACTCAAAGTAATCATTCGTTCTGTCAAAGTTTGGAGAGAACACGTTCGGAACTTCCACTTTTGCAGCCTTCACTGAATTTGCTGAAGCTTCAACATTGTTCGATTCTGGCTCACGAACTGTTGTTTCTTTCGTGTTTACAGGAGCTTTGGAAATTGGTGAAGATGATTCTGGAGTACCCGCTTGTTCTGTTGTGTTTGCAGAAGAATTGTTGTTTCCTGCGGAAGCCACATTTTGTTTCGAATCAAAAACCGGAACATTATAGTCAGGTTCATGATTTACAATTACCGGCATAGTGTAAATATTAACCGGTCCATCTGCAGGATTAACATAAGAAGGAACCACCATTCCCTTTGAATTTTGGACTGCGTTCCCGTTCTTTTGATCAAAGGCAACAGTCTTTGTTTCATCGGTTGGAGTTTCCGAAGAAGACGGTGTTGCAATTGTAGTATTCGAATCTGCTGGCTTTTCTGCCGGAGTGTTATTGTCAACAATCAAATAGGTGGTTACACCAATTGTTGTAACAGCAGCTGTTCCAATAATCCACTTGGTTAAAGCAGAAATGCCTTTTACAGCAGCCGTTCCACCAACCATTCCGGCAGCAGCCATCTTCGCCTGGACACCTGTCCAAAGCTCTGGCTTTACCGCAGAGGCATGGTTTTCAAAGGCTTTTGAAAACAGTTCTTGTATGTTATCTTTTTCAATCACGTTCTTTCAACTTTTTCTAATTGATTACGCAAATACGCACGTGCACGCGAGTATTGTGATTTGGAGGTATTCTCCGTTATTCCTAAAGTGTCGGCTATTTCCTTATGAGAATAACCTTCAATGGCAAACATGTTGAAGACAACTCTGTAACCATCCGGCAAATCGTTAATAATCTGCAGCAGGTGTTGTACGTCCATATCTTCAAAGCCGTCATCGGTAAAAGAAACTTTATGAGACACATCATCAACAGACATATCGTTCATCGTTTTCTTGTTTTTTCGGATGGCATCCAATGCTGTATTCACAACAATTCTACGAATCCAACCTTCTAGAGAACCTTCCATTTTAAATT
>CBFGNV010000002.1:0-131847 GCA_965650275.1 uncultured Fluviicola sp. | reverse complement strand
ACCCGATTTTCGGCTTTACTTAACTGAATAAGAATTCCCTTTTCTGTATTTCCATACTTAATGCCGTTTTCCATTAGGTTACTCAAAATGGTGCTGAGCATAAATACATCGGTTGTAATATTGCCGTCGAAGGTACTTTCTAAAGTGAATTTACAATCATGTCGTTCTTCCTGAATGCTAATCAATCTGGCTAACTCACTTTCCAGTTTGATTGTTGTTTTGGATGGTGTTAGAGCTCCCTGATCGAGCTGTGAAGCAGTTAGTATTTGATTTACCAATGCTTCAAGGCGACCATTTTCATTTAAGGATTTCCCAATCAATTCCTGCGTTTTTTCTTCACTCAGGTTATGTTTAAGTAAGGTTTGAAGATAGAGTTTGTTCGCAGCTAAAGGTGTTTTCAATTCATGAGTTACGGATAACATGAAATTGTTCTGCTGAATGGCCAGTTTGAAGTCTTTCTTGATTGAACGAACGATGTAAAGTAAACCGATGATCAGTAAGGTAATGAAAACCAAACCTTCACTCACAATCATCATGATACGTTTTCCAATAACCGGTTCTGTACTTTTTACTGATTTTGTGAGTTCAATGATATGAAAACCCCACCACGAGAATTGAAAGAGGACATAAAGACCAAGCACATATACAAATAGAACTGCAGGTTTCCGTTGTCTCATCAGATTTCGATTGGTTCAAAAAATCAAAGAGTTCAAAAAGATCAACTGTTCAATTGAACCTTTTGAACTTTTAAACGGTTGAACCTTAGTAGGCTCTCTCGTTTCTTCCTTCTATAAAGTTAATAAAAGCACGGTTAACCACCTTATTTCCTCCTGGTGTTGGATAATCTCCTGTAAAATACCAGTCTCCTAGGTTATCAGGACAAGCTTTATGAAGATTTTCGACGCTTTGGTAAACGATATGAACTTCTGCATTGATTCCTTCCGGAGTTAGCATTTCAGCAATTTTATCAGAAATTTGTTCGTCGGTAAAAGGAGCATAAATTTCTTTCACCACATTGATGATCCGCTCTTTCGGAAGACCTTCCTGAGCTTTTGCACGTTTGTAAACATCATTAATCAAGGATTCTCTTCCGCTTTCTTTCAATAATGCAATTGCAGCGGTAAACGCAATGAAATCACCCATAATTGCCATATCAATTCCGTAACAATCCGGATAACGAATTTGAGGAGCGGAGGAAACAATAACAATACGTTTCGGTGAAAGTCGATCCAGAATTCGAAGAATACTTTGCTTCAATGTGGTACCGCGAACAATACTATCGTCGATAACCACCAGGTTGTCTTCGCCAGCATTTACAGTTCCGTAAGCAATATCGTAAACCTGAGCAACCATGTCGTCACGAGCGTCATCTTGTGTAATGAAGGTTCTCGCTTTGGCATCTTTAATAGCGATTTTTTCGGTTCTTGCACGTTTGTACAAAATATCACGCAGTTGTTCTTCAGTTGGTTTACCGTCAATCGCCATCAAGGCTTCCAACTTTTTGTCGTTCATGTAGTCTTCCAAACCTTTGATCATCCCATAGAAAGAACTTTCAGCCGTGTTTGGAATGAATGAGAAAACAGAATTATCTACGTCGTGATTGATTTTCTTTAGAACACTTGGCACAACATATCGCCCAAGATTTTTGCGCTCTTTATAAATGTCTTTATCGTTTCCTCTTGAGAAGTAAATGCGCTCGAAAGAACATTTTTTCGCTTCTCGCGGAGCATTGATCTCTACTTCAGAAACTTTACCATTCTTCTTAATGATGAGTGCGTGACCCGGAGTTAACTCCTGAACCAATTCAGCCTTTAAGTTAAATGCTGTTTGAATAACCGGTCGTTCTGATGCAACTACACAAACTTCTTCATCTTCGTACCAGTACGCCGGACGAATTCCGTTTGGATCGCGAAGAACGAAGGCATCACCATGTCCAAATAAACCAGCCATTGCGTAACCACCGTCCCAAACTTCAGAAGCACGTTTCAGAATGCGCTCGATGTCTAGATTATCAGAAATTCTTTTGTAAATATCTTGTGTTGAGTAACCCAGTTTGTTGAAATTGGCAATCATATCGTCGTTTTCAACGTCTAAGAAGTGACCAATTTTTTCGAGAACTGTAACGGTGTCAGATTTTTCTTTTGGGTGCTGACCAATTTCGAGTAAAACATCAAAAAGTTCGTCAACGTTTGTCAGGTTAAAGTTTCCTGCTACAACAAGGTTTCTTGTAATCCAGTTATTTTGGCGCAAGAACGGGTGACAGCTTTCAATTGAATTTCTTCCGAAAGTTCCGTATCGTAAGTGACCTAAGAACAATTCACCAGTAAAACCAGCATGTTTCTTCAGATAATTAACATCTTTCAGTTTTTCCGGACTTTCTTCGCCAATTTGCTTGAAACGTTCTGTGATATGATTGAAAATGTCTTGAATTGGCTTAGAATCAATACTTCTGTATCTTGAGATATAACGCTCACCAGGCTGCATATCTAACTTGATATTTGCTACTCCGGCACCATCCTGACCTCGGTTTTGCTGCTTCTCCATAAGGAGATGAAGCTTGTTTATACCATAGAATGCAGTTCCATACTTGTCGAGATAGAACTGAAGTGGTTTTTTTAATCTAACTAGTGCTATTCCGCACTCATGTTTTATGGCATCACTCATAGCTTCACTAACTGAGTTGCAAAATTACGTATTCTAAATCGATTCAGGTGAAAAGAAATGGTCAAGTTTGACTTGCTACGAGCAACTTTTTCGTCAGTTTTAAGTTTTATTAATATAAACACTGCTTTTCGATAAAGCTTTAGGTAAAAGTTTATAGAGATAGTCAAATTTCGTAATTTAGATTGATGAACATTCGCCACACAATAACTATCATGTTATCAGTGCTTTGCTGTTATGGCTTAAGTGCTCAGGTGTGGTTACATCCCAATCGTGGACAATGGAATAAAGAAATCCTTTACAAAGTGGATATGAGTCAGGGAAATATCTTTCTTGATAAAAATGGATTTACATATTTAATGGACAACATTTCTCATGGTCATGATGGTGAAAAACACCTTGATGAGAAACAAAAATGCCAGGTAATGTTCTCTCATTTTGAGAACACTACATGGAAAGGTGAGTTGACCGAAGGGAAGAAAAGTGTTCAATACTCCAATTACTATTACGGAAGTGATTCTCAATTCTGGAAATCTGAAATTCATGATGTTCAGAGTGTTGTTTTGAATAATTATTACCAGGGAATTGACTTTCAGGTAGAAGGGACTTCTAATAGTCTGAAATACTCGTTCATTGTTAATCCAGGATCAAATCCGGCAACGATCACGTCAAAATTGGAAGGCTTTGATAAAATCGAATTGGTTAATGGGGATTTACATTTAACAAATCAATTTGGAGTTATTATTGAAAAGCAACCTGTTGCATGGAATATAATAAACGGTAGAAAAACACTGGTAAAGGTCAACTTTAAGTTAGAAGGAAATAAATTAGGATTCTCTTTTCCAGATGGCTACGATAGTGCAGAGGTTTTGGTGATCGATCCAGACATTGTGTTTTCTACCTTCAGCGGCTCTACAATGGATAATTGGGGAATGACTGCTACAGGAGATTCACAGGGTAATTTATATGGTGGAGGTATCGGTTTCGTGCGCTTAAATGCCAGTTCAAATGGGAATTATCCAACAACGGCTGGAGCGTTTGATGTAAGTTTTAATGCTGGAACGCAATATTCTTATACTGATCCTAATACTGGTGGAACTTACAATTTGGGGGGCTTTGATGTGACACTTACAAAGTTCAATGCTATTGGAACACAATTGATGTATTCTACTTATTTGGGTGGAACCGGAAATGAATCAGTACATAGTTTGGTGACTGATGATCAAGATCACTTGTATGCAATTGGAGTAACCAGTTCAGCTGATTTTCCGATGACATCAGGCTGCTTCGATAATTCTTTTGCAGGTGGACCATCTATTGCTACAAATGAATTGGGTTTTCCGCAAGGAACCGACATGTATGTTGTACATTTTAATCAAGCAGGGTCTGCATTAGTGGGTTCGACATTTGTTGGAGGAAGTAATACGGATGGAATCAATACAGGAGCACTTTACGCCAATTACGGTGATCCGTTCCGCGGAGAGATCATCTGGAAAAACAACACCATTTATGTGGCAAGTTCTACATTATCATCTGATTTCCCTACCGTAAATGCTTCTCAGAATTTCCTGAACGGTGGGCAGGATGCTGTGATTTTCAAAATGAACTCGGCGTTAACAACCATGTTTTGGAGTACGTATTTGGGCGGATCCGGACTCGATTCAGGGAATGGTCTTCAAACGTCAAGTAACGGGAATGTTCTTGTTACGGGTGGTTCTAACTCAACCACAATGGGCTTTCAGGGTGGATTAAATCTCACAAATAATGGTGGAACGGCTGATGGGTATGTGGCAAAGCTGAATGGGCTTACAAGTGCTGTAATGACAGGAACATTCTTCGGTACCACAGAATTTGATCAAAGTTATTTTGTTCAGCTTGACCTCACCGACCAAGTATACATTTACGGTCAAACGGAAGGTACTATTCCTGTTTCATCTGGTTGTTACGGAAATCCGAATTCAGGACAGTTCGTGGCTAAGTTTACTCAGAATTTGACATCATTGGTTTGGACGACAGTAATTGGAGCGGGGACAGGTCATACAGAGTTATCCCCAACAGCGTTTTTGGTTTCCAATTGTAACGATATTTATTTAGCAGGTTGGGGTGGATTCATTAATGTTGATGCTGGTCCACCGCAAGCAAATTTTAGTACCAGTTCAGGTTTTCCGGTTACTTCAGATGCATTTCAAAGTGTAACCAATGGGAATAATTTCTGGCTGGCTGTTTTAGATGCAGATGCTGTTTTTCTGAAGTATGCTACTTTCATTGGAGGTACATCATCGTCCTACAATCACGTAGATGGAGGTACAAGTCGATTTGATAAAAACGGAAACATTTATCACGCAGTTTGTGGTGCTTGTGGAAGTGTTGATAATGGATTCAGCACTACTCCGGGTGTTTGGTCTCCAACAAATCCGAGCTGGAATTGCAACCTTGCGGTGTTTAAGTTTGAGTTGAGTACTACAGAAGCGGTTGTGGCAACGCCCGATCCTTTGGTTTGTTTGCCTGACCCCGTTATTTTCAACAATAACAGCGCTAATGGAAATGCTTTTCACTGGGATTTTGGCGACGGAACCGAGTCGAATTTGGTAAATCCTTCACACACTTATACCGGACCGGGACAGTATGAAGTAACACTTGTTGTAACCGATACAAACGAATGTTTTGCTCCTGATTCAATTACATTTATTGTGAATATTGGAGATTTCCAAGGGGGTGTAGTCGATCCGCAAGTTCAGGTTTGTAGCGGTGAGCCAGCGCAGATGGAGGCTTACGGTGGTGCTACATATGTGTGGAGCCCAGCTCAGTTTCTGAATAACCCAAACATTTCAAATCCCATTGCAACGGTAAGTACCAATACACTTTTTTCGTGTATTGTTTCTGATAGCTGTGGTGTTGATACGGTTCAGGTTCAGGTGTTGGTATCTGGTGGTTCTGTGGTCGCCAGTAATGATACTTCTGTCTGTTTGGGGAACAATGTTCCTTTATTTGTAAACGGGATCGTTAATATTCTATGGTCGCCTGCAACTTATCTGGATGACCCTACAAGTGCAACACCAATTTCAACACCAACGAATTCAATTCAGTATACTGTTTCTGGTGAAACGGTTGACGGATGTCCACTTTCCGAAGTGGTGAATATTTCCGTTTTCTTTAACCCACCGGTTCCAAATATGCCAGATACGCTCAAGTATTGCAATGGCACAAGTGGAACGATTACCGTAAGCGGTGGTGAAACGTATTTGTGGAGTCCGGGAACCAACATTTCTTCCACCACTTCTCCCACTGTTACCATTTCAACTGGATCAGAACAGTACTATTATTGTGATTTCACGAATGCTTGTGGAACTTTGACTGATTCGATGTTCATTGATTTGATAGAACTTTCTATTACAGCTGGTAACGACACTATTGTATGTCCTGGTGAACCGGTCGAATTTTATGCAACTGGTGCACTTTCATATTTGTGGTCTCCAAGTGTAACGCCGATTACTCCTACGTATTCGGAAGTCACAACATCATCTATTGTTCCAAGAACCTATCACGTTCAAGGAACTGATGCATACGGTTGTACTGCAATTGATTCCGTTCGATTGAATTTATTTCCACAGCCTTTTATTCAAACAAATGCTGACGTTTATGCGTTTTTGGGAGATGAGGTACAATTGAGCGCAACTTCAAGTACACCAGGACCTTTTGTTTGGTCACCAGCTGAATTTTTAAGTTGTGTAGTTTGCGATAATCCGCTGGCAAGTCCAGACCAAAATTTCACCTACACCGTTACTTATACCGATGAAAACGGTTGTTCTGCTTCTGATGATGTGCGGATAATTTACGATCCGGTGATTTATGTTCCAAACGCCTTCACTCCGGATGGAAATAGTATAAATGCCGATTTCTTTGCAGTTGCATCGAATATTCGGGAATTTAAAATGGAGATATTTAATCGCTGGGGAGAATTGATTTATACAGGTGACTTGCAATCAAAATCATGGGACGGTGCGTACAAAGGTTTACCTTGTCCGGATGGCGTTTACGTTTGGAAAATATCTTACAAAAGCCTTTGGAGCGAAGAGCAGCACCATTTAGTGGGGCACGTGAGTTTACTTCGTTAGTTCAGAAATTCTACCTTAACAATTCCGTCTCGATCAATTTCCGTTAATTGAACAGATTTCAATGCATTTACCAATTCTGGCGTATGCTTGGCTTTCACCTTCACGTAATTTTCTGTAAATCCGTAAACATATCCTTCGTTTTCCTCAGCTTCAAAAAGCACTGTTCTTTTAGTTCCAATTTGACTTTCGTAGAAAGCTCTTTTTTTCTTCTCAGATAGAATATGAAGTTGTTTGCTTCGTACTGCGCGAGTTGCTTGAGGAACAGGATTTCCTAGCTTCACAGCCGTTGTATTGGCCCTTTCAGAGTAAGTGAATACGTGTAAGTAGGAAACGTCTAAATCTTTTAAAAAATCAACGGTTTCCATGAATTCCTCATCTGTTTCACCCGGAAAACCAACAATAACATCAACACCAATAGAACAATCGGGTCTCAGGCTTTTGATATGATTGACTCTGTCGGCATACAATTCACGAAGGTATTTTCTTCGCATGGCTTTTAACAAACGGTTACTTCCTGACTGAAGCGGAATATGAAAATGAGGTACAAATAATTTGGCGTCTGAAAGCGTGAAATCAATGATTTCGTTGCTCAATAAATTCGGTTCGATAGACGATATTCTAAATCTGTCAATACCCGATATTTTATCCAGTTCCTTAACCAATTTAAAGAAATTCTCATCATCTCCTTGTCCAAAATCACCAATGTTTACACCTGTAAGTACAATTTCTTTCACTTCAGAATTTGCAATTTTTTTAGCTTCAATAACGGTTTCGGCAATTGTAGCATTTCTACTTTTTCCTCTTGCTAACGGAATGGTACAGAACGTGCAGAAATAGTCACAACCATCCTGAATTTTAAGGAAAGAACGTGTTCTGTCTCCGATGGAATGTGCCGGAACAAACGTAGTTGTTTGCTTAATGCTCTCAAAGCTAACTTTCGCTTTTTCGTTTTCGTCTAAGCGTGCTTTTTCTTCCAGATGCTCAACGATATTGAATTTTTCGTTTGCACCAAGTACTAAGGAAACTCCTGGAATAGAAGCAATTTCTTCCGGTTTCAATTGTGCGTAGCAACCAATAATGGCAACGTAAACTTCAGGATTGATCTTCAGCGCACGTCGAACCAGTTGCTTACATTTTTTATCAGCATTTTCAGTAACGGAACAGGTGTTAATTACCAGAACATCGGGTGTTTCTTCAAAATCCACTTTGGCGAATCCTGCATCTTCAAATAGGCGCGTAATTGTAGAAGTCTCAGAAAAATTGAGTTTACATCCAAGTGTATAAAACGCTACTTTTTTAAATTGCTGCATATGACTGAAACTGACCTTTGTGTTGGTAAATGCGGGTACAAAGATAGCCTTTATTGGTAGAAATGAAAAACGAAAGCCCGTAACTCCGAACTTTCGCCTTTTAACTAAAGTTTTTGACCGGTGGTTAGAGGGTCAAAATTCGATTTAGGTAGTACAGGTATTTATATCTATACTAAAGTTCTCAGTTTAAAACACTGAATCAGGTGGTGATTCGTATTTCCTTTTAGGAACAATACAAAGGTCAGTTATTCTTTACTGAATCGTTTTACCGCTGGATAACTTTTTTGCACGCGCTCATTTTCTGCGATATGAAAAGATTATCTTTAGATATGCGTTTGCGTTGTGCCTTACTAGCTTTATGTTCGGTTATTTGTTCTATATCACATGCTCAGAAGATCAGTTTTGAGAATATTGGGGTGCGAAATGGTTTACCCGCATCAGAAGTCTATAATCTTCATCAAGATAAAAAAGGGTATATATGGGTTTTTACTGAGTATGGAATTGTGAAGTACAATGGAAGATCTTTTGTGTCAGTATGTAAAAATCTCTCCTTAAAAAATAGTGCAATTTATGCTGTTACGGAATCTGAAAGCGGTAACATTTATATTGTAAATGCTAAGGCGGAAGTGTATAGAATTCATAATGATATAGCATACAGAATTAAAGGAACAGAGAAAATACGAGCAGAAATTGCCAGATATGGATTGAACGTGAATGAGACTTTCATTACAGACAACGGAGATCTTTGGCTTACCACCTTTAAAAAAAGTTATCGAATTCCGAACGCTAACTTGCAGGTAAAAGGTCTTCCAAAGGAACTTCCGAAAAAACGGAAGAAAAACTTTGCCGCGGTTATTAAGAATTTTGAGGATAAGGATGCAACAATTATTTCGGGAAGAATAATCACAAATTCTGGAAAAACCACCAAGCTGAATAACCTGAGGGGATTGGCTTTTTCACGAATCATGCATTTCAAGAATAGTGGTGGGTATTATACCGTAGAAAACGAAATAATCTATTTTAGAAATAGTAAGGGTAAACTAAAATCGTTTGATACCAAAGTAGCAGTGATTAAGGCAAGAGTTTCCCCTAATGGTCATATTTGGCTATGTTTGAACACGATGGGTTTGATAGAGCTGGATCAGAATTTGAACTTGTTGAACCGCTATTTTGAATCGCAGATCGTATCAGATATTCTTTTTGATAATCAGTCGGGGATTTGGGTAAGCACCATTGGAAAGGGTATTTATCATTGTGATAACCTCAATAAGAAATCCTTTGTTTCCACTAATGAACTTTCAGAGGAAATATCGCTGATACAAGAAGCGAATGGTAAACTTTTTATTGGTACTACTCAGGGTAAACTATTTGTTCAAAAGAAAACAGGATTAAAGAATATTCCAACTCCTGACGCTACGTTGCCCATTCTGCAGGTACATTTTTATAACGGAAAATATTATGTTGCTACGAAATCTTACTTATGCAGAATAGAAAATGATAAGCTCGTTTACGATGATCCTAACTTTCCGTTCGGAGCTACCGTTTTCGGAATGAGGAAATTTGACAAAGACAACTTACTGGTGATCTCGCCAATGACTATTGATCTTTACAATCCGAAAACGCATGGGTTAAAGCGTCTTTTTGACAATGGGAAAAATCGTTTTCTTGTTGAACGTAATCCAGGAGAATATTACACGTCAACTCCTAAAGGAATTTGTTTGTTTAAGGATTATAAACGCAGTTATCCAAGTTGTCTTGATGAATTGGATGATAAGAATGTATCCAATATTGTTGTAGACAGGTACAAGAATTTATGGTTCTCAACAAAAGGAGATGGTGTTTATTGTTTGAACATGAAGAATATCCTGGTTCATTATATCAACCTACCAGTAAATATTGTTTACAGTATCAATTTTACAAAAAGTGGATTGATACTGCTCTCTACCAATCAAGGTGCTTTTGCTGCCAAAAAAGAAAACATCAATAATAGGCGGCTTTGGAAATTGATTTTGAATGAAGAGACACTTTCTATGAAGGAGTATGAGAACAAGTTATACATCGGCACTAAGAAAGGTCTTACCATCATTGATAATAAACAGTTATTCGCAAATAGAAAGTATAAGTTTTATCTCGCATCTGTGAAAAGCAAACAAGGATACCCGTTGTTGTTGAAATCAAGGGCGCTTAAATATTACCAGAACAATCTTTACTTCAACTATGATTTGCTTGATTTTCAGAAACATTCGAATACTCTTGAATTTCGATTAGTTGGTCCAACAAAATTATCAGGAACTGTTTTTGGCGATCAGCTTTATCTACAAAACCTTGAGCCCGGTGAATACAAACTGGAAGTTTACCCGAAAATGCTATTTGGAGATAGTAAGCGCTTGAAGCATCAAATTTCCTTTACAATTCATCCTGCGTTTTGGCAAACCCGAATGTTCTGGGTCTTATCATTCCTGATGTTTACTGGTTTAACACTCTTCATTTTCTCTTTGTTTGTTCGCAGAAGAAATAAATCACGTTTGGTTCGCGAAGAAATAGAACGCCAGTTAGTCGAATACAGATTAACCGCATTGAAATCTCAGATCAATCCACATTTTATGTCCAATTCATTGGTAGCAATTCAGAATCTGATTCTTCAGAATGAAGTGGACAGTGCAAATCTTTACTTAGCAAAATTCAGTTTACTACTTCGGTCGTTGCTGGATTATTCAAGTAAATCATACGCTACATTGAAAAGCGAATTAGGGTTAATTGAATTATATGTTGAATTGGAACAGCTACGCTTTAGCAATAAGTTCAGATTTGAAGTTGAAGTAGATCCGGATGTGGATTTGGAAGAAACCATGATCCCAACATTGGTTACTCAACCCTTCGTAGAAAATGCAATTTGGCATGGGTTATTACCACTAAACAATCATGAATCGGCAATACTTAAGCTAAAAATCTTTTTTGAAGTGGAGAATTTGGTTTTGTCTATAATCGATAATGGTGTAGGACGAGAATTTCAACGAAAGATTACCAGCGACAGGAAGTCAAAGGGAACAGAATTGATTGCGAATCGAATTGAAAGCATGAACCAATTGTATCAAACAACTGGCGGAAAAATTGAGATTATTGATTTGTTTGAAGATGGGCAGGCTTCTGGCACAAGAGTCAATATTATTTTGCCTAAAGACATGCTTGATCAACTCAACGAAAAATATTAAAGGATGAGTTTGAGATTACTTATTTTCTGTCTATTGATGTTTAGCGCAACCGGACATTCTCAGCGTTTGATCTTTGAAAATATTGGTGTAAAAAGAGGCTTGCCAGCTTCCGAGGTTTACAATCTCCATCAGGATAATAAGGGATTTATTTGGATGTTTACTGAGTTTGGAATAACAAAGTATAATGGTTCAAAATTCACCTCAGTTTGTACCAATCTTCCTGCAAAAAAAAGGGCCGTATATGCGGTTGCTGAATCTCCATCTGGGGTAATGTATTTTGCAAATTCCAAAAATGAATTCTACAGAGTAAATGGAAATGATGCATTCCGTATAACTGGAAAGAAGATCGAAGAAGTCAGGAAGGATATCAATGCGAAGAGTCAGTATGTTCTTAATTTGATGATCGATGACAATCAGGTGATATGGATTTCTGCAGGTAGTGATTCATATTCAATCAAGTCAAAGGAGTATAAAGTAAGATCGCTGAAAAATGAAAAACCTCAGAAACGAAAGAAAGCACAGTACTTTCTTTTTAAGAAACACAGTCCGAAAACGGATCCGTTTCAGGTGTCTTTTCGTTACGAATGGTGTCAATCAAAATTGTTGAGTTCTGGAGTACAGAAAGTTCCGATTTGGGGTAAGAGCGTGTGTGATAAATTGAATGCGGTTGGAAGGTGTATCGCATTTTTAGCAAAAAACAATTTATGTATTACCACGAGTAACTCCGTTTTCCTGGGTAGCCGTAATGGATTGATAACTAAAACTTTAGATAATGAAATTGTTTGCGCAAATGGTTCTCCCAACGGTCATATTTGGTTAGGAACACGAAAAGGGCTTCTTGAGTTTGATGAAAAACTGAATCTGGTTAATCAATACTTCGAAAATTGGGTAGTATCTAATATTGTCTTTGATGATCAGAATGGAATGTGGGTTTCAACTATTGGTAATGGAGTTTATCATTGTTCAAACATTAATAGAGATATCTATTCCAACGTGATTGGAAAAAATGAACGAATCTCAATGCTCAAAACCATTGATAGAGAACTTTATATTGGAACCAAGAATGGAAAGTTATTTGTTCAGAATAGGGAAGGTAAAACACGCGAAATCATACTACCTGCAGATATCGTAGTTATAAATGAAATCATTCATTTCAAAAAGAAATTTTATTTAGCAACAAATATAGGTCTGTATGTTTCTGATGAATCACTTCAGTTTAAGCGGACACTACAATTTGACTTTATTTATACGGTGAATGGATTAACGCCGTATGACGATTCCCATATTATGATCGTTTCAGGGAATGTAGCAGGACTTTACGATGTGGAGCGGTGTAAATTCGAGGCATTTTTCACTAAAGGACGTTCACGGGGAGCCGTTTCTCAACGAGATGGAAATATCTTATCAATGTCTGCTCTCGGACCTATATCCCTGAAAGCGAAAAGTGTAAGTTATCCCAAATCATTGAGATCACTTTACGGAATTGATATGTACAAAGCCGTTTTGGACGGAAATGGTGATATTTGGTTTTGTTCACGTGAAAATGGACTTTATTATCTCAATAAAGAACAGAAGATTACTCATTATTCGAATTTACCAACCTTGCTTGTAAGGGACCTGATCTTTTTGGAGTCAGGATACGTGGTGTTGGTTTCGAACAAAACATCATATTACGCAAAACGCTCTGAAATGAATATCAAACAGAAGTGGAAGGTATTGATGAACGATGAGTTAACCGCAATTGGTGAATACGGGAATAAATTGTTTTTAGGGACTAGTAAAGGACTTGAATCCATTCCCGTTGATAAGCTGGAAGCAGCAGGCGTTAGGAGATTTTATATCAAATCGATTAAAACGAAGAATGGACCAATTGCTTTGGGTAAATCTTTAAGGTTGCGTAGTGACCAAAATTCCTTGTATTTTGAGTTTGATGATTTAGACTTTTTCCAAAAGAATAGGTCGTTTTATTATGAGTTTTCTGGACCTGAAAGTCAGAATGGTACTGTAATCGGAGCCGAGTTACGACTTCAAAATCTTAGTCATGGAGATTATGTTCTAAAGATATTTTCTGATGTTCATTCTAAAAATACTGGAAAGCCACTATTAACGAAAAGGATCATTGTTGAACCTGCATTTTGGGAAACCTGGATTTTTTGGTTCTTTATCGTCCTATTATTTACCGGATCAATGGTATTCGTTTTTTCACTTGTAGTTCGCCGAAGAAATCGGATACGTGACGCACGTGAAGAAATCGAACGTCAGCTAGTTGAGTACCGATTAACAGCATTGAAATCACAGATTAATCCCCACTTCATGTCCAATTCATTGGTGGCAATTCAAAATCTGATTCTTCAGAATGATGTTGATAGTGCCAACCTTTATTTAGCTAAGTTCAGTTTACTTCTCCGGACCTTATTAGACTATTCCAATAAATCGTATGCTTCTTTAAAGAGCGAATTGGCTTTAATTGAGCTATATGTTGAATTGGAGCAGCTTCGGTTCAGCAATAAATTCAGATTTGAAATTGAAACAGATCCGGACATTGACCTGGAAGAAACCATAATTCCTACATTGGTTACTCAGCCTTTTGTAGAGAATGCCATTTGGCATGGTTTGCTTCCACTAAAAGATCATCAAACGGCTACTTTGAAACTGAAAGTATTTTGTAAAGGAACGGATATGATCTTGTCTATCATTGATAATGGTGTTGGAAGAAGTTTTCAGAAAAAGCTCAATAAGGAAAGACAGTCACGGGGAACTGATTTGATCGCAAGTCGAATTGAAAGTATGAATCAATTGTATCAAACAACTGGGGGAAGAATTGAGATTATTGATTTGTTTGAAGATGGGCATGCTTCCGGAACAAGAGTCAATATTATTTTGCCAAAAGACATGCTTGATCAACTCAACGAAAAATATTAAAATGAAGAATATTGTTTTCTTTCTCCTCTTTGTATTATTTAGTCGGGTTGGTTACGCACAACGATTGACTTTTGAGAATATTGGAGTGAAAAGTGGATTACCTGCTTCCGAAGTTTATCACGTTTTTGAAGATAAACAGGGTTATATGTGGTTTTTTACCGAATACGGGATCGTGAAGTATAACGGTACCGAGTTTATTCCAGTTTGTAAAAACCTGTCTGTTGACAACAGCGCCGTTTATGCTGTTACTGAGTCATCAGGTGGAAACGTCTATTTTGCCAATTCAAAAGGAAATATATACCGTGTTTTTCATGATCGCGCCTATCTGGTGAAATCAAAGAAACTCAACCGTATTCAAAAGTTCTTTAAAAAAACAGGTCTGCTTATTTCCAATATTTATTTGGATAAGAAAGGTACAATGTGGATCTCTACTTTTTTTGAAAGCTATTCCATTAAACGAAGCGAGTATTTTACACCGGGTTTACCGAGAGACAAGCCTCAAAAATCAGGAAAAAACGGAACTTTTGTAGTAAAGATTCATGATAAATCTAAAAGCACGTCACGTTTAAGTCTAATAAAGGTTTTTAATAGAATTGATGTTTTATCCGATGTAAAGTTTAGCTCTTCTTTTTTTAAAGAAATCAAAGAAAATGTGCATGCACGTGGAAGAGCAAATTTTAAAGTGACTGATAATGCATGGTATGGTGGATACTCAACCAATTTATACATAAAACGGGTAGGAAGGAAAGGAAAAGAAATTGATGTTGGAGCAGAGGTCATTGCGTTTGATATTGCAGAAAATGGGCACATTTGGGCTGGTACGCATAACGGATTAAGGGAATTCGACGAAAACCTAAACTGCATTAATGTGTACCTTGAAAATCTGGTTGTGTCAGATGTAAACTTTGACAGTCATGGTGGAATGTGGGCAACTACTATAGGATTTGGAGTCTTTCATTGTCCGGATATTAAACAAGAGTCATATTCTGAGGTCATTCGTAAAGACGAACGGATTTCGATGCTCAAGAGGATGGATAACCAATTGTATATTGGAACATTTTCCGGAAAATTATACGCCAAAGAAGGAAAAGAAATTCACCAAATTCCTTTGGGAATTAAAACAGTAGGAATTAACGACCTGAAGAAAAAAAATGGGTCCTATTATCTTGGTTCAAATTTGGGATTCTTCATTCTGAACATGAAGAATGGAATGAAACCGGCATATGCGAACAACGGGTATTCAATCTATGGAATTGAAAGTTTTGATGAGGATAATCTGGTTCTGATTTCCGGATTCATCACAGGGGGTTATAACTTAACTACGAAGAAAGAAAATTTCTTCGGAAGACACTCCAGAACAAGGGGAGTGTTGAAGCGCTTAAGTGGCGAAATTTTGACCATGAGCAACGATGGTGTGTGCATTGTCACTTTGAATGAACGAAAATTTCCAAAGTATTTGGATTCCCTTAAAAATGCTTCACCTAGCAAAATGAGGCTGGATAATCAGGGAAATGTTTGGTTTTGTACCAGAGATCACGGTCTTTATTGTTTAAATGTCCAAAATAAGCTTTCGAACATTAAAATATTACCTGATCATGTATTAAAGAACATTCTCTTTTTGAAAGACGGAAAAGTGATACTTGCTACAAATAAGGGTGGATTTATTTCGAATGTCAATGATATGAAGGTGAATTCTTCATGGAAGAAAATCATTGATGAAGAGATCCTTGAATTGGAAGAATATCAGGGGCGCATCTATTTTGGGTCTAAAGTTGGTTTGTTCTCAATTGAAGAGTCGAAATTTAAAGACAAGGAAAAGCACTGTTTTTATTTACGTTCAGTGCGCACAAATAGTGGGAATTTTGAACCCGGTCATGTCAGCAAGTTTTCTCGCGATCAAAACGAATTGTACTTTGATTATGACTTCCTGAACTATAAACAGAAGTCACGAATCATTAATTACGAACTGAATGGTCCAATCGCTCAGAAAGGAATTGTTCCGGGTAATACGTTGCATTTACAAAACTTAATTCCTGGAGTTTATAAACTTGAGGTATCTCCCGAGCTTCCGAACGGTGGAAAGAGTGATGTGAAGATCACGAAGTATTTCTCTATAGAACCTGCGATTTGGGAAACACTCACATTCAGAATTATTTTCTTTGTGCTGTCAATGCTCATAGTTCTTCTTATTTATCGCTTCTTTGCAAATCGCCAGATCAACCGCAAAAGGGCTCGTGAGGCCATTGAAAAACAATTAAACGAATATCGATTGACGGCTTTGAAATCTCAGATCAATCCGCATTTCATGTCCAATTCACTCGTGGCCATTCAACATTTAATTCTTCAGAATGAAACCGACAATGCGAATCTGTATCTCGCAAAATTCAGTTTATTGCTGCGTTCTTTATTGGATTATTCCAATAAGTCTTCTGCCAGTTTGGCTAGTGAACTTCATTTGATTGAACTTTATGTGGAGCTGGAGCAGCTTCGTTTTAGCAATAAATTTATTTTTGAACTGGATATAGATCCATCCGTTGAGCTGGATGAAGTGATTATTCCAACATTGATAACGCAGCCTTTTGTGGAAAATGCAATATGGCACGGGCTGCTGCCTTTGAAAGAACATTCAAATGCCAGGCTCACATTGAGGATAATGTTAGATAAAGATGATTTGAAGATTTCTATCATTGATAACGGAGTGGGTAGAGAATACCATAAAGCACTTAGAAAAAAGCGAAGTTCCAAAGGTTCCGCTTTGATTGTCTCCCGTTTGGAAACGCTGAATCAATTATACAGTACTACTGGAAGTAAAATTGAATTTGAGGATCTTTATGATAAGAATGATCAACCAAGTGGAACATGTGTTACAATTGTACTTCCCGGTGATATTTTAAATGAATTGTATGACGGAAAAAATTCGTAGTCTAATAGTAGATGATGAGGTTTCTAATCGCTTAGTTTTGAGCCGATTGTTGGAAAGGTATTGTCCTTCCGTTGAAGTGATTGGTGAGGCCGCTTCGGCAGATGAAGGGTATGAGCTGATCGGACGTGAGAATCCGGATCTTGTTTTTTTAGATGTGAAAATGCCTGTGAAAACCGGAATAGATATGCTTCGCATGTTCGATTCAATTCCATTTAGAATTGTATTTGTCACAGCTCATGATGAGTTTGCGCTTCAGGCATTTGAATTTAGTGCAATGGATTATCTTCTTAAACCTATTGATTATACAAAATTGATCAAGGCAGTAGAGAAAGTAGCAAGGAACATTGTACGTAATGAGAGTAACGATACCATACATTTCGTGCGTTCCATTGATGAAGAAAATAAAGCACTAAAAAGCATCTCGTTCCATTCTAAGGATAAAGTGACATTGGTGAACATCGATACCATTTGCTATATTGAGGCTGATCGTAACTACTGTGATGTAATTACCAGTGCCAATACAAGATTAACTTCACCCAAAACGTTGGCAGAGTATGAAACAATGCTCTCAACATTCCCAAATTTTATTCGGTTGAATAAAAGCGTGATCATCAATATTGATTATCTCTTAGATTATTCAAAAGGTGCAGTGTGTTTTGTGAACGTCAAAAATTGTCCAACAGAAATAGAAGTTTCCAGACGTAAGAAAACAGATATTCTTCAGTACCTTAAGAACTTTAAAACCTAGAAATTTATTATTCAGAGGTTGATAATTACACATATATTTGTGACAGGTCATATGAAGCACGTCCATACAATAGAATACGAGATTATTGAGCATTATTCAGAGCTCGAGGCAGCAGATCAAAAGTTGATTGAACTGGCATATTCTGCCGCTAAAAAAGCGTATGCCCCATACAGCAATTTTCATGTCGGAGCTTCCGTACAATTGAAAACCGGAGAAGTTTTTTTAGGGAATAATCAGGAGAACATTGCTTATCCAAGTGGTTTGTGCGCTGAACGTGTTGCTTTGTTTCATGTAGGTGCAACTCATCCCGATGCTATTATAGATACGCTGGTGGTAGTTGCTAACGGTGATCTGATAACACCGGAGGAATGTGTTTCGCCTTGCGGCGCTTGTCGACAAGTTATTGCTGAGAGTGAAAACCGTCAAAAATCGGCTATTCGATTGATATTGGTTGCACAAAATGGAAGGACGTTCATTTTTGATAAAGCAACGGATTTATTGGTGTTTCCCTTTGGAATGAGCTAAACTATGAATGACGAAAGACTGAACGAGTGGATGGCATCACGAAAAAAAATGCGTGATGATAGAACTGCAGAGAAGCTTTTCGAGTTGCTTAGAAGTGGAAACAAAGGTGCGTTAAGTGCAGCAATAACAATTCTTGAAAGTTCATTGGAGCAGGATCAGCTGATTGCTCGTGATTTAATTCGTTTAAGTCTACCGTTTTCAGGAAACTCCTTGCGAATTGGTATTACCGGTGTTCCCGGAGTTGGAAAAAGCTCTTTCATTGAAAAGTTTGGAAGTTTGGTTCTGGAAAATCGATCAAAACTAGCAGTTTTGGCAATTGATCCCAGCAGTGAACGCACAGGCGGAAGTATTCTAGGAGATAAAACCAGAATGGAAGAACTTTCGCATCATCCCAATGTATTCATTCGACCTTCTGCAGCTGGAAATACACTTGGAGGCGTTGCGCGTAAAACACGTGAAGCTATTATTCTATGTGAAGCCGCTGGTTTTGACACCATTTTTATAGAAACAGTCGGTGTTGGTCAGTCTGAAATAATGGTGCACTCCATGGTTGATTTTTTCCTTTTGTTGTTGCTTGCCGGTGCTGGAGATGAACTTCAGGGAATTAAGCGCGGAATTATGGAGATGGCAGATGGTTTGGCCGTTACAAAAGCCGACGGTGAAAATGTCAAGAAAGCACAATTGGCGGCTCGTGAATTAAAGAATGCAATTCATCTTTTCCCACCAACTTCTAATGGATGGATTCCGGAAGTGCATACCTGTAGTTCTCTGGATTCTACCAACCTCGATCTGGTTTGGGGTATGATCGATCGCTTTCAACGCCATGCAGTTGCTGATGGAAGTTTTCAGCATAAAAGGCAACATCAGAATCTGAATTGGATGCATGAAACACTGAAAGATCTTTTGCTTTCTGATTTATCGAAGTCAGGAGAAATGAAAAGTGAGATTTTGTCTAACGAGTTGGCACTTGAAAAAGGAGAGATAACCGCGTTTGAAGCTGCCGAAAAAGTATTTGCCAAGTACCTGAAAAAGGGATTTTAATCCAAATTTCCCAGAAAATTATCCTTAAATGCGATAACTTTGTGCTATGAACGAAATGGAATTTGAATTGCGTGGCGAATATATTGAACTGATTGGTTTATTGAAAGCCATTGGTGTTGCACAAACAGGTGGTCATGCGAAAATGATTGTGGAAGACGAAGAAGTCTTCCGTAATGGCGAATTGGAGACCAGAAAGCGCGCAAAATTGGTTGTTGGAGATGTAATAGAGCTTGGTGACGAACTTAGAATTACCATAAAATAGAAAATCCCGCTGACTTCGAGAACCTCAGTCAGCGGAAATATCTTAGAACATCTCCTGAAGTTCTCGCTTTAAATAATCGATTGTAATTTCTGTTGGAAGTTTACCAATTTCTGCAACCAGCTCGAAGATCTTAGCCGCCAAATCAGTTCCTGTTGAAGTTGTTTGCATTTGATTACCAGCAATGTTGATGATCTTAATTGTCTCTTCCTTCGAGTTGCGAACCATTTCCCAGCCTTGAGGAGATACAAATAATTGCTGCGAAGCATTGTGATCGTATTCCTCTCTAATCGCCTTTAGCAATTCAGCCTGCATCATTTTGGCAGGTAATGCCGGATTATGCAAACGCATTACCAGGTTTCCCGGACCAATACGCTCCATCAACAAGACGGCACGCTGATAAGCATCTACGCGCATCGGTAAAAAGTGTTTTTGGCGCTCTTTTTTAAGTTGAAAATGAAGATTGGTTACTTCTTTGTCGTTATTGCGTTTAAAGAAAACGTAAGCCATTGCAAGCATACCAAATGTGGTTATGGCTACAAGTAAAATGGGTAAAATGGTTTGAAGAATATCCATGGTTTTTTATCTATGAATGCGAATTTAAGAATAAGTAACATTAAACGAAACGCGGATCGGCTTCCATAACATGACCACAAGATTTACATGTTCTCATTTCTTCGGAACCATAAAATTCTTTAAAGCGTGGAATGAAGTCTTTTTCAATGTTTTCAAGTTCAAAACGATAATGCATCAATTCTGCATTACAGTTTTCACAGAACCAGAACAAACCATCTTCCATATCTGTATCTTTTCTTACACGCTCAATTACAAGTCCAACGGTGTTTTCTCCACGAATTGGGCTATGCGGTACATTAGCGGGAAGAAGGAACATTTCACCTTCCTTGATATGAATCTCTTTGGCTTTTCCTTCATGCTGAATACGAACCATGATATCACCTTCAATTTGGTAGAATAATTCTTCGCTTTCGTTATAGTGATAATCTTTTCGGGCATTTGGTCCACCAACCACCATCACTATGAAATCCCCGGCTTCTTTATACAAGTTCTTGTTTCCAACCGGCGGTTTCAAAAGGTCTCTATTTTCGTCTATCCACTGATGCAGATTAAATGGCATTAACATACGTTCAAATTTTATCAAATGTAACGGTTGTGAATTGGAACTACAATAGAAATTCGGTTAAAAAAAATACCCCCAACTTTTCAGTTGAGGGTATTCTTATATTTTAAGAATAAATCTTATTGTACTACCACACGGTAAACTTTAGAAGATTCTTCAGCTCGTAATGTAACGAAGTACACACCAACCTGAACTTTTCCAAGATCAATTGAAGTTGTTCCAACAGTTGTTGAAATGTTTTTCTTGATCATTCTACCGTTTGCATCTGTTACTTCAACGTTGTATGCTTTGTCAGCATCGATGTTGATGATTCCAGAAGTTGGGTTTGGATACAATTGTACGTTTGTGAAGATTGCTTCTTCAGTAGATAGTTCATCACAAGTTGAAAGAACCACTACAAGAACATTTGATGTATCATCAGGACAAACTCCGTTTCCAGTAATGTAATCATAGTTAAATGATCCAGGGAACGCAGATCCAACGATATCAGCAGATGTTGTGTTGTCAGATGGATCATACCATTGACCGTTCAAATCAACTGTTCCTGACAATCCACCGAACAAGTTAACTGGCTCATTTTTACAAATTGTAACAGAACCATCTGTTCCTGCATTAGAAGGAGCGAAGATTTGTACTTGAGAAATGATAGAATCATAAGCACATCCGTCAGTCATTCTGTATTGGAAGTCAAATGTTTGGTAAGCCAATCCGTTTGAGTTGAAATCTGATCCTGAAATAGAAGCATTAACAGCTGCCACTTGTGAAGACCATGCTCCACCTGCGTCGTTACCATTAAGCGTTGTATTCAAGTCAAGGATCTCACCGTAACAAATTTGAGTTACAGGTAATGCAGATCCAGCTTCAAGAACGATCTCAGAAATAGAGATACTGTAATTTCCAGTTGGTCCAGTACCGTCATGTAACACATAGTAAACAGAACCAGGAGTCAATCCACAAATTGTGAAGTTTGGAGCTAAACTTGATCCATCGATCTCGTTGTCGTTAGCACCAACAAGGTTGAAGTTACTGTTGAAGTCACTACAATCTGCAGCGTCATAAACAGCAATCTGTCCGTTGTAGTTAATTGCTGTGTTGTTCACACGAACAGATCCACTTGGTGGAGCGATGAAACGGTACCAAACTGTATTGTTAAGAGTAGAAGTAGCCCATCCGTCAGTTTCCTGAGCACCAGTTGCTGGTGGAGCAACGTTGATTTCATCAATAGAAACCGTTGCACCAACATTGTTCAATGTGTAAACTAAATCCATTTGTAACATTTCTGCTGCACAAGTAAGGTCGTTAGTAAGTGGCATAACCACTGTAATTGGACCTGCCCAAGCAGAAGTATCACCAGATACACACTCAGCCTGAACGTAAACCTGGTAAACACCACTTCCGATCAAGTTTGTATCAAATACTGTGTCAGCAAAGTTAAGACCGTCAGCAATCACTTCGTTAGAGTAAACTCCATCCATTTCATACATGATGTTGAATTGGTCAACCTGGTAGTTACCAGATCCAGAAAGTGTGTATTCAGTCCAGTTCCAAGTCAATTCTAAACTGTCAACATCAGTTCCAACTGTAATACCCGCTGGGTTAGCACAGTAAGGAAGAGTTGTAAAGTTAAAGAAGAAACCGTCAGAAGTTAAGTTATCAGCCATACACTCAGAGTAGATGTAAACATCGTATTCTGTGTTTTGCTCAAGATTTGTGATTGCAACTGCAGTACTTGTCTCGTTGTAAGTTCCTATGATTTCACCAGCGTTAGTTGGATCAAATCCAGGAAGACCGTAAACGATAGTCCAATCTGTTTCACCGTAAAGACCAGCATCCCAAGAAAGATCAGCTTCATCAGGGTAGATGATTGAACTGAAGTTTGTGATGTTTGGACACAATGAGTAGTAGAAGTGAGCACAAGTGTTGTTCTGTAAGAACGTAGGATCATAGTTAGAAACTGTGATCGAAGTAGGTCCTTGAACAGAAATATATCCGTCATCACCGTAGTCACTGTAGCTTTGAGAACCTCCAAACACTACGTCATCGTAAACATAGTAGAATTCATTAGTTGTTTGGTTGAACAAGATTTGGAATGTTACGTTTTGACCGATAACGCCAGAGAATCTTGGACGAGTATCCCATTGTACGATGAAGTAATCATCAGCACCAATTGTAGTTTCTTGCCAGTATACGTTTCCTTCTTCAGCGTCTAAGTCAACTTGCCAAGCATTTAAAGTAATACCTGAGAATTGAATCCAACCGTTGTTAGAAATTGTAATTGTATTTGAAGAAGCTCCCTGAACAGAAAGTGGGTTAACTGTAGTGATTACTGTTGTAGCATCATCAGCTAAGTTTAATCCTGTACCAGTTGCAGAGATATCTGTAAATCCAGGTCCACATTGAGTGTCCCAAGTAAAGAATCCAGCATTTGTAGTTAATCCTACCGGACCAGCCCATGCAGAACCTGTAGCACATCCAGCTTGAACGTAGAATTCGTAATCTGTGTCAGGATCAAGACCTGTCAATGTTGCGCTTTCAGTAGAAACATTAATTGTTCCAATTCCGCTTCCTTGTGTAAATCCTACTGGACCCCATTCAACATTCCAAGAAGTTTCGTCACCTGCAGCTGTCCAAGATACGTCAGCTGTAAAGTAGTTAACATCATCAACTGTTAAAGCTGTTGGTGCTCCTGGTTGTGTAATAATCACAGTAATTGGAGAACTAACATCCATAGTAGATTGATCCTGAATAGTTACAGAATATGTTCCAGCTGTTAAGTTAGTTGGGATTGCATTGAAAGGTGCAGTACCAGTAAGTGAATACAAGAATGGACCTGTTCCACATTGAACTGTTCCTAATGTGAATGAACCAGTGTTGTTTCCGTTACAAGTAACGTTAACCGGATTCAAAGTAGCCAATACCTCAGTAACGTTAACGTTAACCTCAGTTCTTGTAGTACTTGAACATCCGTCTAAAGTTGTTCCAGCGAAGAAATCATAAGTTCCAGCTGTTGCAGTAGGAAGTACAGAAGTTCCTAATCCGTTAATTGTTGCCCCTGTTCCTACAGATGTTCCTGCAGAAGCAGCATCGTACCAAGTAATTCCATATGCTGGTTGTACAGGGTTTGGTGCAGAATAGTTAAGGTTAACTGTTAAGTTCATGCTTACGAAGTCACCAAATCCATCTGATGGGTTATCGTGAGAAACGATAGCAACAGAAGTTAATGGTAAATATGGCGTCAAGTTGAAGTTTGTTTGGTTACACTGTTGTGTAGCAACCTCAACTCCGTTTACCCAAATACTGTAGTAGTACCAGAAAGTACAGTTTGCACCAATTGAAGCATTCAATGATGCAGATGTAACTGGTCCTGTAGCACAAGAAAAGTTGTTTACTGTAGCAGTAACTCCTGAGTTATCTGTACCAGAGGCACTAGCACTGTTAGAACAAGTGTAAGATCCCATTGCTACAGGCACCTGAGCTATTACAGGCATCGTTACAGCATCAGAACAGTAATTGTAAAAAGTAGGGTTTGCAGTTGGAGCTGGAGGAATTGTTGTTCCAATAGTTACAGAAGTTCCTACAGAATTCGACCAACAAGAAGTTGCATTTTCAAATGAACGAACGTAATACGTTCCAGTTGCAGTTGCATTATAAGCAGTTGCAGCATCTTGAGTTGTGTTGAAGCCAGCACCATTAGTTCCTTGCCAGTAATATGTATATCCACCTGGAGCAGCAGTTACTGATAAAGATGAACCAGTTGTAAAACATGCTGGGTTTTGACTAGGTACTGGTGTTGGAGGATCAGCTACCACAGGGAAATTCGAAACGACAACGGATGATGCCGAAGACCAAAGGTTATAAGAAGCTGTATAAGTTCTAATGTAGTATGTACCATTTCCAAATACTGTGTAAGCTCCCGAATAAGGAGTTGCAGTGCTTGTTCCGGTTGCAGAAGTTTGCCAATACCATTGTTGACCTGAAGCAGGTGACCCTGAAACCGTAAGTGCAGAACCTGTTGCACACGAAGGAGCAGTTGGGTCTTGAACCGGAGTTGGAGGCGTAATTGGTGTTGGATCACCGTTGTTTGTAGTAACAATGTTACGACATGATGACTGTGTTCCACAACCACTGTTGGTATTACAGTGAATGTAGTAAGTACCTCCTACTGGTGCTTGAAAAGACAAAGGCTGAACACCAGAAATTACTACTGGTCCAGTTGGACTACCTGAACGAACAGTCAAAAAGTCTGTTCCTACTGTACTTGTTACGGTGTAACCGAAGTTCATAAGGATACCATTCCAGGTTCCGTACTCTCCACCAAACTGACAGCTAATAGTGGCGCTGTTACCAGCCGACCCACCTACCGTTTGAGTTCCATATGCGGTTCCATTCGTACATTGTGCATTCGCCTGAAGCGAAGAAAGCGCAAGTACAAAAGCCCCAATAGGCACTAACAGCATTTTCTTTAAATGTGTAAGTTTTTTATACATAAAATAATAGAGTTTAATTGGGCTAAATGTAAGGCAAACATAGTTCATATACAAATGCGTGCCGTAATGTTTAACAGAGTAGTTGTAATGGTGAAATAATTATAACAAAAAAAGGGAGCAAGCCTTAGCTTACTCCCTTTAAACAATTATTAAAGTATCTGTTATTGAACTACCACTCTGAACACTTTTGAAGAACCTTCATTCTTCAGTGTTACAAAGTAAACGCCAATTTGAACTTTACCTAAATCAATTGAAGTGGTTCCAGCCGAAGTGGAAAGACCTTTCTTAATGATTCGTCCATTTGCATCAGTAATTTCAACATTATACGCTTTATCAGCATCAATATTGATAATACCTGAAGTTGGATTTGGATACAGTTGTACATTTTCAAATGCAGCGTCTTCAACAGAAAGCTCATCACAAGTTGAAAGTACAATCACAACAACGTTTGCTGTGTCATCCGGACAAACTCCATTTCCTGCAATGTAATCGTAGTTAAACGATCCCGCGAATGCTGAACCTGTAATGTCAGATGATGTTGGATTGTCAGATGGATCGTACCATTGACCATTCATATCAACAAAACCGCCAAGACCTGTATAAAGGTTCACTTCTCCGTTTTTACAAATGGTAACTGTTCCATCAGTTCCTGCGCTTGAAGGTGCAAAGATTTGTACTTGTGTTACAATTGAATCGTATGCACATCCATCACTCATTCTGTATTGGAAGTTAAACGTTTGGTACGATAACCCTTCAGAATAGAAAATAGAATCGATGATTCCTGCATTAACAGTTGGAACCGGAGATGACCAAACTCCACCTGCATCGTTTCCTGAGATCGTTGTGTTCAAATTCACAGTCTCACCGTAACAAATTTGTGTTAATCCACCAGCGTTTCCAGCTTCAAGAACGATTTCTGAAATTGAAATACTGTAGTTTCCAGTTGTTCCTGATCCATCATGCATAATGTAATAAGTGTCACCAGGTGTTAAACCACAAACTGTAAAGTTCGGAGCTAAACTTGTTCCACCGATTTCATTGTCATTTGCACCAAGCATAATGAAGTTCGCATTGAAATCGTCACAGTTAGCAACATCATAAACTGCTAATTGACCGTTATAGTTAATAGCTGTATTGTTAATTCTAACCGATCCACTTGCTGGAGCAACGAAACTATACCATACCGTGTTGTTCAGTGTTGAGTTTGCCCAACCATCTGTTTCCTGAGCACCAGTTGTTGGAGGAGCAATATTGATCTCATCAGTTGAAACTGTTGCACCTACATTGTTCAATGTGTAAACCAAATCCATTTCTAAGTTTTCAGCACCACAAACGGTATCGTTTGAAAGTGGCATTACAACTGTAATTGGACCGATCCAAGCAGAAGAATCTGTTCCACCGTTATCGATGTCTGTACATACTGCTTGTAAGTAAACTGTGTAAACACCACTTCCAATTAACATTGGGTCAAATACCGTATCAGCATTGTTTGTTCCCATAGCTGTTACCTGGTTAGTGTAAACTCCATCCATTTCATACATGATCAAGTACTCAGAAATTGGATATTGCGTTGAATATGCAGTCCAGTTCCAAGTTGCCTCTAAACTGTCTACATCTACTCCAACAGCAAAAGTTGTTGGGTTAGCACAGAAAGGAAGAGTTGTGAACGAGTAAAGGAATCCATCTGAAGTGATGTTATCCGCAGCACATTCTGAATAGATGTACATATCGTAAGAAGTGTTTTGAGTCAATCCTGTGATATCTGCACTTGATGTGTTGTAAGGGAATGATCCGATTACTTCACCTGGAATTGCAGGATCAAAACCTGAAAGACCGTAAACAACTGTCCAATCTGTTTCACCGTAAAGACCAGGGTTCCAGTCAACAATAACTTCATCAGCATAAACCAATGAACTTGTAAGTGTTACGTTTGGACAAAGTGCATTGTAGAAATGAACACATGAGTTACTTGTTAAATATGTTGCACTGTTAGTACTTACTGTAGCAGTTCCGTTTGGTGTGATTAATGCGATTTCTGCATCAGCACCGTTGTTCCATGCTGCATTCGACATCATCACATCGTTGTAGAAGTAATAAACATCAGATGTTGCTTCATCAACCAAAATTTGGAATGTTGCACCGTCAGTTCCTGTAGAGAAGTGAGGCATATTGCTCCATTGAATGATAAATTGACGGTTAGGTGCAACACCATTACTTTGCCAGTAAATTCCTCCACCAGCTAAAGTTGTGTTCAAATCCTGAACGTAAGGGAACATTCCGTTTCCAGTTGCTGTGTAAGCAATGTTTCCTGTTAATGTATTGAATAAAATACCACCGTTATTTCCAATTGTGATTGTATTTACGATAGTTCCGTTCACGTTCCAAGGCCACGGTAAAGTCAACCCTGATTCAGAATCATCTGTCATACCTGTTACTTGAGTACCAGTAGTTGAAATGTCAGTGAATCCTGGTCCACATTGGTTGTCCCATGCCAAGAATCCTGAATCTGTCATAAATGTTAACGGTCCTGAAGTATCAGCTACAGGTCCACAATCAGAGAAAACGTAGAAATCGTATGATGTAGATTCTGTTAATACACCAGTTAAGGTATGAGGATTAGAAACTCCAGGAACAACTGTTCCAGAAGTTGCAGGGTCGAATCCTGTTGGACCGTAAATTACAGTCCATGTAGCCTCATCTCCTGTAGTTGTCCAACCTAATGTAGCATTGTAATACGTAACATTCGTTGCATTCAAAGCGCTTGGTGCAGCAGGTTCAGTAATGACTAAAACGATCGGTGCACTTGTTCCCGATGTATTAACGTCTTGAATAACAACGGTGTGTGTTCCAGCAATAAGGTTCGTTGGAATTGGTCCGTATGGTAAAAAACCGTCAACTGAATAAACAAAATTGCCACTACCACACTGAACAGTTCCAAGTGTAAATGAACCATTGTCACCACCGTTACATGTAACGTTAACCGGATTTAATACTGCTAAAACTTCTGTAATACTAACAGTAATTAATGTACGTGAAGTACTTGAACAACCTAGTGCTGTTGACTCAGCGTAGAAATTATAGACTCCACCAGTATTTGTGTTTGGTAGAACCGAAGTTCCAACAGACTCGAAAGGAGTCCCTGTTCCTAAAGATGTTCCCGCAGTAGCTGCATCATACCAAGTAATAGTTGGAGTAGGAACTATATAAGTAACTACAATAGACCAGTTGTTGACGGTACCAACATCCCCACCAAGGTCATCGACCACTTTAAGTGTCCATGCTCCGTTAGGAATACTGAAAGAATTCGTTAAATTTCCTTCTGGTAAAAATGTTCCTGTAAATGGAGCGGTTCCTGCTGTTATAGCCGTTACTGCACTGTTAGAGAAAACTGTATTAACGTAATTGTCATTTAAACTTCCGTTATCGCTTGAAAGGTCAATAGAAACACCATTTGGTCCTGAAATTGAAATGTCTAGATCAGCATCAAAGGTATGCGTTGCATTGAATGTAATTGACACATTAGTTACAGTAGCTCCAGCTGGAACTCCTGCTATATTTAAAACTGAAGTAACACCCGTAGTGTTGTTATCTGGAATGGCAAGAGATATGGTTCCAGATGCAGCGCTAACCGTTGAAGTTCCTGAAGTAGTTGTAACATCTAGCATTTGACTTGGTGTTCCTGCACAAATGTTATTGTTTTGAGGATTTCCAACTGGTGCAGGTGGTACGTATGTGTTAATCACAACTGCTAGAGAACCTGAAGTAGTTGACCAACATTGAGTAGTTGCGTCTTGAGCTCTAACATAGTAAGTACCACTAGTTGCAACGTTAAATGTATTAGTTGCGTTGTTAACTGTACTTGTTCCCAAAGCAGTTGTTCCCTGCCAGAAATAATTTTCACCTGCCGGTGCCGCTACTGAAGAGAGTATACTTCCAGTTGTTACACATGCTGGGTTTTGCGATGCTGTTGGTGGTGCCGGTGCTGCAGGGAATACAAAATTTGAAACAACAACTGAAGATGCTGCTGACCACATTCCTGTAACAGAGTTAAATGCACGCAAGTAATAAGTTCCATTGTTTTGAACATAATATGGAGCTACATGAGGAGTAGCAGTGCTAGTTCCTGTTGCAGAAGTTTGCCAGTACCATGTTTCGTTTGTTCCGGGTGAACCAGAAACAATTAACTCCGAACCCGGGTTACAAACTGCTGGTCCTGCTGCTTGTGTTGGAGTTGAAGGTGTTGCAGGTGCAGACGGTGGAGTGAAAGTATAGATTTGTCCAGTAGCCGGTTTTGCAGCTAATGAATTTGTGGATGCACTCGTACTAATCACTGGTGAAGCTGAAACATCTGTAAGGGAAATATAATCTGTGGTTCCAGATCCCATTATTCCAATACTTGCGCCTCCGGTTGTTCCCGGATTGTATGCAGTTGCTTCCTGTTGGTAAATAAATTGAACAACATTTGTTGTTTCGTAAATTTTTACCTGAAAGGAAATTACCGCAGTATTTGATAAATAGTTCCATTCCATGTTCTGCCATTGCACGGTCAAAACTTGATTTGGTGCAGTTCCTGACAATTGATAAGTTACACCAGATGTACATTGCAGATCATCCCACAAAGGGGCTACAGACAAGCGTTGTGTTGCAGTTGCAGTTGCAAGATTGTTTGCCGCTGATTGGGTACCTGTTGCCATAAATGACAATACCCCGTTAGAAATAGCTCTAAACGATGTAACAGTTTGGTTGTTGTAAACAAAGTTAAAACCTATTGGAACTGCGGTTGCAATTGCATCATCTGCCGTAGCTACTAAGCTTGTGGCAGTTCCCGCAATTGGAGTGTAGGTTCCAGAGGAGGCGCTAAAGACATACTGATTCGCGAATTGTCCAAACGTTTTGTTTGACGTGAGGACCCCAAGAAAACAGAATATCATACACCATCTAAAAATGTAAGAATATCTCATAAAATTGTATAATTGATATTGCAAAGCTATGAAAACCATAACGATTCTAAAAAAATAACATTTCTAAAATACCGCTGTTTAACAACTGAATATCCCAAAGCTGGATTTCATCGAGTAAATGAGTGTTTTGACTAAACAACACCCATTATTCATCGACGAACTTGAAGAAATGACATTTTATTATACCATTAACTTGTTGATAATCAAATGAGGTTCTCTTGTTTGCTTGGGGAAGTATGTTTTTATTTTAACGAATTAGATAGAGGAGTGGTTTTATATTTCTTCTGAAATATAATTTTGAACAATTCATTAAATTCCTCTACACTTTGTTATTCGTTTTATCTGATCTTAAATAGGTTTTTGTGGAAGTGAAGTTTATTTTTGCTCAAAATTTGAATTTCATGTCATTTATAAATAAGAAAGCCCTTGTTTGCGGAAGTACACAGGGTATTGGTAAAGCAGTTGCTTTACAATTGGCGGAACTTGGTTCAACAGTTGTGTTAATTGCAAGAAATGAGGAAGCCTTGAAAACGGCAGTTAAAGATTTGTCAGTATCTAACGGACAAAATCATTCTTATTTAGTTGCAGATTTCTCAAAACCGGAGGAATTGAAGCTGATCATTTCAGACTTCGTTTCAAAAGGAAATAAAGTGGATATTTTGGTTAATAACACAGGTGGACCGAAGGGTGGACCAATTATTAATGCAGAGACTTCGGAGTTTCTCAACACATTTAACCAGCATTTGATTTGTAACCATATTTTGGTGCAGGCGCTTGTTCCAGGAATGAAAGCGAATGGTGGCGGAAGAATCATCAATATTATTTCTACAAGCGTAAAACAGCCATTGCCCAATTTGGGGGTATCGAATACCATTCGCGCGGCTGTTGGAGCATGGAGCAAAACCTTGGCAAACGAATTGGGTCAATTCAACATTACGGTTAACAACGTTCTGCCGGGAGCAACCAATACAGCAAGATTGAAAGGTATTGCCGAAGCGAAATCGGGTAATACAGGTGAGGCTGTAGATGCAATTTTTGAAGAAATGGCTCTTGAGTCACCAATGAAACGAATTGCTCAACCTGAAGAAGTTGCTTCCGCTGTAGTGTTTCTTGCCTCTGATCAGGCAAGCTATATAAATGGAATTAACATTCCTGTTGACGGAGGAAGAACAAAATCTTTATAATCAATATTGAAATCAGAGAGAAAAGCCTTGGTCACTGAGCGTAGTCGAAAGTGCCGGGCTTTTTTATCTTAGGACATTAACGTGACCTAATAAAGTTTCTTCGAAACCTGAATTACTTACGTAATGTACTTTATAAGTATATGTTCCATCCGGAACAAGATAATCTTTATAAGTTCCGTCCCATTTATCACGTAGGTTTGATGAACTGTAAATCATTTGTCCCCAACGGTTATAAATCGCAACTTCAATTTGTTTGATGTTGATCGTACTAATTTCAAAATAGTTGTTTACAATATTTCCATCCGGAGTAAAGGTATTTGGAATGTAAACCCAGTATTCTTCTTCTATTGTAATTGGTTTTTGAACAGTATCCTTACACCCAATATCATTTGTTGCTATCAATGTTACCGTATATGTTCCCGGAACATCATAGGTATTGTTTGGATGAACTTGTGTTGAAGTATGTCCATCTCCAAAAGTCCAATCATAAGTGTCACCTCCAGTTGTTGTGTTCTGGAATGTAATGGGCAGATCGTTGAACAAAACTTGACTTGAAATAATGAAATCTGCATTTGGTCTTACAACAGTAACAGTAGTTGATCCGCTAACACTAAACGTTTGACATTCATCAGATACGGTTACAGTATACACCGTTGTATTTGCCGGACTAACAGTAACTGTTGGTGTTGTTTCAGTTGAATGCTGCCAGGTGTAATAATATTGTCCATATCCTCCACTTGCCACAACGCCAATTTGTGTTGGTTCGTAAGGACAAATAATTTGATCTGGTGTCATTGCCAAAGTCAACGGTGGACTTGTAATCGTATAATTGATAGTTTCTGAAAGCGTTTCTCCACACATATCAGTAACGGTTATTTGGTATGACGTTGATGCTTCGGGAGCAACGCTAATTTCTGTTACATCTGTGGCAATGGTTTCACTGGTAGGGATTTCAACCCAAATGTAATTGTATGTTCCAGCACCACCATTTGCAGTTGCTGTAAGTGTTGTTGGTACATAAGGACAAATTACAGTAACATCGCCACTTGTTGTAAGTGTTAATGGCGTAAATGTTGGTACGTTAACTAAAGCGGATGCAGTTACTGTTTGACCCAAACAATTGTCAGTAACGTTCACAGTATAGGTTTGTGAACTTGTTGGTGTAACAGAAATGGATTGAGTAGTTGCGCCAGTATTCCAAAGATAGGTGTATTGACCACCGCCACCTGTTGCATTTGCAATTACTTCAATATTTTCTCCGGGACAAGTAACATCAGAAGATTCAATGGTAACCTGAACCGGAAGAATATCTCCAATTTTTAAGTTCAATGGAATATCAATAGGATCCAAACAAGCATTTAGAGTATGAAATACCATGTTCACGGTTTCGGAACCTTCTGTTAATCCGTCAATAAGTGCACTAAAAGTGAATGATACTGTGCTTTGACCTGCGGCGAATGTAACTGAACTTGGAATGTCGCTATAATCTGCAAGTTCAGTTGCCGTTCCTGATAATGAAATAGGAACAGTTAAGCTTGTAGCAACATCGTTTGGATCTCTATGCAGAGTAACTGTTGTTGAAACACAGCCTTCAGCCATTGTAACGTTGTCTCCAAATGCATTGTTAGACATGGTATAATCCACTTCAAGTGGTAATTTGGAAGTCAAACTATTGGCTTCTAAAAAGATTCCTGAATCAAAAATTCCGTCACCAACGTCAGCAATAGCAATGATCAAGTGATATGTTTGACCACACTGAACACGTTCTTTTGCTGTTAGTACTTTTGTAAATCCGTCGTATTGGATGTAGTGATTATCACTATCGTAAGGACTATTTCCTCCTGTTCCGTTGTAAACGTAGTAAGCCGGATTGGATGCCCCAACCGGTGGACTTGCGGTTGGATTTCCACCATTCACAGTATTAATTGCAACCGGTGTGTTAGTTGTTCCTGGAATAATGGCCATGTTTTTTAAACCACCAGTTCCCGGACCACTGATAAAGAATGCAAAAACATCATTGAATTGTGATCCAACATATTCAGGATATTCTTCTGACCCAAAAATATATCTGAATTTTACGGAATCAGACATTGGAACAAAGTCGAATTCTAAAATTGCTGCGTTATATGTTGATGCACCACCAATTAAGTTGCTAAGTAAGGAATATCCACCTGTATTGTTGTTTAATCCAGAATTTCCAGAGTTGTTCGGACCTTGTGGACCGCTTCCTCCAGCTTGAACTGTACCTGTTGTAATTACAATTCCTGAAGTCAATCCGAAGTTGTTTACATTGGCAGTGAAAGAACCAATAGCTGATGATGGGCCAGAATAATTTACATTCGAAACGGTAACACCCGACCCGAGCAGAACATTTTGAACCAAACTGGATGCAGATTGAATGCTTGTAGTAAGCTGTCCAAACCCAACCGTTGGTAGTAAAAGTGCTATGTAAATTAATGCTTTCAATGTAATACTATAACGCAGTAAATTTAGAAACGTTGTATTTCGAAATACAAAAAACGAACCAAACTATCGTTTCATTGAGTAAACGGTAAAATTTGACCGCTAATTGGCTGAAAATAAAAATAGTGAATTCTCGTGAATGTTGAACGCGTTTAATGATTCAGGTGAATAAAAATTGTTAATTCTCAATACCTTGTAAAGAACACAGGTTTTTATAAATACCGTTCATCGACATTAAGGCAGCGTGGTTTCCACGTTCAACAATCTTTCCTTTCGACATCACTAAAATTTCGTCAGCGTGTTGAATGGTGCTTAAACGATGCGCAATTACAAGTGACGTGCGGTCTTTCATTAATTCAAGTAAAGCCTCCTGTACTATTCGTTCGCTTTCAGTATCAAGAGCGGATGTTGCTTCGTCCAAAATCAAAATTGAAGGATCTCTTAAAATAGCGCGGGCAATGCTGATGCGTTGTTTTTGTCCACCGGAAAGCTTATTACCCCTATCACCAATATTGGTTTCGTAGCCGTTTTCCATTTCCGTAATGAACTGATGAGCGTGAGCAATTTTAGCAGCTCGGATTACATCTTCTTTATTGACATCTGTCAAACCAAAGGCAATGTTGTTGAAAATGGATTCATTGAAAAGGAACGATTCCTGAGATACAATTCCAATTCCTGATCTCAAATCTGAAATATTGAGCTGTTCAATTGGTTTGCCGTCGAATAAAATGGAGCCGGATTGAATGTCGTAAAAACGTGGAATCAAATCGGCAATTGTGGATTTACCGCTGCCCGATTCACCAACAAGTGCAATTGTTTTTCCTTTCTCCAATTCAAAACTAACATCCTGAAGTACCCATTCTTCTTTGTATTTAAATGAAAGATTCTTCACTTCAATTTTGTGAGCAAGAGAAGTAAATGGAATTGCATTCGGATCATTGTTAATGACTTCGTCCATATTCAGAATTTCATTAATTCTGTCCATGGAAGGTTCTGCTTTGTTCAAATTTCCCATGGAAGTTGAAATCCCCTGAATTGGTCGCAAAAGCTGAGAGAAAACCATGATGAAAGCAACAAATGACTTCCCTGTCAATGCATTTTCTCCACCTTCCAAAATCATAATCCCACCAAACCAAACCAGACAGATCATAACCGCGGCACCAAGTGTTTCGTTAAGTGGAGGCGATAAATCTCTTTTGCGGAAAGCTTTGGTGATCAATTTTTGCCAGCGAAGGTTGATAGCTTCGAATTTTTCAGTCATGAAATCGATGGCGCTGAACGATTTGATCAATTTTACTCCGGATAGCGATTCGTCAATTGCTGAAGTGACAATTCCATTTTGTTCCTGACCTTGCTTAGCCGTTCGTTTTAAACTTTTACCGATTCTTGAGATTACGAATGCCGAAATAGGAAGAAGAATAAAGGATATCAAAGTCAATTTTGGACTGATAAACAACAAGCCAGCAATTGACATTGCAATAGCAATCGGTTCTCGAAATATCAATTCCAAAATAGCAATCACACCAATTTCTATTTCATTGACATCGCTGCTCATTCTTGCCATTAAATCACCCTTTCTTTCATTGGCGTAGAACGACATTGGTAGACGCAGAGCTTTACGATACAGTTTGTTTTTTAAGTCACGAACAACGGCCATGCGTAACTGACTCTGATACCAAACGGCTCCATAACGGAACAGATTTTTGAGTAAAAAGGCAATGAACACTGTAATACAAACGAAAAGAAGCGCATCTTTTGGATCTTTCTCCACCATTTCCTGCATGGTGTAATTGTATAGGTTCGCGATGTGTTTGAAGAATTCTATAAAACCACCGTGATAAATTGGCTTTGCAATTTTTTCCATGTCTTCCGGTTTCTCAAAGATCAATTGGAGAAACGGAATAAAAAGAATCAATGATACCAGATTGAAAATTACATAAAGTAAATTAAAGAAAATGGTAAGAAACGCTGGTCTTTTATAGGAAAACGTGTAGCGATATATTTCTTTCATTGATGCCATAGAACGACAAAGTTAACAAAGACTTAAGACTAAAAGACAAAAGACCGTAAGGATTATCATCCATACTTAAAGACAAAAGATGAAAGATGCATTTCGCCTAAAAACGTATAAAAGTCTAATGTCTTTAAGCGAAGCGGTCTTAAGTCTTATAGTCTTTATTACCTTTGCATCATGGGTTCAATTCGTCAGAATAGAGTAGAAGGCGTAATTCAAGAAGAATTAGCGGTTTTCTTTCAGCGTAATGCAAGTGAAATTTGTTTGGGAGCAATGGTTTCCGTAACGGTAGTTCGTGTATCTGCTGATTTAGGTATTGCAAGAGTGTATATTAGTGTTTTTGCTGGTCCGGATAAAAAATTGGTTTTGAAAAGTATTCAGGATAACGCACGAAAAATTAGAGGTGAAGTGGGAAAACGCTTGAAAAACATGCACAAGATTCCTGAGCTTTCTTTTTACATTGATGATTCTCTTGATTACGCAGAAGAGATCAATAACCTTCTAAAAGATTAATCTTCCTTTTTTCATATCGCGGAGGTATTTAAAGTACACACGTAAACAACGTAGTTTGGTGCACTGGATTACTGGCGTATCCGTTGTTGGTATTGCCATAATCACAGCTGCCCTGGTAGTTTTGGTTGCTGCCTTTAATGGTATTGAGCAGGTTGTTGCTGATCTTTATTCGGATTACGACGCGGCAATCACTATTCGTTCGGCAGAAGGTAAGACCTTCAATGAAAATACCATTTCGCTTAAGAAAGTAAATGCTCTAAACGGTGTAGAATCAACTTCACGCGCGGTGGAGGAAATTGTGGTGTTAAAGCGGGAAAAAAAATGGGTGAACGCACACATGATTGGCGTTGATTCTAATTATTTGGCCGCATGTAAAATAGATAGTCACATTATTGAAGGAAAAGGGAAATTCAAACTTGGTACTGAAGAATGTGGGATCATTGGTGCTACACTACTTGATAAACTGGAAGGTTATATTTCTGAATTGAATGGTGGACAGGAATTGATGATTTACACTCCATTGAGAGATGCTCCAATGGTTTTTCATAAAAGTCCGTTTAAGCTAACTCCTCTTTGGATCAGTGGAAAAATGAACTACAATCGAGAGGTGAATGAGAGCGAATTACTTGTTCCTTTGGAATTTGCACGCGGACAATTGGATTATGATTCGGCCATCACAGCCGTTTATGTTTCAATTAAACCAAATACTGATCCTGAAGAAATCAGAGATGTGATCAAAAGTACTGTAGGTTCTAAATTTGTTGTGAAAACAGCTGGAGAAAAGAATGAACTGATCTTCAAAACGGCAAAAACCGAGAAGAAGATCCTCATTTTCATTCTTGGGTTCATTTTCGTGCTTGCTGCATTCAATCTCATTGCTTCGTTGAATATGTTATACAACGAGAAATCGGAAAACCTGCAAACGCTTTATAGAATTGGTATGACTCAGAAATCGATCTTCAAGATCTTCTTTTTTGAAGGTTTGTTGATTTCAGGAAGAGGAATCTTTTGGGGTTTATTTGTTGGTGTTGGAGTTTGTCTTCTTCAGATCAATTTCGGTTTGTTGGAAATGCCCAACGCAATGGGGAAAGCTTTTCCAATTTCGTTCAATGTTTCTGATGGAATTATGATTGTGAGCCTGGTTTCAGTATTGAGCCTACTGACCTCTTTTTTACCGGTTTGGTTTTTGGTTTACCGCTCAAACAGGTAGTTTGAAATTTCGCAATCCAATTACGGTGATGTCATCGTTTTGGTCATGACCTTCCGACCAGTTTCTAATCGTATTTTCGAAGAATTTCTTTTGGAGCACTAAACTTTCCGGATGTATTTTCTCAATAAACTCTACCAAACGACTGCTTCCGAACTTTTTGCCAGCCAAAGCACCAGATTGTTTCTTATAACCGTCTGTAAGTAAATACAATGTATCATCCGTTTTCAGCTGCAGTACTAGTTTTTCAACCTTACTTTTGTCACTGTTGATGGTGTTTCTATAATGCTGAACTGTTGTTTCAGAAGCATGAATTAATCCAACACCATTACTTGCTACAGAAACGGAATCTCCTTCAAAAACAAGAACAAGTAAATCCATCTCACGATGCATTTTTTCGGAGGACTTGATCTTCAAAGCTTTTTGAATTTCATCTCCCATGGTATTGATAATAACATCAGCATCACAGATTCGACGTTCCAGTACTATTTGGTTCAATAGGTTGTAACCCAAAATGGTTAAGAATGCCCCGCTTATTCCATGCCCACTGCAATCTGCAAGCGTAACAATTACTTTATTATCGAGCTGTTCAATCCAATAGAAATCGCCACTTACGATGTCTTTTGGCTTAAAGAAGATGAATGATTCCGCAAAATTGCTCTGAAAGGACTCTAAACCTGGCAGTAAATTGGATTGAATGCGTTTTGCAGATTTGATGCTTTGAGCAATTTCCTTGTTTTGTTGTTCCATCAACAGGTCATTCGCTCGTTTTTCAGTGATATCTCGCGCCAAAACCATGAATCCGGAAACACGATCTCTACTTCCCGGTTCAAAAACGAGTGTTAAGTTTTGTCCAAGCCAAAAAATCTTACCGGCTTTATTTCGAATTGGATATTCGAGATAACTGTATTTGTTTCTGTTTTTGAATTGCTCTGAATAGAAATCCTGAACAAATTTCTGATATTCTGGCACGATCAATTTCAATGAATCGGTGCCAATCAGCGATTCTTCCCTGTAACCCAAAAGTTTCTTGGTAAACTCATTTACAAATAAGAAGTGACCGTTAATGTCTGTATTGAAAATCAAATCTTTTGCGTTCTCAACAAGGGATTCATAGTTGGTGCTTATCAATAGTTTCTCGGTAATATCCTGACCCATAATCACTTTCGTCTCCTGAGAAAGTTCTTTACATGCCCATTCTACCCAAATGAGTTTACCGTCTTTACTCAGCATTGGCATGTTAATACTTTTTCCATCAACAAACAGCTCTGTAAGTTTTGATTCCCGCAGTTCTTCGTCAACCACAATATCGTTGAAAATGGAAGTGGGTTTTCCGGTAATGAATTCGCTTTCGAAAGCAAAATAATTGCTGATGTTTTCAGAGCAGTAAGTGATTATATTGTTTTCATCAAACGAAATGGAAATGACATTTCCCCGATTGATAATTCCGTTTACAAAAATGAGTTTGTCAAGTGAGTCGAGTCGAACAAAACTGAAAATAACAACCAGTGCTGACGAAATAACAACAGCAATAATGAAAAGCAGTTCGTTGTATATCGTCTCATTCAGAACGATGATCAAACAAACACTGATTACTAACTGTGCAACACTGGTGAAAATGACAATTCGAATTCTACTGAATAGGAAAGGCATTACAGATGTAAGAATACACAGCTGAATAACGGGATAAGGATGTAAATTGGAATCGTAAATGGAATAGAACGAACTCAGAATCACAATGCCATAGGTTCCGTAGGCTGCGAACATGATTAATGGAAGTAAACGGATCTTTTCTATGGCAAATTTTGAAATGAAATAGAGTGTGAGTATTGCTCCGGATTGAATGAAAATGATCACAGAATCAACAACAAAGTCGCTTTGAACCGTATTGATAATTAGCGGGAGAATAATAGAGGCTACAAAACAGAAGAAGATCAATTTCGGAATCAATCGTGTATCCAGTGTTAAGATCTTTGTGTCAATGGTTTTGTTCGACTTGAAATTCTTGGACCATTCCAAAAATGCCAAATTCAGAATTCCGAGCAGGATTACGATCAAAACCAGGAACCATTTGTTTTTATAAAGTGGTAATCGGATTTGAATCTTTTCCGTAGCTATTGGTGAAAAGTGAATTCCATCATAAGTTGCTCTAACTTGTAAAACATAGTCGCCATCCGATAATTCCGGAAGTGAGATTTCGCTCACCTTTGTTAGATCCGACCATTTATTGGAATAGCCCAAAATTCTATAGGAGTAGGAAATGCCTTTGGACTTAGGCAGAATGCATGAGAAGGAATAGACTTCTAACTTATGTGAGTTATATATGGACGATGGATTGTCTTCGTAAGGTTTAGAAATAATGGGTTTTGGAGGAACCGGAAAATGTTCTAATATGGATGAATTGATTTCAAATAATCCTTCAATAGTTCCAACATAAATGCGCTGATCGTCCTGATAAGAAGAGCGCATGTTGGTTTCATACCCTTCAAATCCTTCAAAGTGAGAATAGTTTTGTTGATTCAGTACATTTCCTTCTGCGTCAACTTTTATGACATTGATTCCTTTATTGGTTCCAATCAATAAGTTTCCGTAACGGTCCGTGTTTAACGTATAAAGCAATGTGCTTTCCAGTTTCTTTTTGTCGGAAATAACTACATAATTCTCGCTTTTCGTAATGCCGACTATCGCTTTATCAAGCGTAAACCAGAGCGTTCCAAATTTATCTTTGATAGAATTACCGCAGTAACTTCCGTATTGATTGAAGCGGGATAAAGGTGTGAATTTCTCTTTGTTTTTATCGAAGACCCAAATACCGTAGTTACTTCCGAGGTAGACTTTTTTTCCGGTAAAATCTTTCTGGCCATTATAGAAATACTTTGGGAAATTGACCGAAATTCCCGAATAATGCCATGATTTCTTTGTTTTTGGGTTGTATCTGCACAAGCTTTCCCCAAATGCAGAATACCAAAATTCTTCTCCATCAAAATAGATCATGGAGCAAGATTTTCCATTTACATAAGGGAAGTTCGCGTTAACAATGGTTTGCCCTTTGAGTAGATAAATTCCTTTTTCAGTTGCCAGGTAAACCTCGTCTTTTGTTTCTGCAACACCAAAGGCGCGCATATTAATGTTTTTAAAAGGCATTTCACCGGTTATCGATCCAATGTAAAGCCCTTTTCTGAAGGTGGAGATTAAATCTGTATTGGTTGATTTAACGTGATAAATGGTTCCAATTCCTAAGGTGTTGATTTGACTTAGCGAAGCAACTTTTGTAAACGGTTCTTTGGTGATTTTAATCACACCACCTGTATAATTGATCCAGAAAGAATGATCAGCATCGATGTAAACTGCATCAATTTCTTTCAGGTCTTCGCTGCTATTATTGAAAACGTGTTTGTAGCTATTTTTTTCAAAAGTGTATAGTTCTCCATCGGCAGTGTGGAAAAAGGCATTGTTATCTCTAACCGCCACTAAGTCTATTTCTGAAGTAAACGTTTTGGCAGATGTAACGATTCCGGTGGTGGATTTCAGCGGAGCCCCAAAAGAAGAAATGGAAATTTCCGTGTAATATTTTCCCTTACCATGGAAAAGTTTTAGTCTGTTTTTATGAAAAGTGGCAAAATCAATGTTTTCCGGAATGCTGAATTTTTTTAGCCAATTTGAAAGTTTGAGGATCTTGCTTTTAGTTACAGCAAAATTTCCCTGGTTTGTTAGATAGATAACAGCATTGGGTACTTTTATCAATTGTTTTAATCGAAAATCATGATTTTTGCTTTTCAGCGATTTAAGCAGTTTTCCTTTGGCTGAGATCAGTTGAATTTCGTAATCGGAAATAATGGTGAAATTGGATTCTACCAAAGACATTCCTCGAACATCTCCAACCGATACTGGTTTGTAAATGTATTTGTATTGATTGTTTTTTAACTCATAAACACCATCAAATAAACTGGCAAAATAGATGTGATTGTGATCGATCGGATAAATATGAGAAACGTGGATAGCGTTTGAAGAGGTGTAATTTCCAATTTCATAGAAACTATGTCCGTTAAACTGCATGAGTCCGGCACCATCTGTTCCTATCCAGATATATCCTTTATCGTCTTGTGCCGTAGAAAGGGTCGATTCTGAACTTAGTCCGTTTCTGTGATTATACTTTTTGAACGTGTGAAGTTGTCCAAAGGATTGGAGTGAGAAAAGAAAAAACGTCAGTAATAATAAGTGCGTAAATCTCACAAAGTAGCGTTAAGGATTCGAAGTTACAATAATTCTGATTATTTCGCTTGTTATCCTAAATGCTTTTAGCTTACCACTTTCAAGTCTTCAGCAACCTGTCTTCCAGTTACTTTACAGTTTTCTAAGTTCGGGCCGTAGATTGTAACATGTCCCATTTTACGGAAGGGTTTTGTGTTTTCTTTTCCGTATAAATGAATAGCAACTCCGGGTTTACGCATCACTCCTTCAATTCCTGAATATTTTGCAGGTCCTTCGAAGCCTTCTTCTCCTAAAAGATTGATCATAACACCAGGGAAAATAATATCTGAAGAACCAAGCGGAGCATTTACAATACTTCTCAAATGCTGTTCAAATTGAGAGGTGTAGTTGCATTCAATTGTATGGTGGCCTGAATTGTGAGGACGAGGAGCAATTTCGTTGATCAGGATTTCATTTTCAGCAGTTAAAAACAGTTCAACAGCCAATATTCCAACCATATCCAACTCATTAATTACTTGTAAAGCTAATGTTCGGGCTTTTTCTTCAACGGTTGAATCAATATCTGCTGGAGCAAATAGAAATTCAACGAGGTTTGCAGTTTCACTGAATTCACATTCCACAGTTGGGTAAACCACGGTTTCCTTGTTTTCATTTCGTGCCACAATAACAGATAATTCCTTTGTAAACGGAACCATTGTTTCTATGATACACGGTGCGTCGAAAGCGTTTTCTAAATCATTCTGATTTTTGATGATTTGAACACCTTTTCCATCGTAACCACCTTTTCTCAACTTTAAAACGAATGGAAACTCAGGATGATTCGCTAATAATTCAACTTTGTTATCTACTAACGTAAAAGCGGAAGTTGGCAGACCTTTTTCAGCATAAAATTGCTTTTGTAAACCTTTGTCCTGAACAATTGAAAGTACACGAGGTTGAGGAAAAACCTTCACCCCATTTCTTTCTAATTCTTCTAAAGCCTGCACATTCACGTGTTCAATTTCAATGGAAACAAGGTCTTTGTCTTTTCCAAAATCGATCACAGTTTGATAGTCGGTTAAACTTCCGTGAGTAAATGAACTAGCAAGGTTTTTACATGGTGCATTTTCATCCGGATCGAGGCAGTGAACATGAACATCATAATTCATTGCTTCTTGAATGAACATGCGCCCTAGTTGTCCGCCACCGAGCATTCCAATTTTGAATTGTTTACCGATCCATTGCTTTTTCATGACGCAAAAATAGAAAATAGACTGAAGACTCGAGACAAAAGACTTGAGACTTATTCTAGCTGAAGCGTGAAAACAGATGTTCTATTTGAATAATCATAAAGAAAATAAATCCCACTTTTTTGACTGAATTGAGTCTTTTGTCTTTGGTCTTTGGTCTGACGTCTTTCAATTCTCCTCGAAAAATCTTAATTTCGCACACAAATTACGCGAGCAAGTGCTTCAAATACACGACAAAACATTTGAGATTTTCATTGGCAAAGACGAGATTCAATCTGAGATCAAGTCTTTAGGCAAGCAGATTACAGCAGATTATACAGGAAAGGAAGTGGTGTTCATCGCTATCCTGAATGGTTCGTTCATGTTTGCTTCCGATTTGATGAAAAGTGTGAATTTACCGTGTGAAATCTCCTTTATTAAGGTGAGTAGTTATCACGGTACAAACACAACGGGTCGGGTAGATGAGGTGATTGGTTTAAATACTTCCATCAGTGGAAAACATGTTGTTTTGATAGAAGATATTGTAGACACAGGAATTACAATGAACAAGGTATTTACATTGCTGGAATCAGAAGAGCCGGCAAGTATTGAAATTGTTTCCTTATTGTATAAGCCTGAGGCGTTCAAAGGCAAACATGAACCTAAGTACGTTGGGTTTTCTATTCCAAATAAATTCGTCGTTGGTTACGGATTGGATTATAACGAACACGGTAGAAATACTGAGGATATCTATCAATTGAAAGATTAAAAGAAAAGCTATGTTGAACATCGTATTATTCGGACCTCCGGGAGCAGGTAAAGGAACTCAATCTGAGCGTCTTATTGAAAAATATGGATTGGTACATTTATCTACCGGCGACATTTTCCGTGCAAACATCAAGGGTGAAACAGAACTTGGTTTGTTGGCTAAAAGCTATATGGATAAAGGGAATCTCGTTCCAGATGAGGTAACTATCAATATGTTGAAGTCGGAAGTGTTGAAAGCAGAGAACGCGAAAGGTTTCATTTTCGATGGTTTTCCGCGTACGAATGAACAGGCAAAAGCTTTAGATGCTTTTTTAGAAAGTATTGGAACTTCGATTTCCTTGATGTTAGGTTTAGAGGTACAAGAAGAAGAATTACGTGTGCGTTTGAAGAATAGAGCAGAAGTTAGCGGTCGACCAGATGATGCTAACCCTGAAATTATTCAAAACCGCATTGACGTTTACAATAGAGAAACAGCGCCGGTGAAAGAATTTTATTCGGCACAAAATAAATACATAGGCGTAAACGGAGTAGGATCGATCGACGAGATTACTCAGCGCTTGTTTGAAGCAATTAATAAATAAGACAAGGGACTTAAGACAAAAGACAAAGGACTGATTCAAACTGAATTGGTCTGGAGCAAAGCGGTCTTTAGTCTATGGTCCAACATCCATAATATGGCATCCGATAATTTTGTTGACTACGTAAAAATAAACTGTACTTCCGGAACCGGAGGAGGTGGCTCTGCGCATTTTCGCCGAGAGAAATACATTCCTCAAGGTGGACCTGATGGCGGTGATGGTGGTCGTGGTGGACACATTATCGTTCGCGGAAATAAACAAATGTGGACTTTACTTCACCTGAAGTATAGCAAGCATTTAAAAGCCGGACATGGTTCTCCGGGTGGTGGTGGACTTCAAACCGGAAAACAAGGTCAGGATAAGTACATTGAAGTTCCGATGGGAACGATTGCCAAAGATGCTGAAACTGGTGAAGTGCTCTTCGAAATCACGGAAGATGGAGAAGAAAAAATCTTGGTTCCGGGTGGACGTGGTGGTTTAGGAAACGATCACTTTAAGTCGGCAACGAATCAAACACCGCGTTTTGCGCAACCGGGAGAGCCAGGAATTGAAGCCTGGATGATTCTGGAAATGAAAGTACTTGCCGATGTTGGTTTGGTTGGTAAACCAAATGCCGGAAAAAGCACCCTGCTTTCTGTATTATCAGCTGCAAAACCTGAAATTGGTGATTATCCATTTACAACACTTCGACCTAATTTAGGAATTGTGGAGTACCGTGATTTACGTTCATTCGTAATGGCTGATATTCCCGGAATTATAGAAGGTGCTCACGAGGGAAAAGGACTTGGTCTTCGTTTTCTGCGTCACATTGAGCGTAATTCTTGTTTGTTGTTCATGGTTCCTGCAGATGCAGATGATATCAAGCAGGAATACGAATTGCTGTTGAACGAATTGAAGCAGTACAATCCGGAATTGTTGTTGAAAGAACGCATTTTGGCGATCACGAAAAGTGATATGCTGGATGACGAATTAAAAGCAGATATCCGTAAGGATTTACCGGATGTTTCATACATTTTCATTTCGTCTGTTGCTCAGCAAGGATTGTTAGAATTGAAAGATCTTATCTGGTCGAGATTAACGCATGTTTGAATACCTTGAGTCAATAGATAGGGATATTGTTGTTGCGATTAACGGAACACATAATGCCTTCTTTGACGAATTATTCTGGTTGATTTCAAATACTTTATTTTGGAGCCCGCTTTATATTTTTGTCCTTCATCATGTTTGGAAAGCATACCAATGGAAAAATCTCTTGATCTTTCTGGGATTGGTGGTGCTAATGATTGTCATTACTGACAGATCCTCGGTACTTCTTTTTAAAGAGACAGTACAACGTGCTCGACCATCCCACAACTTATTGATTATGGATCAGCTTCATTTTTACCTCAAGAAAAATGGTCAATATTACGTTGGTGGTCCTTATGGTTTTATCTCTTCACATGCTGTAAACTTTTTTGCCATTACTTTATTTGCGGGAATGTCTTTGAGAAAGTATTACCCAAAAATGATCTGGATCCTATTAACTGCCGCTCTTTTGGTTTGTTACAGCAGAATTTACCTTGGAGTACATTACCTTACAGATGTGACTTGCGGTGGATTATGGGGCGCTGCCTGGGGATATGTTTTCTATCGCATTTTCATGAAGGTGAAACGTCCAGTTCTCGCTGAATAAAACAGTCTTCGTGATTTTTTCTCCCAGGGAGGTACGCGGATGAACACAGACTGCTGGATTGGCAGACAGGCTCGTCTGCGGGAGATTTACTCTAACGTAATCCCAAATACACAAACATCATCCACCTGCTCCAGCTCACCCATCCAACGCGCAAAAGTATCTTCCAAAATTGCACGCTGATTAATGGACGTTTCCGAGGTCATATTTTCCAGAATGGCTTGCAACTGTTTGTACTTGAATTTCTTTCCATTCGGTCCGCCAAACTGGTCAGCAAAACCATCCGTGAACAAATACAGTTGACTTTTTCCTGAATAGTTAAGGTCGTACGTTCCAAAATTCGTTTTGCGGATTCCATTTCCTACCGGCATTTTGTCGTAAGGAAGAATTTGCGTTCCTTGTTCGTTAATCAAAACTGGTGCGCGATTGGCTCCGGCGTAAACAATATCCTTGGTAGTATTATCGAAACGAAGTAGAATTCCGTCCATTCCATCGCTGTAGTTGTCTTCACTGAAATTTTCAATGAGACGAGCGCGAACAAAGTCAAAGATTTCTCCGGGTTCGGTAATTTGTTTTTCGGTGATTGCTTCTTTGAGGAAGTTGAGATTGAGGATGCTCATGAAAGCTCCTGGAACACCGTGTCCGGTACAATCACAAACGGCCAGATAGAAGTATTTTTCTGTTCTGATTGCCCAATAGAAATCACCACTTACAATGTCTTTTGGTTGAAAGAACACAAAGTAGTTCGACAAGTTATTTCGAAGTAGATTGTTACTTGCTAGAAGTGTAAATTGAATCCGTTTTGCGTAATTGATACTGTCAACGATCTCTTTTCGTTTCTCTTCGATGATCTGATTTTTGTGCTCCAAAAGTTGGTTGATCTTCTGCTTCGCGATGTTGGAGCGTACGAAGAAAATGATGATGAAAATCAAGAAAACTCCCAAACCGATGAAGGCATAAATGGTAATTCGCTTCTTCTCTAATTCTGTTTTATTTAAGGTGTTTGATTGATTTAAGAACTGAATTTTCGCATCCTTCTGTTCCGATTTGTACTTCTCTTCCAAATCCAAAATACTCTTCTGACTTTCTTCATTGAAGACCGAATCTTTGAACTGCAAGTGGATTTTTAGTGCAGCTGTCGATGACTTGAAGTCGCCTAGTTTCTCGTATGCTTTTGAAAGCAGTAAGTTGATCTCAGAAATGTCGTGATTCGCTTTTTCATTGATTACCAAAGCTTGGGCTTTTAGGTAGGAATCAACCGCATCAGCATATTGTTTTCGAACAAAAGCTAGCTCTCCTTTTTCTTTGTATAAACCGTAAGAAGCATAGCTGAAATTTGCTCGTTTTTCCCAGGAAAAGGATTCTTCAAGCATTTTTTCGGCTTTATCTAACTGACCTAATAGACGGTAGTTTCCTGCCATGTTGCACCTGATGATACAACTCGCATATTCAATGTGAAGCTTATCGAAATTCACCATGGCACGTTCGTCCCAGGCATTCGCCAAAGCATAAGACTTAATGGTAAAATAGTAATTTCCCAGTCCGGCTGCACCAAAAGCGATGTGATTTGGAAAATGGTGTTTCACACCGATGTCGTAACACTTTTTATAGCTGTCTTTTTGCTTTTGGTTATTTTTCAGTGCTAGATGTGCATTTCCAAGTGTATTATAAATACTACAAAGTTTGTCGTAATCTTTTAGTTTTTTTGCCTGCTTTTCAGCTTCGTAAAGGAATGGCAAAGCTTTGGAATATTTACCCAGATTTACAAGATCGCGAGCCAACTGAATGTTTACAATAATTTGCTTAACGTTCGTTGGTTGGCTCTTGATGATACTTCTCACTTTCTCTAGTTGAGCAGAAGTTGAATCATCTGTTTGCTTAGAGTTTTTGATGTTCTCAAGAACTTTGTTCAGGATAATTGTATCGCCAGGTGATTTTTCAAGTTTCTGAAGTAAAGGATACAATGCATTTTTACCTTGTCCGAAAGCAAGATTAAAAAAGAGGAATAGTGAACATGTTAGTAGGAATTTCATCATCAAATATCGGGGACCAATTTTTTTATTTGTTCTTCCAACTCTCGGCGTTTATCTACAAATTTTGACAGATCGGTTTTTGCTATTACGCGTTTAACCTGCCATTGCTTGAAGATTCTTCCGTATTCATAACTCAAGCGCCAGAATTCAGGAACAATAAGCACATATGCCGCAACCATCAGATAGTAAACGTACCCTGGCCAATTGGATGGAGTAATATAAGCAAATAGAATACAAGCGATTGGAATGACGAAGAGCAATCCGAATACTTTACCAAGCATCATCTTAACACTTCCCCAAAACACTTTACGACGCATAATTTTCTCTGTGATCTTCTTTGCAAGGAAGTACGGAACAAATGCATTGATCGCTCCGAACAAAGCCAAAGGCGAGAATAAGAGAAGCCAGGCTAAATCTTGTGCAGGATTCACTCTTTCTTTTTTACTTGCCTGAAGAACATATTTGTCCTCCACTTTCATTCTTTTGATAATACCAAAATAGGAGTCGAGGTCTTTTTTTAGTTTGTTCAGATTCTCGTCGTCAATATTCTGTTCGTTTACCCAATGCGCCAGTTTTTGCGCGTATTTGAAGCGGGATTCCAAAGAAAGTTCCGGATCAACGTTTTCGTTGTTGAATCCTTTACGTGTGATACGCATGATATTCTCGTGAAGCGAAAACCAATGTTTGTCTTTCACATATATCACGCAATCCTGCATTTCCTTTTCAACACGCTTCGTTAATTCGTTTACAACTTTCGCTTTCGCTTGAAGGTAGGCTTCTTTGAAATCGTTCAGACAAATTTTATCTCCGTTTACCAATACAAAATCACTTCCTATTGTATTTCTATCCGAGTAATTCGCTCCAAGTGCAGAAATATAAACTTTCGTCTCCCAGTTCGATGCTTCCAAGGCCTGGAATCCCATTCGAACTGCTCCTTTTTTAACAGGTTTCAAACTGCGAATTGGAATATCATCAGTAAAACCTTCACCAAAGATAAGGATGTTGTTTCTTCTTCTCAGATGCCTGTTTACTGCCTGAAAAGCGTCCGAGTTTTTAGATTTTGTATCCTCACCATCGTGCTGACGATAGATCGGAAGCATGTGTGAGGCCCATAAAATGGGTTTTAGCCACCATTTGAAAACATCAGAACGTGTCATGAAATGCACCACAGGTTTGTTTTGGGAACCGATGATCATTGGATCCATAAATGAATTTGGATGATTACTAACGTAAATGGTGGAATCAAACATTTTGTCATGTTTGTTAATGACCAATTTACGTCTGTAAAACAAACGGAAACTGTAAGCGAGTGATAATTTCAGTAAAAGATAAAGTGGACGCATTTCCAGTATTTTCTTTCTATAAGTGTTAGTTAATTGTCTTCCTGAGATTCAATTTCGTTCTTGATTCGTTCTTTTTCGTCTTGATTGAATTCCTTACTTAGATTTCGTTTATGACCAAAAATAAGCCCCAGTTGAATCTCGTGAGAGCCGGCACCAAAACTACGAGTTTTAGCAATAGACAAATCGTAACTATAACAGATTCTAAAGTTTTTTAACAGGTTTAGTCCAATTCCAATACAAAGTGCGTTTTGGCTTCTGTATGTTAGACTTGCAAATCCCATATTCTGGTAGTGAAAACGGAATCCTGCATCAAACGATAAAGGTGCTCCCTTTACGGACTTCATGATTGCCAAAGGTTCTACCACGTAATCCGAATTGAGTTCCAATCGATAACTTACCAAAGCTGTATAATGTCTGTTGTATTTACTGGCAGATGAAACACCGTCGAATGTTGCAGTTGTATTCATCAATTGCGTGGTTGCAAGCGATAACAAAAGATTCTTGGAATACAAAACCAATCCTGCGCTTGCATCAAGGTAATTTTGGCGTGGACTATTTGCTGCATAGCTCATAAAAGCGGCATCACCAGCTTCTGTTAATACGGATTTGTTTTCGTCAATACCGAAATTACTCCAGCCTAAACCAAGTCCTGCACCAAAGTTCCAATCCGGACTTAACATTAAATGATAAGCATAAGAAGCCTGAACAGCGGTTTTACTGAATGGTCCGATTTGATCGTTGAACATTTTTCCACCTAAAATATGCTTTTTACCAAGCGTTCTTTCCGGAGTTTGGTAGATTGATTTTCGTTCACTGCTCAATTCCTGATTGGCAAAAACATCATCTCCTTTTTTTGTGTCGATGACAGAATTAATGCTTCCATAGAAAGAAATTGGTCGTCCTGAAATACCTGTCCACTGAGTGCGTTGCGATATGTATGCTTCACCAACGCTGGATAATCCTCCAGCTGCCGGATTAAAGAAATACGGATTGCTGAGAACTTGGGAAAATTGAAGTTCCTGTTGAGCTGTTGCCGATAAAACAACAGTAAAGATGGAAACAAGTGTGATTATCTTTTTCATGATACTGTTATTTAACGAATGATACTGATTGAACCTGTAAGTTTTTCAAAGGCCTCTGTTGGCGAAACAATAGAGTAGAAGTAGGTTCCCAGAGGAAGCTCTTCTCCGTTAAATGTTCCGTCCCATGGATTTGCATACCCGATGGATTCATAAACAACGCTTCCCCATCGGTTAACAATGGTAACTTCAGCATTAGGATGAAGATCGTTCAGGTTTCCAAGAGAGAAAACATCGTTTTTACCATCAGCATTTGGAGTGAAGATGGTTGCAATATTGAAAAATGCATCTTCACAGTTTTTCAAAACCAATGTCAGTTGGTCCGTACTCACTGGACAACCCATTTGAGAAGTACTATATTCCAAAACAATTGTTCCGGCTATTCCGGAGACAAGCTGTGCATCTGATTGTAAATATTCACCAAGTGTGAGTGTTCCACTAACAACACTCCAATACGCAGTTTGATGGTAATCTACCATTGAACCTTGAACCGTGAATGGAAAGTCTTCAATACATAAAGTAGTATCATTGGTAATGACATTGGCAGTATATGGTCTGAAAATAATTGCGCTATCCACTGTCGCAGCACATCCTATACTTTGTACTGTCCAGAAAATCTCTCCGAATCCTTCATTCACATTGTAAAGCTGAACTACTGGAGCATGAGTGTTTCCAAATGTAATTCCTGTTGTACTCGACCAGGTTCCAGTTCCGGAAGTCGGGATATTTCCCTGAACAACACTTCCGTTTTGATAACAAGTGACAATTGTGTCTGATAAAATGGCTTGTGAAGATGGTTGACTTACAATTATGGTTAGTGTATCACGCAATTGGCCGCAACTTGGTGAACTTACTTTCCAAACTAATTTCGTTGTTCCCAAACTTAATCCACTAATAGAAGTGGAATTTAACGTTGCATCTGCAATGGTTCCTGTTCCTAAGATCAATTCCCAATTTCCGGTTCCCGATTGAATTGCATCAGCAAGAATAGGTGTGGTGAAAACTTCGCATAATCCGATGGTGTCAACTGAAACGTGAGCAGTATCAGGGTATTCCAATACCTGAATAGTAAATGTACATGTTGCTGTATTTCCGGATGAATCGGTTACCAAGTAAGTTTGATTTGTTAGCCCAATTGGGAAGAAACTTCCGCTGGTCAATCCGGTTCCATCAGTTTGTGTCATTGTAAACAAACAGTTGTCTGTTGCAACAGGTGAATTGTAAGTTACAGTTGGTGTACATGCTACAACGTTTGGCGGACAGGTAACTTGCGGATCTTCAAATTCAATGACTTCGTACGTAATCACACATGAATTTTGGTTTCCGTTTACATCTGTCACTGTGATTGTAACCGGATTTGAACCGCTATTTACGATCGTACCCATTACCGGCGATTGTGATAAGGTGAAAAAGCCGCAATTATCAGTAACCGTAGCCAAAGTTGTCATGTTTGGAATGCTGGTACTACACAAAACACCGTTGTTGAAGTTTTGAACTGAAGGACAACTAATGCTTGGTGCTGTAATGTCGTTTGGAATGACTTGAGTAATACAAGTTCCAACATTTCCTGAAGTATCCGTAATTGAAATAGTAATGTTTACTGGACCAGAAGCCATGCTTCCGGCTACGGGAGATTGACTAAAGCTCAGCATATTTGAAGCAGTACAAAATTCTACTGCTGTGTAAGCGACACTTAAGTTTGGAACAGCGTAACTGCAAGGTGCAGAAATAGAAATTAGAGTATCACTCGGACAAGTTACTGTTGGAGCAATGGTATCGATGATTACAAAATCAATAGCACAGGTTCCAATGTTTCCATTAGCATCTTCCGCACTCATCGTCAATATTGTTGAACCAAGGAAATTGAATCCGACAGCTAAATCTTGTGTGATTGTAATGGAAGAAGGCAAGGTACAATTGTCAGTTGCAGAAACATTCGTTACCTGGTTGGTGATCTCACCATTGCAAAGTGCATTGGCATAAACCTGAACTTCGTTCGGACAATTCAGCACAGGAGCAGTTGTGTCAGTCAGGATCAATTGCAGCACACAACTTCCGATGTTTCCACTTTCGTCTTCTGCGGTTACTGTAATTGGATAAGTTCCGGCAGACAATGATGTTCCAATTGCAGGACTTTGATCAAAAATGAGTACAGAACTACATTGGTCTAAGGCTGTAACTTCTGAAGACAAGTCAGCTAAACTATAAGTACAACTTGCGTTTAATCCGGTAGAATATGAAGCCGGACAAGTCACAACTGGCACCATGGTATCCACCAGGATGAATTGGGTATTACACGTTGAAGTAAGTCCTTGTTCGTCTGTAACCGTTAAAGTTCCCATTACATCAACCAATGTGATGGCTCCAATTGCTGGCGTCTGTGAAATGACCAGGTTTCCGTAAGTTGTACAATTGTCTGAAACCGTTGCAACCGATGAAATATCAGTAATAACTCCTTTACATTGTGTTTGGGTGTATAGGGTAATTGACGTTGGACAACTGGCATTCGGAGCAAAGCTGTCCCCAAACGTTCCTTCTACAGACACATTGTCAACGGAAGCAGGATTTCCCGTGATTGTAGTGTTGTTATATGTAAATCTAAATCCAAGTAGGAAATTTGTTTGATTTAACGATGCCGGAAGCGCTACTGTTTGTTGAGCGTAACTTGAAATTCCTGTTAGAGGAGCTCCAACAATATTCCAACTTACACCATTGTTCGTGCTGTAAACTACTTCGCAGTAATCATCAAAGTTCCCATCAATTTTTAAATCAAATTTCAGCGTTAGTCCGTTGTAACATCCTGCATTCAATTGTTGGTAAAGAATGGAAGATTCTATACCGCTTGCTGAGTTGATATAGCCATAATGTTCTATTCCTGTCGGTGTACAATCTGAAGTAGTACCGCCAGAAGTAATGTATCCGCTTTTTGTTCCGCTGTTTGCAGTACAACTGCCAACAACCCATCTGTTTGCTCCGGTTGTTCCGGAAACATTCCAGGTGTTCACAGCCGATTCAAAATTGTCTGAATAAAAGGTGGTTTGCGAAAAAAGGAAAGTTTGCCCCATCATTATCAGAGACAATGACAGTAATAGTTTTCTCAGCATGTTGTGTAGTTTGGGCTCAAAAATAGCTTTTTTATCCTATTTTCAAGACATTCGACTGCATATTTGGTGTTAAAAAACAGTTGAATTTTTAATGCTTGCCTGATGTTGTATTTGTTCACTTTTCGACTTCAAAAACAATCGTTACTTTTGTCAAAAAAACAGAACAATGGTAGGAATTATTATGGGAAGCACATCTGATCTTCCAATTATGGAAGACGCAGCTAAAATTCTTGAAGAGTTTGGAGTTCCTTATGAATTGACTATTGTTTCTGCGCACAGAACACCAGAACGTATGGTGGAATATGCTCAAAGTGCTGCTTCTCGTGGATTAAAAGTGATTATTGCTGGTGCCGGTGGTGCAGCGCATCTTCCGGGAATGACAGCTTCATTAACTCCACTTCCTGTTGTTGGTGTTCCTATCAAATCAAGTAATTCTATTGATGGTTGGGACAGTTTGTTATCTATCGTTCAAATGCCGAATGGAATTCCAGTTGCAACTGTTGCAATTAACGCAGCAAAAAACGCAGGAATTCTAGCAGCAAAAATTATCGGTGCTTCTGATCTTGCACTTCAAGCCAAACTTCAGGAATACATGGAAACCATGAAGAATACGGTTTTGGAAGGAGCTGCTAAGGTGGAACGTAAAGGCTAAGCCTAATTCTAAATTCCAAAATTGTAAATTTTAAAGGAAGAAAACCTGGGATAATCGAGATCAGTCGATCTTTACAGACTATACCTTTTTAGCATTTATCATTTTGGAATTTTCAATTGTAGATAAGGTATTTCTTCCTGATTATCAAAAACGCGTCAATTCCCTGTTTCCAGGTGGCTTTGATCTCCTTTGCGGATTTTCCTTCCATCAATTGTTTGCGGAGTGATGAAGTTCCTGCCAATTGGTCGAAGAATTGTCGTTGGTTAATGAACGGAATACTGTCGCCAAGTTGATCTCTGGCATTAATAATCCAATTTAGATTCAATTCGTAGGCACGTTTGCGCTGAATCGAACGTAAATCGTAACCGTTACAAGAAGTGTTTTGCCAAAGTGGATCTTTTGCTCCGGTTGTTGGCATTGGAATAAAAGCGAAGTCCGTTTTTTTGAATCGAGGATGACCAAACATTTCAAACGGACGTTCAGTTCCTCTACCAATACTTACTGTTGTTGCTTCGAATAAACACAAGCTAGGATAAAGCGTAATCGCTAAATCGCTTCTTAAATTAGGTGAAGGAGGAATTGGAATTTCGTACTTCAGTTTGTGAAAGTAATTCTTGCAGGGGACAACGTACATTTTACATGTCACATTGTTTTTCAACCAAAACTGACCATTGATCATCAATGCGTATTCACCAATTGTCATTCCGTAAACGGTAGGAACAGGATGCATTCCAATGAATGATTTTTGGTCGCTTTCCAGAATTGGTCCGTCTACGTAATGTGCGTTTGGATTTGGTCTGTCTAAAAGAATCAATGTTTTGTTGTTTTCGGCGCAAGCCTCCATTACATAATGCAGCGTAGAAATGTAGGTGTAAAAGCGTACGCCAACATCCTGAATATCGAAAAGTACTACGTCAACGTCGTACAACTGTTCTGCCTTTGGCTTTTTATTGTTTCCGTATAACGAAACCACGTTTACCCCAGTTACAGGATCTTTGTGACTCCAAATGCGTTCACCTGCATCAGCAGTTCCCCTAAATCCGTGTTCAGGAGCAAATACTTTTTGAATATTGATTCCCAGTGACAAAAGCGTATCTACCAAATGACGATTTCCTACTGAAGAACTTTGATTGGCAACAATGGCAACACGTTTTCCTCTTAAAGAATCAAGGTATAGATCCAAGCGTTCATTCCCCAACTGAAGCGCAGGTAAATTAGAAGCACGCTCTTCACCAATTAAAGTCGTGTGATCATCTTCGATCACCACGTGTTCAACAATAGTATCGTTTGTTGCGGTAGAGACAACAGGCAGATCATTATTCTTTTTCCAGTTGCAACTGAAAAGGAAAATACAAAAGATTGGACACACCAAAAGCTTTGCGTAATTTCGCAACCTCATGAAAGGATCCTGGAACAATAGTTTCTTCATAGCTCGATCACTTCGAAAACAGCGTGTACATGCGCAAGTAGTAACAGATGGTTCGAATATTATTTCCTCTGCAAAAAGCGGGCAGGGAATTGTTCGAATTGCTACTATCAGCATTGCACTTGCCATGATTGTTAATATCATCACCATTGCCGTGGTAGATGGTTTCCAACAAGAAGTGAGCGACAAAGTTATTGGTTTTGGTTCACATATCACCATCCAGGAAGGTGGAGAGTCGAGAATTACTGAAACAAAACCTTTAAAGGTAAATCCGGAATTAGTACAATTGTTGGCGAACACAAACGGTGTGAATTCCGTGCAGCCAGTGGCATACAAACCAGCATTGCTTCGTTCAAGTGCAACTGATGATCAGCGCGAGATCATGGGCGTTTTGTTGAAAGGTGTTGATAAGTCGTACGACTGGAGCTTTTTCAAAACCTATTTGAAAGAAGGTAAACTTCCGTCGTTTAAAGATCCGGCATCTATAGAAATCATGGTGTCAATGCGCATGGCACGCGACTTACATTACAAGTTAAACGATACAATTACTGCGCTTTTTGTCGGACAGCAACCCATTCAACGCCAATTTCATATTGTTGGAATGTATGAAACCGGATTTGAAGAAAGCGATAAACAATTGGCATTTGCAAGTTTACGTCAGGTTCAGGATTTGAACGATTGGGGAATCAAGGCCGAAATTATGGTAGAAGATACCGTTGCTCTTGGTCAATTACTGCTTCGTGCTGATGTACGAGGTGGAAATGGGCATTTCAGATATGATTGGGGCGAAGGTTTTGATAAATATGGAGGTAAATTAATTTGCCCGACTAAAGACACAACCATTCGATTGATTGTTTCGGATTATTTCCAGTTTATGGATGAACCAGTGAATGGAAGAGTGGAAGGTTATGGTGAAACCACAATTGCAGATACAGCCTATTTGGAAATCAAAGTCAAGGGCAATAAGGCGGCGATGTGTTCTTATACATTGAATGAAGAAGGAGCTTTAACGAAGAATTATCTCGATCAAACTGGTTATCGCTTTTCAATAGATGCCGGTGAAAAAGAATTGACTTTTGACAGTTATCCGGGAAATGGTTCTTGTGTAAATTACATTGCCGGGTATGAATTATCCGTAGAGAGTTTTGAACGACTAGACGAATTGACCAAAGACGTGAAACGATCGCTTTTCATGATTCCGAAGAACCTGGAAAATATCGAAGTCATTAATATCAAGCAATCTAAACCAGAGCTTTTTGCCTGGCTGGATTTTCTTGACATCAATATGATTATCATTATTTCCTTGATGATACTGATTGGAATTATCAATATGGGTTCATCGTTATTAGTAATGATACTAACGAGAAGTAATCTTATCGGAATTCTAAAAAGTATGGGAGCAACGAATAAGCAGATCCGACAAATTTTCCTGATTCAAACCGGAAAGCTGATGTTGCGCGGAATGCTTTGGGGGAACCTGATTGGTTTCGGTTTCTGTATTGTTCAAAAAACCTTCAATATTCTTCCGTTAGACCCTGAGGTTTACTATTTGAATTCTGTTCCGATCAGTTTCAGTTGGCTTACATTTATTATGCTGAATGTGGTTACTATTTTGGTTTGTTTAACCGCAATGATTCTTCCGTCAATGGTCGTTGCACGAATTTCTCCTGCAAAAGCGGTGAAGTTTAGTTAATCACTTAAAAAGTACCGTTCAGTCAAATTGGAGTTTAAAAGGCAATAAAACCTTTATTTTTACGTCACACAATGTGCATGAAAAAATTCTATTTATTCTTTATCCTGGGATTGTTCTTTGTAAAATCAGCAAGTGCTCAGCGTAATGCAAAAGATTCGGCAATTGCAACGCCATGGGTTGCCATTCATTACGGATTGAATGCTACGGAAGGTGATTTAAAAGATCGATTTGGAGCATTGAACAATCTGGGTTTTATGGCCGGGTACAAAACAACGCGAAACTGGGTTTACGGTTTTGATGGGAATTTCATTTTTGGTCCAACGGTAAAGGAACCCAACTTATTCGGAGCGTTGATCGATAGTTACGGAAATATTACGGATGAGAGTGGCGAAGTGGGGGCTGTTGTGGTTTCTGCACGCGGATTCAATGTGAATACTATGATTGGTAAAGTAATTCCAATTTTTAGTCCGAATAACAATTCAGGATTATACGTTCACGGAGGTATCGGTTATGTTCAGTACCGCTATAGAATCGAAACACAGGATCAGGTAATTCCTTCTATTGAGTTGAAATACAGAAAAGGTTACGATAGATATACAACGGGTTTAAGTGCTCATCAATTTTTGGGTTATGCTTTCATGGCAAATCAAGGAATTGTGAATTTCTATGGTGGATTTTACATTAATGAAGGATTCACTCAAAATCGTCGAGAGGTGTTTTATGACCAACCCGATACTCCGGTAGATAAAGGTCAACGTTTGGATATCCAGTATGGATTTAAATTGGGTTGGTTTATTCCTATCTATCAGCGAAAAGCAAAAGATTATTATTTCGATTGATGCGATTGTTATACGGATTTGGGATTCGCGTACTCTACAGTTTAATGTGGATTGCATCGTTCTTCAATCCTAAGGCGAAAAAGTGGATCCTTGGAAGAAAGGATATTCTGAAACCTGAAGGTATCCCGCAAAATCGAGAGGTCTACTGGTTTCATTGCGCGTCTTTAGGCGAATTCGATCAGGGATTACCTGTAATGAATGCTTTCAAAGAACAAAATCCGCAAATCTTTCTGATTGTCACTTTTTTCAGTCCATCCGGAATAGAGTTTTACAACAAACGCGATCATAAAGTAGATTTGGCGGTTTATCTTCCCATTGACACAAAACGAAAAGCGGAACGCTTTGTAAATACAATTCGCCCTTCCAAAGTGTTTTTTGTGAAGTATGAATTTTGGTATAACCACCTGAAAGCTGCTCGTCGATATGGCGCAAAAGTTTATGGTGTAAGCAGTTTGTTCCGACCAACACATCGTTTTTTTAAATGGTACGGTGGTTTCTTTAGAGATGCACTTCGATTGTTTGATTATTTCTATGTACAGGATCAACGTTCATCCGATTTATTGAAATCCATTGGAATTACAAAGTCTGAAGTAACTGGTGATACGCGTTATGACAGAATGCTTGCAGTGAAAGATAAGCTGATTTCCAATGGAATTGTTGAACAGTTCGTGAAGGACGAAGACGTTTTGCTCTTAGGAAGTTCCTGGACAGTTGACGAAGAAACGTTTTTATCGGCCATAATGATGGCTTCCATAACAATGAAAGTAATTATCGCACCGCACGATATTTCGGAAAGTCATGTAGAGTCTATCAGTGCGTTGTTCAAAGATGAAACTGTCCGCTATACGCGTTTCGACGATTCGTCTAAGCGCATTCTGATTCTCGATACAATTGGTCAGTTGACGAATACATATCGTTACGCCACTATTGCATATGTTGGAGGTGGATTTACCGGTAAACTGCACAACATTTTGGAGCCGGGAGCTTTTGGAGTTCCGGTTTTGATTGGACCAAAATTCGAGCGCTTTCCAGAAGCACAATTATTTACTAATCGGGGTGTAGCAACGGTTGTAAACAACTCGGAAGAATTCACTCGTGAGTTGAATAAGAGTTTGAAAAACAAGATGCAAATAGGAGCAGAGTTGGCAGCAATTTTCAGGGAGAATGCAGGTGCAGCGATTAAAATTGTGAATGCAGTTCTTGCTGAAAAATCGTGATTTTATGATTTCACAAATTCGTAAAATCATGAATTCATGAATTCATCCGGATTCTTGGTGTTCAACTATTTATTTAGGTTCTTGAGGTCCCGAACATTCGGGACTAATTCCCCAAAATCCCTGAATCTCCAAATTTGGGTGCTAAAATCACATCGAAAATCTACTTTAACAGTCAATTAAACACATAGAAACTCATATTATTCGTAACTAGTAACCAGTAATTTGTAATTAGAAATTCGGACTCAACTCATGCGTTTTATAGAAGTCCTCAATGTATTTCACCGCTTCATCAGCCGTTCCTACAACTTTCAAATAGTTCATATCATGTTCCGAGATGTTATGTTCTTTTTCCAACATAATTCGGCGAACCCATTCTACCAAACCGTCCCAATACTCGTGACCAATTAACACAACTGGACGTTTATTGATCTTCTTGGTTTGAATTAACGTGATGGCTTCGAATAGTTCATCCAAAGTTCCAAATCCGCCTGGAAGAATGACAAATCCTTGCGAGTATTTTACGAAGATTACCTTTCTTACGAAGAAGTAATCGAATGTTAAGTTATGTTCTGCGTCGATGAACGGATTATGGTTTTGTTCAAATGGAAGATCAATGTTCAGACCAACTGATTTTCCGCCAGCTTGAAATGCACCTTGATTTCCAGCTTGCATAATACCCGGACCACCTCCTGTAATTACACCATATCCAGCCTCTGCTAGTTTTTCACCAACTTCAATTGCCAATTGGTAATATGGATTGTCTTCTTTTGTTCGTGCCGACCCGAAAACCGATACACAAGGTCCAATTCGCGCCATTCGTTCGTAACCTTCTACGAATTCTGACATGATTTTAAAGATGGCCCAGCTATCGTTTGTTTTTATTTCGTTCCAGTCTTTGCGTATTGCGTTCATATTGAAGAATTAAGGAGTCTGTATGTTCAGCGCTATCCGAAGTAAAGATAAACGCTCTTTCTACTACAACGAGTTGACGAAAGCTTTATTATTCACGGTAATTGGTTCATATCTCCACTAAATTGATTTTGTTATATAATCGAGTTTAACGAATTATTGATACTTTCGAATGCGACAAACTAGAATGCAGCCTAATATTGAATTGATCATATTTCGCCGAGGTCCCAGATTACCCACAGGTATGACTTCCAACGAATATCTTTTTTGGTATTCACTTCCTTTTGTATTGGCGATTGTTTATCTGGTTTATAAGTTTTTCAGAAATAGAAAACGCGTAATGAGCTGGAACGATGGTCGTATTCCTTCAGATTTCGGTACCACTGAGAGCCACATCGCAGAAATATTTATCGTTTTTGCTGCGAGCATATCAAAACGGGGAAGAGTTCATATTCGAACGAAGGAAATTTGGGTAAACAAGTATATCAAAAAGCACTTTCCTGATGCCAAATGCAAGGTGGATGAATCTTTTGATTTTGCTATTTGGAATTCAATTGATTTGGACGAATTGGCTTTTTGGTGCAGCCAGAAATTGAATCATCAACAAAAACTGCAGTTGTTTGAGTTCCTGACTTACTTGTCTTTGGTTGACCATGAATTGGTTGACGATGAAAGAGAATTGCTGTTATACGTTTTGAATCGTTTCAATTTGTCGTTTGAAGAACTTTCTGCTGAAGCTCAATCTGCCGTTAAATTGGAGGAAAAGAAAGTAGTTGAAGTCAGTGTGTCACATCGAAAACGCTATTTTAGCGCCTTAGGTTTGAGAGAAGATGCTAGTGCGGTCGAAATCAAAAAGATGTACCGTTTACTAGTGAAAGAAGTTCATCCTGACCGACATCCGAATGCTACTCCGGAGGAAAGAAGAATGTTTGAAGCACGCTTTCAGGAAATTCAGGAGGCTTATGAATACCTGACCAGCAATTAAACTTATTTTCCTGTTTCCAGAATTCGTTTGATATTGCCTAAGTTCTGTTCAAAAATGGATCGTGCTTTATACGCTCCAAAGTAGGTTTTGAATTCATCCCAAAAACCGGGATTGTGATCCGCAAAAAAGAGCGTAAATGTGATTTCACATTTGTTTTCTGAAATTTTTCGATAGCGCTGTTCCGATGCCAAACCGTCTGCTTTAATCGAGAAATCAATCAAATTGAAGGTAGTAAGCTGTCGACGTTTGTTTGGCTCCACCAACGTTATGTGTTCATCCCAACGCTGACCTTTTTCGTTCTTGTTACAATAACAACGTCTGATTGACCTTGGAGTTCCGTCAGAGAATTCGTTGCTGTTCAGCGTCGTAATGTGATCAACAAAAACTGACCAGCGTTCAGCATTGTCAGAATTCCCTAAAAACTTGTAGGCAGAGTCCACGGGTACATTCACAACAACAGATTCTTTCATGAGTTTGTATGAAAAACCGTGATGCTTTCCGTACGGACTGAAATAAATGGTCATGAGAATTCCCACTGTCAGAAAAGCAAATAGCCAAAGCCCAAATTTTCGAAGACGTTTCAAAAATCGATTTCCAGTTGATTTTGCAATGGTACTCATGCATTAGGTGTTGTTTTCCTTTGAAGAATTACTGAAAACTCTTTCTAGCCAACAGCTTCACAGAAGCTTTATAAGTTGCTGTATAAGTCAATCCTTTTTGACGGGTACTAAAGGTGTTCAAAGCTTTTTTATACCACAGTGGATCGGTTGCTTTTTTGTTGAAATCCTCGTGATTGGCAATATCTACCACCTGACCATCTTCCCAACATTCAATAGTGTAAATTCCTAAACCGAAATGTTCAGCACGCTGCAACACAATTGCGAAATCCCATTCATTGAAGTGAAGGTTGGTTTCTTTGTCGAATCCAGTGTTCTCGTTTTTCAAATCAATAAATATGTGTTGGTCTAAGAATTCCGCTTGCTCCATGTTATAATAAATGTTTTGACAAAAGTACATAGAAATAAACTTAGTGACGTTTTGTTCTCGTCTGGTTTACCTTTTTATCAAATTGCCACTTACAAAAAACTTTCAACAATGCTAATGAGAACGGTAATTTCACTTTCACTGATCAGTTTGTACTTCAGCCACTCCTTCGGACAACATGCCGATTCTCTGCAATTGAAGAATCGATTCAATTTGGAAAACGCATATGTCCACTTTCATTTTGATTATGACAGCTTGAGTATTGATACTGTAATCAATCAATCTAACAACTTCGAGTCGGTTCGTATATATGGATATGTTATGGAAACAGATAGTTTTCGGTCCAATGACGATTGGATTAAATTTCTGGCTCCGCAAACCCGCTTTTTCGTGATAATCGAAGAAAATGAACTTACCTATGTTCATGAAGAGTTTTTCGACAAATTCGGGCATCATTATGTGAAATATGAATACCATCCGAATTCTGGAATGAAGATCTATGAAACGTTTACTGAAGGAGGAAATGGAATTCAAATTCGAGAACAGAATGGAGAAACAACGATCACACTGGATGATAAAAAGGTGTGTGTCATGGATAAAAAAAAACGAAAGAGAGGGAAGGATTGATCGTTTCATTTTGAATTAAAATATTACTTTGCGAAGCCGTACAGAGCAAAGAAAACCTAAATGGAAGAAAGTAGTCACGTTACATTTTTTAGATCATTGCCCTTTCTACGAAAGTTGGTTGGTTTGAATTACCATGTTCTTCGGCTGGAACAAGGACAACGAAAAAGATTGTATGAAGCGGCACTTGCTTTACCAATTGTGTTCTTGTTAGCCGTGTCGTTTTTTAAAAACCGAAATCCAGAATCAAGTACTTATCGTCTGGAACAATATGTGGTTTGTGGATTGGTTTTCATTGGAGTTTATGGATTGACCCGATTTACGCTGAAATGTACTTCTGACAGAATGAAAGAGTTCATGGATGACTTCGAGAAAAAGAAAGACCTTTTACTTCGAAAAATAATGATCAGATTTTTGCTGGGTTACTATGGAATCATGACTGTTCTAATTACGATTGCAGCGATTTGGTTATGAAATATTTCATTTTGTTTTTGTTTTTTTCTGTTGGGTTTAATTCCTATTCTCAGCCCATAGAGCCAGATGATTCGGAACAAAGAGAACGAAAGTTTAATTTTGAATTCAATTTTCTAGCTCTCGGGCCGGGAACTTTTAGAATCAGTTCTATTGAAACCAACCTGAATGAAGATAGAGTTGTTCTTGAGCACTTCAATACGTACAGTTCTGGTTTGAATCTTTTCGAATTCAGACCTTTTCTCAAAAATAGAATCGGATTGCATTTTGGATTCGGGCTTTACAATGCAGGATTTGATCATGAATATGTAAAGAACAATTTTGCTTCTTCCGTTCCATCAGGCTATTCAATGGAGTTTGATCCTCCCGAGTACGATGATCCGGGTCCAATATTTGGAACTTTCGGTACAGCTTCATTCGATATTGGACTGGTAGGAAAGTTTACCGTGCGTCAGGTCAGCATTCTTCCAACAGTAAATTACATCTTCGGTTCAGAGTCCGGTACTTCATTTTTACAAACCAATTTCACAAATCTGAATAACGGCGATACGTTTTACAGAGCGTATGATATGTATGACAAAATCGACAGAGCCTACCGAATGGGCTTGGAAGTAAGAGTTAACTTTGATAACGGATTATATGCAGGTTTACGTAGTGCCTATACCTATTTCGAAACGAAAGGAGTGACCCGGATAACAGACGTATATTCATTTGAGAATAAGACGGTAACTGAAATGTCGCATAGTTACAACGCGAATATGTTGACGTTCCAGGCTTTCATTGGATTGACAACAATTTTTGACGAGGAAGAATAATCTAAGCTGAAGTCCCGCAACTGCGTGATGCAATCCAACACTATTTTTTGACTTTTGACTTTTGATTTTTACCTTGTAATAGCTTCATATGTTCCACTTCCAGCTTCAAATAATGTGCAGTATGTGAAACCTTTGTGTGTTTCTTGATCAGATCTTCAGGTGTTCCCGTACAAACAATGTTTCCGCCACCTCGTCCACCTTCAGGACCAACATCAATGAGGTGATCAGCGACTTTAACAATGTCCAGATTGTGCTCGATTACCAAAACAGTATTTCCGTCATTCACCAAACGCTGAAGAACATCAATCAACATTCGGATATCTTCGAAATGTAAACCCGTACTTGGTTCGTCGAGAATATAAATGGTGCTTCCTGTTCCTTTTTTCGCCAATTCGGTAGACAATTTAATACGTTGTGCTTCACCGCCACTCAATGTTGTAGAAGGTTGTCCCAGTTTGATATAACCCAATCCAACCGATTCCATGGTCGCCAACGGACGATGAATTTTCGGAATGCTTTCAAAGAAATGAACCGCATCTTCAATGGTCATTTCCAAAACGTCATTGATCGTTTTTCCTTTGAATCGAACTTCAAGCGTTTCTCTGTTGTAGCGTTTTCCGTTACACGTTTCACATTCAACATAAACATCGGGAAGGAAATTCATTTCCACCAATTTCAGTCCACCACCACCACAAGTGTCGCAACGTCCACCAGCTACGTTGAATGAGAATCTTCCTGCTTTATAACCTCGAATTTGTGATTCGGGAAGTGTTGCGAAAAGTGTTCTGATTTCCGTGAAAACGTTAGTATATGTTGCAGGATTACTGCGTGGCGTTCTACCAATCGGACTTTGGTCGATCTCAATAACCTTGTCCAATAATTCCAAACCTTCAATTTTCTTGTAAGGCATTGGTTTCTTCACGCCGTTGTAAATGTGTGCGTTTAGAATAGGGTAGAGGGTATGATTGATCAATGTCGATTTTCCACTTCCTGAAACGCCGGTTACACAGGTAAAAGTTCCCAATGGAATGGTTAGATCTACATTTTTCAGGTTATTCCCACTCGCACCTTTCAGCACCAATTTCTTCCCGTTTCCTTTTCTCCGTTTTTCTGGTAATGAAATCTCTTTCTCACCACGCAAATATTGTGTAGTAATGGAATCTACTGACGTTAACTCTGCAAAAGGAGCAGCATTTACAATCTGTCCACCATGAACTCCGGCTCCGGGACCAATATCCACCACGTAATCCGCTGCTTCCATCATTTCTCTGTCGTGCTCCACAACAATAACAGAGTTTCCTGTGTCACGAAGTCGCTTCAAAGAGTTGATCAATCGTGTATTGTCGCGTTGGTGCAAACCAATACTTGGTTCATCCAAAATGTACAGTACGTTCATCAGTTCGGAACCAATTTGTGTTGCCAGACGAATGCGTTGTGCCTCACCACCAGATAAACTTCTTGCCGAACGATGAAGTGTAAGGTATTCTAATCCAACTTCCAAAATGAAACGAACGCGGGCACGAATTTCCTTTAGAATTTCAGTTGCGATTACCTGATTATCCTTGCTCAGGTGTTTTTCAATGTCTTCCAACCAAACAGCAACATCCTGCAAATCCATTCGGGAAACTTCACCAATGTTTTTCTCAGCGATGTAGAAATGAAGCGCTTCTTTTTTCAATCGCGTTCCTTCGCAAGTTGGACAAGTGATCTTATTCATAAAACTTTGTGCCCAACGCTGAATTGCTGCTGTGGATTCTTCGGCGTGACGAGACATAAATGTTGTCAAACCTTCAAAGTCGATGTTCTTGTCTTTTCCAACCTGTTCCAATCCTTCGTTTCCATGGAGAATCACGCGCAGAATATCTTCAGGAAGATCGCCAATTGGTGTATTGATATTGTAGCCTTCGTAATTCAGGTATTGGTCCAAACGATCGAAAAACCAGTTTCTTTTGTATTCACCAAGTGGTGCCAAACCTCCTTTTCGGATGCTTAGTTTTGGATCGGGAATTACTTTTTCCCTGTCGATTTCAGCAACTTCACCCAACCCCATACAATCCGGACAAGCTCCGTAAGGTGAGTTGAATGAAAACAATGCGGGTTCAGGTTCCGGGTAAGAAATTCCTGAAGTCGGACACATCAACAAGCGCGAGAAATGGCGAACATCATTCGTTTCGAAATCCATTACCATCATGCTTTTTCCGCCCAGTTTCATTGCTGAAACAATTGAATCATACAAACGTTTTCTGTCAGCAGAATCAACAACTATGCGATCAACCACCAATTCGATATCGTGAATTTTGTAGCGGTCCAAGCGCATTCCCTTTTCTATGTCTTTCAGTTCACCATCAACGCGAACCTTCGTGTATCCGGATTTTTGAAGCTGTTCAAACAATTCCCTGTAATGTCCTTTACGTCCACGAATTTTAGGCGCAAGAATGATAACTTTCTTCTTCTGAAAGTTTTGAATGATGAGGTCGGTAATCTGTTCATCCGAGTATTTCACCATGTTCTCACCAGTTACGTAAGAAACCGCGGTTCCAACACGAGCATAGAATAAGCGAAGAAAATCGTAGATCTCCGTTATGGTTCCAACCGTAGATCTGGGACTTCTGGAAACTGTTTTTTGTTCAATCGAAATTACCGGAGAAAGCCCTTCAATCTTATCTACATCCGGACGTTCCATTCCACCAAGAAATTGTCGTGCGTAGGCCGAAAACGTATCAATATACCTGCGTTGACCTTCAGCAAAAATGGTATCGAAAGCAAGTGATGATTTACCACTTCCACTTAAACCAGTAAAAACGACAAGCTTATTTCGGGGAATAGTCAGGTTGACTTCCTTCAAATTGTGCTCTCGTGCTCCGTAAACGTCAATTTTTTCTTCTTGATTCAATTCTTTTGAACTCATTTACAGATAAGATTTGTAAGGTTTAAGATTTGTTCCTTTTGCAGGTAGTTCGATTTGGTAAGACTTATTCTTCACTGTTAAATGTGTTGTCAACAGCCATGGATTTAATTTTCGTAGAATTTTGATATTAAATCCTTTCTCTAACGCCCATTCAGATAAGTCGGGAATGGATGCGCTCACTGTATATTTTACCGTTTTTAAGGGTTGATATAGTTCCATTTCTTTCGGATAATATCCATAAGCTTCCGGATTCTCCATGATCAATTTCATCGCTAAAATTCTAAAAACATAACGACCTGTTTCACTGTTTTGATCTGTATCGAAATAATGCTCAGTTCCCTGCCATTCCATATCAGATCGAACGCCCGCAGGACCGCGATTATAGGCTGCTGATGTCAGCACCCAATCATTAAAGCCTTCGTAAGTTTCTTTAAGGAATTCGCAGGCAGCTCTTGTACTTTTTTCGATGTGTAAACGTTCGTCTACTTCAGCAGACATTTCCAGATCATGCAATTCTGCGGTTGTAGGCATAAATTGCCAGAAACCTTGCGCTCCAACTGGTGAAACAGCTTGTTGTAGTCCACTTTCAATAACAGCGAGGTATTTGAAATCGTCTGGGATTCCTTCTTCCTTCAACCATTTTTCAATTGCTGGAAAATAGCGATTTGCTCTTTTGAAATATCCAGTAGTCTGACTTTGGTAATAAGCAATCACCAAAATTTCCCGATCTAAGCGTTCACGCAGATCTTCGTCTTTCAGTGCAATTTTTTGTCCTGCAAACTCCATTTCATCCGGAATTGGAGGAAAAGCATTCACATTCGTTGCAGTTGAATCTGTTTTCTCTTTTTCAGCCACTGTTTTGGCGTCGTTTGAACAAGAGGCAAGAGTCGCTATTAGAAGGATTACCAAATAGTTTTTCATGGAGAAAATTTACCCCACAAAATTAAGCATTCAGCGCTTAACAAAATCCAAAAAAATGTTTGATTCGAATCTCATTTTCAATCAGTAAATGCACTGACAAAAATGAAGGACTGCATTCACAGAAGTTTTACTTTCCATCTCAATTTTCTGCAAGGGTTGTTCGACCGTCGTTGTGTTATTGAGCGGAGTCGTTAAGGTTGTCGAGTGGCTTGCCTTCAGCGGAGTCGAGCGGAGTCGAAAGGTTGTCGAGCGGAGTCGAGACATCCTTTTTAACTGGAGCCTTGTATTTAATTGTGTTTCTGAATAAAATCCCGAACACCATAAAACTGTAGGCAATTAGTCCGATGGCAACCCATGGATTTCCTTTTGAAGCATAGTAAATGGCAATCAAACTGCAAATCATCGACCCAATCGCAATGATTAGAAAAACCACCCAAACCATTTTGTCGCCGTAACCTGCGTAAACCAAATGATGGGTTGTATGATCTTTTCCACCAACCATTGGAGATTGACCTTTTTTCAGACGATTAATAACCACCGTCAATGTATCTGCGAAAGCCGGAGTAAAGGCAATTAATGTAACTGCCATTCCGGTTACCGGACTAAGATTGGTTGAACTTCCAACGCTCCAAAGATCATGAACAGCGAAAAATGCAGCGAATAAACCAATAAATTGACTTCCGGCATCGCCCATGAATAGTTTTGAAGGATGGATGTTGAAGCGAAGGAAACCGAGTACCGCGCCAATTTGAACGAGGATGGTAAGAATCCAAATGTTACTGTGGAGCTGCGATAAAAGAATATCGCTCACCAAACAGGCAATGAGAATGAAGAGTACAGTTGTGCCTGTAATTCCATCCATATTGTCGAGCATGTTTAACGAATTCATAATGGCAACCACCCAAACTACCGTTATGATACAGTCAAGCCAGTAATTTCCTGTAATGTGAATGATGGTATGTGTTGCGGCTAAAATTACCCCGCAAAGAATTTGCACACTCAGCTTGACAAGCGGTTTTGTATTGTAAGCATCATCAGAAAGTCCCATGACGAAGGCAAACAAGCCGGCAATGAAAAGTCCGACAAACTCTATGTTTTGAAAAACGTTTTCGTTGTTGAAGACAATAGCATACCCAACTGATCCAAACACGAATGAAATGAAGAAGGAAACACCGCCCAATGAAGGTTTGGATTCATTTGCCCAACGAATCGTTACGTCATTCTTGTTTCGAATACCCAAACTCTGAGAAAAGCGTAGCAGTAATTCGTTACAAATTAAGCTTGCGAGAATTCCGGCAAAGAGAAAGAGGATCCAGGAAAGAAGTATTTCGTATGTCATTAATTGAAAGGCGTTTGTAATTCATCGAAAGTTAGTCCGATTTGGTCTTTATCTGAAACTATTGGTGTGTCACAATTCCAATTGATCTGTAATTTATGATCATTGTACAACAATGTGTTTTCATGCTGTGGAGAATAATATGCAGTACATTTGTATAAGAACTGTGTATTGTCTTCCAAAGCCAGAAAACCATGTGCAAAGCCAGCTGGAATCCAGAGTTGACGTTTATTCTCCGCTGAAAGCTCAACTGCAACGTGTTGTCCGTAGGTTTTGCTCGATTTTCGGATATCCACTGCAACGTCTAATACCCTTCCGGATGTCACACGAACAAGTTTACCTTGTGCAAAAGGAGGAGATTGGAAGTGTAAACCGCGCAGAACGTTCTTTGAAGAAATAGATTCGTTGTCCTGAACAAAAACGATTGGTTCACCAACAGCCTCCTGAAAACCTTGCTGATTGAAGCTTTCAAAGAAATACCCGCGATTATCATGAAACAAACGAGGTTCGAAAATTTTTACATCCTGAATTGAGGTATCAATCCATCCCATACCTATTTCTTTTTCGATTTGCGGCTATTTTCCTCATAGTAGCCATATCCGTAACCATATCCATAACCATAAGAACCTCTTCTAAAGTTGGTTCCGTTTAGAATAACATTCAAGTGTTTCAATTGATTCATATCGAATAACTCTTTCACTCTGTTCGCAAAGATACGTTTAGAGTAACCGGATTTGAAGATATAGATAGGTACATCTGCATTTGCCAGAATTTGAACACCATCAGTCACCAATCCAACCGGGGGATTATCAATGATCACAATGTCGTAACGCTCTTTCAACTGATCCAATACATCCTGAAATGCACTTGAGAGAATTAACTCTGAAGGATTCGGAGGAATTGGTCCGGCAGTAATAAAATCAAGTCCGTCAACTACGGATTTGCGAATGGCATCTTCAACAGCGCATTGTCCAATGATCAAATTACTGATTCCCTGATTATTCGGCACATTAAGACCAAGATGGATTTTCGGTTTGCGAAGATCTAAATCGATGATAACGGTTTTCTTACCCGAAAGCGCTAAAATTCCAGCCAGATTTAAGGCTACAAAGGTTTTACCTTCACCCGAAATGGAGCTTGATATTGCAATCGTCTTCGCGTTCGGATTAACGAAACTAAGATTGGTTCGAATATTTCGTAATGACTCAGCGAGCGATGATTTTGGTGACTCGATCACCATCAATTGGCTAAATTCTTCTGTGTTTTTAATAAGTGGAATGTTTCCAAGAAACGAAGCTTTTTCAGGAAGTAATTGTTTCAAATCATCTTCCGTATTCACTTCATTGTAAGTCACATATTTGAACAGCAATACTGTAAATGCGATAATGAATCCAACAAAGAGAAATCCTGAATAAACCAATCTTCTGTTTGGACTAACTGGTTCTGACGAAACTGTTGGCGGATTGAGTACACGATTCTCCGAGGTATATCCTGCATTTGAAATGGAATAAAGTACTTTTTTGTCAGTAAGTAATTGATAGTATTTCTCATTCAACTCCTGTAGTGATTTAAGCCGGGTGTACTCCATTTTCCGTTCCGGAAGCTGAATAAATTCACTATCAAAAACGCCCAATTTCTCGCGAAGCATTTTGGATTTCGTAGAAAGGCGTTCTTCTATAACATCAATACTTCTTCGAATGTTCTGGATCTTCGACTGAATACGTGCATTTATCGCTTTTACTTCTGAGTGATTTTCAGTTACATCTGATGTCAACAACTCTTTCTTTTCAAGCAATTCATTTAAGTCTGCAATTTGTTTGGTTAATGCTTCCTCATAGCTTTTACCGAGCATTTCAGGAATCAGCTTATACAACTCTAATCTGTTGGGTTCCGTATGCAGCTTATTGCTAATCAATCTCAAGGTATTGATCTCTTCTTCCACATCAAACAATTGTTCCTGAAACTTGTCCAACTTATCATTGATCTTCTCACCTGCGCCCTCAGGATCCGAAAGCTTGGAATCGCGTTGGAATTTAGTTAAACTGTCTTTGGAAAGCTCCAATTCATCTACAATTGAATCGAGTTGCTGGTCAATGAAAAACAAAATGTTATCCGAGCTTTTACGCTTCATAACATCATCATAATCAAAGAAAGCCATTGCAACCGCGTTCGATATATCGTGACAGAGTTCCGGATTGTAACCTTTGTATTTAATAGATATTGATTTGGCTTCAACATCAACTGCTTCAATCTCAAGATTTGGAATTAGTCGAGCAACAAGTGATGCTTTATTATTGAAAATGAAGTAAAGGTCATTTTGCTCATCATCTTTCTTCAAACGTTCCCAATCATCAATCTGAATAAGGATTTCAAAGAAAGGAGTTGAGAACCGTTTATTTACCGGGTGGATGGATTTGTATTCTTTTCCACCGTGTGAATAGGAAATTTGAATTTTGCTGCCTTTTACTTCAACAAAAATGGGCACGTCACACAGCGAACTGTCTTTCAATGAATAAGGAATAACGTTGAATGAGCTGAGGTGATATTTCTCCTCCGTAAGGATATTACCTTTCGAAAAGACAGATACATTCATGTTCAGTTTATCGATCGCCATATCAAAGAGGAATTGCGACCTCAAAAGCTCTAATTCACTCGAAATATTGTCTTTTGTGTTGATGTTCTCAATCTCTAAGAGTTCTTTTCCCTGATCCTTCTCTTCTAACTGGATAACCATTGAAGATTCGTAAATAGGTTTGGTATAGCGCAGGTATAAAAATGCACCAATACCCATAATACCGATAATCAGAAGTGCCCACCACCAAAAACGACGAAATATTGTTCCTACAATCAACGGATTGTAGTCAGTATTGATTATAAATGCGCTTTTTCTACTCATTATTTCTGGTTAATAAGCACTGTGAAGATGATGAGAACACTTGAGAATAATGAAATGATAGGTGCTGAAGACTCTACCAATTCTTTACCGACTTGTTCTGAAGGTTCAACATATACATAATCGTTGGCCTGAACAACCAGATCCGCATATTTCAATCCGTCAATTGTTGACATGTCTAATTCATAAACAATGCGTTTTCCATTTTCAACACGCATTAGCTTTACTTTATCAGCACGACCTCTATCCGCAATTCCACCAGCCAGAGCAATAACTTCCATAAGAGTGGTGTTATTGTTTTGCAGCAAAACCACTTTAGCATCACCACCGCTTCCAGGGAACACAATAACGCGTTGATTTGTCAATTTCACCTGAACAAATGGATCGATATAACCATTCTTTGCAGCATATAGTGTAGCAAGCGTGTCTTCCAATTGTTTAACTGTAAAACCAGCGACCGGAAGTGAACCTAAAATAGGTAAGTCAGCGCTTCCATTACTTCGTACTAAGTATTCAATAGGAGATTTCGTTCCTCCCTCCGATTCAATTCCAGTCATGTTGTCAACTATTTTCTCACCGTTATTGGTATATAGTTGAAAACTGAATTTATCGTCTTTAGAAACAGTGTATTCGTATGACGGCTGTAATGGAATACTATCTTTCTTTACAGTTGCATCTTTTGGCGTTTTGAACATCAAATTCTTGTTGATATTACAAGAACCAACGAACATGCTTAGTGCTCCAAGTAGTAAAAAGAATCCTAACTGCTTCAGTTTCGTCATTTAGCGTTTTTTATTCAATAACGACAAGTAATAGTTTTTCATATCACTGGTCAATCTATTATAATGGAATTTATCTCTTACGTGAATCCAACCATTTTGTGACATTTTTTCGCGAATTTCTTTCTGCAAGATCAAAATCTCTAGCTTTTCCGCGAATTTCAGCGCATTATTTTTTTCTACAACGTATCCCGTTTCACCATCCAGAACAATATCTCTAACTCCTCCAACATCTGTGCTGATTATTGGAATAGAAGATGCCTGTGCTTCAATTAAACTAACTGGAGTTCCTTCATTGTTGGATGTAAGACATATAACGTCCATTCCGGCATTAAATTCTGCAATGTCTGTGATCCAACTCGTCATTTCAATGCTTGTGTTTAGATTGGATCTCAATTCGTTTACGCGAGTTTCAATTCCTTCTCTTTCACTTCCGTCACCAACAATAAAATAACGTGCTGAAATTCCTTTCTTTGCTAAGACTTCAACTACGTCTAGAAACAGATTGTGGTTTTTTATCGGTGCTAAACGTCCCACTATTGCCACGGCCACTTCATTTTCCTGAAGGTTGTATTTTTCCCGGATCCGATCACGTTCAGAAAGTCGTTTTTGCTGAAAAGGCTCAAGATCAAAACCTAAAGGAATCACTTTTATCTTGTCTGATGAGCAAATCTTGTAGGTTTCACTCAGTTCCTTCTTCTGTAAGTCGGAGATGGCAATAATTCCCGTCGAATATTTCGCTAGTCTGCGTTCAATGAATTGGAATAATTTGGTTTTTATAGAACCGAAATAAGAGTGAAACACGTGCCCGTGAAACGTATGAACAATCACTTTTACGCCTGCAGCTTTTGCTGCTCTTCTGCCAAGTGCTCCGGCTTTTGCTGCATGTGTATGAACAATATCCGGCTGAAATTCTTCAATGATTTCCTTGATCCTTTTGTAAGCGGCTTTGTCGGATTTCCAATTTGGAAGTCGTTGCATTTCAGGGATCAACAGCGGTTTCACATCGTATTGCTCAAGAATGTGCAAAGAGTCACGTTCGTCCGGTTCAGGAAGTCCGCCTACTAGCAAAGTCTCAAATTCATCATCTAAAAAACGTGTCAAAAACGTAGCATTATAGGTTGGTCCACCAATATTGAATCGATTAATAATGCGTAATACTTTAGGCATGAGATTTGTCTTCAAGTTCTAGTAACGTAAAAGTAAGAAACATCAGGTGATGACAACGTTGAAAATCGCGCTATTTGTAACGCTCTGATGTTTAAAAGTTTTGAAATCAAGAAACAAGCGCCAGATTTAAATTGGCAATTTTATAAAATGAAGCTTAGAATGCGTTTTTTATCTCTTTTCGCTCTCCTTTTGGGAAGCACTGTTTTCGCACAAAATACAATTCAAACTGCAATAGACGTATTTGCATCTGATCCTAATTTCAGCAATGCCTCCATTTCTTTTATGGCTGTTGACTGTTCTACCGGGCAAACCATTGCGAGTAAAAATCCAAATTTGTCTTTGTCGCCTGCTTCGACAACAAAATTGTGGTCAACTGCAACCGCCTATCAACTTTTGGGAAAAGACTACGCGCCTACCACGAGAATTTACATTGATGGAACTGTTAAAGACAGTATTCTGGATGGAAATCTATGGGTTCGAGGCGGTGGTGATATAGCACTTGGCTCGCGTTATTACAATGGTGATGGAATCGAAGATGCATTTCTACGTGCCTGGTGTGACACATTGAAAAAGAAAGGGATTAAACAAATTAAAGGTGCCATTATAGCAGATGGATCTGAGTTCGGTTATGAGGGTGCACCTGATGGATGGGCTTGGGGCGATATGGGAAATTACTACGGTGCGGCTGCAAGTGGTTTACCAATTTACGATAACATGCTGCGTTATTATTTTTCGACAAGTAAAACTGCCGGAGCAGCAACATCTTTTCTACGCACTTTCCCGGTTGTACCCGGAATGACATTCCACAATTACATAGCCTCAGGCGGAAACGGAGACAATTCATATATCTATGGTGCGCCATATTCACTGGATAGATTTGGATCCGGTACACTCGAATGTGGCAGCAGTAAATTTATGGTAAAGGGAAGTTTGCCAGATCCTGAAATGACATTTGCACAAGAATTTTCTCGTGTTTTGAAAGAAAAAGGAATCAAGGTTTCTGATTCTTGTTCAACGGTTCGCAGAATGACTTATGTTGCGGCGCATAACAGATATTCGACCAAAACACTTTTACATACGCATACAGGGAAAACGTTGAATTCTGTTGCCTGGTGGACGAACATGAAATCAGTAAACACCTTTGCCGAGGAAATTCTATGCTGGGTTGGATACGGAACAAGCGGTGATGGGAGTATTGAGAATTCACTTTCTAAGGAAATGGATTTTTGGAGTTCTAAGATCAGTACTTCGGGATTGTACCTGAAAGATGGAAGTGGATTATCCCGTGCAAATGCCATTTCAGCAAATCATTTTTGTCAGATGTTGAAGTTCATGACTACTGGTAAAGAATTCGAGCATTTTTATGCTACTCTGCCAGTTGCGGGTGTTTCTGGAACTCTTTCAGATGTGTGTGAAAATCAGGCTGGGGAAAAGCGTGTTCATGCGAAATCAGGAACAATGAAGCGCATAAAATCGTACGCTGGTTATGTTGAAACGAAGTCAGGAAAACGTATTGCGTTTGCAATAATCATCAACAATTACAATTGTTCTAATGAAGCAACGTTAGATAGAATTGAAAAAGTGATGAACGCCATGGCGCTATATTAGACTCAAGACAATTATTTCAAGAAATGTCTTTTGTCTTTTGTCTAGTGTCTCTAGGCTATTTATCCTTAAATTAGCATCCTATTTTCAAGCAAATGCAGGAATCGAGAACGATGAAGAAAATTGAAATGGTTGACCTTGGCGCTCAGTATGAAGCCATAAAAGGTGAAATTAAAGAAGCGATTGATGAGGTTTTAGAATCAGCAATTTTCATTGGTGGTCCCGTTGTTCAGCGTTTTCAGAAAGGTTTAGAGACTTATCTAGGCGTTAAACATGTAATTCCATGTGCTAACGGAACAGACGCGCTTCAGATTGCTTTGATGGCGATTGATGCAAAACCTGGTGATGAAATTATCATTCCGTCGTTTACATACATTGCAACAACGGAAGTAATTGCACTCTTGAATTTAACTCCAGTTTTTGTGGATGTTGATCCGGTGAGTTATTGTGTTGATCCATCTGAAATTGAAAAAGCAATTACCACAAAAACAAAGGCTATCGTCCCTGTTCATCTTTATGGTCAGGTGTCGAATATGAACGAGATTATGTCTATTGCCGAAAAGAACAATCTTTTCGTAATTGAGGATAATGCGCAGGCCATTGGTGCCGATTATCAATTGTCGAATGGTGAAATGAAAAAAGCCGGAACAATTGGTCATATTGGTTGTACGTCTTTCTTTCCTTCCAAAAATTTGGGTTGCTACGGAGATGGTGGTGCAATGTGCACCAATGATGATGCGCTGGCAGAGAAATTAAGAATGATTGCCAATCACGGTCAGAAACAGAAATATCACCACGAAATTGTAGGATGTAATTCGCGTTTAGATGCAATGCAAGCTGCTATTTTGAATGTGAAATTACCACGTTTGGATCAGTATGTTGCTGCCCGTCAAAAAGTGGCAGATTATTACGATAACGCTTTTGCAGGTTGTGATACTATTAAAACTCCTGTTCGCGTGAAGGGCGGAACGCATGTTTTTCATCAATATACTGTTCAGCTAGATGGGGTAAACAGAGATGATTTGAAGAACTACCTTGCTGAAAAGGGAATTCCATCAATGATCTATTATCCGCAACCTGCCCATTTACAGCCTGTTTTTGACGCGTTCAATTTGGGTGAGATCAATCTTCCGGTTACGGAACAATTGACGAAGAACGTTATTTCGTTCCCGATTCATACAGAAATGCCGGTGGAACACCTGGAGTTCATCACAAAAGAAATATTGACTTTTTGCAGTAAATAACATGAGAAAAATTGCCGTTGTAGGTACTGGATATGTTGGATTAGTTACAGGAACTTGTTTTGCCGAAACAGGTAATCAGGTGATTTGTATCGATATAGATGTGAACAAAGTAAACCAAATGAAAAATGGTGTAATTCCCATTTATGAACCGCATTTGGATGTGCTTTTTGAACGAAATATTAAGGCTGAGCGTTTATCGTTCACCACAAGTCTGGAAGATGGAATTCGAGATGCTGAGATCATATTTTTAGCGCTTCCAACGCCTCCGGGAGAAGATGGTTCTGCCGACCTAAGATACATTCTTGGTGTTGCTGATGATCTTGGAAAAATCATTAAAGATTACAAAGTAATTGTAGATAAAAGTACTGTTCCGGTGGGCACTGCTGATAAAGTTCATGCTGCTATTGCTAAAAACGCCACTGTAGAATTTGATGTGGTTTCTAATCCTGAGTTTTTACGTGAAGGATTTGCGGTTGATGATTTCATGAAACCCGATCGCGTGGTTATCGGAACTTCTTCTGCAAGAGCAGAGAAAGTGATGGAGCAGCTGTACAAACCCTTCGTTCGACAAGGAAATCCAATCATTTTTATGGATGAAAAGAGCGCTGAGCTCACAAAATATGCCGCAAACTCTTTTCTGGCGACGAAAATCACCTTCATGAACGAGGTCGCTAATTTCTGCGAACTGGTTGGTGCCGACGTTGACAAAGTGCGCATCGGAATTGGATCTGATGATCGAATTGGGAAACGTTTCTTGTTCCCCGGAATTGGTTATGGAGGATCTTGTTTCCCGAAAGATGTTCAGGCATTGGTGAATTCAGGATTGGAGAATCAATTTACATTCGAAATTCTGAAAGCTGTAATGGCGGTAAACGAAGATCAAAAAACAGTTTTATTCCCTAAAATGAAGAATTACTTCAAAGGGAATTTGGAAGGAAAGAAAATTGCCCTTTGGGGGTTGGCTTTCAAACCTGATACGGATGATATTCGCGAAGCACCTGCGCTTTATATGATCGATGAATTGGTGAATGCCGGAGCACAAGTAGTTGCTTATGATCCTGAAGCCATGAAAAATGTAGAAGGATTACTGGGTGATAAAATCACTTATGCTCCAAATGAATATGAAGCGTTGAAAGGTGCTGATGCTTTGTTGATCTGCACAGAATGGGGGATTTTTAGAAATCCGGATTTTGATAGAATTGGTTCATTATTGAATGAGAAAGTGATTTTTGATGGAAGAAACCTGTTCGAAGTAGAAGAAATGAACGAAAGAGGATTTTACTACAGTTCAATTGGACGTAAAACTTACTAGATAGATGCAAGAAAGAAAACGCATATTGATTACTGGTGCTGCCGGATTTTTAGGATCGCATTTGTGCGACCGTTTTGTGAATGATGGTTACCACGTAATTGCAATGGATAACTTAATCACGGGTCGAATCAAAAACATCGAACATTTGTTTCCTCTGGAGAATTTTGAGTTCTATAACCATGACGTAAGTAAATTCATTCATGTTCCCGGAAACCTTGATTATATCTTGCATTTTGCTTCTCCTGCAAGCCCAATCGATTATTTGAAAATCCCAATTCAAACTTTGAAAGTAGGTTCCCTTGGAATTCACAATTGTTTGGGATTGGCACGTGTAAAAAAAGCGCGCGTTCTTATTGCAAGTACTTCTGAAGTGTATGGTGATCCAACCGTTCATCCGCAAACCGAAGACTATTGGGGAAATGTAAATCCTGTAGGTCCACGTGGTGTTTACGACGAAGCAAAACGTTTTCAGGAAGCAATGACAATGGCTTATCATACATTCCATGGAGTTGAAACCAGAATCATTCGCATTTTTAATACATATGGTCCGCGTATGCGATTGAATGATGGTCGCGTTTTACCTGCATTTATTGGTCAGGCATTACGTGGCGAGGATTTGACCGTTTTCGGAGATGGTTCTCAAACACGTTCTTTCTGTTACGTTGATGATTTGGTGGAAGGAATTGTTCGTTTGTTGAAAAGCGATTACGCACAGCCAGTGAATATTGGAAATCCGGATGAAATTACCATTGGACAATTTGCTGAGGAGATCATTAAGCTCACTGGAACAACGCAGAAAGTGATCTATAAGGATTTGCCTGTAGATGATCCGAAACAACGTCAGCCAGATATTACAAAAGCAAGAGCATTGCTTGGTTGGGAGCCGAAAGTTGGAAGAGCAGAAGGCTTGAAACTTACTTACGATTATTTCAAAAGTTTGACGAAAGAAGAGTTGTATCAATCTGATCATATCGATTTCGAGAAATTTATTGTGCGATAATGGATTTGATTGGTAAGTGCTATACGCTGAATGATGAGCAGCAAAAGAAATTTGCGGCAAAAGCAGTGAAACAGGTGGCAATGATCGTTGGTGGAATTTTTGCTGTTTTTATTGTGATATTCAGCTTGATTAAAATGCCGGCTGTAGTGCTGATGTCTGTTATTCCAATGCTTTTGCTGATTTTCGGATTACTCATTGTGGTCCGCTATTTTGTTGTTCTGAAAATGGCTACGGGTTATATGCTCTGTTTCGATGAAGATATGATCTCTGCTACTTATGACAGAAAACAGGTTGGTGCGGTAGTTACCGGAATGTCACAGATTTCTCAGGCACGACATGGAACACAAATGAATCAACGCATCTACTGGCGAAACATCGATTATATTACGGTGAATAGTGGTGGTATCAAGATCTATTCAAAAAGTTACGATATGATGAACGGCAACGGACGAATTGAGATCTCGGCTTTTGTTGATGATTATGAGCATATTTTGAGTTTCTTTCAGAAGAATTATTCTAAGAAAATCAGCAAATAACTATAAAAAAGAAATAATGAGCTACTTTGCACACGAAACTGCTGTTATAGACGAAGGTTGTACCATTGGAGAAGGAAGCAAGATCTGGCACTTTTCCCATATTATGCCCAATTGCGTCTTGGGAGAGAAATGTAACATTGGTCAAAATGTTGTGGTTTCTCCAGAAGTAATTCTTGGAAACAACGTGAAGGTGCAGAACAATGTGTCTATTTATACCGGAGTTATTTGTGAAGACGATGTTTTCCTTGGTCCGTCAATGGTGTTTACGAATGTGATGAATCCACGATCGGCGGTTAATCGCAGAGATCAATATTCGAAAACGGTGGTAAAAAAAGGGGCATCAATTGGTGCAAATGCGACAATTGTATGCGGGAATGATATTGGCGAATATGCTTTTATTGGAGCCGGATCTGTTGTAACAAAAGAAGTTCCCGATTTCGCATTGGTTGTAGGTAATCCTGCCCGACAAATTGGTTGGATGAGTACCTACGGACATCGTTTAACGTTTGATGTAAACGGAAAAGCAGTTTGTCCGGAAAGCAACGAAGAATATACACTTGAAAACGGCTTGGTTCGTTTGACAAAATAACAAATGGAAGAGCGCTTAGATAAAATACTTTTTGATCGCGGTTTAGTAACTTCGAGAACCAGAGGTGAAGAACTGATTAAAAATGGAGACGTACTTGTGAATGGTATTTCGATTGAAAAACCAGGAAAGAAAATTCCATTGGATGCAAAGATCATTCTTTTGAATGAAGAACTAACCTGGGTTTCTCGTGGTGCCCTGAAACTGTTGAAAGCCCTGGATCATTTCGAAATCGATTGTAAGGACAAAACATTCATGGACGTTGGTGCGTCGACAGGTGGATTCACGGAAGTACTACTTTCTAAAAACGCATCTAAAGTATTTTGTGTTGATGTCGGTCACGATCAATTGCATGAGCGCATAAAAACGAATGAGAAAGTCGTGAATATTGAAAAAACGCATATTCGCTTATTGTCTCAGGAGCAAATTCCCGTTCTGGTTGACGGTGTAGTGATCGACGTTTCATTTATCTCTCTTGAAAAGGTGATTCCATTTATTGTTCCTTTCTTGAAAAATGAAGGAGACTTGATTGTTCTTATCAAACCACAATTTGAATTGGAACGTAAAGCTTTGAACAAACATGGCGTTGTACGCAGTTCCAGCTCTTACCCTAAAGTTTTGGAGAACATTCAACGCGTTTGCAAGGATTCTAATTTCGAAGTGCACGGAATCATTGATTCTCCAATCGTCGGTGGCGACGGCAACAAGGAATTCTTAATTTACGCTAAGAAGAAGGCATAAATTTTCTGCGCTGCGCTGGATGTCCTCATCCTGCGCCTGCGCAGAAACTTGTATTTTAATTCCAGATGCATTATCTTAAAGTATGCTCAAAGGAATTAAACACACCATAAAAAAAGATGAAGCCACTTATTTTCTAACCTCAACTATTGTTGAATGGGCTGACATTTTTACTCGAGAATGTTATCAGGAAATCATCATAAATACATTGCGTTTTTACATTAAGAATAAAGGGTTAAATGTTTACGCGTATTGCATAATGAGTAATCATATTCATATGGTAGTGAATACTGAAATGAACTTTGATTTGAGTGATGTGATTCGTGATTTTAAAAAATATACTTCTCGTGAAATAATCAGAGCAATTAAAGAAGAACCAGAAAGTAGACGAAAATGGCTTTTGGATATTTTTTCAACTGCTGCAGATGAACATTCGAAGACAAAATTCTATAAGGTTTGGCAAGATGGGAATCATGCAATAGAATTGTATAATGAACATTTCACCTGGACCAAGATTAATTATATTCATCAAAATCCCATAAAAGCTGGATTGGTTACCCAGGCAGAATATTGGAAGTACTCTTCAGCAGGTCATTATCAGGGAATGGAGAGCATCTTGCCAGAGGTTATTGCGATAGCGTGTCCAGTGAATTATGGTGTTTGATTTGCTAGTTAACTAGTAAAGTGCTGCATTCTTGTGCAGGATGAGGACATCCTCCACAGCAGCACAAAAAAAGAGAGACTTTCATCTCTCTTTGCACTAGTTGTTCAGTTCTACCTAACTACTAATGAATTCGCTGTGGTAGTAATTTTTGGAGAAAATCACAGCAAATCTAGTTTTATTGATTTAACCTTGTTTCCTTATTGATTCAGATCTTTTCGAAAGGTTGGAATTAAAATGAAATTTTAGCTTGAAGTTTTAATCCTTGTACATCTCTAAATGTGGTTGTTCCCGCATTCACATTAGGAATCCACTGATATTGAAGTCCAACTCCGTAACGAACGTTATCTCTTCTTGGAGAAATATTATAGGTAATTCCGGCATTGATACCCGTTTGAATTCTGTTTGTATTGTAAACATTAATAATCTTGTTGTCTTCTTGTTCCAAACCGTTCAGAATTCGCGTAAATACAACTCCACCATTTACATCAAATCTATTGAAAGAGTAGAATACACCCGTTGTGGCTTGAAGCGTACTTAACTGTTGTTTTGAATTTTGATAACGTCCTTTTACAAAATCACCATTCAATTGGTTAAACTGGACGTAACCAAAATCCTGAGTCAATCCCCAACGATTAAAATGTCTGTTGAAAGCAAGATCAACGGCCAACCCGAAACCTGGCGCAGTACTGCTTAACGTACTTCTGTTATCATTTCTGGATTGAGACAATTGAGTTCCGAAGGCAAATGTGGTGCTCAGGAAGCTTCTTTGAGGTTCATGAAAATGAGTTCTTTTTACATTCGAACAATTATCAGTTTCTTCAAATCCTCTTGGATATAAAAGCGCTAGATTATCGTAAACCAGAGACTCGTTTCCAGCATTCGCATCCGTATTCTTAACAGTTGGATTGTTACTGTTATTCGCTACGTTATTGTTGTTGTCAGGGTTCTGATTTCCAACGTTATTCTCCTGATTGCGTTGATTATTGTTCACCACCAAGCGATTTTCAGTTCCGTTTTCAGGATTGGCTCCGTTTGTAATTACGGTAGCAGTATTGTTTTGACCATTATCCACAGATTTCACTTCCGATCCAACGCCATTCGTTTGGTTTTGAGCTTCTGTTCGAATCATAAGTGAATCATGCATCTGATCGTTCATAAAGAAGCTCAGGAATGTAAATGCAATTAAGCTGGCAGCGTATTTCCACCAAACAGAAGGCAATCCAACAGGTTGCGTAAGTGTAACAGCAAGTTTGTTCCAGACACGTTCGCGTGAAAGTGCATCGTCCAATTTTGTCCAGCCGTCATGATTTGTACCGGTTGACCATTCGTGATAAGCCGCTTTGAACTTAGAATCAACAAATGCATCACCTTCTTCGTTCAAACTATTCGATAATTTGTCCCAAACTGCTGCGGTTGAAAGCTCTTCGTCTAACTTATTCCAAATATCAGTTGGTTCCTCAACGTTCCAATCACTGAATGCGGCAGATAAACTTTGAACGTCATCAGCAGGAGTTCTGTTGTCGAGTATTTCTTTGTCTAAAGAGGTGCTTAATTTATCCCAAACCGAGCTTGTCGGAGCTGGATTGTCCCATTGATCAAATGCGTCTTCCAAAGAATTGGAAACATTCGTATTGTCTAAAGAAGCGTTAAGTTTATTCCATAGCGAATAACCTGGACTTCCTGCGTCCCAGTTCTCAAAGCCTTGTTTCAGCTGTTGAGCAAATTTTTCGTTATGATTTTGATCTAAACTCACGCTAATTTTTGTTTCAATACACTGCGGGCGTAGTTCAATTGAGATTTGGATGTACCTACAGAAATTTCTAATTCCTCAGCAATTTCGGCATGACTCCATCCTTCAAGTGCATATAACTTCAATACCAAACCTGCTTTTTGTGGAAGTCTGTTGATCTCCTCCAAAATTGCACCAAATGGCAAACGTGTTTCTGTTTCTTCCTCTTCAGGAACATCAGCATAAGTAGCTTCAGAAAGTTGAGTAAATGTTTTGCGCTTGCGGATAGCTTGTAAACAAGAATTCACCGTAACCCTTCGAAGCCAACCTTCGAAGGATCCAGTGAAATTGTATGATCCGATATTTTTAAATATGTGCATGAAGGCATCGTGAAGCATATCCTCAGCATCTTCTGAGTCTGTTCCATAAAGTCTGCATACTTTAAATAGATCCTTTGAGAATGCTCTATAGAGCTTTTCCTGGGCTGTGCGTTCCCAATTTACGCACCCTTCAATGATATGTTGATATTCATTTGTCATGGTGCCTTGAGATAAACAGCGTTCTTCAGCGAGTTATTGATTTTCGCGAAGAGGCCTTGGTTCTGGTTTACGTTAAACACATAAGTTGGTCCTGTAGCCTCGTTTGCAATTTGAGCTAAGGTCCAATTGTTCGCAGAAATATTTTCAAAGAGCTTGGCAACGTCAATTCCCAATTCCATTTGATAGTTCTTCTTTTTCTTCAATTCGAAGATTTTGTCAGCAAGAAAATCCATGCTTACTTCATCTGTCCATTCTATGCGAACAGCAACATCTTCAGTTCCGTTAAAATGCGTTCCAGTTAAAACCAATCCAGGTGATTTTTTTGGAATGTTCATCGTAAGCTGGAATGTTTCGTATTCTCCAACAGGAACGTCAATTCCAAGACCAATTGATGAATTTCCAGTACAAGAAAATTGCACATCCGGAACGGGTTTGGTCATAATGACATCATCTCCTTTAGTTCTAAAACCAGTAACCGTAAAGTCGGTCATGTAGAACTTAATATTGTTGATCTTATTGGTTTCAGAATTATTTACATACCCCCAGCTGAAAGCAATAAATGCGGGTTGTTTTAACCTGTATTTTTCACACGCTGTAAGTAGTAGAATTCCGAAAGCAAAGCACAGAATACGCTGCATTGTTAGTTATTTTAATTCGAAGATACAGTAATAGTGAGAAGGTTGGAATGAAAATGCACATTTTCCGGATTTTAACTGATTTTATTTAGAATAAATATGAACAAGGAGGTAATCTCAATGAATCAGGTTATCTTTGTGGTATGGAACGACTCAATCGAAGAAAATTCAGCGTCAGAGATATCAGACAGGATTTTCCAGCGCTTCGACAACAGGTTTACGGCAAAAATCTGATTTACTTTGACAACGGTGCAACGTCACAAAAACCGCAGTATGTACTGAATGCAATTAATCAGTACTACAGTATGGATAACGCCAATATTCACCGCGGAGTTCACCACCTTAGTCAAAAGGCAACAAACGAGTATGAAGAATCCAGGGTATTCATTCAGAATTACCTGAACGCTGAAAAAAGAGAAGAGATCATTTTTACCAGTGGAACAACAGCCGGAATAAACTTAGTTGCGAATTCTTACTGTCAATTGTTGAGTAAAGGTGATGAATTGGTGATTTCACAAATGGAACATCATTCCAATATTGTTCCATGGCAAATGGCTTGTGAGCGTTTTGGTTTGGTATTGAAAGTAATTCCGATAAACAAGCGTGGAGAACTTGACTTGGAAGCTTTTGAAGGATTATTAAATTCTAAGACCAAGCTGATTTCTGTTACCCAGATTTCGAATACGCTTGGAACAATCAATCCGATTAAAGAAATCATTGAAAAAGCACATGCTGTAGGAGCTGTTGTTTTGGTGGATGGTGCTCAAAGTGTTCAACATACTTCTATTGATGTTCGTGATTTGGATTGCGACTTTTTTGTGTTCTCAGGACACAAGGTGTTCGGTCCTACAGGTTGTGGAATTCTTTACGGAAAAGAGCATTTACTTGATATGATGCCTCCATACCAAGGTGGTGGAGATATGATTGCGAAAGTGACTTTTGATAAAACAACATATAATGAACTTCCATTCAAGTTTGAAGCGGGGACACCACACATTGCTGGCGGAATTTGTATGGGACATGCGCTAAATTATTTTCAGCAGTTTGCTGTTGAGGAAGTTGAGCAATATGAACGCGATTTGGCCGATTACGCCCAAGATTTGCTTTCCACTTTTGAAGGTGTAAGAATTATTGGAACGGCAAAAAATAAAACCAGTGTTGTCTCTTTTCATGTACATGGAATTCATCCGTTTGATATTGGGACATTATTGGATAAACAAGGAATTGCGGTTAGAACCGGACACCATTGTACGCAACCATTAATGGATATTTTTGGTATTCCTGGAACGGTTCGTGCCTCTTTTGCTTTCTACAATACAAAAGAAGAAATTGACACCTTCATTGCTGCGGTAGAAAAAAGTATTTCAATGTTAAAATAGATCATGACAATCCAGGAAAAACAGCAGGAAATTATAGACGACTTCGAAGTTTACGATGATTGGATGGGGAAGTACGAGTACATTATTGAACTTGGAAAAGAAACACCACTTATTGAAGAAGCGAAGAAAACGGAAGACCGTTTGATTGAAGGATGTCAGAGCAGAGTTTGGCTTGATGCTGAAGTGAAAGACGGAAAAATGCACTTAACGGCAGATTCTGATGCAATCATTACCAAAGGAATTGTGGGATTACTGATTCGCGTTTTGGATAATGAAACACCTGCTGATGTGGCAAAAACAGATTTATTTTTCATTCGTGAAATAGGTCTGCAGGAACACCTTTCTCCAACACGTGCAAACGGTTTGGCGAGTATGGTGAAAAAAATAAAATTATTGGCTATTGCAAACGCATAGCGCTAGCTTAGATATATGGCAACAATTGAAGATAAAGTAGTTGAGGTCCTCAAGACCATTTTTGACCCGGAAATTCCAGTGGACATTTATGAATTAGGACTGATTTACGAAGTGCGAATTTCGAAGGAGATGCACGTGGAAATTGATATGACCTTGACTTCACCGAATTGTCCGGTAGCTGAATCCTTACCAAAAGACGTAAAGGAAAAGGTGGAGACAATTGAAGAAGTGAAAGAAGCTACTGTTCATATTGTTTTTGATCCGCCATGGGACAAGGACATGATGAGCGAGGAAGCGAAACTGGAACTAGGATTTTTATAATATAGATTGCGGCACTTCGACTTCGCTCAGTGACCGTGAAGAAACATGGCAACCGAGCTGAATGAAAGTGTTCAGTCTGAAATCAAAGTAATATGACAAAACGAGTAGTAATTACCGGAATGGGGGCGTTGACTCCACTTGGTAACAATGTTGCTGATTTTTGGCAAGGAATAGTAGACGGTAAAAGTGGTGCTGCACCAATTACAAAATTTGATACAAGTAAGTTCAAAACCACCTTTGCATGTGAGCTGAAAGGCTTCGACGCAAAAGAACATTTCGATGTAAAAGAACTTCGTAAATACGATAATTTTAGTCAATACGCATTATTTGCAGTGCGCGAAGCAGTTGCGAATGCCGGAATTGATTTTGAAACACTGAACAGAGATAGAATCGGAGTGATTTGGGGTTCTGGAAACGGTGGAATTCAAACCTTCCAGGACCAAATGATGGAATACTGTTCAGGCGACGGAACACCACGTTTTACACCTTATTTTATTCCACGCATTTTGGTGGATATTGCTGCAGGAATCATTTCTATGGAATACGGTTTACGTGGCGTGAATTTCTGTCCGGTTTCTGCTTGTGCGACATCCAACACAGCATTGATTGAGGCGTTCAACTACATCCGTTGGGGAAAAGCCAATATGATTATTTCCGGTGGATCTGAAGCGGCAATCAATCAATCTGCGATTGGCGGATTCTCTTCTGCTCAGGCGCTTTCAAAGCGTAACGATGATTACGCAGCGGCATCTCGCCCGTTTGATACAACGCGTGATGGATTTGTAATGGGAGAAGGAGCCGGAGCGTTGATTTTGGAAGAATACGAACACGCAATTGCTCGTGGAGCAACCATTTTAGCCGAAGTTGTTGGTGGAGGAATGGCTGCAGATGCTTACCATTTAACAGGTACACATCCTGAAGGTGACGGAGCTGTTCTGGGAATGGAAGAAGCAATGCGTGAAGCAGGAATTACTCCGGATCAGGTGGATTATATCAACATGCACGCAACATCAACTCCACAAGGAGATGTGAGCGAATTGATTGCAGCAAAACGTGTGTTCGGTGAGCGTAAAAGCTTAGCTGTTTCAGGAACGAAATCAATGACTGGACACTTACTTGGAGCTGCCGGAGCAATCGAAGCGATTGCTTGTGTAAACGCGCTTCGTTTCGGAATTGTTCCACCAACAATCAATACAACTGAAATTGAACCTGAGTTCGCAGGTTTATTCGACTTCCCGTTAGGAAAAGGAAAACAAAAGGAAATGACGTACGCCATGAGCAATACCTTCGGTTTCGGGGGACATATTGCGAGCGTAGTGTTTAAGAAATATTAAATCTTTGGGCGTCCCGCACCTGCGGGATGCCCAACCTCATGCCATCGATAGGTTTGAACCAATCAGCCATATATTTGTAACTTCCTACCGGAACTCATTTATATCTCCATGGTTCAACGCTACTTAAGAGTAATTCTTCTTTTCGGGATAATACTTGTTTCAGACTTTGCTTCGGGGCAGTTGAAACCATTTGAAGATTATTCGACGTGTAAAACGGGTCTTCTTCGGCGTGTTGGTGACACATTGTTTCCTGCCAAATTTGAGAATTTGTTGTCTATCCGGGCTTCCAATTTGTCATTCGATAATCCCAGCAAAGAACCCAATTGGATTCTTTCAGAAGACGGGAAGTTTGGCTGCTTGTCGTTTACCGGTAAGTGGTTAATAGAATGTAAATATGAATCACTAAGATTCAATACTTCATTGAATGTTTTTGTAGCAAAATTGAACGGTAAATTCGGAGTGGTATCCATGGATAACAAAGTAATAGTACCCTTTGAATTCAAAGAAATTCCGGATAAAAAAGTCGACTTCGAATCATACAAAACCATTTTGGTAAAGAAGGAAGGTTATGATGGATTGTATAGTTTATCCGGCATCGAACTGGTTCCACCAATATATGATCAAATTTCATTTCTAAAGTATAAAGAGAAAGATTATTACCGATACAATGAAAACGTAGATGGAAAATTTCTTCGAGTTGAATTGAATGGTAAAGTAGGAATTCGATCAGTTTCCGGTGCAGAACTTTCGACTGTTACTTACAGCAAAATTGATTTCTTTGAAGTTTCTCCAGCGCAAACTGATGTTCACTATTTTCTGGCAAAAAATGAGAATGGGGAGCAGACGGTAATGAATGCAGATGGAAAAATGTTGTTTCCGTTTGTTAAGGCAGAACTGACGCCTGTTTATGAAGAAATCCACGGAAATAGGAATCCGCTTAAGTATGTTCAGGCAGAAGAGAATAAGACGAGCAGGTACTTGATTTCGTTGTCAACCGGAAAACGATCTGAAACATTTAGAGGAGCCAAATTGATTCAGAATTGTGTTATAATCTATCAGGAAAAGAACGTTAAGGTATTAGATGCTGATTTAAAGGAATTGTATGCAGATTCTTCCAAATACCTGTTGTACCGATTCGAAAGCGATTTTATCAACTATGATCCCAAAAGTTCTTCAAAAGCTCATTCGATGATGCTCCTGGCGAGTTATGATTCGATTCATCCCGAAGATGTCAAGGATTGTATGAGTACAATGTATCACAGGGAACGAAGAAAGGACTATTGCTCTGATTGTTCCTGTGTTGCGCATTCAGCAATGCTCGATCTGAACACAGGGAAAAGAACGGACTTCAATTATTCTGAAATTCGGGTGATGGAGTACGAAGATGAATATTTCTATTGGGCTTTCTATGACCGTGATGGCGATGTTGGAAGTGCTCGAAAAGTCGATATCTACAATGCGAAAGGGAAAAAGAAAAAGCAGCTTATAGTTTATGGAAAGGTGGATTATTGCAGGGAAAATGCAAATCCGTTAATCTACGCTAATAATAACAGTCAATATCTTCTTTACGATATTTCCGGAAACCTGATGACTGACACAGTGTTCGATTTCTATCCTGAAACTTTACTGTATCAGAATGAAAAAAAGGCAGTGATTGCGCAGAGAGAAGAGAAGGATAATGTTGAATCTGTAAGATTTTACGACCTCAATAAAAAACCGTTGTTAGAGGGAAGAGCTTATCAAGATTACGAGCGTGAATATAGAGACAACAAACTTCGTGGATTCAATTTGAAGTTAAATTACCTGCAAAACACCATACTGTCAGATCAATTTGAGGTGATGTTGGATTCTTGTTCCGTCTTGCAACATATCGTGAATTATGAAATTAAAGTGTCTGGATACGATAAATGTTATTTGACAACTAAGGGAGAATATGCATATATCGTTCAAAACTGGAAAGTACACGTTTTGGATTCAACATTCTTTAAGTATGGAGGTGAAATGATCTCCCTTCCGTATCCTGGTGGCAATCTTACAATTGATCGTTTCGGAAAAATAATACCGAAGGTGATTGAGGTAAGAAAAGTAGAAGATATGCCAGTTGGAGCCATTTATTTCAATTTTGCTGGCGATACACTAATTGTAAAAGATTCTTATCACAAAGAACTTCATCGTGTCCCTAATTATCGTCAATATCACGATGGTGGTCCCTGGTTAAACACCGGTATTTATATCAAGTTGAAAAACAAACAGATCGGATATTTAAGCAGAAACACGGGAGAATGGATAGTGGAACCAAAGAATTACAAGTATTTATCTCCGTTTCAAACCGGCCGTGAAGATAAATTCTGGGTGATCGACCCGGCCATAGATTCGGTGCGTTACACCGTAGTGGATTCAAAAGGGGATAGACTAACGGAATACCTGTTTGATGAACCCGCTGTATTTGCTAAAAATCAATTCATTACCAGTTTTAAGTTTAATAAATTGATAGGTATTATCGATTCAAATTTTCATATCTGCACTGAAGCGGCATTTGATAATTACTTCCATTCGGAGCATGGTTATGGAGAAGCGTTTTTATTCAAGGATACTATCGCTTTCATGGTCGATCAGACTACAGGAAAGTACTTTCCATTTTCAGGTCAATTCCTAAATAAGCATTATTCTCATGGTCATATTCTATTTCGAAATGATTCGATCCAAATTCTTAAAAGTAACGGTACTCCAGCCACAAAGTTTATCACTGTTAAATATGCTATTGATAAACTGGATTTAGTAAAAATGTTGATGGGGAACATTGATACCGAAGGACAAGAAATGCCTTATATCACCATAGATGATCAAATTGTTTATGAAAAGACGAACGGGGTGCTAAGAAAATTGAATAACCGATTGCTCATGGAACATGCTCTTGCATTTGTTACTACCCTTGAAACACTTTCCAACAGCTACAATCACTGCAGTATTCGACCGCTATGGATTTCCCAAGGTTACTATTCTGAAGAACTGAAGGGCACGTGCTATGTTCATTCCAATAAACAAAGCGTTAAGCAATATTCTTCTTACCGAAACTACTTTATCGGAAAAGATAGCTTAGAGTTGTTGGAATTACCTGATCTATTTAAACCGAACTCAAACTACGAGTTGCTTCTGGATTCACTTATCGAAAAGGAAATTCAGAGAAAACAGTTTTTTGGAACAGCTTGTCCTGATATGTCACTAGCAATTGCTGAATTCAAACGCAATTTTTTTGTCGATGGAACGAAGATTCATTTCCTCCACTATAATGGAATGCATGAGCTTGCTTTTGAGCTGAAGCAGTTTCAGCATTTATTACTTCATCCGGAGTATTTTTCATTGAACCCAAAATAGGCGAAACTACCAGCATTTCTCTGTAACTTTAGGCAGTTTTTTGCTTATACCACCATGGTCCAACGCTACTTAAGAACAACCTTCTGTCTTTTTTTGTTGTTTCTGCCTTTTTTATCAAAGGCACAGGTTTCTCCTTTTCAAGACTATGTTAAATGTAAAGGTGGATTTTTAAAAGGCAAAAGAGATACACTTTATCCCGCTAAATTCGATCAGATCAAGGAAATTAGTTTTCATTCCAAAAAGGCATGGATTGTTTCTGAAAAAAGTATTTACGGCTGCATAGGCGCAGATGGGAGCTGGATTTTACCTTTAAAATATCAGAAAGTTGAATTTCAGGATCTATGGGATGCTTTTCTTGTGGGAGAAAATGGAAAAGTTGGTGTGATCTCAACCAGTAAGACAACGATTATTCCTCTGGAATACGACGAAATCTATTCCGAAATATATGATAAAATGTACTACGGCTGGATCTTTGCTCGTAAGGGCAAGCTCATCGCTGCGTTCAACGGTCAGGGTAAATTGATGATTCCTGCGAATTATGAAAAGATCGAACGCATAAGTGTGAATGACTATCCGCACACCATGACTTTTTTCAGGGTAAAAACAGAAAACGCTTTCGGACTTGTTTCAGAAGAAGGTAAAGAGATTATTCCAGTTAAGTATAAGGAAATAGCCCTTTTTCAAAATGCTGATGTTGGTGGAGAGAACGTGTTTTTTATGATTAAAAATGATCAGGATCAAAGCGCGATCGTGGATCAAACCGGACATCAGTATTTACCTTTTGAAAAAATGGAGCTCCGCCCTGTTTATACTGTAGAAACAGTTGTGAGAAACAGGAGCATTGATTATGTGCATGGTATGGATTCAACCGGGCGCGAACAGTTATGGAATCTTCAAAGCGGAAAGAAAAGTGATCTCTACGATCATATTAGCATCATAGGAAAATACTGTGTAGCAAACCAAAAAGGTAGTTTCCTGATTTTGGACACTAATTTTAACCTGTTGTTTCGGTATTCAAACCTGAATGACGTGTTGGAAACCTTTGACATGCGAACCGATCTTTCGTCTGAAAATAAATATGACGATGTAAGATACTCTGAGTGGAAGGAGTTTGTAAGCGAACTAGATGGTAGATACGATAGAACAAGTGATTTGCCGATCCTGAAAATTCATAGGACGGTAGAATTGTCGCACAAACAAGCTAAAAAAAAGGGATATACAACGGAAGAGTTTTATGGAATTCTCAATTTGGAAACTGGAAAAAGTTCTTCGGTTATTTACCAGGATTTGCTGAGAGTTGGGTCTTGGAAAGGGGTTTATTATTGGGGTGTTAGAAAAGAAAAAGGACAGGGAGAAGACCAGTTTACTGCTGATGTTTACGATAGTACTGGGGTTTTTCTGAGATCAACGCAATTCAATGAAAGCGAATATCAGCAGATCACCGATTTTCTGGAGGATGAAACGTATGTTTTGAGACCATTTGTGCCTTTAGGGCAACGTGATGCCGAAGGGCGAATGAAGTATTCAGGCTATTTGATGAATGGAAATCGCGTTGCAGACTATATTTTTGTTCAGCGACCTTTTTTGGCAACAACTACTTCTGATTCAACGGGAGTACTTGGATTTCATAGTACGAACGATGGTTCCCGATATACTGATTTTGACAATAAACCATTGCTGAGTAATAGGACATTTCATCATGATTGGGACTGGAATTTTTTACATGATGGTCCCAATGCGCATAAGTACAGTTTTAACGTTTTGAAGCTTGATATAGAAGGGTCATTTACAGGTGACGATTTGAAAATAATTGTTGATGATAAACTTCAAATTCTATTGGATTCATGTACTCATGTTAATTATCATCGGTTTACTGAGCACCCCAAACTTGATCCGTCCAAAGCTTATCTTATCGCACAAAAGCACGGATTTTACTACGTTCAATACAACGGCACCTTCGTTCCATTAGATTCTACTTTTTTCAATAACCCTACCAATGCTAATTTGGTTATTAACAAGCTAAGGGTGGACAACAACGGGAAAATTCTCGACTTGAATAAACCTCAAGCATCAAGTTTTGAGTTTAAAAATCTGAAGTACACCACTTATGACGGAACGCTGACAATTACGGATCTTAAAGGGAAAGTTATACAGGAAGTAAAAAATGTGATCAACGTGGGTAGAATGTCTTCTGTCATTTACGTTGTAAACACGAACAACAAGATAGGGCTGATCGATCCCGAAACAGGTCAGTGGTTTTTTATTCCCCAATACGATGAGGTTCACGAAGTGAATTCTGCCAGTTCTGATCTGTTTTATGCCCGACTCTTGAGTCGTTCTGATAAATGGATGATCGTAAAACAGGATGGTACACCCATAACCGAACCGATTTTCGATAATGCCCAGTGGTTGAATAGAAATAGCTGGACAGTAATAAGGTCTTTTGATAAGTACGGAACAATTGGACCGGACTTCAAGTTTATTTGTCAACCTAAATACAAGAATAAAATTGAGGTTGGAGATGAAGAAGTCTTTGTTGGAGAGAACGTTTACGCTATGATTGACCAAACCACCGGGAAAGTGTTTGAGTTTAACAGAAAATTGGTGAATCGCGATTATTCGAAAGGACATCTGTTCTACTTTAACGATTCAATACAATTTTTAAATCTAGCTGGTGTTGAAATTATTCCTCCAACTCCGGTGTCAACCGTTGTGAAAACGATCAATCTGAGCAAAGTGTTTTATGGCAATTCCGTAATTAAGAATTGGGATCATTCTTTTGTTGATGTTGGGATAAGTTATTGCGCAGATCAAGACACGGCTTTATGGATGTACAACAATCAGCTTCTTATGGATGAAGCAAAAAAATGGGTTTTGAATTGGGATCAGTTTAGTTACGGTAAATTACAGACACAAAAACAAGCAATCAAATGTACAATTGAACCTTTAATTGTGATTAAGCAGATGTATTCTGAACAAGTAACGGGCAGATGTTACCAACAGCCGGAAATTTCGTCAACTAGCACTCAAACTTATTCCTATCGTAATTACAGGATCGATAAAGATAAAATGACACCCTTAAAATTGTCCGATCTGTTTCTTCCGGAATCGAAGTATGTTGACCGAATAGATGCCTATTTGCTGAAAAAAATACAGAACGAGCAATATTTTGGTCCTAACTGTTTAGACCTGGACAGAATAATAGCAGAGTTTAAGAAGAATTTCTACCTCAGTTATACGGGAATTCGATTCGTGTTTTATGCTGAGAATATCCAAATTGAGATGCCATTTACGGAACTAACTGAAGTAATGAAATAGCTGAATATGCCAAGAGGAAAAGCCAAAAGCCGAAAAGAGGAAAATGACCATGCATCCAAGAATGCTGGATCAGGCTTATTGCGTCTTGCTCTTTTGTCCTTCCTCCTTTCTCTTTCCTCTACAGATTTATCAGCACAAATCAAACCCTTCGAAGATTATTCCAAATGCATGACTGGTTTTCTCAACGAAAAAGGCGACACTGTTTTTCCTGCTCAGTTTGAAATGATCAGGGATATTCGACTCAATAACCGCAGTTGGTACATACAATCAGATACCTCGTATTGGCTCGTAAATTATCAGGGTAAATTTGGTTACCTCAATCAAGCCGGAGTTTGGCTCTTAAAACCTCAATTCGAGGATTATTACATTATTGGCGATAAGTATTTCTTTTTTCATAAGAGCTCCAAGTATGGTGTGTTCGATCGCCATGGAAAGATGGTCTTGCCTGTTGAATTTGATACGATCTATTCCAATCCATGGACACCTCCCAATAACAAAGTAGTCTACAATGTCGTAAAAAGTGGACGTCTTGGATTATATTCCAACGATTTCAAGTTAATTGTGCCTCATGAATACGATACGATTGATCAGTTGGCTTATCGGGTTGGATCGTCAATGAAATACCATCGTATGTTCATGGCAAAGGGTAAAAACAAAGCCCAGGTTTATGACTCGCTTGGCTTACCGCTTGTGCCAAACAATTACATCCAAATTGAGCCATTTGTTGATGAAAATACGATCTCTACGAACTATTTATTCGGTGTTAAGAACGCAAAGAACCTGTACACAGTTGTAGATTCAACAGGAAAAGAACTGGTGAAACCGGCTAAATTCCCGTTTCAGCCACTGTTTACACCGCACAATTTTATTGATAAAAGTCGGGTGACTTATTTGAAACTGTATGATGGGGTGCGGACAGGAGAAACAAAGATCGTTCGTCTGTCCGATGGAAAGGAAACGGCATGGCATTCAACGATTGGAACGGTAGGTGATTGGTTTGTGGTGTTTAATGCGAAAAAATGGAAAGTTCTTGATTCCAGCCTGAATGTAGTTTTTGAACAACCTGACTCCACATATCAACTTCATGCGTTTTATGCTTATTCAACCTTTGGGCCAACGGCTGGAAGAGGACCTGATCCGAACCATGACACGGCCATGCATGAACATTACCTTTCGACATTTGGCGAAGACGTGAACTTACCGCAACTCTTTGTTTTAGAAAAACAAGGTGAGCAGATTGGGACCTGGAAACATGATGGACAAAGCACTCCATTTTACAAAAAACGTGTCGGCTTGTTGCACATGACAAGCAAAGTTCAAAGTCCTGTGAAATACGACCAGATTGTTCGCTTCGGCGGTGGAGGAAAAACCTACTATTGGGCTGTTTACCCGAATGAAGATACAACTGATGCTGCGAAGAAATTCCTGGTCGATGTGTATGATACAGATGTGAAACTGTTGAGAACGATTTTCCTAAGTATGGATGATAACGCTCGTTTATACAAGTATGCAAGTAATGTCCGTGTTCGTCCAAACGTGAATACATACAACGCAACGACATTGCGGGAATTTAGGGATTCTACCCTTCAGCAAATAAAATGGATAGATGGAACCTTGCCAGAAGTTGCGACGTTTGATTTTCCGATTGTGGACTTAGTCATTCGTGCCGATTCTTCAGGTTACGCCTTGATTAAAGATCCGGTTTCTAAGAAGTATTCACTTGAAAGCATCCAAAATGGAAATCACCCATTCGAGGGAAAGACGTTTACGGAAATTCAGTTTTATCGCACAGGCTATAATAATCAAGTATTGTCACCAACTGTTTTGATTGGAGACGAAATCATCTTTACCGATAGAGAATACAACGTTCTTTTGGATTCTTGTTCTCAGATCGTTAGTCAGAAGAATATGCAAATACTGATGTTGCAAACAGATGCTAATATTCTGGCAGTTCGTAATGGGATGTTGTATGGTTATATCGGTGGCAAATTTGAATTGATGGATTCTACAAGACTCAGATATGGTTATAAAAAGTATTGGTTTTATGATCAGGGATATGTAGATAAGCACGGTCGTTTTTTTACAGGAAAATCGCCTGTTATTGCTGGTAATTATGCCGGAAGTGTTTCGGGTGGAGTGCTCACACTTGAACATTTGAAAACGGGTGAACAGATCAACATTAAGAATATTTCTGCGGTAAAAGAATATAATGGTGAGTTCAAAGTAACTTCTTCTAAAGGAAAAAAAGGATTAATCACAAGTTTGGATGCAAGTTGGTCGGTGAAACCCAAATACGACAGTATTGTAGCTATGGATTACTATACTTACAGTTATTATTTTGCCAGAAACAACAATGAAAATGAAGGTAAATGGCTTATTGTTAACGCTAAAGCCAGAAAAGTCACCAAAGCCATTTTTGATGTGCCTTTTCATTTTTCACCCGATGATGAGGAGTTTGTTTTTGCCCGTTCAAATGGTAAAATGGGCACGTTGAACAATAAGTTCAAATGGGCTACAAAACCCCTTTACGATACCTGTGGAACAATTAACCATGTGCCCATACTTTATGGCGAAAACACGTTTGCAATTATTGACGAATGGACCGGGAAGTCGTTTTCAACTTCCGCTGATTCTGTGTTTATTGGTTCACTAAGTCATATAATTGTTCTTTTCGATAAAGGCACAATTGAAGTTCGCCGATCGGATGGAGATATAGTTTTACCAAGAACAAACATTGAGGAAGGTTTGAAAAACGATGAAATTAACCTGTTCTCTGATCCGGTAATTTCAAAATCACAACGAGAATATTGGAGAGAACATCCGGAACTTATTCGAAATATTCCGGCAATAAATAGAAGAATGAAATACCTGGAATTGCAGGAGTTAAGAGAATGGAGTTTTTCTAAAGAATTGCTCTTGTTTTATAAAAATCGCTTTTCCCGAACAATACGCCCACAAGATTGTGATATCGAAACTGCAGGATTTTCCCCATTTGTTTATTCCGAAAAGATAAGCGGTGATTGTGTGGAAAACAGTCCGTTTATCTGTAACGAATATGATAGAAAAGTGAAGTACGTTAACTACCGGATCAGTAACGATTCATTGATTCAGGTGGAGGAACTTGCGGATCTTTTTATTCCAAATTCCAACTGGGAAAAGAGAATTGATGAGTTGATGACAAAAGCCATTCAGGCTGATCAGGTTTTTGGTTTAAGTTGTGTTGATATTCCTGGAACGATTGAAGACTTGAAACCGCGTTTTATCCTTAGCGATGAAGGAATTTCCTTCAAAGTTTGTGGACATTACGATACTTATATTCTAATTTCCACCGAAACACTAAAGGATGTGTTGCGCTGGCCCGAAATGTTTAACTGATTGCAATATGGAAAGCCAAAAAGCCAAAAGCCGAAAAGAGGAAATGATGAGTAGAGACGCGATGCATCGCGTCTCTACAATTGTACGCGTTTTTTTGCTTTTCCTCTTTTCTCTTTCCTCTGCTAATCTATCTGCCCAAATCAAACCATTCGAAGATTATTCCAAATGCAAGATCGGCTTTAGAGGAACATGGAATGATACGTTGTTCCCCGCGAAATTTGAAGCGGCTATTCCTTTTACTTCCTCCGATGATAACTATAGAAATTATCGCGCTGAACGGTTCGATTACCTTGTTTCTGAAAAAGGAAAGTGGGGCTGGCTCAATCCAGACGGAAAATGGCTGCTCGAACCTAAATATGACGCGCTGAAATTCGAATCGCGGTTGAATCTCGTTATCGCAAAATTGAATGGAAAATGTGGGGCTTTTGCCATTGATGGCTCACCAGGAATTCCATTAGTTTATGATACGATCCAAAATTCATTGATCATTGCGCCTTTTGATTTGCAGGTAACTTTAAATCATCACATTGGTTTTTGCGCGCGCAATGGAAAAGAACTTATCCCACCAAATTATGTAAACATTGAGCCTCATTTCTATAAAATAGATTCATTGACCTGGGGAACGGACTTTTTCTGTTTTACGGATAAGGAAATGCATACTTACGATACAGCAGGAAAGATAATGTTCACGAAACCGTTTGTCAGACTGAGCGATTTCGCTCCGGGAATGGATAGACGACGTTTGAATTATTTGTTTTTAACAGAAACTGCAACTGGAGAGTTTACGGTAATGGACCCAAAGGGAAAGGTATACCTTCCATTGAGTAAATTCCCTTATCGACCTGTTTATACAATGCAGGCTTACCTTGATAGAAAAACGGTGAATTTTGCAAGAGAAGAAAATTGGAATGAACGTTATGATGAGGTAAGTTCCAGACTGACGAGCATGTCAACCGGTAAACAATCACAATGGTATAAGGAGATTCAATTTGTTAAGGATAGAATTTATGCCCACGACGATGATCGCTGGTATTTGCTCGATACCAATTTCAACATACTTTATGAGCAGAAATACATTCATGAACAATTTGTTTTCTGTGATTATTATGGTGAACCGACTGAATATCTTCCCGGTGATGGCGATTTGGAAAATTTGGGTGAGTACCAGGAATTTCTGTACCTAAAACAGATGGCTTCTCATGAGATTAAAATCTCCCCGGTGATCATTATAAAACATTGGTATCAGAGTAAGAAAAAGGTGAAAGTTGGCAACAAATATTATCCTGTTCCGCTTGCAGAATATTTTGGATTGTTCAATAGTGCAACTAAAAAATCATCGCCCATAATTTACAAACGCATCTACACAATTCGACAAAACAACACCTTCTATTATTGGGCGATTCATGGCGATTATGATTTTCTCAACGCGGTGGAAGAGTTTTCTGCAGATGTATACGATGAAAACCTCAATTATCTCAGAACAGTTTGTGTAAATTATAGTTTGTATGAGCGGCTTGGATACCTTGGAGGAGGATTTTTGCTTCCTGATAAACCTATACTGATCAGCTCTGAACCCCAGGGTGAATCACGTGTATTTCTTCGTGATATTTGTTGGTTTGACGGAAGTGTTCCCAACGTCCATCATTTCGAGGATATTATTATTGGTACATACATTAATCCCGATTCTACCGGTTATGTAATGCTTCAAAATGAACGGAATGAAGTTTATTTCAGAAGTGTTTCGGGCCCTGATCCAATTTATGATAACAAAGTGTTTTATCATTATGAACCCTTGCACAACGGTGAACAATATGACTACTTTATAAAGCTGAGAGATTCTGTAGGATTGTTCACTATCCTGAATCAACAACTGGAAATGCTCATAGATTCCTGTTCTCAAAAAATATGGGTTGATCGCAACAATTCAGGATTACAACTCAAATACTTAGAATTACCTGTTATCATGGTCCGAAAAGGGCTGGTTTATGCTTACGTTCAAAATGAGTTCAAACTGCTCGATGCTTCCTTCTTTATAGCTCCAAACGATCTTAATCAGATTAATCTCTACTCGTATGTCGACAATTCAGGAAGATTGTACTCCGCTGAAGAGTTAGAATGGCGAAAGCAGCCCAAAAAAGGTTCTGTAGGAAAGTTCATGATTGCCTTCGATAAAAGAGAACTGAAACTAACTGAATTAAAAACCAGTAAATCAATCGTTTTTCCGAATGTGGTTGCGTATCGGGTGTTAGATGGAAAGCAAAAGCTGGTTGTAAAAACCATGGATAAGAAGTGTGGGATTATTGATGGTAAAACCGGGCTTTGGTATGTGAAACCAATTTATGATTCCATTTCTGCGGAGAATTATGCGAATCCGGAGTACCTGTTTGCCAGAGACAAGGCCATTAGCTCCACAAAATGGTTCGGAATAAAAACAGATGGTTCTATTGTTACAGGACCAGAGTTCGATTACCCGATAAGCATTTATAAGGATAAGAATTATGGTTTGGCCAGATCGAATAACAGGTGGGGAACTATTGATACCGTTTTTAACTGGATAACAAATCCCAAATTCAGAAACTATCTGAATGTTGGAAGTTCATTGGTGATGTTTGAGTATCCGGATAAGTATGAGTTTATGGATCAATCGACCGGAAAACTGTTTCCAGCGCAACATGATTCTGTTAACCTGCTTTATCCCGAACGCATGATTCTTTTTCATCAGGGAAAGATTGAGATATTGGATAACAAGGGGAAAGTGCTTCTTCCAAAGATGGAAAGAAGTGAAGCTGTTAAAACTGCTAATCTTGCACAGATACTGCAAGGAGGGTTAGTACGGAGCTTAGGTCAGCAAATTCGAATTCAGGAAGATCTGATGATTGTTATGCCCGACAACAAGCTTTTGGTAAAGCGTAACAACGAGAACATTTTGGAGAATTGCAGGTTCAATTGTTTGACCCGAAGAGAAATACTTGAGCTCCAAAACAAAAATTACTGCGATCGACTTACGAAATCTGCTACCAAAAGAACGCCTTATCGTTTTACGGACAACGTTTATGTAGAGCAAAAACTGGGCAATTACGAGCACTTTAAATCGAAAACACTTAATGCTTGTTCAGGAGCCTATTATTACACGGGCAAGTTTACCAACTTCCGAATCGTAAATGATAGCTTAGTGGAGATAAAGCAATTGTCTGAGTTATTCATTAAAGATTCAGGTTACGAATTGAAGTTGAATGCGCTTTTGGAAAAAGTAATTCAACGCGAACAAGCCCTTGGTTTGGTTTGTACAGATATGGGAGCTGCCATTGAACAAATGAAGCAGAACTTTATTATTGAATCGGGGAAATTGAGTTTTGTGGAATGCACTTCCAAAAAGATACTGTCCGTTTCTATAAAGGATTTGGAGGAGTATCTGTTGATGAAAGAACTTTTTGAATAATTCTAAATTCCAAAATGCTAAATTTTAAAACTTAGTAAGTGTTAACTGTAACACGCAATCCTTTTTAGAATTTAGAATTTTAAAATTTAGAATTACTCCTCTATTTTCAACGTAATAGAATACTTCTTCTCCTTAAGGTAGTTCTTGTCTTTCCCGTATGTCACTTCCAGCAGTCGAATGGTTTTTCCGGCAAAAATCACCGTTGACGGAACCGTAGAATTCAACCCAAGCGAGTAGGTAGAAGCTTTCTCCGTTTGGATCTTTATAGCAACAGATCCTTCCGTAATACATTCAGCCTTCGGTGGGCAACGCGATTCCTCAATCAATCGCACAAACTTGATCTCGACATTATACCCAGCAATATTCACCAGCGCTGTTTCATTGAACTTTAATGTAAACTCCTCGCCAGTAGCATATTTTTTCTTGCAGCCAGCAACAGCAACAACGATGAGCGAAAGAAGAAAGAAAAGCTGTAATTTTTTCATGATACGTAAAAGTACATGCATAACGGTTAAAGGCAAAGAAATATTTGAATGATCTTGGTTGTTTGCTGTTTTTCTTAGAAGTCTGGACTCTTAATGAACGTTAATTCCCCTGTCTGCAGACAGGCAGGTTAATGGTTTGCCTGTTTAATGTGCAGAATTAATAATTCATTAAAAGATGAAAGAAACGATTCACCTATTGAACTTTCTTATTTGTCCTGATCCAATTGTTGGTAGAATCAGGTTTGATGTTGTAGTGATAAAAAGTAATAGTGTAATCAAGAGGAGTAATCCTTCCTTTCCGATTGATCTTTTGGATAAAATGGATTTGTTCGTTTCCAACCAGGCCAACCATTGTACTTCTTTGTTCGCGACGTGATCCGCCGTATGATTCAATAGTTTCGATTCGAATGGTGTCATCAAAAACAGTGTAATTTCCCCAAATACCCAAAGGATCATTATCATAGTTCAATCTTACACGGAGATCCGCGGTATCGGTTGGAAGATGCATAAAGAAAACCGATCCGTCTCCGTAGAAAAAAATAGAGCGCACGTAGGTTGAGCTGTAATGTGGATTATTTAAATCAACTGTTGGGTCATCATAAAAGCCATCAATGCGCAGTTTGTCCGATTCACCAAGAACATAACCTTCGTGGTAGAGGAGCGCGCGATCGTAGGCGCAACCGAGTATTAACATTGCAACAGTTAGGAAAATGAATTGGTTGATAGGTTTCATGATTCCGGATTCTTGTGTAAAGTTAAGAAGGTATTGGTAAAACGGGGAAATTGGTAGAGTAGTTTTCTTGTAACCGGTGAAGAGTAAAACAAGTACAAGAAAGTAGTATAAGATACTATTTTCATGATTACCAAATGATGACTACAAAATACATCCTTAAAGCTTTATCGTGCGGAATTATTCTTTGGGAACTTATTTGAATTCATAGTTTAGAAGATGACTATACAAAAGTGAGAATGAGGTGCTTTTCTCTCTCATTTTATTCAGGCACAGATTTGCTGCTAAAATAGAATTATGTTTGGTGTTCAGATATATTTTTGATTTATTTGAGCAACTGTAAACGTACTCTTCAAGCTTCTCCTTAGGAGATGCTATTGATTCAGGATTACCTGTTATTTTGGGTTTTCTATCAAGATTTAATGATTCTTTTAATCCTTCAGGATCTGATAGAAACCATCCTTCAATTTCTTCAATTGGAATACAAACGAAATTATTTTTAGCGGGACTTTGTTTGATTAGTAGATTCAGTTCCAATGTAAGTTTTTTGTAATCATTTCTATCTAAATCGTGAACTAGGATTATTAAATCGCACCCTCTATTGGTTAAGTTTTTACTGTAACTTACTGCCTTTCGTCGCAGTTTACCGCATCCATTCCCAATTGCTTTCTTAAACGTAATATTGTCTTTATTAACAATTCTGGCTATAATGTTTTTCAGACAATCATAATCACTTATATCTTCAACTATTAAGCCTATTGATTTAATAATGGGTTTCATTTTATTCATGGTCGAAACCTCCTTCCTTCCAGTATTCACCTAAATTGCCAGCATCTTTTAAATATTCCTTAAGCACACGATAATCATTTGCGGATAACATGTTACTAAGAGTATTAACACTAGTTCCTAAATCATATATTTTGTTGACAAGAAGAATATTCTCCGGTTGAAGCATATCCAGAACATAGTCAGAGTGTGTACTAATTATGATTTGTTTATACTTGGATTGTTGCTTAACTAATTGTACTATACTGTGCAATAAACCATGATGGACACAAACTTCAGGCTCTTCAATTAGTAAAACGTCATTTTGATCATTCAATATATAAAACGCCAAAGCTAGAGTCTTGAAAGTTCCTTCGGATAGCTGATTTGGTGAAAGTGTTAATCCGTCAATTTCTATTGATGGAACAATGATTCTTTTACTGTTTTCGATTTGTTGTATTTGCCCTCCTGCTCTTACTTTATATGAGCTGCTTGGGATAACGTGATCGTTAAACTTTATATTTTCAATTAAATTTAGTCCATTGATTCCAACGGTATTCAAGAATAATTGGAATTTGGGTTCGTTGGATTTGTATGCTCTATAAAGATCGTAAATAAACTGTTGGTGTGTTCTACCTTGTCTGTTTCTGATACTTATTCTGAAATCATCTAATTCAATTGAAATTGGACATTTACTAGGATCGGAAAACTGAGTAGCACTGTAGTAACTTATGCTTGATAAACTGCCAACAAGTCTAATGGAGAATTTTGAAGATTCCGAATTGAACTGCCTTGGGTAATGTTCAACGGAGATTTGCCTGCGCTTGATGTACTGAGTAAACTCTAATATTTCTGGATCAATATTTTTCCATTTTCTAGAATTCTCACCTTCAATACGGAATTTTGATTCCGTAAATAAAATTTCATCAATATTTCGTTCATCTGTTTCATAATAAAATGTAGTCCTCACATAAATTATTTTTTCTTCAAATTCTACGGTTAAATTTAGCTGAGTACTCAATAAATCCTTTTTTGTTTCGTCTGAATAAAAACGTCTATTTGTTTCGCTTTTTGAGAATAATTGTAATCCATACAAGACGTTACTTTTTCCAACACCATTCGCACCAATTAATGCCATGAAATTTTGTGGTAAATTAAATTTGGTTTGAATACAGGATCTATAATTGTTTATTTCTACGCTATGTATTTTCATGCCTTTTGTTATTATACTTCAGTTTTTTAAAGTACACAAACCTACACATTCCCATACCACAAAATCAAGCGTATAAATACGGTATTTTTTCTGCGGTTTACCGCAGGGGTTTTGTTAATTTTCACAGCATGTTAAATTGCTTATTGGATGGTTTTTTCACCTGAAACCCTTGTCAAACCGAGCCCCTGTCAAATGCTGGCAGTCAGACAGGTGTTTCGACCTTTAGGGTCGGAATGTATCGAGGTGGACATAGGTTGAATTTAGGATGCTGTCCTTCTCGATACAATTTTTCCACTGCGCTTCAAAATCACTCGAAGTGACAGCGTAGGAAATCGATTAGTGGATGGACATCAGACCAAACCTGCCTGTCAAACACTTGCAGTCAAACAGGTGTCCTGAACGTAATGAAATGGAGTGTCAGATACGTATCGAGGTCGAGGTCAACCACTGCATTCAACCACCTATACTGCATGTAACATTTCCCTTTTTTTCCTATTATAGCACCATGATTGCACGCTACCTCAAAACAATCTTCATTTTTTTTATTGTTCTCCAATCTGCAGCGCAAGAATCCGGGCAACAACAGGTTGTTTTGTATCCGTTTGAAGATTACAGCAATTGTCAAAACGGTTTTATTAGCATAAGTAGTTGGCCACGTGACACAATTTATCCTGCAAAATTTGAGAATCTGAGAGAAATTGGTGATGTTTTTTGGAAGGAAGAGGATAATAGGCAATATCACATACAGAATTGGATTCTTTCTGAAAACGGCAAATTCGGATGTTTATCGGATAGAAATGAATGGTTCGTGAACTGTGTTTATGAGGGGCTGAGTTACGACCATTATTCCAAACAATTCATTGTGAAACAAAATGGTAAAGTTGGAACTATGGATCTCAATAAGAAGATCATTTTCCCATTTGAGTTCGATGAAATTTATACCGAATATCCTTTAGTAGCGGAATATAATGGAGGTAAACCGGATTGGGATATGGGAGCCATCGATGAACTTTTTGCCCGTAAGAATGGCTTGCTTGGCGTTTATAGTAAAAAAGCGGAAGAAATAATTGCACCTCAATTTGATTCTATCCAAACCTTCTATTTTGTCGCAAAACACCTTTCTAATGATATAGTTAATAAGCGTTTTTACAGGGTTTATAAGAATAACCAGGTAGGTTTGTACAATTCAAACGGCAAATTACTGATACCTGTCGAATATCGACAATTGGAACTGCTTTATAGTGGTCAGCTTACTTCGAACGCAATTCTATTCTTGGCTACAGACTCCAAAGGTCTTCATACTGTTATGGATGAATATGGAAATGTACTGACTCCTTTTTCGAAATATGAATACAGAAGAGAGGTAACATTAGGGACCTCACAAGAATTCAATGCTTTGAAGTTTGTATTAGAGACTGACCCGGAAACAAAAAGCGAAAGAATAACTCGTCTGGGTTCTGGTAAAACTTCCGAATGGTATCCAAAAATGAAATTGACAGGCGATTGGATTTGGGTAGAATCGGGTGATCGATGGCTGGTGCTTGATACCAATTTCAAAAAAATGTTCTCTCAGAAAAAATCAACAGATCAGTTGTTTTACTTTGATTACCAAAATGAGTTAGTACCTGCCAATACGAACCAGGATCCTACAGAGGAGAGCCCGTATCGTTTTTATACGGAATACGATTATACTGTTCCACAGGTATTTGTGATTGAGCGAAAGGACACAACTGAAAATGCCCAAAAAACACTTTATGGCTTAGTGAATGTTGCTACAGGAAAACAATCCTCGGTGAGTTATGATCAGATTATTCGCATGGAAACCAGTACCACTTATTATTACTGGAGTTTTTACGGAGCAAAGAATTTTTCTGAAATTGTGGATTACGTCTCCATTGATATCTATGACAATGCAGGTAAATTGGTGAATTCCATTCAAACTTATTGGGACAAGCAAGACTTGATCACGCCAGATCGAAGTATTCATAAATACCATTCTTATTGCACACCTTTTGTTCGTTCATCTACAGCTAATGAGAAATATACCATACATGGGCTGGATGGGTGGCAACCAAAATTCAACGAATTTGAAGATGGAATAGCTGGTATTTGGAAATTGGGAAAAGCTTCAGGTTACATTCAATTTTATGATAAAAATTATCACCACTATTTTACTGATTTTAATGGTAAACCATTACTTGGTGGCAGGCATTACGAACTGATGGGATATCCTCAAGTCGAAAAATGGGTAATTGGTTTAAAGGATAGTAGTAACTCATTATTTGTCAATGAAAAACTAGAAGTGTTAATGGACTCCTGCGAAATTTATGCAATTGATTATCCAAAGCACAAAGGTCTTGATAACACTCGAAATTCGATTTTTGCAGTTAATAATGAACACGTGTATGTTTTAGATATTGATACGTTTAAGCTCATGGATGCAAAGATGTTTGCCGAACCCGCAGCAAATGGAATGAACGAGATCTCCCGCAATTTTTATGTGGATGGTTCGGGGAAAATAATTTCCAAAGAACAAGTCGACCGTTATTTGAAATCCAAACCGCAGAATTATGGATATATGTGGCTATGGATTGAAAATGATCAATTGAAAATTGAGGATCAGAATCATCGGCTAATAAAGACCATTCCGAATGTTTTCGATTACAAGCCCGATTACAGTGAGGTTATAACAGTTATTTCGACAGATAAGAAGAAAGGTTTAATTCGGTATAGAACTGGTGAGTGGCTTTTAAAACCTATGTATGACGATCTTTATTTCATAAATCATCAGTATCAGAGAACGCTGTTTGCTAAGGATAAACGATTTCAAGATACCTGTTGGTTCGTAATTAATGAGAATGGCGATCCGATCACCAAACCAGTTTTTGACAAGCCTTTTGGGTTTGATTATGGAAAATACTGGACATATGTACAATCAAATGGGCTTTGGGGCACAATCAATCGCAATTATGAGTGGAAAACGCTGCCAAAATATACAGAGTTCAATGAATCGAATGATATAGTCGTAATGAAAGGATCAGAGGGTTATGTAATTGTTAATGATGTAACAGGAGAGTCTTTTTTGGCACCACATGATTCGGTAGTTCGGATCTTGAACAGTTATAGTGATAAAATCGAACTTTTTTATGCTTTTCTATTCAATGACTCCCTTCAGGTTTTAGATGTAAATGGAAAAGAATTACTCCCTGCGACTAAAATCTCAGATGTAATTAATAAACAGAACTTAGGGAAGATTTTATATAAAAGAGATGGAGTTGCAATCCTGGAGGCTTTCGGTGATCACATTGATTGTCCGGAATCGAATACTTTTTTTGTTCGATTGAACAATGAACTCATTATCGAAAATATCCGTCATGATGCACTTCCCTGTCAACACATGGGTTCTTATGTGAAAAATGGGTATTCAGCATGTTCAAGATCTGCGACGTTTGTAAATGAAAAAATATATTCGGAAAGAATTGAAGGTGAATGCTATGAACATCCGGAGAATCTTTATTCCTATTACGACAAGTTTTCTTTTCGAACGTATTGGATCGAAAACAATTCTTTTGTTCGTGTAAATCGGTTGTCTGATCTTTTTGCTACTGGAGCTAATTACGAACCGATTCTGGATAAATTAATTGAAAGAGCCATTCAAGAGCATCAAATTTTTGGAACTGCCTGTGCCGATATTCCCGCAGCAGTTACCGAATTCAAGCGCAATTTTTACTTTGATAGAGATTTTCTGTCTTTTGTTTATTTTGATGGTAGTGATGAGTATTACATTGGCGTTCCAATGGATCAGTTGAGTGGTATGTTGAAATATCCGAATGCATTTTGAGCACTCGAAGTGACAGCGTACGAAATCGATCAGTGGATGGACATCAAACCGAGACTGCCTGTCAAATGCTGGCAGTCAGACAGGTGTTCCGACCTTTAGTGTCGAAATGTATCGAGGTCCGAGGTCAGCCACTCCACCAACTTCCCGCAAAACTCCTCCAATTGTTCTGATTCTCGATTTCCCACATGACTGGTATTCAAGGTGTGTGTTCCGTTTTCTATCGCCACAAAGGTGTTTCGATCGTTGTTGTCTTCTATCCAGGAGAAAATGTGGAGTCCGTGCTCAAATGGAACGGCTTCGTCTGCGCTGCCATGAACAACCAGAATAGGCATCACCAAATGACCCATCGTTTTTTCTAAACTCCATTTGTCGTGAGCAGCCAGAGTCTCTTCCAAAAATGCTTTTCCTTGCGGCAAGTCTTGTTTCGTTCTTCCGTTAGCGCGATAATACACTCCGTTCTGCTGCCATTCTTCCATCACTTCTTTGGGTCTAACATCTAAGGTTTTCAAAGCGTTTAGGAAAATGAGTCCGTCCACTTTAATGCCTGAAGAAACGAGCTGATCAGCTACAAAACCGGTGTTGAATCCGCCCATGGAATGACCAAGTATAAACAGCTGTGAAGGGGTAGATTGCAATATGCCTCCCAAAGCCGATACCATGAACAGGGAATCTTCCACTTCCAGCTGTCGACAGTTCTTTTCATAGCTGACTAAGTCGTCGAAGTAATCACCGTGATCTGAAATGCCACAATGCGAGTAGTTGAACGCTAACGACGAATAACCGTTCTCAATCAAGTGTTGCTGTATGGTTGGGAAGAAAGCAAAATGATAAAATCCGTTGTGTCCGCAGAGCAATAATACCAGCGGTGCGCCAGGTAATTCACGGATATTTCCTCTTAAAACTCCGTTCGGAGATTGTATTTCGAATAGCTTAGATTCCATAGTCTAATTTACGATTTAAACACATAGAAAACATAGTTGAGCACATAGACACATAGATAATTCAATAGCTTGTTGTGTTAGGCTTTTTCAAGTCCAGTTATTTTCAATAAAAACTATGTGACTATGTTTTAGCTATGTGAACTATGTGTTTTGAATCACAGCATGCCCACATAACAAACCCCATTTCGCCAATAAACACTTGGGAACGGTAATTTTACAGCATTCAATGCTCCCAGACCTTTTCGCAGCCATGGTTTCTTGATCGGAAGTTTACTCCAATCGATATCTAAACTCAATGCCCATTCGCGGTTGGCTTCATAGGTAAATCCGTTGATGGTATAAACGTTATCGTCGCCACGTAGTTTAGCGTCAGCGCTATAACCAACACTGAGCTGAAGCCATCGTGGCCAGAAAAGGTTGTCATGGATTGCAGTAGGTGAGAACGATAACCAATAACTCTGTGCGTTATAGTCTTTCAGCAATTTTTCAGGAAAGGTAGAACCTAAGGTATTTGGTCGAAGTGCTGCGTAAGGTGAATTTTTGTAGCCGTATTTTAGAAAGAAACGTTGCTCCTTAAACGCCAATTGCTGACCCAAAAACAAACCTATTCCGGCTGTGTTGGCTGCTAGATCAGGGACTGAAAACCCCCATTCCTGACTAAAACCATCGAAAACCTCTACAGCAGATTGGCCTCCGAAAACCAATGCGGCAGCTATAAAAGTTGAGCTTTTGTTGGATCTTCCCGTCCAACGTGCGCCAGCGTATTCTGCCCTGCACAATTGGTAAGCTGTGTACGCATGACCCACTTTATCCATTTGCAACCAGGAAGCACCGTCGTTGTAAAAATGAAAATCGGATTTTGGATACTCTTTGTACCAGACCTCGTTTAGCAAAACAAGACTTCCCAGTCCCACAACTGCATTCGTTCCATCGAACCAAAGGTTGCGTCTGTGGTTGTAACCTACTTCAACACTATCGCTTTGGCCAAAAGACGAAATACAGCAACTGAAAGTAAGAAGTATGAGGAATGATTTCACAGGTGAAAAATACGAAACTAGTAACTTACTTTTTTGGCATTGCCCCAAAAAAGTAACAAAAAAGGTCTAGGCTTGTATTTGAGAACTTAAAAACGACATTGCATTTCGCTGCTGCACCCCAACTCATAAACACGCTGTACCAATTTTTCTATGAAAAATAGGAGCGCTGGATTCAGACAGGGGTTTAGCTACGCTTCATTTCACTTGTTTTCTATCGTTCTCTGCATAAGAGCCAATCTCACAGTTCTAAATTGAATTTTTGTTTATTTGTTTTGGTCTTGTAATAATCCAGTTATTACACCTTTTTGGGCGACTGGTAAGCGCCCTAACCATCTGCGCATCAGTGGGAGTTTTTTTGCGAGTAATCCGAGTTAGAAATCTTTGTTCTTCAGTGGCTGAGATAACAATTTCTTAAACGCAGGCAAATACAGGTTCTTTTCAATAATATGCAAATGCTCAATACGGTGACAATCCGATCCAACAATATCGATTAAGTTATGTTTTAGGAGAAGTTCGGCTTGCTTTTTAATATCCGGACCATAATGACCTGTAAACGAAAGCAAATTCACCTGAATCAAAACTCCTTGTGCTTTCAATTGTTTGGCTTTTTCTATCGATTTGTGATAGTAGTAATAACGTTCAAGATGTGCAATTACGGGTTGGTATTGCTTCGATTGTAAGTCGAAAATAACCTGATCGAGTAGTAGTGGTGCATCCCGAAAGGAGCATTCGAATAAAATATGGTTTCCGTTAAACGGAATCAGATCGTTGTTGCGAATGAATTCCAGAAAGGTGTCATCAAGATAATATTCTGCCGAAGCATCTACTTCCAGATTAATTCCCGTTTCACGGATGAGGTTTCTTACTTCTTCGAGTTTCGCACGAATAATTGCTGGTGTATTGTTATATACTCCCGACATCACGTGCGGAGTGAAAATCATTTTCTTGTAGCCGAATTCTTCGAATTTGCGCAGCATTCCAAGCGTGTGATCGAGTGTTTGCGCTCCATCATCGATTCCCGGCAGTAAATGACTATGAATGTCGACTTGCAGCGGAGCTAATGATACAGGTTTTTTAGGTCGAAGGAATCCCAACATTTTCTTAACGATTGGTGTACATTGAATCGTAATAACTTTGGTAAGATCCGTTCACTACATGATTTACCCAATCCTGATTGTCGAGGTACCAACGAACCGTTTTTCGCAATCCTTCTTCGAAGGTGATACTTGGTTTCCAACCCAATTCATCATGTAGTTTTGTAGCGTCGATTGCATAGCGCATATCGTGTCCGGCTCTGTCTTTTACAAAAGAAATGAGTTTGGCGCTTTCTCCTTCTTCACGCCCCAGTTCTTTGTCCATAATTGCACAAAGTTCATGGATCAAGTCGATGTTTTTCCATTCGTTCCAGCCACCAACGTTGTAATTACAGCCTAATTCGCCTTTATGGAAAATCACATCGATTGCACGTGCATGGTCTTCCACCCACAACCAATCGCGAACGTTATCACCTTTTCCGTAAACAGGAAGCGGTTTACTATTCATGATATTGTAAATCATCAATGGAATCAATTTCTCCGGATGATGGTGGCTTCCGTAGTTATTTGAACAATTGGAACGTTTTACTGGAAAACCGTAAGTATGGAAATATGCAGAGACAAAATGATCTGAAGATGCTTTTGATGCGGAATATGGACTTCTCGGGTCGTATGAAGTTGTTTCCGTAAAGAAACCTTCTGTTCCCAATGATCCGAAAACTTCATCGGTAGAAACGTGGTAGAAAATATGTCCTTCGTTCGTTCCCCAATATGTTCGCGCCTGATTCATCAAATTCACCGTTCCAATAACGTTTGTTTTCACAAATTCCATCGGACCCTCAATGGAGCGATCAACATGCGATTCTGCAGCTAAATGAATAATATCCGTTACGTCGTGTAGATTCAATGCCTTCATTACATCTTCTTCAGAAGTAATATCACCTTTCACGAAGCGGTAATTCGAAGCATTCATCACATCGCTTAAATTCTCAAGGTTTCCTGCATATGTAAGCGAATCGAAAGCAATGATCGTATAATTGGGATACTTATTTACAAGTAAACGCACCAAATGCGAACCAATAAATCCGGCAGCGCCAGTAACGAGAATATTCATAGAAGTAAAGATAGTAAATTAGACTTAAGACAATAGACCAAAGACAACAGACTCTTTAAGAATTTGATACAGTAATTTTAATGCTAAACGTTGAATTGGTCTTTTGTCTTACGTCTTCAAGTCTTGAGTCTTTTTGGTATGATTTTTTCTTAAAAGGGCAAACTGTTTATGATGCGATTTGCCTTTTACCTACTCTTTCTTGTATTTATTTTTGTTGGTTGCAGAAAAGGAAAAAACTTGCCAGATGTGATTTATGTGCATTATGAAGGTCCAACGATAGCACATCAATATCCAACTGATGCATTTGATAAGTTTGATCCTTACGACTTTGATGAACCGCTGCAATATCCGGATTATATCTATTTGAGTGATAGCGATGATTTAGCGAATGAGTTCAATGAAACGCTCATTAGATTACTTGAGAAAAACAATATCATTTTAACCACGGAACCAGCAGAATACACCTTGCATATTGGGAGTTTAAGCGTTGGTGAAGGTTTGAACAGACATAGTTATGTAGACAGCTGTGCTTCGATTTGGGATACTGAACCCAGCTATGTGTATTACTCCGATTTAAGTGCAAGCGTAACTGCAACCTTGAGAAAAAATGGTGCTTACATTAACGATTGGAATAGAAACGCCACTTCTAGTGAGAAAGTACGCGATAAAACAGACGGGTGTAACTGTCCGAAAATCCGTTCAATCTGGAGAAAACCAAGCAGTTTGGTAAGCCAATTGGCATCAGAAATCCGAATGAAGGTTTCACGACAAATCTATGACCTGGAAGTAGAGTAAATTATCAACTATCAATGCCAAAATTATCAAGTACGATTCTGTTTTCTTGATAATTTAGACTTGTTTCATTGATAATTCATCAAAGGCTCCAATATTCTAAATCCTGAATCTTATTTCGGTAAATTCCTTTGATGTCTACGAAAACACCTTTTCCGTCTTTTAGAATTGATTTGAAATAATCTTCCGTCAACGTGTTGTATTCTCTATGGTTTACAGCTACAATGATGGCGTCGTAATCGCTGCCAATCTCCACTAATTTCACACCATATTCGTGTTCCATTTCGTCTGAAGAAGCGTGTGGATCTACCAAATCAACGTGTACCTGAAACGATTTCAATTCGTTTACTACGTCAATTACTTTCGAGTTACGGATATCCGAAACATCTTCTTTGAAGGTTGCACCCATTACCAACACTTTCGCGTCTTGAATGTGCTTTCCTTGAGCAATGATTTTCTTAGTCGTTTGCTTACCAATATAGAATCCCATTGAATCGTTTACGTAACGACCGCTATTGATAATTTTTGCGTGGTAACCAGCTTGTTGTGCTTTGTGTGTCAGATAGTATGGATCAACACCAATGCAGTGTCCACCAACCAAACCTGGAGAGAATTTCAGGAAATTCCATTTCGTTCCAGCCGCTTCAAGTACTTCGTAAGTGTTAATTCCTAAGCGATTGAAAATGATAGAAAGTTCATTGATCAAGGCAATATTTACGTCGCGCTGCGTGTTTTCAATGATTTTTGCAGCCTCAGCCACTTTGATAGAAGTTGCACGGTGAACCCCAGCAGCTACAACCAATTCGTATGTCTTCGCAATTTCCTCAAGTGATTCTTCGGAACAACCGGAAACCACTTTGATTACATTTTGAAGCGTATGTTCCTTGTCTCCCGGATTAATACGTTCAGGTGAATATCCCACCTTGAAATCATCTTCGAATTTCAATCCGGAGATTTCTTCCAATACTGGAATACAATCGTCTTCAGTACAACCTGGATAAACCGTAGATTCAAAGACAACGTAATCGCCTTTTTTCAATACTTGAGCAACCGTTTTAGAAGCACCTAACAACGGTTTTAAGTCAGGTAAATTTGTGTCGTCGATTGGTGTCGGAACAGCAACAATAAAGAAAGTAACGTCCTTCAAATCGTTGATATCAGCTGTAAAGTGAATGTCGCAATTATCGAAAGCACTTTTCTCCAATTCGTTACTCGGATCGATATGATTTCTCATCAAATCAACACGTGCCTGATTGATATCGAATCCAACAACCTTAATTTTTTTAGCAAATTCAAGAGCAATTGGTAAACCAACATAGCCCAGTCCAATTACGGCGAGTTTCGTTTCTTTCTGAATAAGTTTATTGTAGATTGAGTTGCTCATTTCTTACTTTATAAATGCGTTCAATAATTTCAACAACTTTCAATCCTTCAAGAGCGTTTGTAGTTGCTGAAGTTCTTCCTTTTAGTGTGTCGATAACGTTCGTAATAACGTAATGGTGATTTGCTGCAGATCCTTTGTAAGCGCCGTAATCGTTCCCTGGATTGGTAGGTGCAAGATCCGGCATTTCGTAGTCTGCAATATTGCAAACTTCTACTTCATTCATGTATTGTCCGCCAATTTTTACACTTCCGTTCTTACCAACGATAGTCATGGAGCTTTCTAAATTTTGGTGAGCAACAGAAGTTGAATAGTTCAAAGAACCCATTCCTCCATTTACAAAATCGAAACTCACGAAACCAGAATCTTCAAATGCAGTAGAATCCTTGTGCGTGAAATCCGCGAATTTTCCTTGAATATTGTCAATATCACCGAACAACCAGTACATGATATCGATGAAGTGTGAGAACTGTGTAAACAATGTTCCGCCGTCCAAATCAGCAGTTCCTTTCCAGCCACCTGCTTTGTAGTAACGCTCATCACGATTCCAGTAACAATTCAATTGTACCATGAAAATATCACCCAAAACTTTACGATCGATCAAATCCTTGATCCATTCGCTTGGCGGGGAGTAACGGTTTTGCATGACACAAAAAACTTGTCGTGATTGCTGCAGTGACTTGAAAATTACCTTTTCACATTGGTCTTTCGTCAAACCCATTGGCTTCTCAACCACCACATGTTTCTTATTTTTAAGAGCCATCAGAGCTTGTTCAGCATGCAATCCGTTTGGAGTACACACATTCACCACGTCGAACTCGATACCAGAGGCGAACAATTCTTCCATTGTAGAGAAGAAAGGAACGTTATAATCTGCAGCTCCACATTCTTCTGCGGAACGAATATCAACCATTGCAACTAGTTCAGCTTCTTCGTCACGACGAGCCATTTCAGCGTGTCGTTTTCCGATATGTCCTGCACCAATTATGGCGAATTTTACTTTTTGATTTTCTGGTATCATTCAAATGAATTCGAGGTGCAAATGTAACAAAAGGAAACGGATTTTGCAGAGAGGAGATGCATCGTGTCTTTACAAAAAAGTAAGGTTTTTTAATCTCCTCCCTTCGAGGTAGGATTAAGGAGGGTGGTTAGGATTACTGTTTCCACCCCTCTCTTTCTCCCCTCAAGGGGAGAGGATGATGAATCCCTTTATTGAAGTGTTCAAACTGTGTTCTCTTCATTCGGCCTTAAACAAAGAAATCCGCTGCGGTCATCGAGCGTAGTCGAGATGCATCGGATTTCATTATCTTTTTGAAAAGGAATTAATTTCCTCTTTTCCTCTTTTGGCTTTCCTTTAACGAAGTATTATATAGACCAATCAAATCGTTCTCTCAATACTTCATGAATACGCTCAACAACAGCTTCATTTTCAATTTTCTCGAAAACTTCACCTACAAACGCGCCAACCATTAATTGTCGTGCACTTGCTTCGCTTAAACCACGAGCGCGTAAGTAAAATACTGCTTCTTCGTCTAACTGACCAGTAGTTGATCCATGTGAACATTTCACATCGTCAGCATAAATTTCCAATTCCGGTTTGCTGTTTACTGATGCGTCGTCGCTTAATAATACGTTTCCGTTTGACTGGAAAGCATTGATTTTTTGAGCGTCTTTACGAACGAAAACTTTACCGTTAAAAACTCCGGTTGCTTTTCCGTCGATCACTCCTTTGTACAATTCAAACGATTCACAATGCGAAACTTTATGGTCTACAATTGTGTGGTTGTCAACATGCTGATTTCCATTCAAAATGTAAGCGCCGTTCAAATGTGTTTCACAGTTGGAACCATTTACATCGATGTTCAGGTTATTGCGAACCAACGCACCGTTTAAGGTAATTGTATTGATTGTGAAATTTGAATCTTGTGCCTGAGCAACTTGCTCTGTTGCAACATGATAAGCAGTATCGTTTTCTTCTTGTAATTTGTCGATAACCACTTTTGCGTTCTTCGCCACATTTACTTCTGTATAAACATTGGTAAATGAACCTTCGCCTTTTTCAGTAACGAAATGCTGGATCAATTTCACTTCAGCAAAAGCTTCGGCAGTAATGCTATGACGAAGATTTGTCAAAACAGCATCGCCAGTTGAAACATGAATAATTTCAATTACTGGTTCAATTTGCATTTTAGCCGAAACGTGAACGTAAAGTCCATCGGTTGCATAAGCTGTATTGATTGCGTTGAAGATCTCATTCTCCAAAACTGCAGAAGTTCCAAGAACATTCAATTCTTCTTTATCCATTGAAGAAAGCGCAAGAATTTTTACACCATCAGGATAGTTGGAAGAAGAAAGATCTTTCGCGAAATGTCCATTTACAAAAACAAATTTCAATGAATTGTCATCTAAACCAAGTTTAGAAGTAACCGATTGTAATTTGCCAACCGACAACAATGCATTCTTGATCTTTGCTACACGTGTGTATTTCCAAGCCTCATTTCTGGTCGTTGGAAAGTCAAGACCTTCGATCGTTTCCTGAGCTTGTTTTCTTAAATTTTCGTTCAGCAAGAAATGTCCTTCTAAGTTCCAGTTCAATTTCATGCTTACGTTTTCTAATGTTTGCATAATGGAATCTTAGAGTGCAAATTCTGCTTTAATCCAATCGTATCCTTTTTCTTCCAATTCAAGAGCTAACTCTTTTGGACCAGATTTAACAATTCGTCCGTCGTAAAGAACGTGAACGAAATCCGGAACGATATAATCCAATAAACGTTGGTAGTGTGTAATCACAACCGTTGCGTTTTTATCTGACTTCAATGTGTTAACACCGTTAGCAACAATACGAAGCGCATCGATATCTAATCCTGAATCTGTTTCATCAAGGATAGATAATTTCGGGTCCAACATTGCCATTTGGAAGATCTCGTTTCTTTTCTTTTCACCTCCGGAGAATCCTTCGTTTACTGAACGAGAAGCTAATTTAGCGTCCAACTCAACAATTGCACTTTTCTCTTTCACTAAAGCCATAAAGTCTTTCGCCGAAATAGGTTCTTCTTTACGGTATTCACGAATTTCGTTCAACGCTGTACGAAGGAAATTCACGTTAGAAACTCCCGGAATTTCAACTGGATATTGGAACGCAAGGAACAAACCTTCACGAGCACGATCTTCCGTTGCCATTTCCAATAAGTCTGTACCATCAAAATCAACCTTTCCTTCTGTGATTTCGTATTCTTCACGTCCAGCCAACACACTAGCCAAAGTACTTTTTCCAGCACCATTTGGACCCATGATAGCATGCACTTCACCAGCTTTCACTTCAAGGTTTAATCCTTTTAGAATTTCTTTTCCGTCAATCGACGCGTGTAAATTTTCAATCTTCAACATAATATCTTCAATTACTAATTACCAATTTCGAATTACTAATTATTTGTAACTAGTAATTTGTCATTCGTAATTATCCCACTGATCCTTCTAAACTAATCGTCAGTAATTTTTGTGCTTCAACCGCAAACTCCATAGGAAGTTGGTTCAACACTTCTTTACAATACCCATTTACAATTAAACTGATGGCTTTCTCCTCAGAGATTCCACGTTGTAAACAGTAAAATATTTGATCTTCTCCAATCTTCGAAGTTGTAGCCTCGTGCTCAATTTTAGCGCTCGGGTTTTTACATTCGATATAAGGGAAAGTATGTGCTCCACATTCGTCGGTCATCAACAAAGAATCACACTGCGAGAAGTTTCTTGCGTTGTGTGCGTTTTTGTGAATCTGAACCAATCCACGGTAAGAATTGTGCGATTTTCCTGCAGAAATACCTTTCGAAATAATTGTACTCTTGGTGTTTTTACCCAAGTGAATCATTTTTGTTCCCGTATCTGCCTGTTGGAAGTTATTCGTTACAGCTACCGAGTAAAACTCACCAATTGAATTATCACCTTTCAAAATACATGAAGGATATTTCCATGTAACTGCAGAACCGGTTTCTACTTGTGTCCACGAGATTTTAGCGTTTGTTTCGCATAAACCACGTTTTGTTACGAAGTTGAAAACTCCACCTTTACCTTCTTTATCTCCGGGATACCAGTTTTGTACTGTCGAGTATTTGATCTCAGCATCTTTCAATGCGACCAATTCAACAACAGCAGCGTGTAATTGGTTTTCATCGCGTTGAGGAGCAGTACAACCTTCTAAGTAAGAAACGTACGCACCTTCGTCGGCAACAACCAATGTTCTTTCAAACTGACCAGTATTCGCTTCGTTGATTCGGAAATAAGTAGAAAGCTCCATTGGACACCGAACTCCTTTTGGAATGTAGCAGAAAGAACCATCTGTAAATACAGCTGAGTTCAAAGCAGCATAGAAATTGTCGGTTGCCGGAACAACAGTACCCATATATTGTCTGACAAGATCTGGATATTCTTGAACCGCATCCGAGAACGAACAGAAGATAATTCCGAGTTCTTTCAGCTTACTTTTGAAACTTGTTGCAACAGAAACCGAGTCCATTACGAAATCGACAGCCACATTTGTACCTGTTAAGCGTTGCTGTTCTTCTAATGAAATCCCCAATTTGGCCATTGTTTCCTTCATCTCCGGATCAACATCGTCCCAACTTTCATATTTCTTTGTCTGCTTAGGAGCAGCATAGTAAGAAATAGCCTGAAAATCTGGTTTTGGATATTGAATGTGTGCCCAGGTTGGTTCTGTCATCTCTTTCCAAATGGCGTAACACTTTAAGCGGTACTCCAACAACCAATCTGGTTCGTTTTTTTTGGCAGAAATAAATTTGATGATTTCTTCATTTAGTCCTAAAGGTGCCCTGTCTGACTCGATATCAGTTGTAAATCCGAATTTGTATTCCGAATTCTCAAGGTCTTTAGCTAAATCATTTTCCGTGTATCCCATGTAAAATCAACTAGTTTAAAGTGAGAATGACTCACCACATCCGCAGGTTCTACCTGCATTCGGGTTGGTAAAAATGAATCCTTTTCCGTTCAATCCACCTGAAAAATCAAGAGTCGTACCGATCAGATACAGGAAGCTTTTTTTGTCAACTACCACTTTAATTCCGTTATCTTCAAAAGACTTATCGTCTTCTTTTTCCTCATTGTCGAATGTCAACTGGTACATTAAACCAGAGCAACCACCACCTTGAACACCAACACGGATGAAAAATCCTGCCTTTCCGTCGTCCTCCATCAAGCGAATTGCTTGTTTTTTGGCTTGTTCAGTAACTGTTATCATGACCTCACTATTTGTCTCTATTTAGATGTATTTTAAATAAAGCACATTTTCACCGCAAAAATACCACATTTATGGTACTGGTGCAAAAAAATGGACAACTGATTTAGAATGATTTTAATTAAGAGGAAGAATTGAAACAGAAGTTGACTCAAATTTGAAAGAAGATTGTCTTTGGAACTTGGAGATTATTTGTTTTTTCAGCCTTGTTATTCATTGATATTGTTTGTTTTACCACAATTTTATATATTCGTGCAACTTATTCAAACGCGCTTTCGTTTATATACTGCTTTATTAACCCATTACTACTACAATGAAAAAACACGTTTTGTTGATTTCAGGTATTTCGCTATTATCTGTCGTCGGCTACACCCAAACCCCTACAACCCAAGCTAACGGTGTAATAGTACATCAGGCTCAGGGAGTTGAAACCCCGTCAAAAAGCAATTCATCACAAACAACTGTAAGAACTATTTTAGATTGGTCTTTGGCTGAATGTATAGATGCTGAGCCTTATTTCTACGGTAAACTGCAAAATGCGGTAACGGAAGAAGACAAGAAGTATTACAGCGAACAGATTGCGATACTTCAAAAACGTAAAGCTGAGCTAACTAAATCCACCAAATAGTCATGAAGAAAATACTTTTAGCTCTTTTGTGCTTTAGCGCATTGTCGACATATGCTCAGTTGACACCTAATGGAAATTCGGGTTCTTCTGTAACAGCATACACTAGTGGTGCATCGAATGATCCCATTTATATCTGGTGCGGAAATATACTGGCTGCTGCTCAGGGAAGTTTAACTGCAACACCTACAAGTGGTACAGGGCCATATACGTTTGCGTGGTTTTATCATGACCAGACAACGTTTTCGTGGGAACCTTTGACGTCTCAAGCAGGAGCTACATCCACTTTGACAAATCTCGCAAGTGATGGGTATCGAGTTCAAATTACTGATGCCAATAGTGTAGTAACAGATTGTTTTATCGCCTGGGTTTGGAATCTGAACACAGAGGTAACTGCAAGCTCGTCACTTTCTGCTTGTAACAATGCCTCATTAACTGGAGTTGTGAATACTACTGGAAGTTTCAGTTACTACAATCCACCGCCACCGGAGTCATTGATCACGCCAACTACACAAATTCAGGTTTGTTTTTCTGCTAATCATACCTATGTTTCCGATTTAGGATTTTATCTTGTTGGACCTGCTGGTTGTGGGAGCCCAGTAGTTAGTGTGATGCCTCACCCTGAATTGATTAACGCTTCTAATGGTTGTTGCTGTAATGGTGGAAATAATGTGTCCAATCTTTGTTTTACGACCAATCCTGTTGGAAATATCAATCCGTGTTCAGCCTCCGTTCCGCTCACTGGAACGTTCTCAGGCTATTCTTCAAGTTACGGTGATAACGTAACGATCAACTGGTCGTCTTTGTATGGTTGTAACGCTGCTGAAGGTGGATGGAAAGTACAGATTTATGACTGTATCGGTGCAGACGTTGGGTCGCTAACGAATGCGACTGTTACGTTCTCTAATTTGGCATCATTGTGTGGTTCTCCAACGTCGATTTCTTACGGTTCAGGAGCAATCAGCTCTTCAATTAACGATAACTCTTGTTCGGCAGGAACCGCATCTATTTTTCAGGTTCCGGTTTCCAATTTGTTGAACACGCCAATAACGATTAATGCAACTACAACGCTTCAGTGGACAAGCCCAACTGCGGGAATTACGAACGGAACTACGACTAATGCGAGTTCTGCTGGTTTACCTGATGGTGTTACCAATTTTACATTGACAGCAACTACGGTTTATGCAGATGCGAATTGCCAGAATTCTGCCAATACAAGCGTGAACGTTGCCATGCCAGTTGTTGATGCTGGTCTTGATCAAACGGCTTGTGACGGTGAAGCTGTGACATTGTCAGGAAGTGGTGCTCAAAGTTATACATGGGATAATGGAGTTTCCAACGGTGTTGCGTTTACTCCAAGTGGCACAACAACTTATACAGTTACAGGAACGGCTGCTAACGGATGTACTGATACAGATCAGGTGACTGTAAATGTTTCAACTTCTCCGATCATTGGGGCAGGTTCAGATCAATCGGTTTGTCCTGGAACAAGTGTTACTTTAAACGGTACAGGAGGAGTAAGTTATTCATGGGACAACGGTGTAACGAATGGTACTCCATTTACTCCGGGTGCTACAACAACATACACTGTTACAGGAACCGATGCCGCTGGTTGCGACAATACAGATCAGGTTACAGTTACTGTTTATAATTTACCAAGTGTTGACGCAGGCGCTCCTCAAGCTGTTTGTGCTGGTGCAACCGTAATTTTAAATGGTTCCGGAGCTACTTCTTATGTATGGAATAATGGGGTGACAAATGGTGTAAGCTTTACTCCGGCGAGTACAACAACTTACACTGTGACAGGGACAGATTTAAACGGTTGTCAGAATACAGATCAGGTTGTAGTAACCGTGAATGCTCTTCCGAATGTTTCTGCAGGGAACGATCAAAGTGTTTGTATTGGAGGCTCAGTAACAGTTTCGGGTTCCGGAGCGACTTCTTATGTATGGAACAATGGTGTTACAAATGCTACTCCTTTTAGTCCTGCTTCAACTACAACTTATACAGTTACCGGAACAGATGGAAATGGTTGTCAGGATACGGATCAAATGACTGTAACTGTCAATCCGCTGCCAATTGTTAGTGCCGGTGCAGATCAAAACATTTGTTTAGGGTCGACAGTAACTTTAGCGGGTTCCGGAGCAACAAGTTATGTCTGGACAAATGGTGTAACTAATAATACTGCATTCAGTCCTGGATTGGGTAGTATAACATACACGGTTACGGGAACAGATGCCAATGGATGTACAAACACAGACCAGGTAACTGTGAACGTGGTTCCGGTTCCTGTTTCAGATATCAATTCTACAAGTGTACTTTCAGGTTATCCGGGATTGGTAGTAACATTTACGAATGCAAGTCAGTTTGCTACGAGCTACGATATTGATTTCGATAATGGTCAAACTGCAACTTCTACGGATCTGAATGAAACGTATAACATGACGTTCAATTTGCCAGGAACTTACACTGTTGAGCTTACTGCTTCGAATGGTTTGTGTGACGATGTTTCCAATATTCAGGTAATTGTAATTCCTTTCGAGCCGTTGGTGATTCACCTTCCAAATGTGTTTACACCTGACGGAGATGGAACGAATGATGGCTTTTACATCGATGTAGAGAATGGAGTTTCCATTGAGGTGATTATTGTGAATCGTTGGCAAAATGAAATGTTCAAAATCACAGATTTCAATACAAAATGGGATGGAACAGTGAGTGGTTCTGATGCTTCGGAGGGAACTTACTTCTATACCTATAACATTACCGGAAAAGATGGAACAACTCAAACCGGACATCAATTTGTGGAATTAATGAGAAAAAAGTAAATCTTTCAGATAAGTAGAGTAAGGGAATTCGCCACTGTGGATTCCCTTTTTTAGTTACTTTTGAAGTATGAGAATATTACATGGCATTCCCGAAGGAATAACGTTTAATGCACCGGTTTTAACGCTTGGTACGTTTGATGGTGTTCATGTTGGGCATCAGGCGATTATTGCGAATTTGGTTGCAGAGGCGCACGCCATGGGAAAGGAATCGGTTCTTTTCACCTTTCACCCACACCCAAGAATGGTCATTTATCCCGATTCTCATTCTGTACGATTGATCGATTCTGTTGAAGAGAAACTGGAGAAACTGGAAGCTCTAGGTTTAGATACAGTGATTCTTTTTCCATTTACCAAAGAATTCTCACGTTTAACGGCTATGGAATTTGTTCGTGACATTTTGGTGAATAAGATCGGAATCTCTGAAATGAGAGTAGGTTATGATCATCATTTTGGAAAGAATAGAGAGGGGTCTTTTTCTGAGTTGGTTGAATTGGGTGAGCTTTATGGTTTTGCAGTAGAAGAGATCAAAGCCATTCAAGTGGGGGAGGTTTCAGTAAGTTCCACTAAAATTAGAAATGCTGTGCTTGAAGGAGATGTTCAACTGGCAGCTCAGTTTTTAGGAACGAATTTCAAGATTACCGGAGAAGTTGTTCACGGTAAAAAGTTGGGTAGAACAATCGGTTTTCCAACGGCAAATATTGATGTAGATCTGACAACTAAGATTCTTCCGAAAATCGGAGTGTATTCCGTAATTGTTTGGCATGAAAATAGTCGATACCACGGCGTGATGAACATTGGTGTGAAACCAACAGTTTCTGGAACAAATGAATTGACAGTGGAAGTTTTCATTTTTGATTTCGATGCTGAAATTTATGGTGACACTTTACGTTTAGAATGTATAGAAAGACTGCGGGATGAACAAAAATTTGACTCGCTGGATAGTTTAAAACTTCAATTGAACAAAGATGTTGAAATGGCTAAGCATAGTTTGCTTCATTATTCTAAGTAATAATGCTGCACACGCACAACAAGATTCTCTAAAAATACTCTCTTGGGATCAAGCGTTAAAGGCAAATCCGGATACGGTTTTGGCAATTGACGCTTCTCATTTGAAGTGGGAATCAATTCCGGAAGAATTATACAAATTCAAAAATTTGAGATACTTGAATTTGAGTAGAAACAAACTGACCGTTTTTCCTACGGAAATTAGAGAGTTTAAAAATCTCCGTTGGTTAAGTGTTGAACGAAATAAAATTAATGATGGTTTCGGAAATGTTTTAACATTGACAAATCTCAAATACCTGGATATTGGAAAGAATGAAATTCCTGCAATTCCATCTACAATTGGAAATTTGAAAGATTTGGAAGTTTTTATTTTGTGGAGTAATCCAATAGAAGAATTGCCAATGGAATTAATGCAATGTGCTCATTTGAAAGCGGTAGATATGCGTTCAATCCTTACAAATATTACCTTTCAAACGAGTTGGGCGGAGAGAATGCCGAATGTAAATTGGCAGTTCGATCCACCTTGTCATTGTGCTGAATAATTTTTTTTTAAAATATTTCAAAAGATTTTCCAACCATTCAATTCTTGCTGCATTATATAGTTGTCAAGAATGTCAGAGTTCTCTCTGATTGGTTTGGTAAATTGGGTTTTTAGGTTTGGAAAAGGATGTATTTTGGATTACATCCTTTTTCATTTTATATACTTCAAGATCAATAACCCAGTTCCACCTCAATAATCTCTCTCCAGAAATTTTCAATTGATGTTCCTTCTTCTGCCAGCATTTGTGGAACCAAACTAGCAGCGCTGAATCCCGGAGTTGTATTTACTTCAATTACATGCGGAACATCATCTACAACCATAAAGTCGATTCGGGAAATAGATTTCAGTTGTAGAAGTTCATAACAGTACTTTGCCGTTTCCCAAACCTTGTCTCTGATTTCGTTTGAAACGCGAGCCGGAGTAATTTCCTGTGACTGACCCAAATATTTCGCTTCGTAATCAAAGAAATCATTTTCAGTGGCAATCTCAGTTAATGGAAGCGCATGAGCACCTGTTGTTTTTCTGTAAACACCACAAGTAACTTCAGTTCCTTTTAAAAACGATTCTATAACGATGGTTTTTCCTTCTACAAATGCTTTGTCTAAAGCCGAGCTAAGATCTTCTGCTTTACTCACCTTTGAAATCCCGAAGCTTGAACCAGAATCTGAAGGCTTTACAAAACATGGCAGCCCCAGCTCGTTAATAATCTTTTCGTTGGTGAATTCATTTCTCGATCGAAGAAAAAGCGATTTCGCAACAGGAATTCCAAAATTCGAAAGAAACTGATTGCAATACCATTTGTCGAAAGACAACTCTGAAGCTAATGCCGAAGAGTTCAAATACGGAATTCCTTTCATGTCGAGATAAGCCTGAATTTTGCCGTTCTCACCCGGATTTCCATGAACGTAAATTAGCCCCGCATCAATTTTTACTTCCTGACCATCTTTCATGTACGTTGCAGTGTCAAGTGAGAAAACAAATTCCTGATCATTTTCAAGGGCTATCCAGCCATCACGTTTAACTACAATTTGTACAATGGAATGCTCCTTTGGAAAATTCGTCTTAATGGTATTGGCGCTAAGCATCGAGATATCAAATTCCGATGAGAATCCGCCGCAGAAAAGTCCAAAGTGAGCCATAATTTCTTTTTCTGTAAAATTAGACTCTTCCACTCATTTCCTTTTTACTTCTTCACAAAAACTATTAATAATGTTGTGTTGATACTTTTTAACACTCGCAGTGCGCTGTAAATCGTTCCGTCCTAACATTCTTTATATATTTGCTTCACTTATACGGTTCCATGGATTTTTTACGCAAGTTAAGAGCTTTTGTTTGGAGTAAACATTTTTTAAAGCACACAGGATTAATCATTCTTGCTTACATCGTTATTGTTGGCGGAATCATTCTCTATCTGGATGCCTACACCAATCATGGTGAGAAAATTGATGTCCCGAATTTGGAAGGAATGAAAGCCGATAGAGCTCGGGTGATTTTGGAAGAACTCGATTTGGAAATGGAATTGTTGGATTCTGTTTATAGACCCGATTTACCAGCAGGAACTGTTGTGAGTCAGGATCCACTGCCAACGAAAAAAAGTTTGGTTCCTGTAAAATCAGGAAGAAAAATTCGAGTTCAGATCTCAAAACGATTTAATCTGGTAGAAATGCCAAATCTTGTTGATCGCTCTTACCGTTATGCACAAAGTGTATTGGAAAACAGAGGATTGAAATACCGAGTAACATTTGTTCCAACTTCAGAGGCAGATGGTGCTGTTCAAAAACAATTGTATAAAGGCAAGCCAATTAAAAGTGGAACAAGAGTTTTGGTTGGAGATGTAATTACTTTAGTTGTTGGTCAAAACGATGCTGCTGCTGCTGTGGAGATTCCAGATTTGATGGGGCAGACAATATCTGAGGCTCGTGGTCGTTTATCAGGTTTATCATTGAGCTTTCAATGGGGAGCATGTGATGGGTGTGTAAGCTCGGCCGATTCAACAAGTGCTGTGGTTTATGCACAAAGTCCAGAGTATTTAGAAGGAACTACTGTGCCTGCTGGAACTACTATCATGGTGTCTGCATCGAAAGAGTAATAAAAGCAACTACGCATGATTAGATTTTTTGGAGTTCTAACAATATTACTATTTAGCACATATTCATTTTCTCAGGAAGAATTGGAGCCAATTGGTTCTATTGCACGTGGAAAGGTGGTAAAACACCTGAAAAGCGCAACCAATAACCTGGACAGCACTTTTGTATATACGTATGATACAATTTCACTCCCGATTTTGGATGAATTTTCTACATCTAAAATGCAGAGTCACATTGCAAATCCAGGTGATCCCAATGTAACGGAAGAATTGTTTCACGAGCTTTTGGACATGAGTGATGTTCCTTTGCCAGCTACTGCGGTATATTCGGCAAATGCAACAAAACGCTATACCACAACTTCGGGTAATACGGTTGAAACGAACTTAACTCCCATTACAATTAAAAAAGGAAATCTTGATTTCTATCCGGTGCAGTATTCCAATGTGAGCGCCTATCCTCCATATCATATTTACGACACAACTGATATTGTTAACGATCTGTCAGATACAATCTGGTTGGATTTTCCTGATTATTTCCAGGATTCTGCCCGTGTTTTTTCAGCGCATTTAACAGGTCCAAATTCCATTTGGATTGATTCAACAGCCTACAGGAATTTTACACATGCCGTAAATCCATGGACTTTGGGAGTGATGACTTTTGATGGGTTGGATGAAAATGGTTATCCGTATAATTTTGGGTCGACCGCTTCTAGCTATAATGATTACTTGACTTCAAAATGGATTGACCTTTCGTATGCTCCTATTGATTCCGTTTATCTTTCTTTCTTGGTTCAGCGCGAAGGTTTTGGCGACGAACCGGAAGCTGGAGATTCATTGGTGCTGGAATTCTACGATTCAGCTGCTGACGACTGGGATAGAGTATGGGCTATAAACGGTGGAGATGTTAGTGATTTTAAATTGGGACATATCCGAATTACACAAGCTGCTTATTTGACGAATGCTTTCCGTTTCCGTTTCAAGAACTACGGTTCTGTTGCTGGGTTGTTGGATGAATTTCATTTGGATTATGTGCACTTAAGAACAGGAAGCGGCTATCAGGATACCTTGATGAAGGATTTTGCTTTCGTTTATCCGGTTGGTTCTTTAATTGAAACGTATACACAAGTTCCATGGGATCATTGGGTGAACGATCCTACGCACATGAACCCGAACGTTCAGGTAACGGTTCGAAATGGATCAAACTTGCCCGAAAACACAAGTGATGGAAACGTTGCCGTTAGTGTTGGTGGAGTGGTAGAAGGAAATTTTACGCTGCAAGATCAAATTCTCACGAATGGCGATTTGAATTACGGTCCAAGAACAGTTTATCAGTCGTTTCACGATTTTACCGGTGGATATGTGTTTTCTACAACACCAACTGCTGAAGAGAAAACATTTGACATTAAATCCACTGCAACAGCACCGTTTGCGCATTTAGCGTTGAATGACACGTGTTATACAACTCAGTTTTTTGGGAATGAATATGCGTATGACGACGGAAGTGCTGAGGCTGCTTTCGGAATTAATGGGGTTCAGGCAAGACTCGCACTACGTTTCGATCCTTATGAAGCAGATACATTGATGGGAGTGAAAATCCACTTTGTTCCACAAGTGAGCGACCTTTCAGACAAATTATTCATGCTCACTATTTGGGCAAATAATGGTGGTGTCCCTGGTACCGTTTTATACGAAGATAATTTCCTGAATCCACGATCTCCCATTTATGAAGATGGAAGAGGAGTGTTTACGGAGTATTACCTTCCAGACAGTTCGCTTTTGCTTCCCAATGCACCTTTCTTTATTGGATACCGTCAGGTTGATGCAAACAAGTTGAATACTGGTTTTGATCGAAACACCAACAATTCATCGAAAGCATTTTTCTCGTTGAACGGTGGTGTTACGTGGACAAATTCAACCATTGCTGGAACAATAATGATGCGTCCGATCTATAAAACTTCAGGTAACTATGATTTGGCTGTTGAAGAGCAAAAAGAATTCTCAGATTGGCTGGTTTATCCAAATCCTGCAACGGGCATTGTTCGTCTTCAATTCGATAATCCCTCAGCGTATTCAGGTGCTGTAGTTCGTTCAATCAGCGGACAAACAGTAACTACTTTAAGCAGCTCAGAAATGGAGTTTGATATGAGTACGCTGCCTGCTGGAATGTACTTTGTGGAAGCACTTAACAATCCCAAAGTGGTAAAAGTGATTCGTCAATGATAGAAGAATTTGAAAGTGATACGGAAAATGAAGAAGAGGAACTCTATGAACATTATAAGTTTGTAGCGGATCCGGGACAAGAAATGATCCGTATCGATAAGTATTTAATTGATCGATTACCCAATACTTCCAGAAACAAGGTTCAATTCGCTGCTAAAAACGGAAACGTTGTAGTAAATGGCACGGCTGTAAAACCCAATTACAAAGTAAAACCCAGAGATGAGGTGGCTATTGTAATGCCTTATCCGGTGCGTGAAATTGAATTGATCCCTCAGGACATTCCACTCGATATTGTTTATGAAGATGATCAATTGATTGTTCTGAACAAACCAGCAAATATGGTGGTTCATCCCGGTTACGGAAATTACAAAGGAACCTTGGTCAACGCCCTGGTTTATCATTTTGATAATCTTCCACAGCGTATTCAGGATTATTTTGGTCGACCAGGTTTGGTTCATCGCTTAGACAAGCATACAACCGGAATTATGGTAGTTGCCAAAACAGAATTCGCACTTACTCATTTGGCAAAGCAATTCTATGATCGCACTACAGAACGTCGTTATCATGCGTTGGTTTGGGGAGATGTAGAAGAAGACATGCGAATTGAAGGAAATCTTGGACGTTCACTTAAGAATAGAAAGGTAATGACTGTCTTTCCTGATGGAGATCATGGGAAGCACGCGGTTACGCATGTGAAAGTTTTAGAACGCTTCGGATTAACAACTTTGGTTGAATGCAAGCTGGAAACAGGTCGGACTCATCAGATTAGAACACATTTAAAGTGGAAAGGTCACCCACTTTTTCACGATTTAGAATATGGTGGAGATTCCATCGTAAAAGGAACTACAAGTGCCAATTACAAGCAGTTTATTGCCAATTGTTTTGATTTAACACCAGGTCAGGCTTTGCATGCTAAGTCACTGGGATTCAATCATCCGACAAAGAACGAATGGATGCAGTTTGAGTCGGAATTACCTGATGGTTTTAAGGAATTATTAGGTCGCTGGGAGCGCTACAAGACCATTTGATTTATAACAATTTGATAGTTAACTGTATTTTTTTTCGTTGCTAGGTTTTGCAATTAAAAATTTTAGGTTAATTTCGGCAAGCTTGATTTACCTTCGGATATATTGTAATTAAGTAACTTTTTACGAGGTTTACAGTATAATCCGGAACTTAAACATATTGCTTCACGCTATGAATATTAAGAAAATTATTCTTTTAACCGCGGTAACCGTTACCCTAAATGCGAATGCACAAAGTAAAAAGGCAATTAAAGATGCCGAACTTACTTATGCAAGTGCAAACTATTGTGACGCCGCGTCTAAGTGCGCCATTGCATACTCAAAAATCACTAAGAACACTCAGTCTGCGCTTAAGTTGAAAGCTGAATATGCTTTTAGAACTGGTGAGTCGTACAGAATGACGGATGATGCTGTTCAGGCTGCTGAATGGTATGAAAAGGCTGTTTTGTTGAAATATTACGAAAAGCACCCTGAAGTTTACTTGTACTTGGGTGATATGTACCGCATGACGGCTGATTTCAAAAGTGCAGAGAAGAATTACAACTTGTACTTACAGAAAGTTCCGGGTGATGCAAGAGCAGAAATCGGTTTGAAAAACTGTAAAGACAATGCTGAATTTAAGGCGAACAGAACTCGTCATACGATCACTCCTGTGAATGCATTGAACAAGGAAGGGTTTGATATGTCACCAATGTTCGTTGATAAAAAAGATCAACAGCTTGCTTTTGCTACTACAAGTTTCCCTGTAAAAGGAGCTGATGAGGATCCGATTACTTGTGGACCTTATATGGATATTTATGTTGCTGAGATCGCTAAAAACGGAACATTCAACAAAGTAGCTCCAATTGAAGGTGACTCTATCAATACGGAAGATAGCGAAGGTACGTTGTGTATCGACGGAAGAGCAAAAACAATGTTCTTCACACGATGTCCAAGTGTGAAAAAAGAAAATCTTGGTTGTGATATCTGGATGTCTGAAGCAGGCAGCAAAGGATGGGAGAAACCAATTAAGTTGAATTTGAAAAATGGTGTTGACTCTATTTCTGTTGGTCACCCGTGTGTTTCTGAAGATGGTAAATTCTTAATCTTTGCTTCTGACG
>CBFGNV010000001.1:0-144165 GCA_965650275.1 uncultured Fluviicola sp. | reverse complement strand
TGTTGTTCAGGGAACAATCCAATGTGTTTGTTCGAAGTAACTTCTAAAGCAAAATGCAGGTTCTTAATTCGAATTTCCCAATGATCAGGAGCATCGTCTTTAAGCTTCTTCCAGGTGCCGTTTAAGCTTCCGGTGCTATTGGGGACAAATTCCCAATGAGCCATGTTTTGCCAGTCACTTTTTGGTAAACCTGGTTTAAAATAGGCCTGGTGTTCCGGACGAATAGTAACTATTTCGCCCCAGCGCTCCAGCTTCAATTCATTTCCCGCATCAATCAGTTCGTAATTCTCAGGAAATTCAGCGTAAACTTTCATCTTAACGCGAACGTGGCGTCTTCTTTCTACCTCCCATCATTTGCGCCATACGCATTTGATTTTTAGAAGGTGTGTTTTGAAGTTGCCCCTGCATCATTTTGATCTGATCCTTCAACATACCGCTGTTGTCAAGCTTTTTGGCTTCACCAAGCAAGGTAATTGATTCCTGGCGGCGACCAGTTTGAGCACAAATTCCAGCTAAATGCATGCGTGCCATTGCCTGATCATGTCCGCGTTTCAAACCAAGGCCAATTGCTTTACGCAACATCATTTCGCTTTTCGCGTGACCAAAACTTTGAGCATTCAACAAGGCCTGCATGTAAATTACGTAGGCATGCTGACGACGTGGTAATAACTGTGGATGCGTAATTCTGTTCATTGCTATTGCAGCACGAACCTGATCTCCTTTTCGCATGTTGTTAATGGCTAAAGCAACATTTTCATTGATGATAAATGTTGCACCAACAATAGCAGTAATAAGAATCATGAAGATTCCCCAACCCCAGTATCCGGTATAGAAAAGGTAGTATGTAAAAAATAATAATCCTGCTGTTAGAACACAGCGAATAATAAATGCTCTCATTTTATAGCTTAATCAATTGTTGCGATACATTTTAACTCAATAGCAATAGGTGTAGGAAGAGAGTTGATCTCAACTGTAGTTCTACACGGCTGATTGTCTTTGAAATACTCTGCGTAAATACGGTTGTAGGTATGGAAATCACGCTTCATGTTTACAAGGAAAACGGTAACATCAACTAGGTTGTCCCAACTTGATCCGCTTTCTTCAAGAATTACACGAACGTTATCAAATACACTTCTGCATTGAGCCTCAAAATCAAATTGAATGAAGTTTCCATTTTTATCTAATTCCAATCCCGGAACCCCTGAATCTGTTGCGTCAGAACCGGCTACACGCGGTCCAACTCCCGATAAAAACAGCAAATTTCCTACTTTACGAGCATGAGGATATAATCCAACCGGTTTCGGTGCTTTACTCGTAGAGATACGTGATTCTTCAGACATCTGATTTATTTTGAATGCAAAGATAAGTTTTTAAGATAATAGAAGAAGTTTCATTAGTAATAATGTATCAATCACAAATTTTTGGCTACTTTGGGATATCAAATCGGAAACGACTATAACACTCAAAAAAAACTATCTTTGAACCCGGAATCATGAAGAAATCGATGTTGAATATTGCAGTTATTGGAGGCGGAAGCTGGGCAACCGCTTTGGTTAAAATACTGTGTAACAATAGAGATAAGGTTTATTGGTTCATGCGGAATGAGGATGCGGTTAAACACCTTTTGACATATCGTCACAATCCACATTACCTGCAATCTGTTGAATTTGATTTGAATAAAATTGAAGTTTCGAGTAATCTTTCTGAGATTATTTCGAAGGCAGATGTATTGATTATTGCCACTCCATCAGCGTTTTTGGTGAAATTGTTCGAGAATACCAATCCAGAGCAATTCAAAGGAAAAGTGGTGTATTCTGCTGTAAAAGGAATTGTTCCTGAATATAATGCTATTCCAGCACGATTCTTTCACAAAACCTTTGGAACTCCTTATTCTGATATCGGAATTATTTCAGGACCTTGTCATGCAGAGGAAGTTGCACTTGAGCGTCTTTCTTATCTGACAATTGCTTCTCAGAATGAAGGTCAAGCTAGGGAAATGGCCAATGCACTTGCTTGTCGTTACATTAAAACCACTATTTCTGACGATCTTTTTGGAACAGAATTATCCGCTGTTTTGAAAAACGTTTATGCCCTGGCTGCTGGAATTTGTGCCGGATTGGGTTATGGAGATAACTTTCAGTCGGTTTTGATTTCAAATGCTATTCAGGAAATTGAAAATTTCATTGATGAGGTGAGTCCAATTCACCGTGATGTGAAGTCGAGTGCCTACTTAGGCGATTTACTCGTAACAGCTTATTCCAAATTTTCCCGTAACAGAACTTTCGGTCAAATGATTGGTAAAGGTTACTCTGTGAAAACGGCTCAACTGGAAATGGAAATGATTGCCGAAGGTTATTACGCGACCAAATGTGCAGTTGAGATTAATAAGAAGTTTAATGTTGAAATGCCCATTCTTCAGGCAGTTTACAACATTCTGTACGAGAAAATTTCTCCAACCATCGAAATGAAGATCCTAAGCGATAAACTGACCTAGAAAATGCTCCCGCGAAGTACGCGAAGGTCGCGGAGTCATTTTATAGCAGTTGCCTGAAGTTTTGGTTAGTTCACTTTTTCAGATTCATTGCATTTTTTTTTCAATATCAAATTAACCTTTGCGCTCTCTGCGCACTTCGCGGGAGACAACGACTAAATCTATTTAGTTGAAAAAAAGCTGGTTAAGCTCTTTTTAGTTCCTTACATTTGGTTCTCATACTCTACTACGATGAAACAAATTCTCCTTGTTACTGCCCTTCTTCTGTCAACAATTTCTATCTCACAAGACGTTGACTTCCTGCAATATTGTAACAACGCCTATGCACAGTTTCCAGAGATTCCCAAGGGAGTTTTAGAAGCGACAAGTTATACGCAAACCCGTTTTGCTTATTTGGATGGAACTCAGGATGAATCTTGTTCCGGTTTGCCACTTTCATATGGATATTTTGGAATGGTGAAGGATGGAAAGGGTTATTTCAAGAACAATTTCAAAACGGTAAGTAAGCTGTCGAAAATTCCTGCGAGTGAAATGTCAACGGATCCTTCCAAAGAAGTTTTGGCCTATGCTTCAGCATTTAATCATTACTATCAAACGGTCAAAAGTCAGGGAATTGAAAAAGCCCTTTATTTAACGTTCGATGCGCTTTCTTATTTGTCTGATTCGGGAGCTGTAAATCGGTTTGCAAGAGATGCCGAGATTTATGAGCTGTTTAAGTTTCTCAATACTTCATCAAATTCTGCGAAATTTAGTTTCCCAACCTATCATTTGGATTTCGTAAAGGCGTTCGGAAACAACGCGGCTTTACTGAGTGCAACTAAGGTGATTTTCGAACCAACAGGAATTGTTTCATCTAACGGTGAAAAATACAAACCGATTTCAGTGAACCAAAAATCTGTGGAATATACTCCCGCCATTTGGAATCCTGCCCCCACTTGTAATTACAGCTCAAGAAACGGAACCGCGATTTCTGCGATAACGATTCATACAATTCAAGGAAGCTATGCTGGAGCAATTTCCTGGTCGCAAAACTGTAATTCGAGTGTTTCTTACCATTATGTGGTTCGTTCTTCTGACGGACAAGTAACTCAAATGGTGAATGAAGCAAATAAGGCGTGGCATGTTGGATCTGAAAATCCGTATACCATTGGTTATGAACATGAAGGATACATCGATAATGCAAGTTGGTATACAATGGCCATGTATAATGCTTCGGCTGGAATTACGAGAGATATTTGTCAAAGCGGTTATGGAATCAGTCCGTTAAGATGTTTTTCCGGACCAGCGACTTCCGGTTCTCAGGTTCTTGGTGGCTGTACAAAGATCAAAGGCCATCAGCATTATCCAAATCAAACGCACACCGATCCGGGAATCAACTGGAATTGGTCGTTGTATTACACATTGGTAAATAACAACCCTACACAAAGCACAGTGACTTCTGCAACCGGAAGTTTTACGGATACTGGTGGTGCAGCTTCAAATTATGCGAATGATGAGCGTTATTTTACCTTAATTCAGCCAACTGGAGCAACAAGTGTTACACTCAATTTTACGGCTTTCAATACGGAAGCCAATTGGGATTATTTATACATCTATGATGGAGCTACGAATTCTTCTCCCTTGATCGGAACTTACACTGGAACCGCTTCCCCGGGAACTGTAGTTTCTTCCGGAGGTTCACTTTTAATCGAATTCAGAAGTGATTGTGCTACCGTGGCCGCGGGTTGGCAAGCGAACCGGACAAGTGTTGTTCCAACCGTTACACCGCCGGATGCGACTCCACCAACTACTGCGGTGAGTAATCCTCCACAATGGGTAACACAAAGTTTTACTACAACGTTTACGGATCAGGATAATGCTGGTGGAAGTGGTTTGGAGAAAAGCTATTACCAAGTCATTGATTATGATGGTTCTGATTGGCGTGCGAATGATGAATTGGGATTCTTCAGTGATAATTTTGATCAGGCAGCATTACACGCAGATTGGACTACAAGTACAGGAACCTGGGCACTGAACAACGGATTTCTCGGCCAAACAGACGAAGCGAACACGAATACAAATGTTTATACGGAGTTGACTCAAAACTTGAGCAACCGCTATTTGTACCATTGGTCAGGTGCAATTTCAGGAGCTGGGACCAACCGCAGAGCCGGATTCCATTATTTCTGTTCAGATGCTTCGCTTCCAAATCGTGGAAATTCCTATTTCGTGTTTTTTAGATTGGATAACGCTAAAGTGCAGCTTTACAAAGTAACAAATGACGTTTTCTCGTTGGTTGATGAAGTGAGTTATACGTTCACTGCCGGAACATGGTATGATTTCAAAGTGGTTTATGATAGAATTTCAGGGAAACATCAGGTGTATATAGACAATGGTCTGGTACAAACCTATGTAGATCCTTCGCCAATTTTAGATGGTGATTTTATTTCTTTCAGAAGTGGAAATGCTGCTTATCAGGTAAATAATTTGAAAGTGTATCGTTCCAGAGCTGCAAGTGTAACTACGGATGTTCAGTCCACCGGAGCATTGCGTTTTCAATCGGTGAACCCTTCCACAGAAGCTGGTCGAATCAAATCGATTGTGCAGGATAGCACAGGCAATCTTTCAGCAATTCAGCAGCAAGATGTGTTTGTAGATTGGACGCCGCCAGTAGATATTTCATCCGTAAATGATGGAACTTCTTCAGATATTTCCACAACTGCAAGTAATACAACGATAGAGGCGAATTGGTCAACAACTACAGATCCGAATTCAGACATCAATTCCTATTGGGTGGCAGTTGGAACAACAGCTGGAGCAACGGATGTTTATCCCTGGACAGACAATTACTGGAATACTTCGGTGAGTATTGGAGGTTTGAATTTGACCATTGGAACGACTTACTACGTTTCTGTAAAAGCGAAGAATGGTGCTGGATTGTGGTCGCAAGTAACAACTTCGAATGGGCAATTGGTTGTTGCACCAACCGATCCACCAGTTGCAAACTTCTTTGTTCAGAATACAAATGTTTGTGCTGGTCAAACCATCGCATTTGAAAACACAAGTAGCAACGGGCAGACCTATAACTGGTCATTTTCAGGTGGAATTCCTGCAACCAGTTCGGATGTTGAACCTTTGATCTCGTATGCTGCAAGTGGAACCTACAATGTTCAATTAATCGTAACGGGTCCTGGCGGAGCTGATACCTTAGTTCAAACAGTGAATGTGGAAGTTAGTTCACCGGTAAGTGCCCAATTCGGGACAAATGCAATCGATCTTTATCTGCCAAACGCAATAGTGACTTGTACGAATAGTTCAACGAATGCCAATGGCTATTTCTGGAATTTTGGTGATGGAGCTAATAGCTCAGATGACAATCCGTGGCATCAGTACACTCAGGAAGGTGATTATACGATTACGTTAATTGGAGTGAACAATGCTTGTCCGAATGATACGGCGACACAAGTTGTTCATGTGCACGATGACCTTTCGGTTTCAACGGAAGAATTGTCAAACATTTCTCTTTATCCAAATCCCTCAACGGGTGTGGTAACTATCTCTTCTCAGAATTCAGCATTGAATGCCGTTAAGGTTTATGACGAATTTGGGAAATTGGTGCTTGAACAAAAACTGGATCAGAAAGAAAATGAGATTGATTTAAGCAAATATGCAAATGGAACGTATATGTTCCGAATTGCATCCGAAAACGGCAAAGAGATTCTCCGAAAGATTGTGGTTATGTAAAACGCGTAGGGGCGAATCATTATTCGCCCCTACCATATTTTTATCGTTTGATGTCTATTAATCAATCAAATCCACCATCAAGGTTTCATCGTTTTTCGTCACCTTCAATAACCCATTTTTGGTTAATCCTTTGATACTTGTGTCCCAGGCCTTGTTGCTCAAGTTCACAGACGTTTTCAGAGCATTCAGTTCCATGCTTTTTTCACGTTGCATGATTTCGAAAATGATTTTCTCGTTATCGTTCAATTCCACTTTAACCGTTTTTTCAGGGCGCATTTGAGGAAAGAACAGAACCTCCTGGATAGAAGGATTGTTCGTCAGATACATGATCAAACGGTCCATTCCAATCCCTAAACCAGATGTTGGCGGCATACCGTATTCCAAAGCGCGCAAGAAATCGTAATCGATCAAACCATTTGCTTCGTCGTCACCTTTTTCGGCTAAACGAACCTGGTCTTCAAAGCGTTCGCGCTGATCAATCGGATCGTTCAATTCAGAATAAGCATTCGCTATTTCCTTACCACAAACCATCAATTCGAAACGCTCTGTCAATTCAGGATTATCGCGGTGAACTTTACATAATGGCGACATTTCCTTCGGATAATCCGTAATGAACGTTGGTTGAATGTAATTTCCTTCACATTTCTCTCCAAAGATCTCATCAATTAATTTTCCTTTCCCCATTGTGGAATCAACGGCAATTCCCATTCCTTTAGCTGCTGCGAACAATTCCTCTTCGGTTTTACCATGAATATCGAATCCGGTAAAGTCGATGATTGATTGACGCATTGTTACGCGTTTGTATGGTGCCTTAAAGCTGATTTTATGTTCGTTGAATGTACAATCCGTAGTTCCATTAACGGCGATTGCACAGTTTTCCAATAAACGCTCAGTGAAATCCATCATCCAGTTGTAATCTTTGTAAGCAACATAGATTTCCATAGCTGTAAATTCCGGATTATGCGTTCTGTCCATCCCTTCGTTACGGAAGTTTTTCGAGAACTCGTAAACACCATCAAATCCACCAACGATCAATCTTTTCAAATACAATTCATTCGCAATACGCATATAAAGCGGAATGTCTAAGGCATTGTGATGTGTAATAAACGGTCGGGCAGAAGCTCCACCAGGAATAGATTGCAAAACCGGAGTTTCCACTTCCATGTATCCTGCTTCGTTGAAGAAATTTCGCATTGCAGTGAACAACTTTGTACGCTTCACGAATACCTCTTTCACATGCGGATTTACTACCATATCAACATAACGCTGACGGTAACGCAATTCAGGATCAGTGAATGCATCGTGCACTTTTCCGTCTGCATCTGTTTTTGCAACCGGAAGTGGTTTCAACGATTTGCTCAGTAAGGTAAATTCCTTCACGTTCACAGAAACTTCACCCACTTGTGTTTTGAAAACCTCACCTTTAATTCCGATGAAATCTCCCAAATCAAGGAATTTCTTGAACACATCGTTGTAAAGACTTTTGTCTTCACCCGGACAAAGCTCGTCGCGGTTAAAATATACCTGAATTCTTCCTTCAGCATCCTGAATCTCTGCGAAAGAAGCTTTTCCCATTACACGTTGACTCATCATTCGACCAGCCAGGCAAACTACTTTTCCTTCTTCAAAGTTCGCTTTAATAGCTGCTGAATAATCGCTTACCGGATAAAGTGCTGCAGGATAAGGTTCAATTCCTGCTTCACGAATGGCGTTAAGTGTTTGTCTGCGTTGTAATTCTTGTTCTGATAATTCCATTTTTCTAAGACTATTTTGACTAAAGACAATAGACTCAAGACTTATTTCGTCTAACCCATTGATTGGGCTACTGAGCTTGTCGAAGTATCAATTTTATTGTTTTTCTATTTTAAATTTAATTCATTGGCATTAGACGATTGAACATTAACCTTGGACTAAATGAGTCTCAAGTCTTTTGTCTATCGTCTTGGGGCCGTTGTTACCAGTTCGGACAACTGTCACAACCATTTTTTGGATGGAAGTACAGTAAAAATCCTGCTGTTGCAAAGTATGATGATAAACCAAATTGCTGACGTGCAAACTGATTTTTGTCATCTGGTCGTGTTCGCACATGTGGTAGATTTACATAAGCCAAAGCGCTTTCCATAGTAACGAAGAAATGTTTGAAGAACTCCAAACGTAAACTTGCATTTACACTGAAACAGAAACCAGAGATCGATGGAGTTGCAAATGTATGTTCTCTTGCAAAATTCAAATCATTAAATGTTAGAACAGGACCAGTTCCAGCGCCAAGATTTCCGGTTAGTGCGATCTGACGTTGTGTTCCCAATTCCCATAAATCAAATGAACGCATCAACTCAAAACGAAGAAGATTACATCCGTTAGTGTTTTCGTAATGGAAAGTATCAATATCTGTAACAACGGGCTCGTCTGTGTAATTCCCGCCCCAGTTGTCGTCAATTCCTTCAGCAATATGTCCGTCAAGCAACACGTGATTTTGGTCTGCCATTACATATTTGTAATGATCAACTCCAAACGTAATTGCCCATCTATCGGTGTAATAGTAACCAAATCGGCCATTGTACTGAGGTACAGTGATCGTTGATGGATTGAAATATACGTTTGCCTTAAAAGCGTCAGGGCGATCGTAAGCTGTTACATCTTTCAACTTGAAATCGTAATCAGAACCTACAAAACGAATGTCAGATTTCGTATAGTACGACCTGTTGTACCCCCAATAAAAAAAGAACGATCCGGCATCAGTGCTGTGTTTCTTTTTGTGTTTTGAGACTTGCGCGATTGCGGTTGTGTTTGCTAGTGCGCACATCACCACGGTTAACATTAGTAGGATGATTTTTTTCATTTTCATCACATGTTTTAATTAACTATTTCGACATTTTAAGGAAAGCCACCTCTTTATCAGTCAGATGACGGTAAAATCCTCTTGGTAAATCTTTCTTTGTTAAGCTCGCAAACTGAACGCGGTCCAATTTTACAACCACGTATCCTAATTTTTCGAACATACGACGTACAATTCGGTTCTTTCCGGAGTGAATTTCAATTCCAACTTCACGAGACGATTTACCATCTTTCACGTATTCAACGTGATCAGCAGCAATTCTTCCATCTTCCAATTCAATTCCCGACTTCAACAATTCCAAATGTTCTAATGAAACTGCTTTATCAACTTCAACCTGATAAATCTTCTTTGCCTGATAACGTGGGTGAGTTAATTTCTTCGCCAAGTCACCATCGTTTGTAAAAAGAAGCAATCCAGTTGTATCTCTATCCAATCTTCCGACCGGGTAAATTCGTTCTTTACACGCTTTGAAAACCAATCCCATTACGGTTTTTCGCCCCCAGGGATCGTCCATAGTTGTAATGAAATCCTTCGGTTTGTTCAAAAGAACGTAACGTTTTGTTTCCGCATTAATCGTTTCACCATCGTACTGCACCTTATCTCCTGGTTTAATCTTATAACCCATTTCGGTTACAACTTTACCGTTGATACTCACTACACCGGATTGGATCAATACATCAGCTTCTCTTCGCGAACAAACACCCGCATTCGATAAGTATTTGTTCAAACGAATTTCATCTTCGTTGAATGTTGGAAGCGGATCACCCTTACGCACTTGTTTACGCGGATCAATTCTGTAAGCTCCTGATTTTGAATTGGGTTTACTGTCTGATTTTGCATCAGGTTTGTCAGTAGATTTCGCCGCTGATCTAGGCTTGCCAGCAGCAGGTCTTGTTGGCTTTGCGCCAGTTTTACGCGGGCCTTTAGATGCGTTCGTATCACGCGATCCCGGTTTTCTTGTGTTCATCTCGAGCAGAATAAAAAGCTAACCAACGTTGGTTAACGGGCGCAAATATACGAAAAATATGGTGATGCACAAGGTGTTGGTTGTAGGGTGAACTCGCCACTACTCTGCGTCGTAAAGAATGGTATGTGTGGAAAAGTGATTAAAATAAGTTCGTTCATAAATCATTTTTGCGTTACAAGTATTGTTAATTTTGTAACTCATTTGAGAAGCATGAAAAAAATTCTTGTACTAGGAGCTGGTTTATCCGCCTCGTCATTGATTCGCTATTTACTTCAACATTCTGAAGAAGAAAATTGGCAAATTCGTGTTGTTGATCGGAATTTAGATTTGGTGAAGCGCAAACTGGGTAATTACAAGAATGGCGTAGCTCTTGCTTTTGATGCACTTATTCAAACCGAAAGATATCCTCAGATTGAAGAAGTTGATTTGGTAATTTCTATGCTTCCTGCTCGATTTCATATTGACGTTGCGAGAGATTGTTTGAAAGCACGTAAACACCTCATTACGCCTTCATATATTTCAAATGAAATGAAAGAATTGCACGATGAGGTAGAAGCTGCCGGTTTGATCTTCATGAATGAAATTGGCGTGGATCCGGGAATCGATCACATGAGTGCAATGAAAATCATCGATGAGATCAAGGAAAATGGTGGCGATTTATTGGCGTTCAAATCATATTGTGGTGGACTGATGGCTCCCGGTTCTGATAACAATCCATGGAAGTATAAGTTTACCTGGAACCCAAGAAATGTGGTATTGGCGGGACAAGGAACGGCACAATACATTGATAGAGGACAATACAAGTTTATTCCTTACGGGCAGATTTTTACTAGAATAGAGTCTGTCACTGTGGATGCAATCGGAACTTTTGAAGGTTATGCCAACCGCGATTCGCTTTCATATAGAGAAGTATATGGATTGGAAGATATTCCAACAATGGAGCGTGGAACTTTAAGATGTAAAGGCTTTTGTCCGGCATGGAACATCTTTGTTCAGTTGGGAATGACGGATGATTCTTATGTGTTCCCGCATTCAGAAATACAAACCCGTAGGTCTTTCTTAAATGCATTTTTGACTTATGATGAGTCAAAAACCATCGAAACGAAGTTCAAAGAATTTTGTGCGTTGCATGGTGTTCATTCAATCGAACAATTTGAATTTTTGGATTTGTTCAACGGAACCGATCTTTTGGAAAAAGAAAATGCTACACCAGCCCAATTGTTAGAGCTGATTCTGGTAGATAAATGGAAATTGGAACCAAATGACAAAGACATGTTGGTCATGGTTCACAAATTCGAATATGAGAAGAACGGAAAGCGTTACGAGATTCAATCTTCCATGATCAACGTTGGTGAAGATCAGGTGTATACTTCCATGTCGAATACAGTTGGACTACCAGTTGCGATTTGTGCAAAGCACATGTTGAACGGAAACTTTACAACGAAAGGTGTTCAGGTTCCAACGGCAAAAGACGTGTACACTCCAATTTTGGATGAACTGTCTGATCTTGGTATTATCTTTAATGAGTCGGAAAAGGAGTTGGCTTGGGCTGTAGTATAAAGTTTATTTCATTGTTCTGGTCATACTTGACGGTGTAACAATAATGAAATCAGCTTTTCCGATGAAATCTTTATCGAGTTTGTCTAAATTTTCCTGAGAAACAGTTGAGATAGTCAATACTTTTGTCCCCTTTCGGTAGTGCTCAATGTACCACATAATTCCCTGATGATAATCGGAATGAAAGGCTCCGTTCAAGTGAAGAAACAATCCGTTTTTCTGCAATTTGGAACAGATTGAATAAGCCATGGTTGCATCTTTTATAGCTTGTGCAAGAGCGAAATCAATTCCTGAGGCATGCATTTCTTTACCCATTTCTATCAATTCGGTGTATTGAGATAAAGTGGAATCGAAGGCAAACGGAAGCGGACACATGAATTGTTTCTCGGTATCTGAAAGCGAATCCAACGACTTTAATCCCTTTTTGAAAACAAGACTAGCGTATTTACGTGTAACGTTTGTTGCGTAATAGGGAGTTTTGTTTTGCTGTGCCCAATAGAGCAGAGGCGCATAATCCGTGTCAAAGTTACTCCACAATTTCGTGCTGTCTTTTAACTGTTTTACATCACCGTTTTCGATGAAAGTTGCTAAAGCCGTTGATTGATGTAACTCGAACATTTCAGCTCCAATCGCAAATCCTTCATGTTTTTTTAGCGATTTTGCCAATTCCAGTTGTAACCAATGTGCAATCGGATCATCATGCAATTCTCCAAAAAGCACCACTTCTTTTTCCAGCGAAGATTTTACCAAAGCACTAAATGTGGTTTTCTTTCCTTCCGAAGTAAAGATCTGATAAGCCGGCAAATCTTGCGAAAACCCACTGGTAACTGAAAGTAGTAAGCAAAGAATGAATAGAAATCTCATATTCCAAAAATAAGGAATTGAAACAAACTAAAGAGAATACCATTACTTCCCACAGATACACAGATTAAAGCTCGCCTATACTTCGACAAACTCAGCACAGGACGGTCTCGCAAAATGGCGTCTGGTAAGCGCCATAAAAGCTGTGCATCTGTGGGATTTTTTTATCAAATTCTTTTTGGGGAATCATCTCTTTTTTCATTCTTTAACGTATTGTGGGTATTTCCTTATGAATTAATCGTTGTAGTTTCATTCTACCTTGTATTTTTGCATCATGCGGAAAAGCATCCAGACGATAACAAATAGAATTCCTTCCAACGTGAAGTTTTTGCTTGTACTCTATGGTTTCGCGATGCTTTTACTTACGGTTTCCCGAATATTTTTCTATTTCACATACGCATCACTCTTCTCAGGAGTTGGCTTAGGTGAATGGTTCGCGGGGGCCTGGTTTGATGCTGTGACATTGGCTTTATTGCTTTTGCCGTTCATTATCCTTTGTCTCCTGCCGTTCAACCTTCTTCTGAATCGTTGGTACAGATTTTTGGCTGCGCTGCTTTATTTCATTCCTGTTCTGGGCATTTTAGCAGTTAACTTTCTCGATGTTGGTTACTTTAACTTTACACACAAACGATCCACGTCGGACTTATTCGCGATTGTCTCTGCTGGTGATGATGTAAAACAATTACTCGGCAGTTTTTTGCGTGATTTCTGGCTGTTACTGCTGCTGTTCATTCTACTTCTTGTGGTCATGATCTATGTATTCAGACGTGTGGCCAAACGGATCATCAAAAAGGATGTAAGGGTTGTTCAAGGTTCTGCTTATGTGGTTTTACTGATGTGTGTCTTCATCCTTGTTGGTCGAGGTGGATTCATTTACAAGCCTTTGTCTGCAATTGATGCCACGCTTTTTACAGAACCTCAAAACAGTGCATTAATTCTGAATACAGGTTTTACCATTTTGAAATCAATAGGTAAATCTGATTTGCAGGAAGAAGACTTTTTCAAGGAGAAAGAGTTAGCCAAATACTTCAATCCACGTCACACATCCGAACCTCAGAATTTGATGGAAGGTAAACCCAATGTGGTTATTATCATGTTGGAGAGTTTCGGTAACGAATGGGTTGGGAAATTCAATCACAAAACTTCATACACACCATTTCTGGATTCTTTGCTGGATGAATCGTGGTACTTTGAATATGGTTTTTCGAACGGAAAGAAATCAATAGAAGCAGTTCCTACAATTACAGCTTCCATTCCTACCTTGATGGATAATCCGTTTATCTCCTCAAGCTACAGCAGCAATCAAATTCAGGCTTTACCGGAAGTAATGAAGCAGAATGGTTATTCAACGGCCTTTTATCACGGAGCTACAAATGGTTCTATGCGTTTCAATAGTTTCGCGAAGCAAGCTGGATTCCAAGAGTACTTTGGTCGTTTGGAATATAACAACGATGCACACTCTGATAAGACATGGGGAATTTTAGATGAATACTTCAATCCGTGGTCGGCAAAAATGATGAGCAAACAGAAGCAGCCATTCATGGCAACCTTGTTTACGCTTTCTTCACACCATCCTTATTACATTCCACCAAAATGGAGAAATAAACTCAAAAAAGGTCCACAGCCAATTTGCAAAAGCATTCATTACGGTGATGTAAGCTTAAAAATGTTCTTTGAACAAGCCAAAAAGGAAAAGTGGTATAACAACACCATTTTTGTTTTGGTGGCAGATCACACTCCCGCTACTGAAAGTAGAGTTTATGGTCAGCGAACAGAAATGTACCGTATACCAATTGCATTCTATTCGCCTTCTGGCAAATTGCCTAAGAAACGCGACAAAGCAATTTTTCAGCAAATGGATATTTATCCAACGGTGATTGATTTGTGTAATTTGAAGACGAATTATTACGCCTTCGGACATTCATACTTTTCGAAAGATCCGAGAGAAGCTGTGGCCTTTTTGGAAGGATCCTATTATTACACCTGGAATAACCTCATGTTGGTTTATTCGAACGGTGAAGTTGTGAATCTATTCGATATTACCAAGCGAACAGCAACTCCGAAAGATTTGCTGAAGGTGAAGAAGAAAGAGGCTAAGATCATGGAGAAACGGTTGAAAGCGTTAATTCAGGCTTATTCACACGATTTGATTAACAATAAAATGGTGGTGAAATGAAAAAGCGCATTCGATTCATCATCAATCCCATTTCAGGCGGAGTAAAGAAGGCAAAAGTTCCGCAAATGATTGAGACTTATCTCGATCACTCGAAATACGATTACGATATTGCTATTACACAGTATAAAAAGCATGCACAAGCCATTGCTCGCGAATCTGCTAACGAAGGAATTGACATTGTTTGTGCAGTTGGGGGTGACGGATCGGTTCATGAAGTGGGAACCGCGCTTGTTGGAACAAAATGTCATTTGGCGATTATTCCAACGGGCTCAGGAAATGGTTTAGCACGTCACTTAAAAGTTCCACTGAAAACACCGGAAGCGATCAAGAATATCAATGCGTTTCATAGCACGTGCATGGATACTGGTTTAGCGAATGATAAGCGTTTTTTAGGTGTTGGTGGCTATGGATTCGATGCTTTTATCGCCAAACGTTTTGATGAATATCATATTCGTGGATTTTGGGGCTATACCCAATTGGTTTACGAAGAATATTTCTCTTATAAGCCGCCAAAGATCAAAATTGTGCTAAACGATGAAGTGATCAAAGGTGAATACCTGCTTTGTTCTATCGCCAATTCTTCCGAATTTGGAAACGGATTCTGTATTTCTCCGGCATCAAAAGTTACTGATGGACAGATGGAATTTGTGTTGCTTCGCAGATTTGCATGGTGGCGTACACTAGGGATTTTGGGACGCTTTTTCCTGAAAAAAGTAAACGGTTCACGTTTCATTCGTATTGTTCCTTTCCAAAAGGCACGGATTATTTTGCAGGAACCGTTGGCGCACTATGATGGTGAGCCATTTGTTGTGAGAAAAGAAATTAACTTAGAGGTAGTTCCTAAAAGTCTTTGGGTACTAACCGGAAGTGAGTATTAAATTAAAAATATACAGAAATGTTTATTGATATTGAGTTAGAATCAGTTCTAGGATATTTGAACAAGTTGGACGCTTCAGCTAAACCAGCCTGGGGAACAATGAGTGCTCAGCGAATGGTTGAACATTTGTCTGATACCTTGCGTATTGCAACAGGAAAAAATCCTCAAAAACAGATTGTTCCCGATGAGAAATTGGAAGGAATGTTACGTTTCTTAGATTCAGATAAACCAATGGCGAAAGGAATTTCGGTTGATTTTGCTACTCCTGAAATGAAACTTCGTCATGAAGAAATTGAACTTGCGATCGATGAGTTTGCTGAAGAATGGATTGATTTTGAAGATCTTTATGCTTCTAATCCGGAACATACAGAAGTTCATCCGTATTACGGGCCAATCAATTACAATCAGTGGTTGCGATTGCACCAAAAGCATTTAACGCATCATTTTGAGCAGTTCGGATTGTTGTAAATTTAGCTTACACCTATGAAAACTATTGAACTATACTACAAAGGGACAATCGATACTTTCATTGCGCTTTCGAAAGGGAAGTTCCTGAATTACTTTATTCCAAGTGTTGTTTTGGGGCTTTTACTTGGGTACTATTTCTATCAAATGCTTGATGTAAAAGAAGCAGCTAAGGATGCAGATTCGCTTCCAATTCTTGGTGGCGTGTTTTCCTGGATAATTGGTCAATTTGTTGATTTGATCGATTTTATTGTTGAGTCGGTTTTTGAATTTGTGGTATTGGTTTGTTTTTCACCTATCAATGCCCTGCTTAGTGAAAAGTACGATAACTCTCTTACTGGAAATAAGTTTGATGGCGGTTTTATCCGATTGATCAATGACATTCTTCGCGCAATTTTCATTGTAATCATCGCATTGTTTTTTCAGCTGCTGATTACCGGATCATGGTATCTGCTTACCTGGATAGTTGCTCCGTTAGATGTATTTACACCAGTCGTGAACTTTATAGTTCCAGCCTATTTTTTTGGTTTCTCCCTGTTCGATCTGTCACTTGAACGTTATGGAGTTTCAACATTTAGAAGCTGGGGTTATAGTTTCAAGCGCTTTTTGGCAATGGTTGTTGCCGGAAGTTTATTTATCCTGCTGCTGAAGATTCCATACTTAGGTATTATCTTAGCGCCAGGAATACTTACAATGATTACAACCTATGTTTACGTTCACAGAGAAGGTAAAATAGTTCAGGAAAAAATAGTTGAAACAGAAGTATAATGTCTACTGAAACAAGTTCATTTCCCAATACATCCAAAGAAGAGTGGATCAACATTCTAACGAAGGAGTTAAAGGGAGCCCCAATTGAAACACTTCATAAACATGATGAAATTGAAGGATTAAGCTTCAATTCGTACATGCATGAAACCGACAAATCAGCAACGTTTTCTGATCCCGGTTTAGCGCCATATGTTCGTGGAGTAAAACACGAGAATAATGAATGGATAATCTCATGCCCTGTTTATCTGCGTGATGATGTTTCAGAAGCGGAGAGCAATCAATTTATTCTTGATCAGCTGATGAAAGGCTCAACAGGAATTTACCTTATTGCAGAAACAGATAGAGATATTGATTTTTCTCGTTTGTTTTCAGAAGTTGGACTCGAGTTTATCTATCCTTCGTTTGAGGCAAGAACAATAGCTCAGGCAAACGCGTTCACTCAATTTTTAGGGTCGAATGCAGGAACAGTGATCTCTAAGGAGAATCATACTTCTATTTCAATAAATGCATATTTAGCGCAACAAAGCGGAGCAAATGCAACGCAGGAATTGGTTGTGGCGCTTTCCGAAGGTCACGATGCTTTAGTGAAACAACTCGATGCTGGTAAAACGGTTGATGAGGCATGTAAAAACATTCAATTCAATTTTGGAGTCGGGACAAAATACCTGATTGAAACTGCAAAATTCAGAGCTTTCAGATGGTGTTGGTCAACGTTAGTTAGTGCATATAAACCAGAACATCAATGTTCCAAATCTGCACGAATTGTAGCCAAAACCGGATTTACACACCTGAGCTTGAAAGATCCGTATACCAATTTGTTACGACAAACAACACAAGCCATGAGCGCAATCAATGGTGGAGTGGATGAATTGGTTTTACAGCCTTATGATGCTTATTCGTCGGAATTCAAACCGGTTTTCACACAGCGTATGGCAACAAATGTTTCGCTTTTACTTCAAGAAGAATCGTTCTTTTCAAAAGTGAGTGATGTAGCAGGTGGTTCATATGCGATTGATTTTTTCACGAAGTCGATTGCTGAAAATGCCTGGAAGAAATTCAAAGAATTGGAAGCGCTTGGCGGTTTGGAAAATGAAACTGCAGCTTCACAACTGAAAAATGAGATCGAAGCTACTGCGCAATTGAGAATTGAGCGTTTAAAGGAGAAAAAAGACAAATTGATTGGAATCAATATTTTCCCGAATCCGCAAACCGAAATTGGTCAATGGACTTCAGTTCCCGCAGGATGGAAGGGTTTACCAACTTTATTATTAGATACGGTATTATGAGTAAGCGCTTAAACTTTGGAAATGTTGAGCTGGAAAATACTCAGCTGGAAGGGAAGGCTTCCGAAAACGTATATACAACAGCCGAGAAAATTGAGCTGAATAGCTATTACGCAAACGCTGACTTAAATGATGTTAATCATTTGGGTTATGTGAGCGGAAAGGCCCCGTTTTTACGCGGACCGTATGGCTCCATGTATGCCATTCGACCGTGGACCATTCGTCAATATGCCGGTTTCTCTACTGCAGAAGAATCCAATGCATTTTACCGAAGAAATCTGGCTGCCGGACAAAAAGGACTTTCAGTTGCTTTTGACCTTGCAACGCACAGAGGATATGATTCTGATCACGAAAGGGTAGAAGGTGATGTTGGTAAAGCCGGTGTAGCTATCGATTCTATTTTGGACATGAAGATTCTCTTCGACCAGATTCCTTTGGATGAAATGTCAGTTTCTATGACCATGAACGGAGCTGTACTTCCAATTATGGCTTTCTACATTGTTGCTGCCGAAGAACAAGGAGTAAAACAGGAACAATTGACAGGAACCATTCAGAATGATATTTTGAAAGAGTTCATGGTTCGAAATACATACATTTATCCGCCAGCGCCCTCTATGCGCATTATCGCGGATATTTTCTCGTACACATCTCAGCACATGCCTAAGTTTAACTCGATTTCTATTTCGGGTTATCACATGCAGGAGGCAGGTGCAACGGCAAGTATTGAGTTGGCTTACACGTTGGCCGATGGTGTAGAATACATTCGTGCCGGATTGGCTGCGGGAATGGATATTGATGCTTTTGCACCGCGTTTGAGTTTCTTTTGGGCCATTGGAATGAACCATTACATGGAAATTGCAAAAATGCGCGCTGCGCGTTTGTTGTGGTCGCGTTTGGTTGCCCAGTTTAATCCGAAGAATGAGAAATCATTGGCGTTGCGAACGCATTGTCAAACTTCAGGTTGGAGTTTAACAGAACAAGATCCGTTTAACAATGTGGCTAGAACGTGTATTGAGGCCATGGCTGCTGGTTTCGGCGGAACACAATCGCTACATACGAATGCACTGGATGAAGCAATTGCGCTTCCAACTGACTTTTCAGCAAGAATTGCACGTAATACGCAGATTTACCTTCAGGAAGAAACGGGAATGTGTGATGTGATCGATCCTTGGGGTGGAAGTTACTACATTGAAAAATTGACGAAGAAGCTTGCTGATGAAGCTTGGTCGCTGATTCAGGAAGTAGAGGAATTGGGCGGAATGGCGAAAGCTATCGAAACCGGGGTTCCAAAAATGAGAATTGAAGAAGCTGCGGCAAGAAAACAAGCACGAATCGATGCTGGAAAAGACATTATTGTTGGCGTTAACCGTTTCCAATTGGAAAAGGAAGACCCAATTGATATTTTGGAGGTCGACAATACGAAAGTTCGCATTTCTCAAATTGAACGTTTGAATCAGTTGCGAAAAGACAGAAACGAAGAAGAAGTTCAATCGAGATTAAGTGATTTGGCTGAAGCCGCAAAGAACGGAACAGGAAATCTGCTTGATTTAGCGGTTAAATGTGCCCGAGCTCGAGCTTCTTTGGGTGAAATTTCCATGGCTATGGAAAAAACCTTCAATCGTCACAAAGCAACCATTCGCTCTATTAGCGGAGTTTATTCAGCAGAAAGTACTATGGATCCGGATTTCGAAAAAGCAACCTCTCTTGTAAAGCGCTTTGCTGAACTGGAGGGAAGACGACCACGAATTATGATTGCCAAAATGGGACAGGATGGTCATGATAGAGGAGCTAAAGTTATTGCAACCTCGTTTGCTGATATTGGTTTTGATGTGGATATAGGACCATTGTTTCAAACACCAAAAGAAGCAGCAATGCAAGCGGTAGAAAACGATGTTCATGTCTTAGGAGTTTCTTCTTTGGCTGCAGGACATAAAACGCTTGTTCCGCAGGTTATTGAGGAGTTAAAGCAGCTTGGACGACCAGATATTATGGTTGTTGCAGGCGGTGTAATTCCGGCTCAGGATTATGGATTCTTATATGATGCTGGAGTGTTTGGGGTTTTTGGTCCGGGGACTAAAATTTCCAAAGCTGCTCAGGAAATTGTATCCTTGCTTATAAAAAGTGTTGAAAATTCGTAACTCTTATTGAATTTCGTCGTTGAATTAAACTGATTACGCTGGTCTAAGTGCTTGATTTGAAAAAGATTTTTATATTCGGCATAGCATTTGGTATGTGATAACCCAAACTGAACAAAATGAAAAAATTATTGCTTTTACTCGTATTATTTTGTGCTAAAGTAACTTTAGCTCAGCCCCCTGCATACGATGATTTATTGATGTATTACACTGATAAGCAGTGGGAAAAATTGATTAAGTCGGCAGAAAAATACACTAACAAGGAAGAAACAGCAAGAGATCCTCAAGCGCATTTATGGCTTGCAAAAGGATTGTATGAGATGAGTCAAAGTGGAAATACTGACGAGGCTTACAAAAATGCTTACAAAGACGCTATTGGTGCAATTGGTAAGTTCACGAAATTGGATAAAACTGGAGCTGTGAAGGCTGAGAATATGGCCTTCTTCGAAAAGTTCAAGTTCTCTGTTTCCGAAGTTATCTCGAACGAGATGTCGAATCCGAAGAAAGCTTCTGGTTGGGTGATTAAGTACTACAAGTTTGAAACCAATTACGTAGGTGCAAAATACCTTGAAGGTGCTTGTAAATTTTTATCTGGTGATAAAACAGGTGCAAATACATTTTGGAAAGAAGCAGAAACTCAGTTAACTGCAGCTATCAATAGCGGAACAGCTCCATTTGCTGTTGTTGACAGTTCTCCGGAAGAAGGAGAAGATGGGTATTCAGAAGCTGATAAAGCAATTTTCAAACTTGGAATCCTTAAAACGGTAGAATGCTACATGGCAAGCAAGCAACCGGATAAAGCGAAAGCTTTACTTGGGAAAGTTGCTAAATGGTACGAAAAAGATGAAGAATTCAAAGCTGTTTACGACGATATCGTAAACTAATTGAATCAAGAATATTTAAATCCCCCTTTCGGCATCTCGACTCCGCTCGATGACCTGAAAGGGGGATTTTTCATTTCATAAACATTCGGTTGTTATCAAATTTTGAAATTCGGGTTTATTTCCCTCGTTGATTCTGGTAATTTAGTAATATGAAAAAGTATCTGCTTCCGTTCAAGAACAAGTATATCCTTACGTTTACTGTTTTCTTGATCTACAATCTGTTCCTGGATGACGTAGATATTTTTACCATCATTTCGCAAAACAGAAAGTTATCTAAGATCAATGATAACAAAGTTGCCATGCAGCAGCAATTGAACGAAACCAAGCATACACTTTATCAAATGAGATTCGATTCAGAACTGGAACGATTTGCTCGCGAGAAAAAGTACTTTAAACGCGACGATGAAGATGTCTTCGTGATTACGAGTGAAGCAAGAAAGTAGCCGTGATTTGAAACACATGGTCACTGAGTTTTGTGCTATGTGTCCTATGTATCTATGTAGTTTTTAGTAAGTGCCATCCCCCAATTGATGAAAGAAACTATCGGTTTTGTAATTCATAAAAAGAACTCCTGGAAAATAGTACAAGGCAATTTGTTTGTAGTTATAACCAAACTTTGCCATTCGCATAGCGCCTTCCTGACAAAGTCCAACACCATGACCATAACCTCTTCCTCTCAAAACAACATCTGTTCCTTCCGCATAACAATTAAAGAATGTAGATTTCAAGCCAAATTTTTCACGGATATCGCGTAATGGAATTCCAAGTGCCGGATGAACAAAAAACGCACATCTATCCGGTTGATTGAAGCTATAGATCATTGTTCCAAAAACGCTGTCTTCTATTGGATAATTAAAGGTTTCTAACAGATAGTTTTTCCATGTTTCCTGTGGAATGCGTTTTTCCCAGGTCGCTTGCTTTGTGTAAATACAGAATGTGTCTTTAAACGTTGTCAGGTAAGAGATTTTGCTGTTCCAAACGTAATCAGGCTCTGATGTTTGTCCTCCGCAATTGGCGTGAAAGTAGGAATCAATTAATTTTCGTTGCGAATCGATCATTACAACACCGTCTGTTGAACGCACCGCGGTATCGATTGCCTGATTAAATCGAAGTTGGTAATGATAGGCCTGGCAATGCGTTCTATCGCAAAGATCGAAACCGTCTTTTTCATGCTTACCTAAGTACTTCATGGCGTACGTTCTACTCATCAAAGCCTGAACTTTGTAGTATTCCATGTATTTTCCACCGCCTCCTTCAGATTCTACAACTCCGCCAAGATAGTTGTTCATATCAACATGATTCACAACGGTAAGTGCTGATCCGGGAGCGGTAATTTCTACATTGTCCTTGTATTTACGTTCTTTGAATGCGTTGGTTTTCGAAGAGTAGATGATGCTTCCGTTCACTTTGTTACTCAGTAATTTCACTGTGGAAACGGTGTCTACGATTGTAGCGTTGATCTTTAATTCAATTTTTTTAGTTGAGATAAAGCGCAATTCAACGAATTCTGATGCCAGAATGGATCCATGAAAAATGGAATCACCATAAACAGAATACGAGCCATCGTTGTAAGCGAAAACGATTTGATTTACGGTGTAATCACGCAATACGCCAATGCGAATTTCCTGCGCAACCACATTGCGTCCTATCAATAAGAGAAACAGGATGAAGAAAAACCGCATTTTGCAAAATTAAACCGAAGCCAGGCATCAGTAGACCAGAGCTTAAATAGTTTTCAACAAGTATTGTGCAACTTTTGCTGATGCGCCTTTCCTATTGCCGGTTTCGTCAACGTCGTGTTGAGCCAGAAGTTCATCAATTTTACGATATCCAGCTTCAATTTGAGCTCTTTTTTCGTTTCCGGGTTGCAGTAATTCGAATTCGCGCTGAACGTTTTCGATGGTACAATCTCCCTGAATCAACTCGGTAATCAAAGGCTGATCAAGAATGAGATTCGGAAGAGAAATGTATTTAATGTTCACCAGGCGTTTGGCAATAGCATATGAAATTGGATTTCCCTTGTAACAAACCACCTGTGGAATTCCGAATAACGCGGTTTCTAAAGTTGCCGTTCCAGAAGTTACAACTGCCAGCGTTGATGCTTTCAATAAGGTGTAAGTTTGTCCATAAACGACAGAAACCTGTTTACTACCAATGAGTTCGTTGTAAATAGAAACGTCCATGTTTGGCGCTCCTGCAACCACAAAATGGTATTGTGGGTATTTGTCAACCAAGGCCAGCATCACAGGAAGTTTCGTTTTCAATTCCTGAACGCGGCTTCCTGGTAAAAGAGCAACTATAGGTTTGTGGTTTGCTTCTATACCAAGAGGCGTTTGTTCTGTTTCCTGATAATTTCGGATCTCATCCAAAAGCGGGTGACCAACATATTCAACGTCGATGTTATGTTTTGCATAAAACGCTTTTTCGAAAGGAAGAATAACGAAAAGTTTGAAAACATCTCTACGAATATTTTCCACTCTTTTCTCTTTCCATGCCCAAACCGTTGGCGAAATGTAATAGTAAACTTTAATGTTGTTCTCCTTAGCCCACTTTGCAATGCGAAGATTGAATCCCGGATAATCTATAAGTAACAGCGCATCGGGTTTAAAAGCGAGAATATCTTCCTTACAAAAACGCATGTTTCGAAGAATCGTTCTGATGTTCATCAATACTTCCACAAAACCCATAAAAGCCAATTCTTTAATGTGTTTTGCGAGTGTTCCGCCAACCGCTTTCATTTTATCTCCGCCCCAATAGCGAATATCCAAATCTGGTTGTTCCTGGTACAGTTGTTTCATCACATTTGCACCATGCAGATCACCGGAAGCCTCACCCGAGATGATGTAGATCTTTTTAGACATTAACGGAAAAGGTTAACATAAATGATGAACGGGAAATGCAATGCTGAACCAATAATAATTCCTCTTGCCAGTTCATAACGCTCTCTATTCAGGAAAAAGTAGAACCAAAGTAAGTTTGGTATAATGGATAAGGAAAGAAACTTACTCATCACCATCGGATCTTCCATGAATTTATTCCAAAGTACCATGAACGGGTATTTCTGCATAACTCCAAGAAAGTATATGGTAGCCGGTAAAATAATTAATGGGCTAAGAGCTCCAATTACCGTTCCTACCAGATTTTTTTTCGAGAATTTAATTTTCATCTTTCGAGAATTGTTCGTTGAGTTGAGTTAATGTTTCGTGAGCCGTTAGATCGAACTGAGTTGGAACGATGGTGGCGAAGTTTTGTGATAAGTAATACAAATCGGTGTCTTTGCCAGGTTCGTGCTGATTGAAATCGCCAGTAAGCCAGTAATAGGTTCTTCCAAATTGGTCTTCGCGTTTATCGAAACGATCGTCCCAGTATGCATGAGCCTGTCTACAAACCTTAATTCCTTTGAATTCTTCAGTTGGAACCTGAGGAATATTCACGTTCAGACAAACTCCTTTTGGAAGTTCATTTTTCAAAGCGGTTTCAATTACTTGTCGCACTACATATTTTGCAAGCGAAAAATCTGCGTTTGCTTCAAAGTCATCCAGTGAAAAACCAATACTCGGAATTCCTTCCAAAGCTCCTTCAACTGCAGCAGACATTGTTCCTGAATACAAAACATTCGTTGCGGCGTTTGAGCCATGATTAATTCCAGAAAGAATAAGATCTGGCTTCTGATGAAGCACTTCGTAAATTCCTAATTTGATACAATCAACAGGAGTTCCGCTGCAAGAATAAGCTGTAATTCCTTCCCATCTGTTGTTTTCCATCAATCGAAGTGGATCATTGATCGTAATAGCATGTCCCATTCCAGATTGTGGACTGTGAGGTGCAATTACAACTACTTCACCGAATGTAGCAGCTACTTGTACCAATGCGTCAATTCCATTGGCATAAATGCTGTCGTCGTTAGTAACAAAGATCAATGGTTTCTGCATGGCTTAATTCTTTGTGCAAAGATAGTAATTCAAGTATGATAGAAAGTAACATAATAAGGTAGAGACGCGATGCATCGCGTCTCTACAAAACGGATCCTTTTTATTCAATCACAAAAGAATAAATCTGATTGCCCCTTGCTCCAACAACAATTCTATTGCCCCAGGCTACGGGAGAACTTTCCCAAACAACACCATAATGTTCTTTGTGAATGATTTTTCCGGTTAATCCATCTACTAGATAAACATTTCCGAAAACGTCGGTAAAAAACAGGTAACAATCACCTGCCTTTGTGTAAAGTGCAATTGGTGAAGCCCAGCTATAATTGGGCAATTTGATTTTATAGACTTCTTTCCCAGTAGACTTGTTCAAGGCTACAAATTCTCCTGCAAATGAATTATGCGTTCTGGAAAAAATTCCGAAAACGAGGTTCTTTGCTTTTTCTTTTCCGGGAAGAACGCTGGCAAGAACTCCACCTGAATTGATTCTTCCATTCAAACTGGTTGCAGCACATTCTCTTCCAACTTTCCAGATCTCTTTTCCGGTTGTAGCGTCCAGTTTTCGGATGTAAGCCATTCCGGTTTCACCTTGTTTGTCAACCTCGTTACCAATGTATAAGTACGGATGTTTGTTTTCCTGCAGATCCAAAACCATGGAAGCATCTGTATCGTCCAGATTATCAAAATACCAAACCGGACGCATGGTCATTAAATCCAAACAAAATACATTACCCGAATTGTCACCAAAAAAACCAAGGTTATTCCAAGCCGACATACTTGCTTCTAAACCGTGTTCACGTTTTCCGTTTACTTTGAAATTGAACTTGGTTGGCTTGGTCAAAGTCAGGTCGTTTCCGATTTTAGCTTTGTAGATTTGTCCATTTTCTGCTGGATGAAACCAGTATCCTGATTTAGGATCAATTAGTGAATTGCTGTCGAATGCTCCCCAACCGCGATGAGCAGTAGGATCAAGTCCTGATCGGAAATAAACTTCTCTCCCGCTGAACATGTTAAAAACGTATGCTCCAAAACGCGAGCTGTCACTTGGAATTCCTTGTCCAACAACTAACAAACCATTCATTCTTGGATCAACAGATACCGTTCCTTTAATCGGATTCTGGATGGTTAAATGTGGTCGAGTAGGAATTCCTTTTTCCCAATCGAGGAAATAGATGTTTCCGCAAAGTGAGCCTACAATGACTTCTTTATTGTTTGTTTGACTCAGAAAATCTGGAGTAGCACCGTAAAGTTGCTGCTTCTTGTTTTGCGGCCACTGAATAACTAGTGGCTGACCTGTCCAGCCGGAACCGCCGCCCCAGGTTCCTCGATTGTCTTGTGCAGTTTCAAAAATCCAATCCAGTCGGAAAGCAGTAGGTTTTCCTTTTAACTTGCCACGCACCGGATTGTTGCGTTGTGGGTTTCCTCTAAAACAAAAGATTCCGTTTTCCTCAGAATAGCTGGTTGTAAATACAATCTGTTCTGTAGAGTCTGTTTCTGAAATTCCAAAGAGTTCGTAATCCAAAAGAGAGATATCCTGAATCTCAGGCTCTTTTACTTCCCAGGTTCCGTCGTTATCCAACATATCTTCCACAAAGCGGGGAAGCATCTTTACTTCGGGCTTTACATAATGCAAAAGAATCCCGGTTCCCAGATACCCAAGAACGAAAACAAAACTGTAAACTAAAAAGATAATGATCTTTCGTTTCATGTTACAAAACTATTGGATAGTTGACTATGAATTAAGTTAGTAAGGTTAAAGTATGAGCGTTGAGATGTTGATAGCAGTTTCGGTACCCACGTGACTTCGATACATCCCCGACGCTAAAGGTCGGAGACACTCAGTCTGACGTTGGAGTGATTCCCGTCAGACCGAGTGATTCTGGTAGAAACGAAGTGGATATCCAGAATTGTATCGAGGTTAAGGGAAGGTATTTTTAGAATAAACCTGTAATTTTACCCCATGAAAAAGAAAATCTTATTGCTTGGTTCCGGTGAACTTGGAAAGGAAGTTGTAATTGCGTTACAACGACTTGGTCAACATGTAATTGCTGTAGACAGTTATGCTGGTGCGCCAGCAATGCAGGTAGCAGATGAGTTTGAGGTAATCAATATGCTGGATGGTGATGCACTTGATAGAATTGTTGCGAAGCATCAACCAGATTTGATTGTTCCGGAAATTGAAGCAATAAGAACGGAGCGTTTTTACGATTATGAAATGCAAGGAATTCAAGTAGTTCCGTCGGCTAAAGCTGCGAATTTCACCATGAATAGAAAAGCTATTCGTGATTTGGCTGCGAAAGAAGTAGGAGTGAAAACTGCGAATTATAATTACGCAACTACTTTGGAAGAGTTCAAAGCAGCCGTTTCGGATATTGGACTTCCATGTGTTGTTAAACCGTTGATGTCAAGTTCTGGTAAAGGCCAGTCGGTTGTAAAAACCGAGGATCAAATCGAAAAAGCCTGGAATTATGCCATTGAAGGATCGAGAGGTGATTTGTTGGAAGTAATTGTAGAAGAATTCATTCCGTTTGATTACGAAATCACGCTTTTGACGGTTACGCAAAAGAATGGTGAGACGCTGTTTTGTCCACCAATTGGACATAGACAAGAACGTGGAGATTATCAGGAGAGCTGGCAGCCAATGCCAATGTTGGCTGAACATTTGAAACAAGCTCAGGAAATGGCTGGTGCGGTTACAAAAGCACTTGGTGGAGCTGGATTGTGGGGAGTAGAATTCTTCGTGAATAAAGATGGAGCAATTTTTTCTGAATTATCACCTCGTCCGCATGACACAGGAATGGTAACGCTTGCCGGAACGCAAACTTTTTCTGAATTCGAGTTACATGCTAGAGCAATTTTAGGCCTACCCATTCCTTCGGTTTCGTTAGTGAAAAATGGTGCAAGCGCCGTTGTTTTGGCGGATAGAGAAACAACGTCTGCTCCTGATTTCAAAGGTTTAGACGAAGTGCTTTCCGTGGAAGGAACGGATATTCGTCTTTTTGGAAAGCCGACAGCGCGTCCGTACCGAAGAATGGGTGTTGTGTTGTATAGCGGAGACGAGGCTATTGAGAACATCACTCAAAAAGCGAAAGACCTGGCGGCAAAAATCACGCTGCAATACTAAGTGAATAAGAAAAGGGTTGTAATAGTTGGCGGTGGTCCCGCTGGATTAATGGCAGCAACACAATTGTTGGATGCTGACTGTGAATTGATTCTAATTGATCATAAACCAACAGTTGGACGAAAGTTTTTAGTTGCAGGTGATGGTGGATTTAACCTCACACATTCTGAAGACTTACCCGCTTTTTTGGAGAAATATGATTCTGATTGGATGAAGAATTGTGTTCATCAATTCGATTCTGTTGTGTTTCGAGATTTTTTGAAATCCATTGGTGTTCCAACTGTAATTGGTTCTTCAGGTAAGGTTTTTCCTGAGGATCACCTGAAACCGATTGACGTACTCAATTCATGGAAGAATTTGCTTTCTAAAAAGGTCAATTTTCAGATGAATTCCCGATTAATCGATTTTTCAGAAAATGCTGTTCTGATTGAAACGAAAGGCGTATTCAAAACCATTGGTTTCGATTTTTTAGTGCTTGCACTTGGCGGCGGCTCATGGTCGAAAACGGGTTCAGATGGAAAATGGTTTGAATTGTTTCGATCGAAAGGAATTGAATTGGCTGATTTTGATTCAAGCAATTCAGGAGTAGAGATTTACGATAATTGGTTGAGCGGTTTAGAAGGAAAAATAATCAAAAACATTGTTGTTTCCTGTGGCGATGTATCGTGTTCGGGAGATGTAGTTTGCACCGAATATGGTTTGGAAGGGAAACCGATCTATGCCATGAATGGCGCGCTTCGAAAACAGGACGTAAAACGAGTAAAGATCGATTTCAAACCGCAATTCGCTCAAAAGAGAGTATTGGAAGTACTTCAAAAAGCAAAAAGCTCAACGCTAGGATTAAAAGAACTGAAGCTGTCTGAAGTCGCGATTTTCTGGCTTAAAACGTTTGTTTCTAAAGAGGACTTTACGAATCCAGTTCAGCTTGCAGTGCTGATAAAAGAATTTCCGGTTGAAGTAAAGGGATTTCGCCCTTTGGATGAGGTGATTTCTACCGCTGGCGGAGTTTTAACTACAGAAATAGATGAAAATGGACAATTACACAAGTTCCCAAATGTTTTTTGCGCAGGCGAAATGATCGACTGGGACGCACCAACAGGAGGTTATCTCATCCAGGGTTGTGTTTCTTCAGGGTATGTTGTAGGACAAGGCATCACGACTACGCTCGATGACCTTTACTGTAGCGACTTATGAAAACAGAAATGAAGGGTTGTCGAGCGGAGTCGAGACAAGTCATTTCTTCAAAATCGTAGTAACTATTCCTTCAATACGTTTCGCCATTTCGTCTGTAGGCAAGTCATTGTCGTCCTCACCAAACGGATCTTCAATTTCCTCGGCCAATACTTCCATACTCACCATTACGTAGTAAATGAACGTGGCAATGATGGCTGTGTAGTAACCAAATTGATGAACGAAAGCTAAGGGAAGAGAAGAAGTGTAAATAAAAATGAACTTCTTGAAAAACATAGAATAACTGTAAGGAATGGGTGTATTCTTGATGCGTTCACAAGCTCCAACAGCATCCAAAAATCCGTTCAGGTTTCTATCCAAACGCAAGATGTCTTCTTCTGAGAGCTGCCCCAACTTTTTCAAATCATTGAAGCGTTGATACATTAATTCTACTATTCCCGAAGGAATGTGATCTAACTTCAAAAGAAATGTTTTTTCTTCCTCAGTAAGGTTCAATAACTCGAATTTGGTTCCAGAACGCAAATGTTCTTTGATACAAAGTGCGAAGTTTCCGATGTGACGAGCAAAAAAGTCATTATCTTCTTCAGACAGACCTAATGCAGTTAGTTTTACAGCAAGATTTCGAGAATCATTCACCAATTCGCCCCATTTTTTGCGACCTTCCCACCATCTATCGTAAGCGGTATTTGTGCGGAAAACCAAAAGCAATGAAATCACGAAACCAAGAATTTGATAAACAGAGAAAAGTTTATCAAGTTCCTCCGCCTTAGGGAAATAGCGTAACTCTAAAAAGGCAATTAACAGTGATAAAAGACAAATGAATAGAAGTTCCTTTTTCAGCAAAGAAAGCGTGTCGCTTTTTGCCAAATGGAAGATCATTTTTCGCCAACTTTTCGGATTGTAGTCTATCATAGGTGCAAAGGTAACAATTGGTGATTTGGACGGTATATGGTAATGAACAATTATTTTCCAAAATAAAACAAAATGTTAATTAAGTCGGTATTTTCATTGTAACTATTTATTTTAGCCCTCGTTAACTCAGGGAGACTTAATAAAATTGGATGAAGTTTAAAGTAATTTTTCAAAGCGCATTATTGATTTTTGCCGTGAACGGTTCACTCTTTGGTCAAACAAAAAGTGCCGTTGAAGATGAAATAATTGATTCTTTGATTGTTTCTGTTAAAGCTAAGAAGGCACTGGTAGTTCCTGCATTTCAACGTTTAAATCCTGATACGCTCCAAATTGGTGAGAACGATTTGGTGATCACTGATTCATATACTGCTTTGGGTCAGCCCTACGTTTACGATGCCTTGCATGCGTTTAATAGAAGACGAATGGATCATTTCGGTGGATTGTTGAATGAGAAGATTAATGCAGGTTTGGCTGAAATTCGCAGTAAAGGGTTTAATTCTGACTTGAAGAATTTATACATTCAAATAGATCCTTCTACCTTAACAGTTTATTGGACCGCAGTTGTTGGACCAAGTGCAGATGGTTTGTGTTACATGCATGTAGATAGCAGAGGTTCTGCCGGTGGTGGATTACCTGCAGTTCAAAAGCAATGTCCAAGAATGCATAACCTGCATCCCGGATTGGTAGGTGTGAAACAATTGGAGTTCAATGAGAATGTCTTGCAATGTTATGATTGGAACGGTGTAAAGCTGGATACAGTTACTGGTGTCGTGAACATTCAACAGCATTTCTATAAGTATTACGATCCGCAAATTGGAAATACAATCACCTTGGCTGAAGTTGCAAAAACCGATGCTGAAAAATTGTGTGCACCTGTTGCCGTTGCAACTCCAAAGAAAGTAATAACGCCAACCGCAAGTTATAAAAAGTACACAGTGAAGCAAGGTGACACGCTTTCTGAAATAGCAGAGAAATACCATACAAGTCCGAGTAAGATCAAAAAAGCAAACGGTTTGCGTTCGGATATGATTCGTATTGGACAATCACTGAAGATTCCTAGATAAGATACATCGTTAAAAGACAAAAGATATTAATGGGACATTCGAAAGAGTGTCCCATTTTTTTGTTCTTTCCCACAGATGCACAGATTGTTGCGAGCCTACCGGTCTCGCTTAATTTTCCTGAAGTAAGCGCCATAAAATCTGTGCATTTGTGAGAAATTATCGTCTAAATTTTCGGAAAAAACTATTCAAAAACGTTTGTCTCAGTAGCGACCTGCGTAAACACGCTCCTTTTGAGCCTTGCGAGAAATCTTAATCGGCTAGTCGATGTGAATTTTAATTGTTATGATTTTCATGGAACATTTCTTCCTTTCCCAATAATTTTAATTGAAGTTCCACGTTTATGGTTTTCAAACTGTAAATTCGCACTTCAAAATTGATAGAATGAGTGAAAAAGATACTGCTGCGCAAGCGGAAAGAATGAATCTTCTCGTAACCATCTGGGGATATCGTAAAATATTAATAATAACTACATCACTTGGATTAGTTGTTTCAACGGTTCTCGCTTTTTTAATGACTCCTTTGTACCGTTCAACTGCAATTGTGTTTCCTGCAGCAACAAGTACGGTATCATTCTCTGAGCAACGTAATGCAAAAGCTTCGTCAATGGACTTTGGTGAGGAAGAGCAAGCGGAACAATTGATTCAGATTCTTTCGTCCTCTAAAGTTCGTGATAAAGTGGTGAGCCGTTTTGACTTAATGAAACATTATGATATCGATGCAAATGATGCCAACAAGTACTTCAAGTTAGTTGAAGAATACAACGGTCACATTCAATATACACGCACACGTTACGGTTCTATTTCAATTGATGTATTAGATAAAGACCCGAAATTGGCTGCTGAAATCGCAAACAAGATTGTAGATTTGATTGATACGGTGAAGAACGAAATGGTTGCAGAACGCACTGTTCCTGCTTTTGAGATTAACAAGCGTAAGAAGTTGATGTTGGAGCAAGAAAAGATAGCTGTTCTTCACAAATTAGATTCTTTCGCTGGCGTTGGTGTTGTTCCGTTAGAAGGTAGAGCAAATTTGTTCCAGGCATACATGGAAGCAAAAAGCGCTGAAGACAGAGCCGATTATAAGCGTAGAATTGATATTAACATGCAGTATGGTGCTGTTTTCGATGCCTTAGAATTTGAACGCAACGAAAAGATCATGAAGCTGTCTGATTTCGCGCAATCTTACGAACAAGCTGAATCGGATGCAAATACACAGTTCAACCATAAGTTCGTTGTGGAGCGTGCTGTTGTTGCAGATAAAAAAGACAAACCAAAACGTTTGATCATTATGTTGCTTGCAACTATGGGAACATTCTTATTCATGGTGTTTGCCTTATTGCTTCGCGATAAAATTCGTGAACTTAGAAAGCTTGCTTAAAAAGTAAAAAGGTGACATTTTTTCGTGAAAATGGTACGCTGCTCGTTGGTGCTGGTGCATTTCTGAGCTTATTGGGTTATTTCGTATGGAATGATAGCTATTTGGGCTATGCTGTTCCTTTCGCATTGCTCATGGTTTATTGTGCCATTTTTTACACTGAATTTACCTTATTCATTATCATTGCATGTACACCGCTTTCGGTAAACATTGAAGAGTATACAGATAGTTTTGGTCTCTATATACCCACTGAACCCCTGTTGTTCGGAACTCTGGTGATTCTGGGGCTGCAGGGTTTAAGAACCAAAGTTTTTCCCGATTATCTTAAAACATCGCCGCTTTACTGGGCAATATTGGTTTACTTTTCCTGGTTACTGATTACGAGTATTACCAGCACCAGTCCAATGGCGTCATTTAAATTTTTGCTGGTTCGCTGTTGGTTCATTATTCCTTTACTGTTCTATGGTTCTGGAGTGATGACGAGTAAAAAAGCCATCTGGAGTTTCCTTTGGCTGTTCTGCACCAGTATGATCATTAGTATCACCTTTACCATCATAGTCCATGCTGGTTATGGCTTTGGGGAGAAGGAAAGTCATTGGGTGATGTGGCCATTCTTTAAGGATCATACGATTTATGGGGCCTTGGTTGCTTTGGTGATTCCACTCATTTTTTCAATGCTTTTGGCGAAGAAACATTCACCGTTTATTCAGTTTGTGCTTTATGGATATGTTGTAGTGGCATTTATCGGACTTTACTTTTCGTATACAAGAGCAGCGCAATTAAGTTTAGTTCTTGGTTTAGGTGTTTATTTCCTGATTCGATTCAAGGTAAAATTCTCTTTGGTAGCCGGAACTGCTATCGTTGCTTTGCTCTTTGTTTGGTTCTCCTGGGATTCCATTCAACAGGATTTAGAACGAAACAAGTTTGAACATACCACCGAGAATATCGGTGAACGTTTTCAAAGTGCGGCAAACGTAACAACGGATGCGAGTAACTTAGAACGTATCAATAGATGGTCATGTGCCATTGAAATGTTTCAGGAACGCCCTTTGGTAGGTTTTGGTCCGGGAACTTATGCCTTTGAGTATGCGCGTTTTCAGCGACCAGAAAATTTGACCATCATTTCCACCAATTTCGGAGTAATGGGAAATGCACACAGTGAGTATTTGGGACCGCTTTCAGAAACCGGACTTCCGGGAATGCTTATTATCTTTGTAATCGTTGGAATTATCTTTTATCTCGGAATTGATTTGTATCAAAAATGGCCGCCGAATGATAAAGAAGTGAGAACAATCATCATGGGAATGATCGTTGCGCTTGTTACTTACTTCATTCATGGCTTTTTGAATAATTATCTTGATACAGATAAAGCGGCAGTTCCGGTTTGGATCATGAGTGCAGTTTTCATAGCACTTCGTCACAAACTAAAGACGAACAACACAACATTAATTGAGAATTAAGAATATGCAAAAGGTCATCGAGCGTAGTCGAGATGAAATTTTGGAATTTAGAATTAGAGTTTATGTTTACAGGAATCATAGAAACACTTGGAGAAATAGTAAAGATTGAACGCGAGGCGACGAATCTTCATTTCACTATTAAATCATCAATTACAAACGAACTGAAGATTGACCAAAGTGTTGCTCATAACGGCTGTTGTTTAACCGTTGTTGCTATTTCAAACGATGAATATGTTGTTACAGCTATTCAGGAAAGTATAGACAAAACCAATATTGGCGATTGGCAGGTTGGAAGTAAAGTGAATCTGGAACGCTGCATGCAGATGGGTGCGCGTTTAGATGGACACATTGTTCAAGGTCATGTAGATACTACAGGTGAATGCATCAAAGTAGAAGACTTGAACGGAAGCTGGAAATACACTTTCAAGTACAATCACGATCAGCCAACCGTGCAAAAAGGTTCTATCACTGTGAATGGGGTGAGTTTAACCGTTGTGGATTCTGAGCTGGACAGCTTCTCAGTTTGTATCATTCCATACACACATGAGCACACCAATTTCCATGCTTTTCAACCAGGAACAAAGATCAATCTGGAGTTCGATATCATTGGGAAGTACGTTGCCCGCTTAATGGAAAAACAATCTTAACGATTTAATAATCTCTTCGAGTTAAATCGATTTAGCATTCCTTAAGTGCTGGAAAATCAATGTGTTGAAAACTGAAATTATTCTCTAGTCGTTTCATTTTAACATAATTCCTTTCGGTTTCTACAAAGTGCTTTTCATACCTTTGACAAAAAATCAAATAATGAAAAGACTTTTACTAATACCTATTTTGCTTTTAGGGTTTGTGGGTTCTGCACAAGTATTGATGACTGGTGCAGGTTCCTATAGTCAGGACTTTAATACCTTAATTACATCGGGTACCGCAACTTGGACGGATAATTCAACACTTGCTAACTGGTATGGACAACGTTCCGGAACAGGTACCACAATAATTGCTGGTAACGGAAGTACAAATACGGGTGGGTTATATAGTTTTGGAACTGGAACAACTTCAGATCGCGCATTCGGAGATCTAGGTTCAGGTACACCTGCAAACCTTGCAATGGGAGTTCAATTTCAGAATACTTCGGGTTCTGTACTTACCAACTTTACAGTATCGTATGTCATGGAGCAATGGAGAGACGGTGGTAACGCAACACCTGTTCCTCAAACGCTTACTTTTTGGTATAAAGTAAGTTCAAGTCCAATTACGGCGTTGAATCCTAATGCTAGTGCAGGTTGGACAGCTGTTACTTCCTTGGATGGAATAAGTCCTGTTTTTACGGCAGTAGCATCTGGTTTGGATGGTAATTTACCTGCAAATCGTGTAAGTTTGACAAACGTGGTTATACCAGGTTTATCAATACCCAATGGTAATTATTTAATGCTAAAGTGGGATGATCCGAACAATGCAGGAAATGATCATGGTTTATCCGTTGACGATTTCTCAGCTTCGTGGACAACTTCTTGTAACACAACCAGTGCATTCTCGGTTTCTGAATGTGCTTCTTACACTGTTCCTTCAGGAGATGAAACCTATACAACGTCGGGAGTTTACCACGATACAATTCCAAATGCGGCTTTGTGTGACAGTGTAATGACGATCACTGTAAATATTACTGGTGGAACCACAAGTGCATTCTCGGTTTCAAACTGTAGTTCTTATACAGTTCCATCAGGAGATGAGACTTACACCGTTGACGGAATTTACATGGATACCATTCCAAATCATTTGGGTTGTGATAGTGTGATGACCATTACGGTTGATATCGTTGCGGGAATTACGTATTACCAGGATTTTGATACGGATGGTCTTGGTAATCCTTCAGTTACAATCGTTGCATGTACTCAACCCGGAGGATATGTCACAAATTCAAATGATTGTAATGACAATAACAGTTCAATTGGTCTACCATCCACTTGGTATGCTGATGCTGATGGAGATACTTATGGAGATCCTTTGTCAACAACAACGAACTGTTCACAACCAATGGGATATGTAGCAAACAATACGGATTGTAACGATGCAAACGCTAACGTTCATCCGGGAGCGACTGAAATTCCTGGTGATGGAATTGACCAAGACTGTAGCGGTGCTGATTTAGTTCCTTCTTCTTTGGGACAATATCTGTTTACAAACCATGTTTGTGCAACTCCGGTATTGAATGCAACAAGCGTTGCTTCTAACGTTACATTTAGCGATTATGCAGCAGTTGGGGCAATTACATGTGCCGCAGGAACAAATTATATCAATTATTCAGGATGGAATCAAACAACAACTGTTGATCCTGCTCAGTATTATTCGTTTACAGTTACTCCGGCTTCTTGTTACGGAATGAACTTGACAGAACTTCATTTCTTGCATAGAGTGAGTGCTTCAGGAATTGCTCCAATTGCACATGTACGCTCTAGTCTGGATAATTTTGCAACTGATATTGCAACACTTCCAATTACGGTTACAGCTACGGATATTAATGAGACAGTGATGCTTCCATCAGGACAATTCGGGTCGGTGAACACTGCAATTGAGTTCCGTATCTACATTACTGAAATGGGAGCTGCGGGTGCTACTTACAGAAATGATAATGTTTCTGTTTTCGGATTGATGAACACACTTCCTGCTCAAACGTTCTATGCAGATACAGACGGAGATACTTATGGTGACCCTTCGAATACAACTTCTGCATGTTCAGCGCCTGTAGGTTATGTTTCAGATAATACAGATTGTGACGATACCGACGCTAACGAATATCCGGGAGCAGTTTGGGCGATTGATGCTGATAACGATGGTTTTAAAGGTTCAACAACGATGGTTTCGTGTACACAACCAGCTAACCATATTCCGGTTTCTTCTCCTGTAGATTGTGATGATTCTGACAATATGGTAGGAGCTCCTTCAGTGACTTATTACGCAGATTTGGATGGCGATATGTACGGTGATCCGAACAGCCCTGTTTTAGGATGTGCTATCCAGGTTGGATATTCTCCGAATAACCTTGATTGTGATGATACTGATGCAACTATCAACCCGGATGCAGCTGAAATTTGTGATAATATCGATAACAACTGTGACGGAAACACGGATGAAGGATTGTTGAATGTGGCTTGGTATCAAGATACTGACAGTGACGGTTTCGGTAATTCGAATGCAATGGTTTCTGATTGTGCTCAACCTGTAGGTTATGTTTCCGTAGGTGGTGATTGTGATGACAGCGACGATCAGATTTATCCGGATGCAACTGAAACATTGGGTGATGGAATTGATCAAAACTGTGATGGAGTAGATGGTTATTTGTCAGTAAATGAAGATCTATACTTCGAGATCACAGCATCTCCAAATCCAGGAAATGATTTCGTAATGGTTGATATTTCTGAGAATTTTGGTTTAACAAATGCTGTTTTGGTTTCTGCAGATGGAAGAGTAATCAACACACCGTTTACCTTAGTGGAAGGTGGAATTGAAATTCAAACAAAGGCAATTGTGCCGGGAATGTACATCATTACCCTGAACAACGGTTCAACAACAAAAACAGTTCGTTGGATTAAGCAATAGTTCGACAGGTTCACTAACCGAATATAACGCATAAAAAATCCCCGGCACTTCGAGTAACCTCAGTGACCGGGGATTTTCTATTAGTATTCAGATATCAATATAAACTTGAGGCTCTCTCGTTGCAGTCTGAGGCTCTCGAAGACTGCTATTGGTCTATTCTCGGCAAATTAATCTTCTCTTTCACAATGAATGCCGTAGGAAACAACGAACCTGTATTCGCCTTAATTTCCTCAGCTTCAAGATAAGTTCTAAAATCACCCACTTTTAAAAAGTAGTGCGGTGCTTTAAATTCCACGTAAGTATCAACTTTCGGGTAAAGAGCGCTGAATTTTGAACGTGCATCATCAACAACTCCTTTTTCTGAATCAAATGCCAGTTGAACACGGTAACCGTTGATCTGAACACTTGTTTCAGGAGCTACTGGGGTTCCTTGCATTTTTACTAATCCATCAATTCTGCTGTCTTTGTTAACCGTTACTTGTCCAAACGAAGAAAGTGAGATGAGTAATCCGAAAATGGTGATAAATTGACGTTTCATTACTTTTAATTTTATGGATTTCCAGTCGCTGATGTGACTCGAAGCACCGGTAATCTTTTCCAAATTTACAATTTCCTGCTGATTGGCAACCAGTACTTGACTTTTCGCGAATTTACAACAGGCAAAAATGAAGCCTTTTTTTTAGCTAGATGTTGGTTTAGAGGGCTTTGTTAAGAAATGTGAAAGCCATTGTTTATTTAGAATCATTTTAAATTAAAAACAACAGGGCATTATTTGTCAGAAAACTGTCACGAAATGTACCTATTCTTTTAAATTTGCCACCGTTAAAACCTGTGTTCGAGTGGGTTTTGCAACAACTTTTTGAAACAAAAATATCTAATAATCAGATGTTTAGAGGTATAAAACAATGGTGTATTGGTGCTCTTACCACAGTATTTGTGTTAGGCGCATCATCTGCTAATGCAGCGAAAATTGACGGTGGAGCAATTTTTAAAGCGAAGTGTGCAACATGTCACGCGCCGCATAAAGACGGAACTGGACCTGCACTTTATGGCGTTCGTCAAAGATGGGAAGAAGGAAAAGCTAAACCTGGATCTCTTTACCTTTGGGTGTCGAATCAGGCCGCTGCAGCTGCTTCGGATCCATACGCTGCGAAAATCATGGCTTCCCGTGGTGCAGTAATGTCAACTTTCCCTGAATTAGCTGGGAAAACAGCTGAGATTGATGCAATTTTTGATTGGGTTGATGCACAAGAGGCTCCTGCAAAACCAGGTGCTACTGGTGACGCTGGTGCTGCCGGAGCTGAAGAAGAAGAGGAAGGTCTTTCTCTTGTTTGGTTCGTTCTAGCAGGTATCTTCGTTGCAATCATTATGGCTGTTGGTGGTGTTCGCCGTCAATTGAATAATGCAACTAAGGCTTCAGAAGGTAAAGCAGTAAATGATGATCGCTCATTTAGTGATGAGTTCAAGTCTTGGGCTTGGAAATACAAACGTTACGTTGGATTCGGAGGATTGGTTGTTACGATCTCTCTAATCGTTTGTTTCTTCTTGTCCTTGTACTCAATCGGTATCATGGAAGAATATCAACCATCTCAACCGATTGCATTCCCGCACGATATTCACGCTGGTAAAAACGGAATTGACTGTCGTTACTGTCACAATTCAGCTATCGATGGAAAAACTGCTGGTTTGCCAACGGTGAATGTTTGTATGAACTGTCACAAGCAAATTACAGGGTCTGATGCTCAGGTTCCGGAAATCGCTAAGATCTATGAAGCGGCTGGTTGGAATCCAACTACTAAAACATACTCTGGAAAGACAAAAGAAATCGTTTGGAACAAGGTTCACGTTTTACCTGATCACGTTTACTTTAACCACTCTCAGCACGTAGTTGTTGGTGGAGTTGATTGTAAGCAGTGTCACGGTGATATGACAACTCAAAAAGAAACTGCTCGTGTAGTTCCTGTTGCTGAGTTGAACAAGGTTGCAGACAACATTCCATTGACGAAAGCAACGTTGACGATGGGATGGTGTATCGAATGTCACGCTGAAAAAGCAGTTGCTGATGGATCTTTGGATACAAAAGGAAATGCTTACTATACTGAAATGCATAAGCGTTTATTGAAGAACAAGAAATTGTACAACAAGATCTTGACTGAAGAAAACGGTAAGATTAAGATAACAGTTAAAGAAATGGGTGGTTGGGAATGTGCTAAATGTCACTATTAATCACTTTGTAGAAGTTAAAGAAAATGGCTATGTCAAAAAAATATTGGAAAGGTCTTGATGAGTTGAATCAAACTCCAGCTTTCATTGAGGCAAGAGATCGTGAATTTCCACAGACTGTAACTGTTGATGAATTTTTAGGAGATGAGAACTTGAAGGAAACTTCAACAGATCGTCGTGATTTCTTGAAATTCTTAGGGTTCACTGTAGCTGCTGCAACAGTTGCTGCTTGTGAGGCGCCCGTAACAAAAGCTATTCCATATGTAAACAAACCTGAGAATGTTACACCGGGTGTTGCTACATATTACGCATCAACGTATTACGATGGTAATGCATACGCAAGCGTTGTTGTTAAAACAAGAGAAGGTCGTCCGATCTTTATTAAAGGTAACCGTGATTACGGATTTACTCAAGGAGCTTTAACTCCGCCAATCGTTGCGTCTGTTTTAGGATTGTATGATTCTGAGCGTTTGACGAATGTTGAAGGAGCTGAAGACTGGAAAGGTTTAGATAAGGCTGTTCACAATAAGTTGAACGACATTAAAAAGGCGAAAGGTAAAGTTGCATTCGTAACAAATACAGTTATTTCTCCTTCATTGTCATCTGCTTTGGTTGATTTGTCTGCTTCTATTTACGGAGAGACAATTGACGAGGCAACAGGAATGCCAGGACTTCACCCGAATTTCAATCATGTTCAATACGATGCTGTTTCTTACAACGGTATGCGTGAAGCAAATGCGAAGTCTTTCGGGAAACGTATGATTCCTGATTACGATTTCACTGAAGCGAAAACAATCGTTAGTATTGGTGCTGATTTCTTGTCAACATGGTTGTTAGGAAATGCATTCTCTGCTGATTACGGTAAACGTCGTAATCCGGATGGAGAGTGGATGAGCAAACACTTCCAGTTCGAATCAAATATGTCTATCACAGGATCTAATGCAGATTACCGTGGTATGATCAAGCCAAGTGAGCAGGCAAATGTGTTGGCTTACCTTTTGGCAAAATTTGGAGTGAAGACGGGTACACCTTCTTCGTTGCAAGGACAAGCTGCTGATGTTGCTGATGAGGCTTACAAAGCATTGAAAGCTTCTAAAGGAAACTCTATTGTCGTTTGTGGTTCAAACAATGTTGCAGTACAAATCCTTACAAATAAGTTAAATTCAGTTCTTGGAGCTTACGGTAAAACGATCAAGTTTGAGAACGAAATCAATATGTTCCAATCAGAAGATGCTAAGATGCACGATCTTGCTGCTAAAGTAATTGCAGGAAGTAAAGATGCTCCAAGCGCAATTTTCTTCTTAGGAACAAACCCGGTTTATTCACTTCCAAATGGAAAAGCATTCGGTGAGAAATTAGAGGGAATGTTCTCTGTTTCAATGTCACTTTATGCTGATGAAACGGCGTCAAAATGTAAATTCATCGCACCTGATCTTCACGCGTTGGAGTCTTGGATGGATTACAATCCGAAAACAAATCACTACGCGTTAGCGCAACCAACAATTCGTCCTTTACACAATACTGCTTCTGCAATGGAATCTGTATTGGTTTGGGCTCACAAAGCGAAACGTGGTGGAAAAGATTCAACAGTAGCTTACGATTATATTGCTAAGAACTGGGAGCTTTACGGTTTTCCTCAGCAAACGAAATTTACGGATTTCCGTACTTACTGGGGATTTGCTGTGCACAATAGCTGTATGGAGCTTGAAACGCCTTTGACACCGTTGAACTTGATGTTCAATGAAGCGGCGTTAAACGGTCTTGCAGGTAAATTGCCGAAGTCTTCTGCTCTTGAAGTTGTTCTTTACCAAAAAGCAGGTTTGGCTACTGGTGAGCACGCTGGTAACCCATGGTTGCAAGAAATGGCAGACCCTATTTCTAAGGCTACTTGGGATAACTACATTACTATGGCTCCTGAAACAATGGAAGCTGGTGGTTATGCAACTTACTTCGATCAAGAGAATGGTTTGAATATGGCAACTGTTAAAGTTGGAAGTTCAAGCATTACGTTACCTGTAATGCCATCTCCGGGACAAGCTGCTGGTACTGTTGGTATCGCACTTGGTTACGGACGTGGTGAAGGAAATGAGAAAATTGGTAAGGCAGCTTACCAGACAAAACAATATGGTGGTCACGAAACTGACGAAAAAGGAAACAGAGTTCCTGTTGGTAAGAATGCATACCGCCTAGTTGAATTCGCTAATGGTTCTTACGATTTCAATACAACAGGTACTATCGCTAAAGAAGGTAGTGAGTTGTATCCAATTGCGGTTACACAAATCCATTCTACAGCAATGGCTCGTAACTCGATTGTTCGTGAAACAACGTTAGGAACTTACCAAAAAGAAACTGAAGACGCTTACAATTACAAACACGTAATTCATACACACGAAGGTCCTGTGGCAATCGAAGAGTTTGACTTATGGGATGCTCATCCGGTTGAGGATGTTGGTCACCGTTGGGCAATGACTATCGACTTGAACCAGTGTTTCGGATGTGGATCTTGTTTGATCGCTTGTCAAGCTGAAAATAACATTCCTGTAGTTGGTAAAGACGAGGTACGTCGTGGTCGTGAAATGGCTTGGTTACGTATCGACCGTTACTATGCTTCAGATATGGAAGCTGCTCCAGGAACACGTGACACTAAGAAACGTGCTGAAGTGAGCAAAATGGAGTTCTTTGACAAGGCTGAAACGCCATCAATGAATCCGAAGGTAATCCACATGCCTATGATGTGTCAGCAGTGTAACCACGCTCCGTGTGAAACGGTTTGTCCGGTTGCTGCAACAACACACTCAAATGAAGGATTGAACCAAATGACATACAACCGTTGTATCGGTACACGTTACTGTGCTAACAACTGTCCGTACAAAGTACGTCGTTTCAACTGGTTCAACTACCCTTCTTACAAGAAGTTTACAGAAGTTAACCCTGCACAAGACGATTTAGGACGTATGGTATTGAATCCAGACGTTACAGTTCGTACTCGTGGGGTAATGGAAAAATGTTCTTTCTGTGTTCAGAAAATTCAATCTGTTAAATTGGATGCGAAGAAAGAGGGTAGATCAGTTCTTGATAACGAATTGAACTCTGCTTGTTCTGAGGCTTGTCCTTCAGGAGCTATCGTATTCGGTGACTGGAATGATGTGAAATCTAGTGTTCGTAAAAGTTCAGAAGATAAACGTTCTTACCAGGCATTGGAAGAAGTTGGTGTTAAGCCAAACGTTTGGTACAAGGTTAAAGTACGTAACGAAGAAAATGCAGTGTTGGCTGGAATTCAGCATGAAGCTGCAGTACATGCGGCGGCTCACAGCAGTCATGGAAAACATGGTGAAGACCATGGGAAACATGAAGCTCACGCTAAACACAGTAAGAAATAATAATCATTAATTGCTAAAAATAAAGTCTGATGCATAAGGAAGCTGCAATTCGTGAACCCCTCATCTTAGGTCATAAAACGTACCATGAGATTACTGAGGATGTTTGTAAGCCAATAGAGGACAAAGCGCCGCGCATGTGGTATATTCTCTTTGGAATTGCCTTGGTAGTTGGGTTATACGGAGTAGGATGTATTCTTTACCTATTAGGAACAGGTATTGGAACATGGGGATTGAACAAAACCATTGGATGGGCTTGGGATATTACCAATTTCGTATGGTGGGTAGGTATCGGTCACGCCGGTACGTTAATCTCAGCCGTGTTGTTATTGTTCCGTCAAAAATGGAGAATGGCGATTAACCGTTCTGCAGAGGCGATGACCATTTTCGCGGTATTCATGGCAGGTATGTTCCCGTTAATTCACATGGGTCGTTTATGGGTAGGTTACTGGACACTTCCATTACCAAACCACTTCGGTTCACTTTGGGTTAACTTCAACTCACCGTTGTTATGGGACGTATTTGCGATCTCGACTTACCTTTCAGTTTCGTTAGTATTCTGGTACATTGGTTTGATCCCTGATTTCGCAACTATCCGTGACCGTGTTAAAAAACCGATTCCAAAGAAGATGTATTCTATTCTTTCTTTCGGATGGTCTGGTCGTGCTAAGCACTGGAATCGTTTCGAATTGGTATCATTAGTATTGGCTGGGGTTGCAACTCCACTAGTATTCTCGGTACACTCTATTGTATCATTTGACTTTGCTACTTCGGTAATTCCAGGATGGCATACCACTATCTTTCCTCCGTATTTCGTAGCGGGAGCGGTATTCTCAGGATTTGCCATGGTACAAACGCTTCTTCTTGTAATGCGTAAAGCAATGAAGTTGGAAGCATATATCCACACAAAACACGTGGAGTACATGAACATCGTAATCATGGTAACAGGATCTATTGTAGGTACTGCATACATTACAGAGTTGTTCATCTCTTGGTACTCAGGTGTAGAATACGAAGCATACGCATTCATTAACCGTGCTGCTGGTCCTTACTGGTGGGCATACTGGGCGATGATGACATGTAACGTTATCTCTCCTCAGTTGATGTGGTTCAAAAAGTTACGTCGTTCATTGTTGTTTACATTCTTCATCTCGATTGTTGTAAACATCGGTATGTGGTTCGAGCGTTATGTAATTATCGTTACTTCAATTCACAGAGATTACCTTCCATCTTCTTGGTCTATGCACTTCCCAAGTCACATTGACTTAGGTGTATATATTGGAACGATAGGTTTGTTCTTTGTATTCTTCTTATTGTTTGCCCGTTTCTTCCCTGTATTGGCTTTGAATGAGGTGAAAACAATCTTGAAATCATCAGGTGAATCATTTAAGAACGATACCGCTCCGGTTCACCCTTATTTTGCTAAAAATGGTCATGGTCATGGACACGATGATCACGATAATACTCACAATCATTAATAGAAGACATGGCAGACAAAGTAATTTATGCAATGTATGACGACGACGATGTACTAAAGGATGGTGCAAAGAAGTTGGTAGCTAAAGGTGTTAAAGTTGCTGAAGTATTTTCACCTTTTCCAATTCATGGAATTGATCCGATCATCGGAGTGAAAAATACTCGTTTGGGAATCATGGCTTTCTTGTATGGACTTACAGGAACTATGTTGGCAACAATTGGTATGCGTTACTTCATGATTGAAGATTGGCCGATGAACATTGGTGGTAAACCAAATGAGTCATACTTAGATAATGTATTGGCGTTTATTCCAATTTCATTTGAGTTCACTGTATTGTGTGCTGCTCACGGAATGGCAATTACATACTTATTGTTGAATAAAACACTTCCAGGTATGCCGGCGTCAAATCCGGATCCACGTACTACGGATGATAAGTTTGTAATGGAAATCCGCACTTCTGATAACCATGGTCATAGCGCTGATGAGTTGTTGGCAATGTTGAATGAAACGGGAGTGATCGAGATCGATCAAAAAGAAATTTAATAATTAGATCCGTCCGCCTTAGGCAGATCAATTTTAAAGAAAATAGAGATGAAAATTAAGTTCAAGGTATTTGCACAGATTTCAGTGGTAGCGCTTTTGGCGACTGCTTGTACATCTGATCCAGATAGTCCGGGGTTGGAATACATGCCAGACATGTATCGTTCTCCAGCAATTGAGCCATACGTGGATTACGCAGAGGTAAAAGGAAGAATTAATGAGGATCAGAAATTAATCCGATCGTCTTTGGTTCCGCCTAAGTATACAATTCCTTACTGGGGAACAGATTCGGCTACGGTAAACATTATGTTGCCTTACTGGAGAAAACCAGCTGTTGATGCAAATCAATCACACGGTTTGTACGGATGGGATCGTTCTTTAAGCAAAGATGCTGAGTATTTGGCTGCTATCTCTGATATGAACCCGTTGAAAATTACAGATGCTGCAAGTGCTACTGCGCTTTTTGCAGAGGGTAAAATGTTGTACACTATCAATTGTAAGCATTGTCACGGTGAAAAAGGTGATGGTAACGGACCAATGGTTCAATCAGGAGCTTATTCGGGAGCTGCAGACTTCGGAAACTTGTCAATTGCAGAAGGACAAATGTTCTACTCTATTTACTACGGTAAAAACATGATGGGTGCTCACAACTCATTGTTGAACAAGAAAGAAATCTGGACCTTAGTTCACTACATCAAGCAATTGCAAGATAAGAACTACGGAAAGTTTGATGCCGCGGGTAAACCAATGTGGAGTGCTGTAATGGCTAACGATACAGTACCAACTAAATAATTGCTAAACCGATAGAAAATCATATAAAAATGGAATTCAAAATAACATCGAAAGCTAAAACATTAACCATAGTTCTGATGGCAATCGGAATTATCGGAATCGGTTTAGGCGTGTTGTGCGAACTTAACCACCACAATGGTGATATGCTTGGTCAACGCGTAATGGCGAATTTGCTTGTTGATAGTTTCTTCTTCTTCGGAATTGGAATGGGGGCTATGTTCTTCCTAACACTACAATATGCAACTGAAACAGGATGGTACGCATCAGTAAAAAGAATTATTGAGGCTGTAACTGGTTATATTCCTTGGGGAGCATCGTTCTTGCTTTTAGTATTACTTCTTCTAACATTGAATAATGGAGGTGGAGTTTACTCTTGGATGGATACTGCTCATACGAAAGGTGACGAGATCATGGAAGGAAAAGCGTTCTACTTGAACAAAGGTTTCTTCTGGTTGAGAACTATCGTTTACATTGGGGTTTACATCATTTTCTGGAATGGTTTCAGAAAGCGTTCATTGCAAGAAGATAAAGTAGGTGGAACAGATCTTCACTTCAAGAACTACAAGCGTGGAGCGTTATTCTTAGTTTACTTCGCAGTATTCGTATGTACTTCATCTTGGGACTGGATCATGTCAATTGATGCACACTGGTTCTCTACATTGTTCGGATGGTATGTATTTGCTGGAATGTGGTGTTCTGCAATGATCGTAATGGTTTGTTTAACGCTTTACTTGAAAAAGTTAGGTTACTTGCCGAAAGTAAACGAAAACCACATCCACGATTTAGCGAAATGGACATTTGCAACTTCATTCTTGTGGTCTTACTTATGGTTCTCTCAATTCATGTTGATTTGGTATGCTAACATTCCTGAGGAGGTTACTTACTACAAAACAAGAATTGATCACTACAAATTGATGTACTTCTTAATGTTCTTTATCAACTTCGCATTCCCAATGTTGTTGTTGATGTCGAGAGATGCAAAACGTCATGCTGGAGTTTTAACAGCAGTTGGTTTGATCATCTTCGCAGGACACTGGACAGATGCATACATTATGGTTATGGGTGGTTCTATGGGAACACATGCTTTCATCGGTTTCTTGGAAATTGGAATGGCAGTATTGTTCTTGGGAATCTTTATCAGAGTTATACTTACTAATCTGACGAAGGCTCCACTCACACCGGTGAATCACCCGTTCTTGGACGAAAGTATTCATCACGAATTCTAATAACGAATAGCTGAAAAAGTAATACGATGACAAAGCTTATTATATTAATAGTAGTTATTTTAGGAGTACTCGCAATTACGCAGTTGGTGCGCTTGTACGAGTTGTCTTCTAAATTGAATGGTAGACGCGAGGAAGATATTCCAAATCGTGATAACCGTTTAAACGCAACGTTGTTATTGGCGTTCATGATGTTCATGTTCGGTGGTTTCATTTGGTTGATGTTGAAATATGGTTGGACTGGTCGTGGTGAGGCTGCTTCTGAAAGCGGTGCTGCAACTGACTGGTTGTTGAACCTGAACTTCGTGATAATTATCGCAGTATTCTTCTTAACGAATCTCTTGTTGTTCGTATTTGCTTTCAAATATGTTCGCAAACCAGGCGTAAAAGCTAATTGGTTCCCGCACTCAAACAAGTTAGAGTTGGTTTGGACAGTTATTCCTGCTTTGGTGTTGGCTGTAATTATCATCCTTGGTTTGATCTCATGGAATGAGCAAACTTCAGATGCTGATAAAGAAGCACAACGAATTGAGTTATACTCTAAACAATTCGACTGGACAGTTCGTTTGGCAGGAGATGACAACAAATTGGGAAGCTTCGATTACAAATTGACAAATGGTAACAATCCTTTGGCATTGATGACAACTGAAACAATTCAGAATGCAATCGATTCAATGGAAATGGGTGCTAATGGAATCAAAGATTTGGAAACAAGATTGAATAACAAAATGTTGTTCCCTGATCCTAAAACACGTGCTAAGATGATTTTGAATCTTGGTCGTCAGGAGCGTTTGGTTCGTTTGCTTTACCAAATGAGAGCTCGTCATAATAAAGCCGCTGATAAAGCTGCAATGGACGATATCGTTTTCGGAGCAAATGATACATTGTACCTTTGTGTTGACCGTGAAGTTGAATTCAACTTCCGTTCTAAAGACGTAATTCACTCTGCATATTTCCCTCACTTCCGTGCTCAAATGAACACTGTTCCGGGTATGACTACTCGTTTCAAGTTCAAGCCTACGATCACTACGAAGGAAATGAAAGTGAAAATGCACGACGAGAAATTCAATTACGTATTGATGTGTAACAAGATCTGTGGATCTTCTCACTACAAAATGAAGTTGATGGTAGTTGTATTGGATAAGAAAGCTTATGCTGCTTGGTATAAGAAAGTTTCTAAATTGAATCCTGCAGCGAAGGATGTTTGTAAAACATTCAAGAACTCATACGCATTGTACAAGCCGAAAGAAGAGAAAAAAGACACTGTAGCAACAACTGCGGATTCTTTAACTGATCCGATGGCACCAGCAACTGAAACGAAATAATTTTTAATACAACAGTAAAAAAATAAAATCATGGCAGCTCACGAAGCACACGCACATCACGACGCTCATGGTCATCATCACCATGAAGAAGGTTTTATTTCAAAGTATATCTTCACCCAGGATCATAAAATGATCGGGAAGCAGTTCCTAATAACTGCTGTTTTCATGGGGGTAATCGCAATGATTTTATCATTGTTATTCCGTGTTCAATTGGCTTGGCCAGGTGAAGAAAGCGATTTCTTGTCATTTTTCTTAGGTGAGAAATGGGCTCCGGGAGGAGTAATGAAGGAATCAATGTACTTGGCATTGGTTACTATTCACGGTACAATCATGGTATTCTTCCTTTTAACAGGTGGTTTGTCAGGAACATTCTCGAACTTGCTTATTCCGTTGCAAATTGGTGCACGTGATATGGCTTCTGGTTTCTTGAACATGTTGTCGTTCTGGTTCTTTATGTTGTCTTCAATTATTATGACGTACTCGTTGTTTATTGAAACAGGACCTGCGTCATCTGGTTGGACAGTTTATCCTCCGTTATCAGCTCTTCCTGATGCAATTGATGGATCCGGAGAAGGGATGACACTTTGGTTGATTTCAATGACAATTTTCATTGCATCATCATTGTTAGGATCTTTGAACTACATCGTAACGATCTTGAACTTGCGTACAAGAGGAATGAAGATGACACGTATGCCATTAACAATTTGGGCGTTCTTTGTAACAGCAATCCTTGGTGTACTTTCTTTCCCTGTATTACTTTCTGCAGCGTTGTTGTTAACAATGGACCGTTTGGCTGGAACATCGTTCTACCTTTCTGATATCATTGTTGGATCTGAAATGTTAGAGAACCATGGTGGTTCACCAATTCTTTACCAGCATTTATTCTGGTTCTTAGGTCACCCTGAGGTATATATCGTACTTCTTCCGGCTTTAGGATTAACATCAGAAATTATCGCAACCAACTCTCGTAAGGCAATCTTCGGTTACCGCGCAATGATTGGTTCTATCTTAGCAATTGGATTCTTATCATTCATCGTTTGGGGTCACCACATGTTTATGACGGGAATGAATCCGTTCTTAGGTTCTGTATTCGTATTTACTACATTGTTGATTGCAATTCCTTCAGCTGTAAAAGTGTTTAACTACATCACAACTATCTGGAAAGGATCCAACATCTATACTCCGGCAATGTTGTTCTCAATTGGATTGGTTTCTACGTTCATCACTGGTGGTGTTACAGGTATCATCCTTGCCGATTCAGCTTTGGATATCGCAATTCACGATACGTATTTCGTTGTAGCTCACTTCCACATTGTAATGGGTATGTCTGCTGTATTCGGAATGTTCGCCGGTGTTTACCACTGGTTCCCGAAAATGTACGGACGTATGTTGAACACACGTTTAGGTTACGCTCACTTCTGGGTAACGATCGTTGGAGCTTACGGAGTATTCTTCCCAATGCACTTTGTTGGATTGGCTGGAGCACCTCGTCGTTACTACGACTACTCCGTTTACGGAAATATGGAGGATCAAACAGGATTCAACAATTCATCTGGTGAAATGATCGCTGACTTGAACCAAATCATTACTGTATTCGCGTTTATTGCTGCAGTTGGACAGTTGATTTTCTTATTCAACTTCTTCTACAGTATTTTCCGTGGACCAGTAGCAGTACAAAACCCTTGGAAAGCGAATACATTGGAGTGGACTACTCCGGTAGAGCATATTCACGGAAACTGGCCTGGAGCTATTCCGGAAGTTCACCGTTGGCCTTATGATTACTCTAAGCCTGGGGCAGAAGAGGATTACATTCCTCAAACTGTTCCGTTAGCAGACGGAGAAGAAGATCATTAAGATTTTTAATAGGATATAGAAAAACCCTGATGATATTCATCAGGGTTTTTTATTTTCGTCAAAACTTATTTATGAAAACTACCTTAAATGTATTATTGCTTGCTCTCTTTTTAGGATCTTGTACCAATGATTCAACCCAAGACAGCGATAATAACAGCGGAGTTTCTTATTACGTAGCTTACGGTTTGCAAAAGAATTTAAAATCGAACTACTATAGTGGAGAAGCGAAGCTATCTGAATTGAAAGAAATGTCCCTCGATCGTTCAATGGATCCGGGTGCTCAAAAACGATTCAAACCGAACTATGCTGCAGCAAAATCATGTGAAATGGCATATGCCGAGACCGTTAAGCAAATTGATGCTTTGCGTTTATCTGTAATGAAGTCTCACTTGAATGCTAATGCTATTGACAAGGGATATCCGAACTCAACAATGCCAATTGATTTTGACTTGTTAGAATTGCGAGAGAAAAAGGATCTAACATCGGAAATAGATCAGGTACAAGTAAAAAAGGTAATTGAGAATTTAATTGAATTAAGAGGGACTGTGATTACTGGTTTAGTTACTAGTAATTCATACCAAGAACAATCTTGTAGTTTCAGTGATCCGAATTTAACTATGGAAGATGTACGTAACTTGGAAGGCTTCAACAAAAAACTGTCAGTCGCTTGTCAGAATAGTCGAATTGCTCCTGATGATTTGGAAATCGTTAGAAAGTTATATACCGATTTTACTGTGTTAGCTTCTGATATGAATACCTATCTTTCTGATTCAAAGTCTACATTTGATCAGTTTTCGGCTTTAAGTCTGAGTCTTATGCAATTGTACGAATTAAGGTACATGAACTATTCTATCATTAGATCACGATTTGGTGGCAGATATTAATAAAGGATTATCTAATCTTCGAAATCCCTTTGGTTCTTCAGAGGGATTTTTTGTTTTCATCACTCATGCCAACTTCGATACTAAAACTCCTGGCGTCGTTTTCACTCAGTTTGACATTCGTTCTATGTGTCTATGTGGAAAAACTATGTCTCTATGTGTTTTAAAAAGGACATCTTAATTTTGTAACTTTAACCCCGCATGGAAGAAGAATCATTCGATTACAGATCAGAAGTAAATAGTCAGGAAAAAGACTATGATAAAGTACTGCGTCCGAAAAAATTGAATGACTTTGCCGGACAACCACAAGTAGTTGACAATCTTCAAATATTTGTTCAGGCCGCGAAGCAACGAAATGAACCACTTGATCACGTGCTTTTGCATGGGCCTCCCGGATTGGGGAAAACCACTCTGGCGAACATTATTGCCAATGAAATGAGTGTTGGTTTCAAGGTAACAAGTGGTCCTGTTTTGGATAAACCTGGTGATTTAGCTGGCTTATTGACCAATCTTGAAGCCGGTGATGTTTTGTTCATTGATGAAATTCATCGTTTAAGTCCGGTCGTTGAAGAATACCTGTATTCGGCAATGGAGGATTATGTGATCGATATTTTAATTGATTCAGGTCCGAATGCAAGAACGGTTCAGATTGCTTTGAATCCATTTACCTTAATTGGTGCAACAACGCGCTCAGGATTACTTACAGCGCCTTTACGCGCACGTTTTGGTATCAATAGTCGTTTGCAGTATTACGACGTGAAAACGCTCAGTATGATCGTTGAACGATCTGCTTCTTTACTCGACATTGAAATAGACGAAAGGGCTGCATTTGAAATTGCAGGAAGAAGTCGTGGAACACCGCGTATTGCAAATGCCATTCTTCGTCGTGTGCGCGATTTTGCTCAGGTGAAGGGCGATGGAACAATATCTCCTGAAATTACACATCTGGCACTTGATGCGTTGAGTGTCGACAAATGCGGTTTAGACGAAATGGATATTCGCATCCTTAGAACGATGATCGATAAATTCAATGGCGGACCAGTTGGTTTGTCAACTATTGGAACCGCAATTGGGGAGAATGCCGGAACACTTGAAGAAGTGTATTAACCTTTCCTGATTCAGGAAGGATTTTTGATGCGTACGCAGCGCGGACGTAAAGTCACCGAAAAGGCATACAAGCACTTGGGATATCTCCAAAATTTCAGTCAGGGCGGATTGTTCTAACACAATCGTTATGAATAAAACAGAAATGAAATCGCGAATTAAAGAATTGGCCGTTCAGCATGGCTTCTTTAGCGTGGGATTTTCTAAAGCTGAATTTCTGGAAGATGAAGCACCGCGATTAACCAATTGGCTCAATAAATCCATGCAGGGCGAAATGGCTTATATGAACAATCATTTCGACATGCGTCTTGATCCACGGCTACTTGTTCCGGGAGCAAAATCGGTTATTTCTTTTTTGTACAATTATTTTCCAAGTCAGGAAATTGACGTTGACGGATTCAAGGTTTCCAAATACGCTTATGGTGAGGATTATCATCAGGTGATCAAGGATAAACTTCGTGCTTTTGTAACTGATGTGAAAGCTGAATTCGGAAATATAGAAGGTCGGGTTTTTGTCGACAGCGCTCCTGTTCTCGAGAAAGCCTGGGCGCAAAAGAGCGGTTTAGGCTGGGTTGGAAAGAATTCCAATCTCATTCATCCCAAAGCCGGATCGTTCTATTTTTTGGCAGAATGGATCTGTGATTTGGATATTGAACCCGATTCGGCTATTCGTGATTATTGTGGAACATGCACCAGATGTATCGATGCCTGTCCTACTGATGCAATTCCTCAACCCTATATCGTTGATGGTTCCAAATGCATTTCATATGCCACTATTGAACTTCGACAAGATCAATTGCCAAGTGAATTTAAAGGGAAAATGGGCGATTGGATCTACGGCTGCGATATTTGTCAGGATGTTTGTCCGTGGAACAGATTCTCCAGTTCTCATAATGAACCGCGTTTTCAACCACGAGAGGGCTTGTTGTCTATGTCGACTTCAGATTGGAACGATCTCACTGAAGAGATTTATCAGGAATTGTTTCGAAAGAGTGCCGTTAAACGAACCAAGTTCGAAGGCTTGAAACGAAACATTCAATTTCTCTCAAAACCCTAAATACACGTTAAATATTCATTGAATCAGTCTCGATAATCGTAGTTCAATTCGTGAGTCAAATATTTTTTTTAAATTGAGTCGCTAATTATACTAGAACTATGATAACAGATGTTCTCCAACCCGTGTCCTTAAGCCTTACGCCTTATACGGGAACCTGGAATACGGCTACTGCTGCGCATTTATTGCGAAGAACCATGTTTGGTGCAACGTATGCCCAAATTCAGCAAGCAGTTACTGATGGAATGAATGCAACAGTTGCAACATTATTAACACTTCCTGCTCAAACATTTCCTCTAACGTATTCTCCTGATGAAGCAGTTGCTCCTTTCGGAACAACTTGGGTAAACTCCTTGTATCCATCAAGTAACCAACAACCAACGGATAATGCTCGACGTGCAAGTGGTGCAGCATGGATTATGCAGCAGTGTAATCAACCCACCATGACCATTCAGGAGAAAATGTGTCTGTTCTGGATCAATCACTTTGGAGTTGATGCCAATTCAGAAGCGAAAGCAGTATATCAATATATGGAATTGGTCAGAACCAATTGTCTTGGAGATTTCAAGCAATTGATCAAAGACATTTCTGTAAATCCACTGATGTTGATTTTCCTAAACGGGTCATCGAACAATTACTTTGCGCCTAATGAGAATTATTCGCGTGAATTGTTGGAATTGTACACAGTTGGTAAAGGTCCGCAAATTGGTCCGGGAGATTATTCTACTTATACTGAAGCTGATATTGCTGCGGGAGCGCGAATTCTTTCTGGTTACATTGTATCAGATCTATATAGCTCTACCACGCAAGGACCGAATGCAACCTTTACACCGATCCTTCACGATCCGGGCACAAAAACACTTTCTGCTTATTTTGGTAATGCCAGCTTAACGAATCAATTGGCTGCAGAAGTTGACGCATATGTAGATATTATCTTCAATCATCCGGAATTCGCAAAACACATTTGCCGTAAGATATATCGTTGGTTTGTAAACTATGATTTGACAGCTACGGTTGAGACCACTGTAATTGCTGATATGGCGGCAACATTGGTTGCAAATGGTTTCCAGATTGAACCTGTTTTAGATGAATTGCTGAAAAGTGAGCATTTTTACGATATGTCGGTTCGTGGCGCGATTATTAAAAATCCGTTGGAATGTTTGTTCTCAATGATCAATGTTACGGGTTCAGTTCCGAACTATGATTTGGCTACAAACTATGAGATGTACCTGAACATTTATTATGCAGCTGCAACCTTGGGAATGGATTACTTTACACCTCCAAGTGTTGGGGGCTGGACCGCTTACTACCAAACACCATCGTATTCTAAGCTTTGGGCGAATTCAAGTTACATTAAGCTGCGCTTTGATATCGGAGCGTTCCTTACAGTTACAAACGGAATTCAGGTAAACAGTAATTTCTTCAAGTTAGATTGTTTGAATTTTTTGAATGGACTTTCACTTCCTTCAGATCCGGTTGCTGTAATTGACGATATGATCACTGTTTTTACACCAAAAGGTGTTTCAGCAGCAACAAAGTTAATGTTGAAAGCGATTCTTTGTAATGGTCAACCAGATTTTGAGTGGACAGTGCAATACAACGATTACATAGCTGATCCTGGAAATACAACACTAAGTACACCGGTTCGTCAGCGCGTAGAGTTTACACTTTACCGTTTGTTCCAATTACCACAATTTCAAACGATATAGTTTACCCACAAAAAATTGAATATGAAAAGAAGAAACTTTTTACAATCGGTGGGTCTTGCTTCAGTAGGCGCGCCCTTGCTTTTGAAAAATTTGAATTATGGAACGGTTTCTAAAGAACTGTTTAAAGTGTCGAAATCATTGGAAGACCGAGTACTTGTTTTGGTCCGAATGAACGGTGGAAATGACGGTTTAAGTACGGTGATTCCATTAGATCAATATGATAATTTGGTTATTCAACGTCAGAACATTCTGATTCCGGAAAATCAGTTGCTGAATATTTCACCAACAAATGCTTTCCATCCTTCTATGACTGGGATGCACGGAATGTTTAACGATGGAAAATTATCAGTGATTCAGAATGTTGGTTATCCTGAACAAAACCGATCACACTTTAGATCAATGGACATTTGGACAAGTGGTTTGATCGACAATCAGGCTTCAACTGGTTGGCTAGGTCGACACATGGATCAGGAATATCCAAATTTCCCGGACAGTTATCCGAATGCCACATATCCCGATCCGTTTGCTATTAGCATGGGGTATGATGTTTCCGCAACTTGTCAGGGATTGATGGCAAACTTTTGTCAATCGGTTGCCAATCCTGCAGACGCATTTAATTTATTGGAAACGGTGCAAACCAATGATGGAACCTATTACGGTTCGCACATGGAATATTTGTCCATGATCATTGCTATGGCGAATGAATACGGAGATCAGATCAATGCTGCATACGCTGCAGGTAGTACTTTGTCTACCCAATACGATACAAATAATGACCTGGCATTACAGCTTCGTGATGTTGCCAAAATGATCTCTGGAGGATTGAAAACGAAGGTTTACGTGGTAAACGTAAATGGTTTCGATACACACGATTCGCAGGTTGTTGATGGTTCTCCGGAGTTAGGAACGCATGCAGGTTTATTGAAAAAAGTATCAGATGCGGTTTCAGCTTTCCAAAACGACTTGATGTTGTTGGGAATTGAGCAGCGCGTAGCCGGTATGACATTCTCTGAGTTTGGTCGACAAGTAGCGTCTAACGCAAGTTTTGGTACCGATCATGGTGATGCCGCTCCATTGTTCCTTTTTGGCTCATGTATTAGCGGTGGAGTAGTAGGTCCAAACCCGGTGATTGATGATCAAATCGTTGATCAGGCAGGTTTACCAATGCAAATCGATTTTAGAGATGTGTATGCCTCAGTATTGAGAGATTGGTTTGGTGCAGATGAAACTGAAATCCAATCACAGTTTGAACATACTGTAACTTTCTTCCCGGTATTAGATGCTTGTAATTTGTCAATCCAGGAGAACGAAGAAAGTAAGGCTATTTTGGTTTACCCGAATCCTTGTGGAGATACTACAACCATCCGTTTTGAAAGTGAAAACGAGGTTGTGGCAATTCAAATTCGTGATGTTAACGGTAAGTTGATAAAAGAGATTACAGAAAAACAATTGCAAAAAGGAAATCACGATGTTCCTGTTGATCTGCATGGACTTCCGGCTGGGTCATACACAGTTCATCTATTCAAAGACTCAGGAAACTTTACGAAACGATTTGTGAAGGTGCGAGAGATGTAAACACATAGTACACATAGCTGATTCACATCGAAGCAAAGTTAATTTCAAAACATAAAAAAAGACCATTCGGAGTATGAATGGTCTTTTTTGTTTCTTGTTTACATGGTCCTATAATTTTAAGACTATGTGCCTATGCCTTTTCTGTGTGAACTATGTGTTTAAAAAACTAGTTTGTCCCTTGCATTGCCCCAAATTCCTCAGCTGTCATTACCTTATATCCTTCCGGAATAGTTAAGGAAAATGTTTCTGCATTTACAGGCTCGGGATTGATGTTTTTTGCAGTAATACGCAAACTCACACCGTTTGTAACCGACAATTCTTCAAGAATAAAACCCTTGGTGGTAATACTGAAAAATTGTTGTCCGTCCATGTTTGCTTTAATTTCCGTTGTGTACCAAACTTCACCTGTCGATAAACCGCCTTCTGCAACGAATGTTGCTTTTTTGCATGTGTATCCCAAAATTACTTTCGTTTCACCCGTTTCAACTAAGGTTGCTGTGGCTGTATTTTGTTTTTTCAATTCAGCTAAACTAAAACTCACGCCGTATTTGGTCCCCATAGCATCCATAAGAGTTACAGCTTTCTTTTTCTTACGCTGTACAATTGTTTGAGATGTCATGAAAGGCCCCATAGTGGTTTTTACGCTGTTGTTTTTCGAGTCGAAAGTTGCAATCATTTCAGCGTCTTTCATCATTTCCATTCCAAAAGCGTTGTCTTCCATTCCGCTTTCAACGTTAATGTCATAAGTAACAGTTGCAGCTTTCAGTTGAGCACTTACACTAAGCGCAAATGAAGCAAATACGATTGAGAGAAAAATCTTCATGTTTTATCCAAATACTGATAATAGATCCTTACCGTTTGCGTACAGCATCAATCCAAGAAGAATGATAATTCCTGCGTATTGTGCAATTTCCAAAACACGTTGTGGTGCCGGCTTACGCGTAATCATTTCGTAGATTAAGAAAACTACATGTCCTCCATCAAGAGCTGGAATAGGAAGTAAGTTCATTACCGCCAGCATCATGGAAAGGAACGCAGTCATTCCCCAGAAAACCTGCCAATCCCAAACTGGAGGGAACATTTTACCCATGGAACCCAGACCACCAACAGAATCAGCACCTTTAGCGGTAAACACATATTTGAACTGAGTAATGTTTCCAATGACTTGTTTTGTGCCTCGGGTCATTCCAACACCAACACTTTTACCAAATCCATAATAATCAGTATATACAGAAGCAGTATCTGGAGTTATATTCTGATGAAATTGTACACCCAGTTTGCCATCAGCACCTACAAATGCTTTCTTCGTGATTTCTTCACCCTTTCGTTTAATAGTGAACTCAACAGTTTTCTTTTTGTTGAAGTACAATTCACGAGTTATTTGATCATGATATAAAATAGGAGTGTTGTTGATAGCAAGGATTTTATCACCCTTTTTCAAGCCTACTCTGTCAGCTGTTTTTCCTTTAACAACAGAATCAATCGGACCAGAAAAAGCTCTGAATGAGAATGTGCTCTCTTCTGCTCCTGCATACCACATTTTTTTGCCAATACCTTCAGGAAGCGTAATATTTTGAATTTTGCCATCCTTGTGTTGAACCTTGAAGTTTCTCGCATCGAAAAGCAAGATCTCTTTTCCGATATTCACGAAATTCGTCACTTTCTCCCCGTCAGCTTCAAGGATTTTATCTCCTGAACGGAAACCATATTGTTCCATGTAAGGATGAACAGCTATTCCGGCAGATAATTTTGACTGGTCAATCTTATCCTCACCCCAAACGTATGTCACCATAATGAAAAGGAAGAATCCAACAATTACGTTAACGATAATTCCACCAAGCATAATGATCAAACGCTGCCAAGCTGGTTTAGCACGAAATTCCCATGGTTCAGCTGGCTTAGCCAATTGCTCTGTATCCATTGATTCATCAACCATTCCGGAGATTTTTACATAACCTCCCAATGGGATCCAGCCAATTCCCCACTCAGTATCACCAATTTTCTTTTTCAATAAAGAGAATTTCCAATCGAAGAAAAGATAAAACTTCTCAACTCGCGTTTTAAAAGCCCTTGCGGCGATAAAATGACCAAATTCGTGAAGAACGATAAGTATTGAAAGCGATAATAATAGTTGTGCGGCGCGTACCCAGAAATCCATTTATTCTTTTTTTTAAGAGTAACAAATATAGCATAATTCCGACTAGCCGTTTGAGATGTAGAGCCTTCCTTACGTATTCATAAGATAAAAATCGTTAATAAGAGAAGTTATCGGGGATTAGCCTCGTGTTCTTCGTGCCCTTGGGTTTTAGATTTGTTAACACGAAAAAACAAGACTTGAGACGAAAGATAAAAGACTCGATTGGTCTTAAAATAAGAGTTCAGTCTTTTCTCTTTTAGCGAAGCGGTCTTAGGTCTTTAGTCTATTTTTATGGTTGCAAGTGAACCGTAGAATACCCGTGATGTTCGAAATACTCAACTATAGCACCCTTCATGAATTCTTGTTGCTCAGCATCTGATAATGGTGGTAATTCCTTCTTCAATTCAAAATGTGGCCATTCGTCCTTGTCTTTACCAATAAATTCGTAGTAACCATAAGGTTCCAAAATGGTGCAAATAGCAATGTGCATCAAATCTGTTTTCTCATGTTTCTTGAATGTCTGGAACCCTTTCCCCAGTTCTTCAACTCCTATAAGGAACAGCAATATCTGAAGATCGATTCCTTCCCCGAAAGTTTTCGAAAGTTCTCTTACCAAATGTTGATAGCGTAATTCTAAGGCGTAATCCATTCTACAAAATTAGTGATTAGTGAACAGAGAATAGAGATTAGGAATCAGATTGTTCAATTTATTCTTACATTTCCTGTTCTCTGTTTTCTGCTTTCTATTCACTATTAACTACTTTTGTACCATATTCAAAAATTATGAGTTTAGTAACAGTAGGTAGCGTAGCATTCGACGCCATTGAAACACCTTTCGGGAAAACCGATAAAATTGTTGGTGGAGCAGGAACTTTCATCGCTCTTTCAGCTTCAAATTTTGTAAAAGATCAACGTATCGTTTCTGTAGTTGGAGAAGATTTTCCTCAGGAAACATTGGATACTTTGGCTGCTCGTGGAGTTAAGCAAGAAGGTCTTCAAATTAAAAAAGGTGAAAAAACATTCTTTTGGTCAGGACGTTACCACAACGACATGAACAGTCGTGATACTTTAGTTACTGAGTTGAACGTATTGGAAACGTTTGATCCAATCATTCCGGATAGCTACCAAGGTGCTGAATATTTGATGTTAGGAAACCTGGCTCCTGCCGTACAACGTATGGTTATCGAGCGTTTAACAACTCGTCCAAAGTTGATTGCAATGGATACAATGAATTTCTGGATGGACATTGCTCTTGATGATTTGAAAGAAACATTGAAATTGATTGATGTTTTGATCGTGAATGATGAAGAAGCACGTCAGCTTTCAGGAGAATATTCTTTGATGACTGCTTCAAAAGTGATCCGCTCAATGGGTCCAAAAACCTTGATAATTAAGAAAGGTGAACACGGAGCGTTATTGTTCCAGGACGAAAAAGTGTTCTTTGCTCCGGCTTTACCTTTGGAGGTTGTTTTCGATCCAACAGGTGCTGGTGACACATTTGCAGGTGGATTTATTGGATATTTGGCCGCAAGTGACGATATTTCGTTTGAAAACATGAAACGTGCAATTATCGCTGGTTCAGCTTTGGCATCTTTCTGTGTAGAGAAATTTGGAACTCAGCGTTTGCTTGAGATCACAAAAGAAGATGTTGATGCACGAATTGAACAGTTAGTTGCATTGACAAATTATGAAATGAATCCAGTTATTGGATAAAGATAAAATTGTTCAAAGAGTTCAAATGGTTCAACTTTAGTATTTGATCCTTTGAACTTTTTAAACCTTTGAACTAAAAGAATAAAAAATGGATAAGTCGGCTCTATTAGAACAACTACAAGCTTTAGCTGCGCAAGAAGATGCGTTGGCTGTTGCACGCGAAATCGCGGAATTACGTACGCAAATGGAAGATCTTCTTTTGGAGGAAGATCGTAAGTTTCAGGTCGCGCAACTTGATGCACAGGAAAAAGGTGAAGAACCTATGGAAAAACCTGTGGATGAAGTGCGCAATGCCTTTTACGAATTGTTGGGTCAGTACCGCGAAAAACGTGCTGCACAACTTCGTATTAAGCAAGACGCTGAAGAAGCAAACCTGCGTCGTAAGAAAAGTTTAATAGCTCGACTTAGAGAAGTGGTAGAAAAAGAGGAGAACATTGGTGCTGCTCTTGCTGCTTACAAAGAAATCCATGAACAATGGAAAGAAGTGGGTGACATCACGCGTGAGAAACGTCAGGAAATCCAGTCGGAATATTCTCGTTTGTTAGAAACATTCTTCTACCATATTAAAATTTACCGTGAATTACGCGAACACGATTTACATCGTAATGAACAATTGAAATTGGACGTTATTCAACGTATTCAGCAGTTATTGTCAGTTGACCAGATTAAAGATGTTGAACATGCGTTGAAAGCACTTCAGAATGAGTGGGACGAAATTGGTCCTGTTCGCAACGAAGAGTGGGAAAACTTGAAAACGGCTTATTGGGATGCTGTTCGCGCAACGTATACGCGAATTCACGGATTTTATGAAGAGAAACGTTCCGAGTTAACTTCAAATCTTGAACTAAAGAAAGAACTTGCTCAAAAGGCGCAAGATTTGGTGAAAGACCTTCATGTTTCTTCAACAAAAGAGTGGGATGCAACTACCAAACAATTACTAGAATTGCAGGAAGCTTGGAAGAAAATTGGTTTCGGACCACGTAAAGAAAACGAAGAAGTATGGAAACAATTCCGCGCTTAATGTGATGAATTCTTTACAAAGAAGAAAGCATTCTTTGATGGTTTGAAAGGTAGTTTTGATGCCGTTGCGAACAAAAAGCAAGAGTTGATCGATAAATTGAATCAGCTGAAAGAAAGCCAGGAATGGAAAGAAACAAGCGCTGAAATTGTAAAATTGCAAGGGGTTTGGAAAAGTCTGGGAAATGCCGGACAACGCAACGAGCAAAAGTTGTGGAAGGAATTCCGTGGAGCTTGTGATCATTTTTTCAACGCAAAATCTACTTTCTACGCAGCACAAGATGAAGCTTTAGCTGGAAACCTTGTTGCAAAGAAAGAGTTGATTGAGAAAATCAAAAGTACTCTGCTTCCAGAGGATAAAAAAGAAGCTTTAGCGATTCTTCGTACTTACGCAGCTGATTTCACTGCGCTTGGAAAAGTGCCGATGAAGGAAAAGGATAATATCTACAATGCATACCGTGAAGCTCTTGACGAACACTACAAACGTTTGAAATTGGAAGGAGCAGAACAGGATCGTGTAATGTTCCAGGCAAAATTGGATACATTGAAAGCAAGTCCAAATGCGGACAAAGCTTTACAACGTGAACGCATCGATATTCGCGAGAAAATTACGCGTATTGAAAATGACATTCGCCAGCTGGAAAACAATCTTGGATTCTTCGCCAAATCAAAAGGTGCCGATTCACTTCGTAAAGAGGTTGAAGGTAAAATTGAGGCTTCAAGAAACCGAATTGTTGAATTGAAGAACAAGTTGAAACAACTCGTTTAATGAATCGTTCCGTAAATATTCTCTTGCTGGTGGTTTCGTTTCCAGCCATGTTCCTGTTGATCTACAACATGTACCAAAGCGGAATTCCATTTGTGAATTTTGAAACTGCAGAAATAGAAAATCAATATTTGGAATACGCTTATCTTGCTTTTGCTGGGTTAATTCTCCTGATTGCCGGAAGAAGAGCAATTCATCGCTGGGTTGGAGTAGGAATGCTCAGAAAACCTGAACGTTTTTATTGGAGTGCATCTATTGGTGTTGAACGCAAAAAGCAAATAAGAGTGTTTTTTATAATTGAAGCAATTGTGGCTCTTGGATTTTCCGCTGTTTGTTTCGCTATCGATAGCAGATCATGGTCGCTGCAATTGGTTTATGCTTTGATTTTTGCAGAACAAATCGTATTTATTCTGATTGCCAATAATTGGTACAGAATCGGAATTTCTGATAAAGCATTGGTTGTTGCTGATCGAGAAGTCAATGTTCTTTATTTCTCGGGATTGAGAAGAGTTGAACTTCACCAGCAAACTGTTTATTTCGAATACATTGAAGAATTGCAATTGTTCTTTCCTGCAAATGCAATAGATAAATCCGATTTTAAAGGATTTAGAAACGCATTGGAAGACAAACTCAATAGAGACAAGGTTTTCTTTTCAGAGAAGTTTAAAAACTATTAATTAGCTAATAAGGATTAAAGAAAACCCTGAAGTGATGATAACATCTGCTTCAGGGTTTTGCTTTTTACAATTCTTCCTCAGGCGCTTCCAGATTTTTATTGGGTGTTTTGGAAGCCCCCTTTGGAGGTTTTCCATTCGCTTTTCGCTCTTCGTGTTTCGCTTTTATTTCTTCCAGCTTTTTGTACTGTTCATCAGTAAGAATCGATTTGTACTCTGCCATCAAAGCGGTTTTAGATGCCTCCAATTGTGTTTTCTTTTCGTCCTTCGAAAGTGCAGTATTCTCACGAATGGTTTGGTGTTTTTGAGCGTAAGTCAAATTGATTGTTGAGACTTTCGACTGTTGTTCGGTGCTAAGACTCAACTTCTCCGTCATTCTAGTAGTAACTGCTTTAGCACGTTCCTCAGGTGTTTTCTTTACCTGTTCTGCTTTCTGTCCTCCCTGTGCAAATGCCATTGTAAAGGCGAAAATGCTCAGCATTAATGTAATTGCTTTCATTCTAAACTATTTTATTTTCAACTTGGATGATTTCCTTCAGGAAAGGTTTAATGACGTTGTACGTGGCGTTCAGTTTTGTAACTTCGTAAAAACAAATACATGAGATTGGTAGGAATAATGGTGCTTCTAATGGTTCTTTCTCTTCAGGGATGCAGAACCACAGCAGAATGCACCGAGAAAGTGAATGAGGACTGTATATGTACAATGCAATACGATCCTGTTTGTGGCTGTAATGAAAAAACATACAGCAACGCTTGTCAGGCAGAATGTCACGGAATTACAAACTATGTTAAAGGCGAATGCCCAAATAAATAAATGAGCGCATTAGAAGTTGTAAAGAATTACTATCAGGCTTTCAATTCAAGAGATTGGTCTGCAATGATTTCCTTTGTAGACGATAATATTCGTCACGAACCCAATCAGGGAACTCCAAGAATTGGAAAAGCGTTGTTCACTGATTTTATGAAACATATGGACGACAGTTATTCTGAAGAATTGAAGGATATCGTTCTGTTTTCATCTGAAACAGAAGGTAGAATTGCTGCCGAATTCGTTGTTCATGGAACGTACAAGAATAGTGAAGAAGGTTTACCTGAAGCAAAAGGACAGAACTATGTTCTCCCGGCTTCTGCATTTCTGGAAGTGGTAAATGGGAAAATAACCCGTGTAACCACTTACTACAATCTCGAATTGTGGATTCAACTCGTTTCGGAAAACTAAGTTCCCGCACCTTTTCAGGTAAAGAGGTCGAAGAAATAATTCCTCAGTTGAGCGAACTTCGTATCAAAGTATTTTACGATTTCCCTTATCTCTATGAAGGCGATTTGGAATACGAGAAGAACTATCTCCAGATTTATACAAAAGACCAAAGAAGCTTAGTTCATCTTGTTTTTGATGGTGATAAAGTAGTTGGCGCAACAACCGGAATGCCGCTTTCACAAGAGTCGGAAGAAATCAAACTGCCGTTTATTCAACTTGGATTTGATATCAACACGATTTTCTATTTCGGTGAAAGTATTCTCTTCAATGAATATCGCGGAAAAGGGTTGGGGCATCAATTTTTCGACGTTAGAGAAAAACATGCGCTGAGTCTTGGATTTAGTACCACAACGTTCTGCAGTGTGGTGAGAAGTGAAAACCATCCGCTCAAGCCTGTTGACTATCATTCCAACGAGGTTTTCTGGCAAAAACGAGGTTACGAAAAACAAGACTTTACCTGCGAAATGAGTTGGCTCGACAGAAATGAAACGCAGGAAACAACTAAACATCTTCAATTTTGGATGAAACAATGGAAGTGAAATTAGCCTTAGCTCAATATCCGATTTTGGAACATTCGTCCTTTGAAGATTGGCAAATTCATGTTGAATCTTGGGTGAAAAGCGCAACTGATGTTGAAGCTAAAGTTCTCGTGTTTCCCGAGTATGGTGCCATGGAATTAACTTCTTTATACAATGAAGAAATCAGATCCGATCTAACTGGGCAAATTGAAATCCTTCAGGAATTGTTGCCATCGTTCATTTCTACTTTTCAGCAGCTAGCCAAGAAGTTTGATTGTGTGATTGTCGCTCCAAGTTTCCCTGTGAAAGTTGAAAAGAAGTTTGTCAATCGTGCTTTCGTTTTCACTGAGAGTAATTATTCCTATCAAGACAAACATTTCATGACACGTTTTGAAGACGAAGAGTGGAACGTCTCCAGTTCTGATGGTGTTTTACGCATTTTCGATACCAAATATGGGCGTTTTGGAGTGCAGATTTGTTTTGATATAGAGTTTGCAGTTGGCGGACAATTACTGGCTCAAGCAGGAGTAGATTTTATTGTTGTTCCATCGTGTACAGAAACATTGAAAGGTGCGACCCGTGTACATATTGGTGCAAGAGCGCGTGCAATGGAACAGCAAATTTATGTTGGCGTTGCTCAAACCATTGGAAACGCATTGTGGTCGCCAGCTGTTGATATCAATTTTGGTTATTCGGCGGTTTATTCAAGTCCTGACGGTGATTTCAACGATGAAGGAATTCTAAGTATTGAGCCCGCTCAAAAAGAAGGTTGGTTAATCTCCAATCTAAACACCGAAAAGAATAGCCATATTCGAACTTCCGGGCAAGTACTCAATTACAAATGGAGCTTAGGGATTGAAATGAAGGGTGCTTTTTCTGTAGAAATGGTAAAATTATAAGTCAACTCTTCATAAATCCGTCTCAGCTTAATCATTACTTTTGCAGCATGAACATTTTCGTCAAAAAGCCCTTACTTGCAGCACTTCTTTTATTTGTCTTTCTGATTGTTCTTAGTCTTGCAGTTTCCATCCCTTTGGCCGATGCTGTAGCGAATTATGACAATAAACTCGTGCATTTTAAAGTAGAACAAAGTATCTCACTTCGAAATTTATTGGGTTGGGACAAACAGGATTTAATCAAGAACGGTATCAGTCCTTCTAACGTTTCTTTGAAACCCGTTGGTTGGGCAATGCTAGTGTTGTTCTACCTTGGTTTCCCCGTCTTAGTATACCTTCGATTTAGATTCACAGCAAAGAAAATGGAATTCGACAATGGAGAAGAAGTCAATTCTTAGTTGGTTGCTTTTAGTCTTTCTTGCCCTTGTTTGGGGAAGTTCTTTCATTCTCATGCTTCGTGGAATGGAAACCGAAGATCACATTCCCATTTATTCTGATGTTCAGGTTGGTGCACTTCGCATGACCATCGCCGGATTAGTGATGTTTCCATTCGGTATTGTTCTGCTAAGGAAAATCAAATCGTTGCGTCTCTTTTTCGCTTTGTTGATTGTTGGAACCTGCGGAAACTTTTTGCCGGCTTTTTTGTTCACCTATGCGGAAACCGGAGTTTCTTCCGGAATGGCTGGAATGCTTAATAGCTTCACATCATTCTTTACCATTATAATTGGTTATACTGTTTTCAAACAAGCCGTCTCTAAACGACAGGTTTTTGGATTGCTTATCGCCTTCGTAGGAATTTGTTTACTGGTAGGTTCTTCTGTTTTTGATGGAACCATCAGTTGGCCGCACATTGGCGCAGTTGTTTTAGCAACCATTCTTTACGCTACCAGTTTGAATACGATCAAATACGAATGTCAAAGTCTGAAATCTCTTGAAATTACGGCATTGGCATTTACTATTGTTGGGTTACCGGCATTAATTGTAGCTTATTTCTCTGGAGCATTTGTGGTAATGACCAAGAACGTAAACGGTTATTCAGGTTTGGGTTATATTGCCATATTGAGTGTTGTGGGAACGTGTATCGCTGTAGTTCTTTTTAACCGGATTATTGCATTGAGATCTGCGGTTTTCGCAAGTTCAGTTACTTACCTCATTCCAATTGTTGCAGTAATTATTGGTTGTTTCTACAATCACGAGAGCATTCTATGGCAGCAGGTTTTGGGAATGGCGGTGATTATTGGGGGAGTGGCTTTAGCGAATTATTCAGTGAAAAAGAATAGTTGAAATGCGCTTTTCCCTTTGAGGAAGGCGATAGATTATTTCTTCTCCACTTTCTTGGACACTTGCTCTTCAAAATAGTTGCTTTCTATCTAGCGAATAGAATTAATAGGTGGAAAAGGACTTTTACTATACTCAAGTGTATTAAGAAACAGGAATTGATGTCAGAACCCTTAGTTCGGTCTCATTTCTGAAGTGAGGAGAAGGAAAAATGTGTTTTCGTAATTAAGGCGAAAAGGCGTTTACGTTTGAAATTGAGGAACGAAATTTCCATACTTTTCTCCGCAATAGAAAAAAGCATTTTTCCCCGAACGACTTGAAATGAGACTAGACTTTTGCTTACTTTTTGGCAATGAAAAAGTAAGAGAATTAATCATGTTGTTCATTGGGCGACTGCACTGACGCTTGTCGTTATCAAAAGCTAACGCTTTTTCTTCTTCGTTACCTGTTCCTCAAAATCAACCAACAACTGAAAGATATCATTGAACTCACTAAAACTTAGGTTCTCGTAACTATCGCCAACATCGTGGTAATGTTTGTTCGGACCCATGGTATACATGAAAAACGCCGGTACGCCCGCTTCAGAGAAAAAGTAATGATCTGAATTAGCTGCTTTTCCACGTATTTTCACCTGAGAAACAAACTGCTGAACAGAATTGATGGAAGTCAACAAATCAAATTTCTCCTGAAACACAGAACCGTTTACAATTGTTACGCCTTCTTCACCACTTCCCATAATGTCCAGATTGAACAAAAACTGAATATTCTGAAGCGGGAAAAGCGGATGATCAACATAATATTTGCTTCCGTAAAGTCCGGCTTCTTCACCGGCAAATGCCATGAAAACAATGTTCATATCACCCGGATGTTCCTTGAAGTAGCGCGCCATTTCCAACAACATTGCTGTTCCGCTGGCATTGTCATTTCCTCCCGGGAAATAAGCGTTTTGACCCATTCTTCCCAGATGATCGTAATGCGCCGAGAACACAAAACATTTCTTCGTTTTCCTCTTGGCTGGAATGTAAGCAATCACATTTCGGGCAGTGTGCATGCGCAATACAGCATCCACATTTAAGCTCAAATTAAAACTGTTTCCTTTTGTCTGTTCTGATTCCTGAAGCTGTATCGTTGGCAATTTTGCTTGTTCGCCATCTACCGACCAGGTGAATTTATCGTTGAACAATTCGATGATTGGAAACTGAGCTGAAAGCTCCTGAATTTTTGTACGAACCAGTTTTGCTGTATCACCTTTCGTTGAGTAAGGCGTGTAAGCTAATGTATAAACACCATTTGCACGTGTTTTTGTACTGCGAATAAAGGCTTTTAATGAATCGGCATTCAACAGCGTATTCGTATTTACTTTGAAACATTGCATGTTGTAATCTCTGAAAGATCCGCAATTCGGTGAAACTACAAAGTCTACTCCTGGAGTTAAATCATTCCCATTCAACTTCAATGAAACTTCCTTCGGAAAGGTATTCACCATGAAATCGAACTTCTGAAAAGGATTTTTCTTGTAGAACTTACAACCAATCGACTTGAATTCCTGAGCTATAAATTCTGCTGCCAGTGAATCACCGCTGTTTACGTATCCACGACCATGAAATTCAGGTGAACATAGCTTTTCAACTGTTTTTCTAGCCGATTCAACCTGAGCAAGCGATGTGAATGGTAGAAGTAGAAGGATGAAGATCAGCTTACGCATATCTGCGCTCTACTTTTTGGATAAATTCAATTGCCAATTCGCTGTCTTCTCTCCAGCCATGCTCATGTGCAAGATTGCTCATCTTTGTGCGGGCAGAATTCACTTCGTTAAGGTTATCTAAATCGTCGATTGTAGCATTGTATAAATCGTTATCACCACCAAACAATTCTTTCACGATCAAAATTCGTTCGTTTAATCCAAATGCGTTTTTCAAGGTTTCCAATCGAACCGAAAGTAAACGTGATTGCAATGAACCATCGTTAGTTCTTGCTCTGCGAAGTGCAGGATGTTCGTTTGAAGGAGCTTGAGAAATAGGAGCTGACTCAATTTTTGGTGCGGAGACTTCTTCTTTATGTGTTGCTAAGCTTGTCGAAGCATCAATCTCTGGAGCAAAAGTCGCAGCAGGCTCGTCTATTATTTCCTCGTTAACTGGATGAGATGGTTCAGGAGTTTCCTCGACAAATTCCTCTTCTAGCTGAATTGAGCTGTCTTCAGTCTTTTGTCCTTCGTCTATTGTCTCATCTTCATCCATTGAGAAAAGATCAAACGACAAGTCTTCATCCGCTTCTACAATTGGCTCTGGACTTTTTGTATGAGCCGGTACACTAAACTCTTCCGTTTTCGTAGTTTCTTCTTTTAACTCAAGGTCTTTGTGCGAAGCAGAAGAATGCTCATCAAGCGAAGAGTTAAGGTCACTGAGCGGCTCGCGCTGAGCGGAGTCGAAGTGAGCCGAAGTGCCGAATACTTTTGCTTCATAAGCCTTGTACTTCAAAATTATAGCACGTTCGTTTAGTTGCTGAGTGGCAGCTGCAAATGCCTCCAATTCACCAAGACTCGCAGTTCCTGATTTAATCTTCTCTAACAAAGCACTAATCTCTTCCAATAAAGCATGCATTTCCATATCCAATTTCTATTTTGGAATGAAGTGATCTGAGAAGCAGATCTACTTCGCCCCTATTTTTCAACAAAACGTCCAATTTGTGCACTTTCTTGCCAATCGAACGCTGGTTTATCTCTATTTTGCATCGGAAAATTACACAATCAATACGCGCGTTTTTTGCTTTTTGCAATTAGTTGTTTAAGGGTAATTGTTGAAAACCGTTACGACAATAAAGATTAAAATCATGTTTTTAGAGCAATTTCCTTCGGAAGGCAGACCACATGGGTGGTTGGAAGTTATTTGTGGATCAATGTTTTCTGGTAAAACAGAGGAATTGATTCGCCGATTAAAGCGCGTAGAATTTGCTAAACAAAAGTTATTGCTCGTTAAACCTGCAATCGATAATCGTTATTCTGAAGAAAGTGTGGTGAGTCATAAAGGCTCATCGTTCGAGGCCATTCCGGTGAAAAACTCCGCTGAGATTCTTCAACACTGGAAGAAGGAAAAGATTGTTGCAATTGATGAAGCTCAATTCTTCGATGAAGGGTTGATGGACGTTTGTAACGAATTGACAAAACAAGGTGTTCGCGTGATTGCCGCAGGTTTGGATATGGATTATCTTGGAAAACCATTTGGGCCAATGCCACACTTGCTTTGCATGGCCGAATATATTACCAAAGTGCATGCAATTTGCGTTTCTTGTGGTAACTTAGCACAGTTTTCACATCGAACTACCAAGGAAGATTCTCAGGTTTTGGTTGGAGCTGTGGAAGCATACGAACCTCTTTGCAGATCTTGCTATAATAAAATAGCACATTAAACGAAAATTTTGAAACTCAATTACAACGTAGAATCTTGCTCTTTATGCTTCGGGGTTTCGGCAATCGGACCACAAGATCAGACTATTTCTCACGTTGTATACGACACCCGTAAAATTCAAAATCCTTCCGGAGCATTGTTTTTTGCATTAGACGGCGCATTTCGTTCAGGAAATAATTTTGTTCAGGAGGCATATCAAAAAGGAATTCGTGCTTTTGTAGTTCCGAGTGCGTTAAATGGCAATTTACCAGAAGACGCAACTGTTTGGAAAGTTGATAATACACTCGAAGCGTTGCAGAATTTGGCTTTGATGCATCGGAATCTTTTCAAAGGAAAAGTATTAGCTGTTAGCGGAAGTGTTGGCAAAACAACGTTCAAAGAATGGCTGTTTCACGCCCTGCAGCATAAGATCAATATCATTCGAAGCCCAAAGAGTTTTAACTCCCAGCTTGGAGTTGCTTTGTCTTTGCTTGAATTGGACGAATATGCTGAATTGGCAATCATAGAAGCTGGAATTTCAATGCCAGGTGAAATGGAACGTTTGGAACGAATTATTCAACCGGATTATGGCGTTCTTACAGCTTTGGGATCTGCACATTCGGAGAATTTTGAAAATCAAAGCCAATTAAAAGAAGAGAAACTGAAGTTATTTGTGAATTGCAGCAAGGTATTTCTTCCTGAAAGTATAGAAAATGTTGATTCGTCCTGGATTAAATGTCCATCATACAAGTCGAATCGCTTCCCTTCTGGTTATGCTGATTTACTTGGAGTTTTGAAAACAGTTGTTCATTTTCTTGATGCCGAAGTCGATTTTGAGAAAGTGCATTCACAGTTGCCAACTTTGGCGCTTCGTATGGAGATTTTTGAAGGAATCAATGGCAATATCATTATCAACGATACATACAATCTGGATAAAGATGCACTAACGGAAGCGTTGCATGTTCAGCAAAATCAGGATAAAACCAAAAAACGTGTTGTTGTTCTCGGTCTATCGGTCATCGAACGTAGTCGAGACGAGCAACTGGAAAAAGAACTAAAAGAAATTGTTTCTTCGTTCAAGGTGGATAAGCTTTATTTGATTCATCCTAATAAGGAGATTCCATGGGATGAAATCACAGATTCGGTTGTTTTGATCAAAGCGCATCGTAAGCGACATTTTGAAAAGGAAGTTGTGAAAGGAAAAGCACGTCGACATTTAACATATGTGGAAGTGAATTTGAGTGCCGTAAAACACAACCTGGAGGTTTATAAATCCAGATTACCAAAGAATGTGAAGTTGCTTTCAATGGTAAAGGCAGATGCTTACGGCACGGGAGCAGTTCGCGTTGCGAAGTTTTTGGATCAAAACGGAATCAATTATTTAGGCGTTGCCTTTGTTGATGAGGGTGTTGAATTACGTCAGCAAGGCGTGCAGCTTCCTATCGTCATCATGAATCCCGATGTAGAGAACGTAGACCTTTACGTTCATCATGGTTTGGAGCCTGCAATCTATTCTTTCGAACAATTGGATCAGTTTATTTCAGGATTGATTTCACTCGAAATAGAGCAATTCCCGGTTCACTTGAAATTTGATACCGGAATGCATCGTTTGGGTTTCCAGCCTTCTGAAAAGGAAGAATTGCTTTCGATCATAAAGGCACAGCCGGAAATCAAGATTCAAGGAATTTACTCGCATTTGGCGGATGCTGATAATCCTGAAGTGGCTTCTTTTACCGAGAAACAAATAGCACAGTTCAGTGAAATTGTAAACTTCTTTAAAGAAAATACTGTAAATCCAATCATCGCTCATATCTTGAATTCGGAAGGTGCATTGCGTTTTACTGATCTTGCACACGACATGGTTCGCATTGGAATTTCGATGTATGGTTATACAGAAAACCAGGAATTAGGCAAACTTCTTAAACCAGCAATTTCATGGTACAGCAGAGTTTCTCAGGTGAAAACAATACCTGCTGGTGATTCGGTTGGTTATGGAAGAACGTTTGTGGCTGAACACGAAATGAAAATTGCGATTGTTCCTGTGGGTTATGCCGATGGTTTTCATCGAAACCTAAGTAATGGAGTTGGGACAGTATTTATAGCAAACCAAAAATGTAAAGTTGTAGGTCGTGTTTGTATGGACATGATTATGGTCGACGTCACAGGATTAGATGTCAACTACGAAGATTTGGTTGAAATTGTTGGTCCGAACCAACCGATGAATGCATTGGCAAAAATGATGAACACTATTCCTTACGAAGTTCTGACAGGACTTTCAAAGCGCATGCAAAGGATTTATATAGAAGAATAAGTAATTAGAGAATAGAGATTAGAAAATAGGGAATGCGAATCTCTATTTTCTATTCTCCCTCTCTATTTTCTCAAATAAAATGGAAAATCAAACAAAATTCACCAGCTATCAGGTATGGATAGCAGTATTGATTGCACTCATCCAATTTTCGGTAGTGCTCGATTTCATGGTTTTGGCACCACTTGGCACATTCGTAATGGATGATTTGCACTTACAACCGGGTGAATTCGGGTTGGTAGTTGCAGCTTATGCCATCAGTGCTTTCGCGTCCGCTTTGTTGACCGCAGGTTTTGCCGACAGATTCGATCGCAAGAAATTGTTATTGTTCTTCTTTGGTGGATTTATCATTGGAACCCTGCTTTGTGGTCTGGCAACAGACTACTGGAGTTTACTTGGTGCACGAATTTTTACTGGATTGTTCGGTGGGGTAATGGGCTCCATAAGTATGGCAATTGTTACTGACGTTTTCGAAGTTTCCAAGCGTGGACGAATGATGGGTTTTATTCAAATGGGTTTTGGTGTAAGTCAGATTGTTGGAATTCCATTTGGCTTGTGGTTGACCAATAAATTCAACTGGCACATGCCGTTTTATGCTATTGTGATTTTTGCTGTCATTGTATTTGTTATGACAATTGGTTTTATGAAACCGATTGTTGCTCATCTTGCAATTCAGGAAAAACGGAATGCATTCCAACATCTTTACAAAACGCTTTCGAACAGAAGATATCAGCGCGGATTTATGGCAACAATTCTACTAGCAACAGGTGGTTTTATGCTGATGCCATTTGGAAGTGATTTTGCTGTGAAAAACCTGAAAATCGATCCGGATAGTCTGACTTTCATGTACATGATTACGGGAGTTTTTACATTTGCATCTAGCTTTCTGGCTGGAATGCTAACTGACAAAGTTGGTAAAATGGCCATGTTTACTTTCGGGACGTTTTTGTCAATTACAATCGTACTTATTTACACCAATCTGGGTGTAACACCGATTCTTTATGTTGTACTGCTGAATATCATTCTATTCATCGGAATCAATTCACGTATAGTTCCGGCACAAGCATTATTGACTTCCGTTCCTAGTCCACAAGACAGAGGTGCATTCATGAGCTTGAACTCAGCTATTCAATACTTGTCTGGCGGAATTTCTGCATCTATTGCTGGATTGATCGTCTATAAAGATGCTTCAGGACAAATTCACAATTATCCGATTATTGGATTTGTGGTGACGGGAACTTCCCTGATAGCTTTGGTGTTGATGTTCCGTTTGAATAATTTATTGAAGCAGAAACCCGTTGAGGAATTGCCAATCGAAAAAATCGCTGATCCTGATTTATTGGATTCGTAAAACGGTAGGGCAAAGCTGGCTGAGCGGAGTCGAAGTCTGCCCGTCTACCGTTTTTTATTACGGTCTAATTTCCAATCATTAATAAACACCCATCTCAAGGAAGCGTAAAAGGTATTGTTTACCACGAAATCATTTTTCTGCTGCAGATTCACTCCCAATTGAAAATGTGCTTGTAACAATTTGTATCCCACGTTCGGGGAGAAGCTGAATAAGTGATGTGAATCAAAATCGGTGTGCCACGAAATTCGTGCTCCATAAGTTAGATTTACTCTTCCTGTTTTAAACCAGTAGCCAATCTGACTTCCCATTTGTTTTTGAGTGAAGTTGTAATCGAATTGAAGGTTTAAAGCGTTTGTATGAGGTTTAACCAATTTGATATCCGCCCATTGACGTTCGATCCCAAAATTAGCATTGAAGTATTTCCCTTGTTCAACGCCCAGGAAAGGTCCTGTTTTTCTAACATTCAGCTTGCTCTCCGGTAGTTTGATGTCCTTAAATAATTGCGCTTGAACTGAGTTGCTCAGTAGCACAATCATTAAAATCAAACTATTTCTTCTCCACATATTCGTCGTGTATTCGTTTTATTTCTTTCGCATCGTCAGCGTCAATTCCCAAACTATCTGCCACTTCTTTTGCTCTTAGTACATCTTCAACTGAAAGTCCAGTGCTGTCGCTTTCAGGCTTTAACGCATTTTCAATGAAAATGGTACTGTTTTTTAAAGCAGGAACTGTAGTTGTTGAAACGGCACAAACGGGTTCGTACAACAACGACTTCTCTTTTGTTTCCTTCGGAAAGAAGTTTCCACGTTCGTCATACGATTCAATTAATACCAAAATTACGCTAATTATATAGAGCATTTTTAGTCCGGCGAACAAAACTCCTAAAGCTTTGTTAATTGGAGAAAGCTGAACTACTTTGATCATTTTCTCTACCATTTTTCCACCAAAGTAAATCATGGCTCCTACACCAAGAAAAGTAACGGTGAATGCGATAACAGGAAGGTATTCCGAATTCCATCCCAAGCTGGTTTTCATCCAATTCGCAACGGTGTCAGAGAAATGAATACCAACATAAATTCCAACTAAAAGTGCCAGAAGCGTAAATAGTTCAATGATGAAACCGTGTTTGAAGCCTTTGTAACATGCCCAAATTATGGGAATGACGATGAGAATGTCGATGAAGTTCATTCCTGAAAATTACTTCAAAGGTTTTCCGATTTTGATTGAGCAATGGAAAAGATGCCCACGGACGATTGTGCATTACACATGATTTCCCACGGATGCACAGATAAAAGCTCGCCTACCGGACTCGCTAATTGAAAATCATAAAGGGGCGACTGGTAAGCGCCTCAATGAATCTGTGCATCTGTGGGAAAATATTAAGGGTAAAAAAAATGACGACCTAGGCCGTCATTTAAATATTTTCAAGGACAAATTATCCCATATTCGTAAAAATCTGTTGAACATCGTCATCATCATCAAACTTGTCCAACATCTTTTCAATATCTACCAACTGAGCTTCTGTGAATTCTACTGGTGTAGTTGGGAAGCGTTCCAGGTTCGATTTTAGGATCTCGATTCCTTTTTCTTCCAAAGCTGAACCAATTGTTCCAAACGCTGTGTAATCTCCGTAAACAAAAACGTGTTCGTCTGTCACTTCAATTTCCTCGCAACCTGCATCAATCAATTCCAATTCCAATTCTTCAGGGTCCATTCCTTCCGTTTTTACCAATTGGAAAACAGATTTACGGTCGAACATAAATTCCAAAGAACCATTCGGAACAACTCCACCACCTGCTTTATTGAAATAAGATTTTACGTTTGCAACCGTACGTGTTGGATTATCTGTTGCACATTCAACGTAAACCAACACACCGTGAGGACCTTTCCCTTCGTAATCAACCTGAGCAAATGATGCAATGTCTTTTTGGTTTGCACGTTTTACCGCCGCTTCAATATTGTCCTTAGGCATGTTTTCAGCCTTGGCATTCTGAATTGCGGTACGCAACTTGGCATTTGTCGATGGATCTTGTCCACCTTCTTTTGCTGCCATAGTAATGGCTTTACCTAGTTTCGGAAACAATTTAGACATTTTGCCCCAACGTTTCTCCTTAGCTGCTCTACGATATTCAAACGCTCTTCCCATGGAATTTTTTTTGGCAAAAATAAACAATTCCTCAATTCGTTCTATACTTGATTTGTAGACTTGAAAATGAATACATTCGTAGTATGAAGACGGCGCTCATCTTCTTCCTGTTCTTTGCCACAAATTTGGCGGCTCAAGAATCGCTAGATTCCTGTAACCGCCTGCCTTTTATAAATACCGGCGGACTGGTTTCCTACTATTTCTGGGAAGAGGATTCGAATGGAGTAATTGTTCCCGGAACGCTTCAGAAGCCGGGTGTTCAGAACGTTTATGTTGTGAATAATCCTAAAAAAAAGCTGCCGAAGAAAAAACTGAATCAGACAGAAATGATACGTCTGGTGACCGATTTCGCTGAATCAAATCATAATTACGCTGTTACGACTGTGAAGGAAGACGGTGAAACCCGAAAGAAACACTATCCACTTTTGCGTTATTCTGCGCAGCAATACGGAAGTATGCAAGCCATTTTGAAGAATGACAAATGGGTTTTTAATGTACGAAAACCTGTTCTGTATTTTTCGATTTGGAGCAATGGAAGTTTGACTTATTCCCATTCATCTGATTCGGTTGTAATGAAAACCAAGAATTTTGTAGCTCCTGCTTTCGGACAGTACATCGTTAATTCGTTTCACAATGCAGATGGAACCATTTCGCATCAAAATGTCTTGACGTATACTGGAGAAGATGTTACGAATATGTTCTTATTTCCTTGCCAGGCGAAAGCGAAACGATGTTTGGTTTTTGTAAATGGTTATCGCGGTCCGCTGAAAGACAAGGACAAAAGTGACAATCTCGTTTCAACGAAAGATCGCTATGGCTATTGGTACAAGCTGGATAATCGTTTTATTGATAGAACAAAGCCCGATGCAGCTTTCTTTCTGGATGCGAATTTTTCTGTTTCCACTTCCATTCATAAAAGCAGGTTGCGCTTTGGCAGAACCTTTGTCCGCTGGTATTTTTCAGGGAACCCTAAACGTGTTCGTAAAGCTTTACGAAGAGCTGAAAAGAACACGAATCCAGATGGTTTTAATTATAGAAAGGAAAAAGGAAGAATTGCAGGTTTGGCCTTTTTGTATTCCAAATGCACTGGTCCGAACTGTTTAGAAACAAAAGATACAATCGACATTGTTTGTCACAGCATGGGTTATGCATACACACTTGGATTTCTGGAAACCATCGAAGGTAAAGTGGTGCTGGGGAATTGTTATATCATTGCCCCCGAAAATGCCGCAATAGATGGTTTCGACTGGACAAAATTCCAGCATGTTTGGCAATATGGCTCCAACTTCGATCAGGAGAAACCCGATGCATTAAAATATCAGGATGGTGTTGCTTGCCAGGTTTGTGTGAAAGGTTTGGATAGTTTGCCAACAACGCAAGGTGGTCGATTTTTCTTTCCAGCCGATTGGCCCAACAAACAGTTCATTCATAGTCACATGGTTTACAATTACGATTGGATCTTTGACCGAATTGAACCAGGAATGCCAGGATATATCGGACGGTAATTACAAATTACCAGTTACTAATTATAAATGACCTGAATGTATTTCGTAATTCGTCATTCGCAATTAGTAACTTTGTCGAATGTCTTTTCACGAACTAAACATAAAGAAGCCAATACTGCAAGCATTGGATGATCTTGGGTATACTGAGCCAACTCCCATTCAGTTAAATGCATTTGCTCCAATTATGTCTGGACGAGATGTGCTTGGTTTGGCGCAAACCGGTACAGGAAAAACCTTAGCTTACTTGATTCCGAACCTTTGTTTGTGGAAGTTTTCGAAAGAACCGCATCCGCAAATTCTGATTGTGGTCCCAACCCGGGAATTGGTTGCACAGGTAGTGGAAGAATGCGAGACATTGATTCCGCACATGAATGTTGCCATTACAGGTGTTTATGGTGGGGCAAACATTAATACACAGGCTGCAACTATTTTGCAAGGAGTGGATATTGTAGTTGGAACTCCCGGACGTTTGGTTGATTTGGCCGCAAATGGAAGTCTTCAACTGAAAAACATCAAGCGCGTTGTGATTGATGAGGTGGATGAAACCCTGAGTGAAGGATTTCAGTTCCAGTTGGATCGTTTGTTGCAATTGCTTCCTGAAAAGTTTCAGGCTCAATTGTTTTCAGCAACACTTTCGGAGCAAGTAGCAAAATTCATCGATAAGAACTTTAATGATCCCATTCGTGTAGAAGCAGCAAAAGCTGGAACTCCAATTGATAAGATCAAGCAAGAATGGTATAATGTTCCTAATTTCCTTACGAAAGTTAATGTACTGAATCACCTTTTGGAATCAAGTGAAGATTTCAGTAAAGTGTTGGTTTTCGTTTCATCAAGAGCCTGGGCAGACCGCTTGTTCGATGAGATGGAAAAAACATTGGGAGTGAACGTTGGAGTTATTCACTCCAATAAATCACAGAACTTTCGTTTTAACTCGGTAAATCACTTTCAGGAAGGCATTTATCGCGTTTTGATTGCAACAGATTTGATTGCACGTGGTATTGATGTAAGCGAGGTTTCGCATGTATTCAACTTCGACTTACCGGAATCAGCTGATAACTTTATTCATAGAGTGGGTAGAACCGGTCGTGCAGGTTTAGATGGTCATGCCATTACATTTGTTTCAGAGAATCAATTGGACAATTGGAAGATCATTCAGGATACAACACAAATTTCCATTTCAGAATTGGAGATCCCGGCTGAGGTAGAATTGGTTGATGAATTACTGGAAATTGAAAAGCCAGTTGTTGCTATGAAGAATGTTCTGGTGAAACTTCCTAAGAAAGGTGATGTTGGTCCAGCTTTCCATGAGAAGAAGGATAAGAACAAAAAAGTAAACGTTAGATACGATCACAAAAAGGCAATGCAGGAGAAATACGGTAAGCCTAAAAAACGTGGAAGTAAAAAGAAGTAATGATTTTACTTTTTCCTTGATGAAAAAGTAAACAAAAAATCAAGTCAACTGCGAGCCGTTCGGGTAATTAAACGAATTGAACCATTGCTACCAAAGTGGTGAAATCTCCTTCGTCGATTGCAAACGTAAACGCCTTTGGTGCACTGATAGTCAATTCCTTTAATTACTAATCCTCACTGTTTGCAGTTGACATTCTAGCTTAGGACTTCTAACTTACAACCGCTCCATTCCCTAAAAGTGAGGTAAAAGCTTTTCTGATGACGTAGTTTTCAAAAAAGGCGCTTGCGTTTTGGTGGAGCATGGCGGAACCAATCACTTTTTTAAGAAAACAAGGATTTGGAAAAGATTCCTCACGACTCGGAATGGAGCTAGACTTTTTGCCTACTTTTTCGGCAACCTGCCCGACTACGCAGGCGGGTGGAAAAAGTAGGAGCAAATCTTTCGCTTTAATTCCTGAATTTCATCCTGCAAAAAAACGTTAACTATCCATTGAATTTCGTAGTTTCACTTACATTCGTTTACTACAAATGGGGAAAATTCGTATAAATCTTGTAATTACAGCAGTTTGGATTGCCATGCTGGCTCTTCTGTTAATTCAGATTTATCAAACCATTCAGTTATACGACAGAAAGTCTGACGATTTTAAGGCCAAATTGAAAACAACAACTGAACGTATTGTTCAGGTTCATGAGCGCATTGAAGACGCTGATAAGTATGTTGCAATGATGAGTAAAGGTCTTCGAATGAAGTACAGAAATGTACTGCGCGAAGAATTTAGAAACCTATTCGAAGTTCAGGAGTCCATTTCAATTCACGATACAACCATTTACATTAAAGGTCAGCTGCAGAATTATTTGGTTGTTACCGGACATGCTTACGATTCCGTTTCCGGAGTAACAACAAAACAAGAAATTCTTGCGCGTGATGTTCGCAATATCCGTGATATGTTTGACGGAAAAGCAACTACTCTATTGGAAGAAGATTCCATCCGAGAAGCATATAATCTCGACCAACGCGTAATGCATAAGATCGTGAAAAAAGCGACTTATCTGAACGATAAAATGCTGGAGACTTTTCGCGATAATTCTTACGTAGAGCCAAGTAAACGGATCAATCTTCCACTACTTGATTCGATCATCAAAGCTGAATTGGAGGCTGATAATCTTCCTACAGATTACGCTTTTGTAATTACGGAAGAAAACAATAAGCCCATTCGTTTCGAATTCGAGATTAAGAATTATGATCACGACATTGATACAACCAAGGCAGGAGGAGTAACCCTTTTCCCGAATAAGATATTGGAGGACAAAATTCTACTTCACCTGTATTTCCCAAGTTCTCAATCGTTCATTTTACAGGCGATGGGAAGTCCATTGATCATTTCGTTGGTATTAATGATCCTGATCATTGTGAGTATTACCTTCATGTTTAAAACCATTGTGACGCAGAAGAAGTTGGATGAATTGAAAACCGATTTCATTTCAAACATGACACACGAGTTTAAAACACCAATTTCTACCATTTCACTTGCTTGTCAGGCAATGGCAGATCCCGACATGATGCAGGGGCAAACAGAAGTAACTGCACCGTTCGTTAAAATGATCAGTGATGAGAATAAACGTTTGGGAACATTGGTTGAAGCCATTCTTCAAAGCGCGGTAATTGAACGTGGAGAGCTAAAAGTGAGGAACGAAAATATTGATTTGGTTGCGATCATTCGAGAAATTGCAAAAACGGCCTCTTTCCGCATTGCTGGTGCCGATGGCGAGTTAATTTTGGATTTGCCAAACGAAGAAGTTATTGTTGTTGCCGACCGTTTGTATGTAACCAATATGATTTCTAACCTTATCGATAACGCAATCAAATACAGTAGAGAGGAAATTCATGTTACGGTTCGAATGAAAGTGACGACCACACAGATTGTAATTGCGGTGATTGATAAAGGAATTGGAATAAAACGAGAATATATTCAAAAAATATTTGATAAATTGTACCGAGTTCCGACAGGGAATGTTCACAATGTAAAAGGATTTGGTCTTGGATTGAGCTATGTTAAAGCCATTGCAGACCAGTTTGGTTGGAACATTTCAGTGAAGAGTCAGGTGAATGAAGGGTCAGAATTTAGTATCACGATAAATCGATAGGATTATGAGTAAACAAAAAACCATATTGTTAGCTGAAGATGATGATAACTTAGGGTTATTGCTTCAGCAATTTCTGAAGAGTAAAGGATTTACAGTGGAGTTGGCACGTAATGGAAAACATGCCTATGAGAAGTTTAACGATGGTCATTTTGATTTTTGCATTTTCGATGTGATGATGCCGGAAATGGATGGTATTACACTTGCCAAAGAGGTGCGTTTGGTTGATCCTAAAGTGCCGATTTTATTCCTTACTGCAAAGAGCATGAAGGAAGATAAACTGGAAGGTTTTGAAGCTGGAGCAGATGATTATTTGACAAAACCTTTCGCAATGGAAGAGCTTTTGGCGCGTATGAATGCTATTTTCAGACGTTCTTCTGCTGATGAAATAAGTGAAGATGATGAAATGCACGAAATTGGAAATATCAAATACGATCCGGTTTCTCGTGTACTACATTTGCAATCGGAAGATAAAAAATTGACAACCAAAGAAGGTCAACTCTTGCATTTGCTTTGTAAGAATAGAAACGATGTGTTAGATCGTCAAGCTGCTCTTCGCGCAATTTGGGGTGATGATAATTACTTTAATGGCCGTTCAATGGACGTTTACATCGCAAAGCTTAGAAAGTTATTGAAAGAGGATGAACGCATTGAAATCTTGAATATTCACGGAAAAGGATTTAAGCTAATCGTTCATTAACCTTCCGCCTCAGGTGAACCCTGTTATTGAGAGAAAAGGTTACCGAACGGAGTTGAGGTAACTTTTCCATTTTAAGTCCGTATAGGAATTGAAAGAGACTTAAAAATAGAATTGATATGAAATTACTCCCCAAACAATGGAAAAATCTGTCGTTTTGGGGAGTTTTCTTTTTTATGCTTTGCGCTCAGCAAAGTTACGCCCACGATACGCTGCGTATTTTCTATTCCAACGGTGAGCATAAGTTGTTTGCCAGCTCCAAATCGGAGTTAAGCGATTTTGTGTTTACACATGATCTAAAGTTTGTGGATAGCATTGCTTTGATTGGATATGCCGATTCTACAGGTCAGAAAAACAAGAATCAGAAACTTTCTGAACGAAGGGTGAAAACAGTAAAAAGCTATCTGTACAAGATAGGAATTAACGACTCTGTTGCCATTTTCACGAATGCAATGGGTGAAGAATCCGATAATGAAAGCAATAAACTAGAGAATCACCGCAGGGTAGAAGTGGTTCTGTTTTTTACAAAAGCATATGTTCCGCCAGTCGAAGAAGAAGAACGTCCAAGTAATGGGTTTGTGAATACCAATTGTTATGTGGATGCCCTTGAAGTAATGTCTAAAGCAAACATTTCTTACTTCATGAAAGGTAATACGCGATATGTAAAACTGGAAATGGAGGTTCACCAGCTAGATGCTTCAAAGCGTTATTTCTCGTTAACTGCCAGAAACCGATATCCAAAATTGGTGAAGTGGGAAAGTGAAACCACTGGTGCCTGGTGGTGGAAACATCCACGTTATATTGCTTCATTGAAAGCGAAGGATTTTGAAAAGTATGGAATTGTTACCCTTCAAGCAATTGACACCAATAACAGACAGGAATGTACGATTTGTGGAACCGATCCAATCAGTGCATATGGTTTGACAACTAAACTCATGCCTAATCAAGTGGTGATGCAAAACATGTTGGTGAAAAAACGCATTTTGCCACGACGAATAGAGATGAAGATTCCGAAAGAATACATTTCACTTGGTCGAACCTATTATCTGGATTCATTAACCAATTATCCCATCAATTGGATGGCAAAATCTGGACGAAAAGCTGCACCTTTTTATTTCGCTGAAATTCCTATGCAGTTGTTCAATGTCAATGATTTTCAGGTGTACAGTTATAGATATTATTGTGAAAATGCGATTCCGGATTATACAGTTAACGCTGTAGATACACTCCGTCGCGGGCCATGCTTGTTTGAGCGATTTGGCGGATTTGATTTTTCAGTAGGAGCAGAGTTTTCGTATCGACATTTAGTGCGAGACGAAGGAGCTGTTTCATGTTATTTTCAGGTTCCATTTGGTAATTTATTTCTTCAGGCGAATGTAGGCTATACCTCAAAAAACCGTGTTTTGGGTTCAATCCAGGCCGATTATCATTTTTTTGCCTATTCTACTTTTCCTGAATATCGTTTAAGCTCAAACCCAGTTGTTGTGAATGAAGAACATCGAATTTTGAGCTCATACGTAGGAACAAGTTTCACTGGTTTGTTTCATGAAAATGAAAATAGCTTTCTGAACGAATTTCACCTTGGAATTTCCTTTTGGAACCGAACCAATGGAATTGGTTTTGATCGCGCATTTATTCAGGCAGGTGTTGGCTTTGATTATTTGAATAAAGCTCAAAGTGAGATTTTGAGTGTTCGTGTGGGGTTGCAGTTTCGGTTTTATTAGAAAAGAGAAGTTTGTAAAGACGCGATGCATCGCGTCTTTGCTTTGAAGTTTTCAAAGTACGGAATACACGAATTTTCTAATGGATTAAGTATCTTTGATGTCTCAAAACGAAAGTATGATTCGCTTACAAAACTTCATCGATGGTTCTTTTTCTGATCCGGTTAAAGGTCAATATTTAGATAACGTTGAACCAGCAACTGGAAAAGTTTATGCTCAAATTCCAGACTCAACTTCGGAAGATGTTGAACGCGCTGTTGTTGCGGCAGAGAAAGCGTTTCCAATTTGGTCTAAAATGACTGGTGAAGAACGTGGAAAAATTCTTCAGAACATTGCATCAGGTATTGAAGCGAGAATGGAAGAATTTGTTGCCGCAGAATCAAGAGACAATGGAAAACCGTTGACTTTGGCGGGACATGTAGATATTCCACGAGCAGTCTCCAACTTTCATTTTTTCGCAACGGCAATTGAACATTTCGCTGCCGAATCACATTACATGGAAGGTCAGGGTGTAAATTACACAACACGTAAACCAATTGGTGTTGTGGGTTGTATTTCGCCATGGAACTTACCTCTGTACTTGTTCTCATGGAAAATTGCCCCGGCTTTGGCTAGTGGGAATTGCGTTGTTGCAAAACCTTCGGAAATCACGCCTTATACAGCTTATTTGTTGAGTGAAGTAGTAAAGGAAAGTGGAATGCCAGATGGTGTTTTGAATATCGTTCATGGAAATGGTCAAAACGCTGGTGATGCTATTGTGAAACATCCGAAAATTAAAGCAATTTCATTTACCGGTGGGACAAAAACCGGAGAATATATTGCTCAAACTGCTGCTCCAATGTTCAAGAAATTGTCTTTGGAACTGGGTGGTAAAAACCCAAATATTATTTTCGCTGATTGTGATTTTGATGAAATGATCAAAACAACCATTCGTTCTTCGTTTGCGAATCAGGGACAAATTTGTTTGTGTGGATCTCGCATTTTTATTGAAGAAAGTATTTACGATAAGTTCAAAACAGCTTTTGTTGAACGCGTAAAACAACTGACAGTTTCTCATCCTTCAGATCCGAAGGCAAAAATGGGTGCAGTTGTTTCTAAACCGCATATGGAGAAAGTACTTTCTTATGTTCAATTGTCTAAGGAAGAAGGCGGAACGGTTCTTACAGGTGGAAATAGAGTAATTCTTGATGCACCATATAACGAAGGTTTTTACATTGAACCAACAGTAATTGAAGGCTTGGCATACGACTGTAGAACAAATCAGGAAGAGATTTTTGGTCCTGTGGTTACGTTAACTCCTTTCAAAACGGAAGAAGAAGTATTGATGATGGCAAATAGTACAAACTACGGTTTAAGTGCTACAATTTGGACATCTAATCTTCAGAAGGCGCACAGAATGGCGGATGAAGTACATGCTGGGATCATTTGGTTAAACTCATGGTTGGTTCGTGATCTAAGAACACCGTTTGGGGGAGTAAAGGCTTCAGGAGTTGGGAGAGAAGGTGGTTGGGAAGCACTACGTTTCTTTACGGAGCCGAAAAATGTGTTTGTGAAGTACTAAGTTGTCTTTTTCGATACAACCCTTCCTATCGGAAGCGCCACTCAAAATGACAACGGTATCTTCCACTGTCAGCTCGAGTTGTGACATGGAATGGAGCAGTATCGAGAACGACATGTGAGATTATAGAATTATGGGAAAGAATTTTGTGAAATACCCGGAAATCGGGAAGCAATACAATCATTACAAAGGTGGTGTGTACGAAGTTATTTCAATGGCAACACATTCTGAGACATCTGAAGTATTGGTAATCTATAAAAGTGTACTTTTTGGAAGTGTTTATGCTCGTCCGCTTGATATGTGGTTCGATGAGGTAGAAAACCAAAGTGGAAATTTGACTCCACGCTTTGAGTTACGCGATTAAGGTCACCGTTTTTTTAGGGCATTGATCAAGCTTCCGGCATCAATCTCAACCGTTGAGTAAATGTCGCGCTTGGTTAACTGATTCAGAATCACTTTTACCGGAGTTCCTTTGTAGTTAAACAAAACGTATGACTCTGTTTCCTCCGCAATTTTCGGTGAGCCGTTAGAGGTATAAGCACTCAATTGAGTTGGTTGAATATTAATGCGAACGGGTGGTGAAAACAGGAATCTGTACTTGTTTCCCTGTTTGTTCAAAATTCCCTTTGCAAAGAGTTTACTTACCAGCTGCTGGCCATACTCGTTAACAGACATCATTGCGCTGAATCCTTTCACTGGTACTTGTTTCGTTTTACGAACCTGTACTTCATTGAATTCTTCATCAATACCCATTTCTATGTATTCCTCCTCAATCATCTGAATACCGCCCTGCAAATAGCTTAGATCACCATCCCATGCAGTTAGGAAATCGTCGGTAGGAAAACTAACTTTTTTAGCGAAGTCTGAAATCGTTTTGTAAAGTGGGTGTTTTTTATCTTTTCTAAACTCTGTAATATCAAGGTGAAGATGAATCGCCGTTTTCGGATTTCCGCTGATTTCAAACGCAGAACCTTTTGGCTTCTGTTTGATTTTCAGATCGTAGTTGGAATGGAAATAGGTTTTCAGCATTATATTCGATGAATCGCACGTAAATGCCATCATGCCGTAATCAATTCCATATTTCTTAAAAGCATCATGCTGGCTATAAAGCACAAATGTTTCGTTCTTAAAGCGATCAATTCGATTGAAGCGTTCCCAGGTTGTGCTGGTTTCACCGTATTTAGCATAAATAGCTCTTCCTAAACGCTGTTTCAATGCCGGACCTTTATAGAAAAACGCGTAATGTTTATCGTAGTAAATGTAAAGACCTAATTCTTCAATTTTTTTGACTTTCGACTTGTGAATCACCGTGTCTTTTACCTGCATGTACTGACTAATTCGCTGAAAGCACGGACTTAGTTTTGAACTATCTGTTAACATTACAAAAGCACCATATTCGTCTTCGCCATTTGCAAAGAAGTACAATGGATCCTGTACATCAATCCCATAGTTTTTAGCTTGAGATAAAAGGAAATCAGCAGTCATATATTCCCGAAACGGAACGTGCTGCTTAAAAAGCAGGCTATTGGTTTCTCTAGCCAGATCAAATATTTGAAGTCGGCCAACAAACTCCGCTTCCGGAAGTCGGTCTTGCAAACGTGGTGGCGGATCTTTGGCAAATAGCATTGGGCGGATGTACAAAAACAATCCCAGCCCCGCACAAAGCAGAGTAATTAGAAAAAGCTTATTTCCTAAATTCTCAACGCGCATTCACTATTGTTTAGAGATGATGTAAGCTGTATTCAGTAAATCAAGCAAATATTTGCCTGCGTTTTCATTTCCAATGAACTCGTAAGTAATATTGTATGTTGTTTTCTCTTGTGTTGTTTTGGAAGAAGTTGCAATAATTTCCCCCGTTTTACCTCTTAGAGATTCGATCAATTCAAATCGCTCATCGGTAAACATATCACGTGGAAGTTCGTTTATCAATGTCTCCAAATTCAGGTAACCGTAAATAGACCCGCTTTTCTTAGCCAGTTTTGCTGTTTTCGCCGAAATGGCATCTTTCCCATAACCATCTGAGTGATTTTTTGCCAGATCTTCATCGTTTGTGAAGATGAACAATCCATTCTTGTTGATCATGTAGAGTGGAACAGAATTCAGAATAGCATCTTTGTAGATCCAATAGTCTCCCATGTCCTGAAACTGTGAAGTTAAATGTGCCAGGTGTTTCAGTACTTTTTCAGGAATATCACCGCGAGAAGTTGAAAAACCAAGCGTAAATACTGGCATGTCTTCTTCTGATTCTACTTCCTGTTCCTGGTATTCAAAGGTTTCCTCGTCGTACGAAAATTCGATTTTGGTTGTTTTCACACGTTTGATTCCATTGAATGTTCCGAACATACTTCCTTTGTACGTTTTGAAAACTTCGTCGGTATTCACAAATTCGTTGACCAATTCCATCATCAAAACATTGGCAGAAACACGCGGATTTCGCTCTTCACGAAGAATTGGAATAATGATGTCGTAAGCTGTTTCGTACCCTTTCTTTAAATCAATATTGTAGGTAAAGAAACCTGAGTTTCCATTTGGAATGTACTTCAAAACGTTTTTGTCGAACTTAGAATTGTTCAATTCGCTGTATATCTTTCCTAAGGCTTCTCCATAGTTTGCATTGAGGACAATTTCTACGGTTTGATCTTTTAGAAAAACGTCACCTAGCATTACGTTTCCTTTGTAAAGCTCATTCAAATCATTGTACAATTCCGGAAACATGGTTTGGAAATACCACAAACTGCTTGCGGCTTTGAGGTTTCTGCTATTGTCGAGGAAAAATACGGCGTCAGACTGATGTGTAAGCTGTTCAGCTAAACGGGAATCGGTAGCTTTCAGGTTGTTTCCTGTAACAAATACGTCGTACATAATGTCGAACAAATGCTGCTCTGACAGCTCATTTTCCAGGCTGTCGCGCATTTCAAAATAGTTGTTGAAAATGTCATCTTCTGAACCTTCATCTGTCATAGGTTCATCGGTAATTTCCTCAAACTCTTCTTGTTCGTCTAGATTGATTTCGTCGTTTCCTTCGTAAATTTCTTCTTCGTAATAGTCAGAATAAGGATCGCTCCATGGTAGTTCGTAACCTCTTGAAGTCCAAATGGAATCTGCCAGTTCCGTCAAATATTCCTGATCTGAATCTACACGGATTAAAATTGCCAGATTTCCACGGATCATTAAGTGATTGAAGTAGTTGTTGTAGTATTCCGTTCCCTGAACGATACTTTCCATTTGATCGAAATCGTCGAAAACGGTAAAAAGTTTATCGCGATCGCTGATCCCGAAAGTAAAACCTGAAATCTCAAACTGATCATTTTTACCGTAGAAGATGTTCATCTTTTGGTTGAAATCGATTCCGGATTCTTTCAGCGTTTTTCCTGATGTTGAGCCGTCAAACAATTCCGATTGAAGTTCAGTCATGAATTCATACGAAACCAGTTCATCCATAGATACTTTCTGAAGAATCTGGATATTGTTTAACGTGAAAACCGTTACAGATTCACTCGGAATTATATCTTCTGTATTCTGCGCAAATACGGATGAGCATGTTGCTGCTGTCAACAACAAGAAATAGCGTTTAAACATAGCTAAACAGTTAATAGTACGAATGTAAAACCTATTTTCGGAATTGTGTGGGTGAAAACCTCTATGAACAGGTATTTAGTTAATAACTTGTGCTTTTTTTGCATCTCGACTACGCTCGATGCCCAAAAGATTCCAAGAGAATATCAAATGTTCATCGGAGTATGTTAATTCCCAACGATGATCGTGTTCTTCAGAAGTCCTGGATTGGTAGAAACGGCGTATGGCGTGGATTTGATCATCACTGCAGTTTTACTTGGTGAAATTTGTGCCTGAGCATTGTCTACCTTAATGACTTCAGAATCAAAACGGGTTACAGCAATGTATTTACCAGCCTTCAGTCCTTCCTGATCTTCACCGCTTAATTTTTCAATTGGTGCTTGGATATCCGGCACAGAACGAATGAGTTGTTTTCCATCCCATGAAAGCCATTTATCATCCAGTGCTGGATTGTTTTTGTCCTTACTTTCTTCCTTAATGATCTCTTTTATCGCTTCCTGTAGTTTATCAACTGATTCAAAATCACAACTGAATTTGAAAACGAAATCGTCGTAATTGGCGTCCACCTTTACATTGCTAATTCCTTCTTTTTCTTCCAGTTTTTGCTTGTAAAGCGCAATTTTCTCTTTGATTTCAGGAAGTTTCGGAACACGTTTTCCGTTAACACTATCCAGCGCCAAAATAGAATTCACTTTCACTTTGTTTGAACTCAGGTTAATGGTATACTTAAACGTTCCACTTCCGTCATTATGGATGATAATCTCATCGAAAATGTCGACACAAGAAGTAAAAATAAGAGCAATTGCAAGGAAAGAAAGAATTCCAAAAAAACGAGTAAGTTTCATAGATATAAAATGTTCGAACGCTTAGTCAAAAACAATACCAAAGACAAAGTTAAAACAAGGTCCTTATAATTGTGAGAAGCTAACTTTTTCTTTTTCAACAATTAAACTCCCTCTTCTTCCAACAATTACGGCTCTGTTATCATTTTGATGACCAATTGGAGCATCGAAAGCGACTGGAATTTTTCTGTACTTCAGAAATTTGTTAATGGTTTCCTGGTACTTCAGGTTGGTTGGAGTGGCTGTTTCAGAAATATCGGTCATCCCACCAACGATCAAGCCGTCAATTTTATTCCAAACGCCGGCTAATTCAAATGAATAAAGCATTCGGTCAAGAGCGTAAGCCTGTTCACCGATATCTTCAATAAACAAAATGGCATTTTCCATATTCGGGAAATATTTTGTTCCCAAAAGTGAATAAAGGATGGCTAAATTTCCACCTACAACAACTTGCTCGCAACTTCCCTCTGAATTGTATTCAGAACTTTTCCAGTTGAAACTTGTGTTTGCATGGCTGATTGTTGAAAGTAAAGTCTCCAGAGATTCTTCTGTATTCTGACCAAAATTCAGGGGCATAGTTGAGTGAATACTTTCAATTCCAAGTTGGTATGCTAAACAGTGAAAATTGGTAATGTCTGAAAAACCTGCGATCCAGCGCGGTTCTCTGAGAAGATTTGCGAAATTGGCTTTTTGCATCAAATGAATTGCTCCATATCCACCTCGGTTGCAAATGATTGCCTTCACATCCGGATGATCAATGGCCCATTGCAGATCGCTCAAACGCTCTTCTTCCGTTCCTGAAAAGTAGTTGAATTGTCCCTTTGCATGTTCACCAACAAGAACGTTATATCCTTTAGCTTCAAAAAAGGACTTAGCGTTTTCAACCAATTCAGCTTCAATTGCTTTTGCCGGAGAAATCAGGGCAATTGTATCGCCCGTTTTCAGAGTGTTTGGAGAAATTATTTTGATAAGATCAGACATGTGAACAAAAGTAGTAAAAGCAAGTTGCTTTACACGCTTATTGCTCCCATTACAACCATTTTCTCCATTGTTGGAGCCTGGCTTCCACCGCGTTTCTCAATAGTAATTGCGAAAGCAGAAATGTTTTTTGCATCTACAGCAAATGGATCGGTCATGTTCTGTAAGTCGGAAGGATCAAAAACACCAAGACTTACTGGTTTCCCATCAGCAATGGCCCAAAGCTGGAATTGCATTTCGTATGGAATTTCCTCAATAGCAACGCTTTTCATCATTGCCATTTTATTGGTTTCGTTCCACATAATTTGAACATTGGCAGAAGGTTCCATTGCAGTTCCTTTCATTTCAATCTTCTTGGTATCCAACTGAGCAAGAACTTTCTTCATCTCAGCTGTTTTTTCTTGCTCAACGCTAAGTGCAGTAACGCGTTGATCCATTTTTTCTATTTCAGCATCCTTTGCAGCCAACGAAGAATTCATTTCTTGAAGTTTGCTGTAGTTTGCATACCAAAGTGATGTTGATCCGATTGCCAATACAATGGATGCGGCAGCTAACCATTTCCATGGATTGCTTGTCTTCTCAGTTGGTAAAGAAATAATAGGTGCTTCTTCCTTTCTCAAATCTGCAGAAATAGCGTTAAGAATTCTATCTTTAACTTCTGCCGGAGCTGCAACTGCATGTTTTGTTGCTTCTGATTCGAAAGCATCGGTAACAGCTTTCCATTCAGCTAAAATTTCAGGATATTTTGAAGCATAGGACTGTAACTGAGTAATTTCTTGCTCATTTGCGAATCCAAGCACTACTGCTTCAATGATTCCAGACTCTATGTATTCTCTTACATCCAAAACGCAAATATTGTAAAGTATTTTCTTAGTTCTCTCATAGCTAATCTTGTACGTGTTTTAACAGTTCCTAATGGAAGCTCTAATTCATCAGAAACCTCTTGTTGAGTATAACCTTTGAAATAGAGGTAATCAATTATAACCTGTTGTTCGGGCACTAGATTCTCTACTAATTTTGTTAATCCTATTGTGTTGGTGTTTTGCACAACAGCATTTTGAATACCTACGCTCACATCCCAATCTTGGATTTCGCTCTTTAATTCTTTTTTTGTTTTTCTGAGGAAATCAATGGATGTATTACGTGCAATATTGAGCATCCACGTATAAAAACTACCTTTTGTTTTGTCGTAACTCTCAATGTTTTTCCAGATTTTCACGAAGCTATCCTGAAGAACATCATTGGCGATTTCCTGTTCACCAATTAAACGCATCACAACACCGTTAAGTGCGCCTGAGTAGCGGTCGTAAACCTCAGAAAAGGCGTTTACATTACCTGATTTCACTTGTTCAACAAGTGCATCAATTTCTATGGTGTTAAGTGAATCCAACTGTACGAAGTTAATGATTTTCGGGTTTAATTATCAATTCTATATTCATTTGACACGTTTTTCTTGGTTAACTTTGTAAAAAATCTTAGGATGACAAATCAAAAACGAACTGAATTAGACAGTTTGGGCGAATTCGGACTTATAGAAAGCTTGACTTCTAATTTCGAATTAAAAAATGAATCAAGTGTTTACGGGATTGGTGATGATGCAGCTGTATTGGAACGTAATGAAGACACATTTACACTGGTTTCAACAGATTTATTGATTGAAGGAATTCATTTCAATTTGATGTACATGCCTCTGAAACACTTGGGTTACAAAGCTGTTGCCGTTAATGTTTCAGATATTGTTGCAATGAATGGAACGGCTGAACAGATTACAGTTTCTATAGCTGTGTCTAATCGTTTTCCGGTTGAAGCACTGCATGAGTTATATGCTGGAATTGAATTGGCGTGTGAAAATTACAATGTTGATTTGATTGGAGGTGATACATCCAGTTCGCTTTCCGGATTGGCCATTTCAATTACGGCAATCGGTAGTGTGGCTAAGTCGAAAATAGCTTACAGAAACGGAGCACAGGTTAATGATCTGATTGTTGTGACTGGTGATTTGGGTGGCGCTTACATGGGATTGCAGGTTCTTGAGCGTGAGAAAACGGTTTTTGAAGCGAATCCGAACATTCAACCGGATCTGGAAGGAAAGGACTATATTGTTCAGCGTCAGTTGAAGCCTGAAGCAAGAAAAGATGTTCATGGCTTTTTAGCCGAATTAGGAGTAGTTCCCACTTCAATGATTGATGTTTCTGATGGTTTGGCTTCTGAGCTGCTTCATATTTCCCGCCAGTCAAAAGTTGGGGTTAGAGTTTACAACGCTAAAATTCCGATTGATTCATTAACATCAACAACTGCTATTGATTTCAATTTGGATCCTGTAACGTGTGCGTTAAATGGGGGTGAAGATTATGAGTTGTTGTTTACAGTTGCTCAATCTGATTTTGATAAGATCAAAGGAAATCCACATATGACGATTATTGGATATGTTACGGATGAATCTGAAGGAAACTATTTAGTGGATAGCAATAATTCACTGGTTGAATTGAAAGCGCAAGGTTGGCAGCATTTTTAAAACCAACTTATTGGACATAAAAAAACCTCGATGTTAAAGTCGAGGTTTTTTAATATTGGGGAGATAAATTAGTTTCCTTTTTTATCTTTCTTTCTCATTGGATCCGTGATTTCGCCATCATCATCAAGTGTTCCTGCGTTTGTATCACCATTAACTGTAGTTCCACCGGAAGAACTAATCGTTCCTGCTGTTGGATGCTGCGTGTCATCTTCGTTTGTAGGACAAGCCATAATTGTACTCGTGTTGCTAGTACCGTTCCCAGAAGTTCTAGGTACGATTTGTTCTTTCTGACAGCTAGCTGCAACTAGAACAAGACCAACAATGAGTACTAATTTTTTCATAACTTTTAAATGTCTACAAGACTTAATCAAACAAATATAGAGAATTTGATTTTAATAATCCAAATTTTCGTAAGGAATTTTGATTAAAACACGTGTTCCTTTGATTGAACTGTCAGGATTTGCTATTTGAAAGGGACCAATCAAGTCATAATCTTTCTTCAACATTGTGCGAATCAATGAAATACGTTTGGATGTTATCTCCATTCCTTTCGACTTGTGATCACCGGCAAAATTGGCTTTTTTGTTCATACTGACGTCAATACCAATTCCGTTATCATCAATACATATTTCGAGCTGGTGGCTAATGACTTTCAGTTTTATTTCAATTCTACCTTCAAGGCTTTCATTTGGCAGGATTCCGTGAATAATGCTGTTCTCCACAAATGGCTGAAGAAGCATGGATGGAACTTCAATTTGCTCGGTCTCCACATCATCAGTATCAATCTCATAGGTGAAGCGATCTTTGAAACGCATAGATTCTAAAGAAAGGTAAAGTTCAAGTCGTTCCAATTCCTGATGAAGACTTACCATATTGTCATTTTCAGTTGCGCTATCAAGGTTCTTACGAATCAGCTTTGCGAATTGACTCAGATAGCGATTGGCTGAATGTTTATCTTGCGTATTGATGAAGTATTGAATAGAATTCAGCGAGTTGAAGATGAAGTGACGATTCATACTTGCATTTAAGGATTGCTGTTCAAGAGCAAGTAAACGGGTTCTGTTTTCCAGGTTTTCCTGATAGTTTTTATCGCGTTCGCGTTTAATTTGCCATCGGAAATAGTAACGAATTCCAGCTCCAACAGCAATTAGTATGATAACATAGAACCACCAGGTTCTGTAATACGGTGGACGAATGTAAATGGGAATTCCAATGCTGTCTGAAACGGTTCCAAAGTCATTGATACCACGAATATGCAGCGTGAATTCGCCGTCAGGTAAATTGTTTAGCGTAATGGTAGTGTTGGTGCTTGCCGGGCTCCATTTTTCATCCAAACCTTCAATCCAGTATTGAACAAGTACGCTTTCCGGATCGCTCAGAAACAGGGCGTCAAGGTCGATGGAAACATTGTTTTTGCTATAGGTCAAATTCAGCTGTTTGGTTGTTGATCCAAAAATGGAACTGAAGCTGAAATCATAAGGTTCAAAGTTTACGTTGAATCCGGTAGAAACCAATGTTGGATTGAAGTTGTAGGAGTTGTTAGAAGTATTTGCGCTAACATCATATCGAACTAATCCTTCAGCGGTTCCAAACCATAGAAAACGACTGTCATAATAAGCAGAGTTGATGTTCGTTTCCAGATTGATCAGACCACTATTCAGTCCATAATGATCAATTACGAAAGGTTTTTCTTCCGCTGAAATCATAAAGATTCCATTGTTCGTTCCTGCAAAAATACTTTCCCCGATTACAGTAAGAAAGTTGATGAATTTACTACCACTTTGCTTACCAATGTTACATGCCTTGTAGGCAATTCCATCAAAATAGAACAGTCCGTTTTCTGTTCCAATCCAAAGTCTGTTGTTATTGTCGATGCATAAATTGAAAACGCCTGAACCGAACTTTTTGTGTTCGTCGATCTTCAGTTTGTCGAGATCAATTTTGAACAAGCCGTTCGAAGTTCCGATGTAACTTTTCCCTTCTAATTCAATGTATGTTCGAATAACTCCTAACGAGTTGTAAATGCTTTCAGGGAGCTGTGTTTTTGAATATTTTCCATGATTAATCGTGCCAATTTCGTTTTCTCCAACTACAACAAGACCAGTTCGGCTTCTGTAAAGTGCATGGATTGGATGATCAATTCCTTCGATTTTTTCAACCGTATAATTTTGGTTCATTTTGAACAACCCAATGTCTGTTCCAATATAGAGTTGTCCAAGATGATTGGTCATGCACCAAACTGTTGATGCGGCAAGTTTCAATCGTTCGGTTTTTCCATCTGGTGACATTTTAAAAGCACCTTGATCGTAAGTTCCAAATACGTATGTATTCTGAAACTTAGTAGAACTTAGAATTAAGTCGCTTGGAAGATTTTGAGTGCTGTTGTAATACGCCCATTGCTCGCCGCAAAAACGAAGCAACCCTTTTCCGTCGCTTCCAATCCAAATGTGTCCATCTCTATCCTGAAAAACGCAGTTCAACGATGAAGTTGGCATTCCATTTTTCTCAGAGAAGTATTTGTACTCTTTTGCAGATTTCCAACTCAGCAATCCATAGTCTGTGATTGACCAAAGTTTCCCGGTTTTATCTGTAATAGAATTCGAAATGTAAAGGTCTTTAATGGTATTTAAATTCCTGAATTGGTCAAGGTTTTTATTGGCTTCAAAAAAGCCATCATTAAAAGTGGTTACTCTTAGTTTTCCTTTCGAAATTGAAAGTCCGGAGATGGAATAATTTCCAAACGCTTTGATCTTGGTGATCTTGTTTGTTTTACTCACTTCATACAAACCGTCTTTGGTTCCAACTAATAAGCGATCATTAAATACAATAAGCGCTCTGCAGATATTGGCGTCACCATTTGGCAAACGTTTCTGAATAAAGCTGTTTTTATCTTTAAAGTAAATTCCACCACCTTCTACGGCTGCATAAACACGGTGGTTAAATTCGGTAATTGCTGTAACGTTATTGTTTTGTTCTTTGACGGGAAATCTCCAGTTTTGACCTTTTTGTTTGCTGATAACTGAAACACCGCCCTGATGACCAACCCAAATTGTATTTCCACTTGCTGCAAGACACGATATACGATTATTCAATATTCCTTGCTCAATAGGAAATGTGGTAAATTTTTTACCGTTGAATTTTGCTAATCCTCCCAGTGTTCCAACCCACAAATACCCTTCGTTATCTTGCGTTATCGCCAGAACTTGCGACTGTGGAAGTCCAAGGTTATTGGAAAATGCTAAGAAAGAAGACTTTTGTGCGTTACCAATTGTTACTGCAAAAATGCAGACCAAAAGAAATGTGCATCTAAAACGAAGAACGTTGTTCACTGATTAATTACCTGTTTTAAGAAGTTTTACGAATTCTGAAACGCGATTTCTTGCAACCGGAACTCGTAATCCACCTTTTAATATTGCATAATGTCCATCATCATTGGTGTATTCTACCAAACGACTAAGATTAATGATATGTGATTTATGAATGCGGAAGAACTTTGCAGGATTTAAGATGTTCTCGTAGATCTTCAACGTTCTTGTGTCCAAATAACGTGTTCCGTCTTCAAAATAGAGTGTAGTACAATTTCCGCTTGCATCAAGATGCGTTATGGTATCGTCTTCAACAATTTTTAATCCTTTGGTATGACTGATTGCGATTCTATTACTCGGTTTATTTCTCAAAAGATGATCCGAAAGGTTGTTCAGGCTTCGGAAGTAAGTCACATAGTTTTCAGGATCATGTTCGAAGATGCTTTTAGCATCAACCAATTTTTCAGTAGCCGAACGTAGATCGTCAATATCGATTGGCTTCAAAAGATAGTAAACAGCACTTGCATTGAAGGCACGAATTGCATAATCTTTGAAAGCTGTAACGAACACCACAAGAAAATTTTTCTCTTCTACTTCGTCCAAAAGTTCAAAACCTTCAGCGCCGCTTGGCATGCGAATATCCAGAAAAACAACATCAGGTTTTGTAGCTGTAATTAATGATAAAGCTTGTTCTTTTCCGGAAGCTTCACCGATAACTTCGATCTCCGGACAGAATTCATCTATCATCATCACCATATTTTTGCGTGCGTACTCTTCATCATCGACGATTAGTGCACGAAGTCGGGTAGTTTCCATAGTATTGAGTTTTCGATTTCTTTATACCAAATTAATACAATCTATAAATTGATCTTTTTAACAAGTACCTTTAAAATTGCAATTCTAACTCTTTGCCATCAATTTTCATCATTTCAGTTGATAAAAGATACCGTTTAAGTCTTTTAGTATTTTTTAACCTCAACTTCGCTCGGTTACCAAATCAAAGAATGCTGAGCACAGTCGAAGTATTTATTCTACTAAAATCATTTCGAGAATATCCATGCACTTCTGGGTTTCTTCCACCATTCCCATATGTGCAGAATTTCCAAGAACGATAAGTGAAACATTGTTTTCGGAAGTGAATTCACTTACTTTTTCCAGTGGAATTAACGGGTCATATTTGCCGTGAACAAAGGTAAAACGTTCTGGATTTCTTGAAATGGTAGAAGTATGATCTTTCCTGTTTCGCATCGCCATCGCCGACCATGCAATAGCTTGCGGATTCATTTCCAACGCCATTTGTTGGTAACGGTCTACATCCTGAACGTGGTCCATTGGTCTGAAAAACAGATTTGGGATTGCTTCGCGAATAAAAGTAGATGCTTTGGTTTGTACCAAATGCGCCACTCTCAAACGATCCGATTTTTTATCCTCACTATCTTCCCAGGGATGCGAATGAAGAAGTGTTACGTGTTCAATACGCTCAGGAATTGCTTTGAAAACTTCCAGCGCAACATATCCTCCAAGGGAATGTCCAACCAATTGAACACATGGAAGCTTTAGATGATCGATTATTTCAATCACTTTTGAAGCCATCCAGGCCATTCCGTCGTCGGATGGAACGCCTTCAGTGAAAACGGATTTCCCATGTCCGAATAAATCGATGTTTATGCGCTGAATTCCAGGAATTCGGTTTACGGTATGCCACATGGTGGTATTTTCCATAAAACCATGAATGAATACAACCTGAGTGCCTTGTCCCGAAATTTCGTAATGAAACATAATTGCCTTAAAATAGTTATGCTAGTGACTGTTCCTTTTTTGCAGCTTGCATGATGCTTTCGATATGATCCGCTTCGATTGGAATGTTTCCCATTAGATTGAATGGTTCACCACTTGCCTGAACAACTAAATCATCTTCAATTCTGATTCCAAGACCTTCTTCCAAAATGTAAATTCCCGGTTCACAAGTAAAGACCATGTTTTCTTTGATCGGTTGATTCCACAATCCAACATCATGGGTATCTAATCCTAAGAAATGCGAAGTGCCATGCATGAAATACTTTTTATATGCGGGCCAGTTTGGATCCTGGTTTTTGATATCTGTTTGATCAATTAATTTTAATCCAAGAAGTTCGCTTTCCATTAATTTACCTACCTCTTTATGGTATTCAGCCATCATGGTTCCGGGAACAAGCATTTTTTGCGCTCCGTTTTTCACGCGAAGGACAGCGTTGTAAACATCTTTCTGACGTTGTGTAAATCGACCATTTACGGGTAAACAACGCGTTAGATCTGACGAATAGTTTGCATATTCTGCTCCAACATCCAATAGAATGACATCGCCATCATTACATTGCATGTTGTTTTCGATGTAATGAAGTACACACGCATTTTTCCCTGAAGCAACGATAGGAGTGTAAGCAAACCCTTGTGAGCGATTACGTAAAAACTCATGAGCAAGTTCTGCTTCAATTTCGTATTCCCAAACTCCCGGTTTGATAAAGTTCAGTAAACGGTCAATTCCTTTTCCTGTGATATCACAGGCTGTTTGCATTAGATTTAGCTCTATACTTTCTTTTACAGAACGAATAGCGTGCATAATTGGTGCACTTTTATGAACTTGATGTGCCGGATAATCTTGTCTGAACTGTTTTATGAAACGATCTTCACGCGTTTCCACACTTGTATCAGCTCTTAAATGCTCGTTTGTATTTAAATAAACACCCTCAGCTTCTGCCAAAAGCGTTTTCATGATAGTTGGCATTTGCTGCAGCCAATAAACCGTTTTTATTCCACTGGTTTGAAGTGCTTGTTCTTTATTCAGCTTAGCTCCTTCCCAAATGGCGATGTGTTCGTTTGTTTCCTTCAGAAATAGAATTTCCCTGTGTTGTTCGTTTGAGCAAGTAGGAAAGATCACCAAAACACTTTCTTCCTGATCAACTCCTGATAAATAAAAAATATCTCTGTGCTGTTGAAAAGGCATGGTTGCATCTGCACTAATGGGGTAGATGTCATTGGAATTGAAAATTGCCAGACAGCCCGGCTTCATTTGAGAAGAGAATTTTTTTCTATTGGAGATAAAAAGATTCGAGTCTATAGAATGATATTTCATAAAAGCGATTTTTGAGAACTAAGATTACATCCCGAAAGTAAGAATTTTTCGGGATCAAAGTAGAACGTAAATAGCTTACGATTGTCTCCCAATACCTTTGAATCATCAAAAGCACAAGGTTATGAATACAACATTCTCAAGACAAATTTTTGAAAGCGTTCTGGTAGAGCGAATTATCATTGAAGAAAATTCAGGGTCAGTTATTTTAAAATGTAACATTTTTGACGGAATCAGTACTTATAAATCAGAGTTGTTCATGGATCAAAAAGGACTAAATTCCCTTCTGTGCGAGTTGTCGGTTAGAGGTATTGAATTGGATTTGGAAAAAGACATGATTCCTTTGCAAGTATCATCAGATGAGGTAATTTACATTATTGAGTGTTCTCAAGGATTTGATGAAGAGGTATTCATTCCAATGTATGCATTGCCACAACAAATTTTGAAGATGCGCGCCTAGTTCGCCGGAATAGTTTTTTTGAGTATTAATAAAAAATGTTTTATTTTTAGCTCGAGTTCAAAGAAATTTGAAGCTTCAAAACTATTTTTAGGATGAAAAAAACTATACTGCTCCTTACTCTAGGGTCGTTCTTATTGACAGGATGTCCCAAACACGAAATTATTCCAGCTCCAACTCCTCATGTTGAGTTAACATCTAATTTCCTTGGAACTGTCAACGGTTCTGTTGTTGAACTTACTCAGAATGTGAATGGATATTATAACGATGCGTTAAAAGCCAAAATCATTTTGCCTTCTCCAACACCTTCGTCTGCTGTTTATTCTGCTGAGTTGAAATCAGGTCAATCATTGGTTTCCATTAAAGTTAGTCTTGGAAGTGTGTTTTTTGATTCTGGTGTTGCACAAGATCCGGCATTGGAAGTTTGGAAAAGCTTTTTCTTAGCGAACGATGATCCAGATGACCCAAGTTATTCAGCTGGAGCTGCTAGTGGTTTCGAAGTGGTTTACCGTGATGGTACGGGAGCTGTTTGGACATCAGACGACGCTACTCCTGGAACCGTGAAGTTCACGAATGTTGTTCAGGAATCAGACGAAGATGGTGATTTTATTAAGTTTACATGTACGTTTGATTGTAGTGTATTTAGGGATATTCCGGATACAACTACACCAGATCCAAATGATATGATAACGATTTCTTTGCCGATACAAGATGCGGTGTTTAATGGTTGGTTTAAAAGATAAAATGCTATATTAAACGTCAGTTTCGGCTGACGTTTTTTATTTGTACACGTATGGAACAATTGAAGATTGGCATTATTGGAGATTTTAACTTTACCTACAATACGCACCATGCTACCAACCTGGCGTTGGATCATAGTAGTGATTTTCTCGAAATTGAACTTTCATATTATTGGTTGCGTGTAAATGAATTTCTAAGTTCAAAGCCGAGTCAGTTTAGCAACTTCGATGGACTTTGGTTGGCTCCTGGACCTTTCCTTAATGTTTTTTATCTGAATGCTGTAATTGACATTTTAATGCAGTTGCAAATTCCCGTTTTTGTTACTGGTGAAGGTTATAAAGCCCTGTTGGATGTTGTTGTTCAGAAAAATAATCTAAATGCTCAGGGAGAGAAATTGATCTCTGATAATCTTGTTGATGGAAATCAATTTGAACAGGTGACTATTATACCTCAAAGTTCAGAATTGAAGCATCTATATTCAACACACAGCAGTGTTGAGCTTACTTCCACAAGATATTCAATGTATCCGCAGCTGGTAGACGCCCTTTCAGGATTAGGCGTTGATATCGAAGCATTCAATCAATTTGAAGAACCTGAGATCATTAGCCTAAAGGCCAAACCTTTTTTCGTTTCCTGTGGTTTTTGTCCTCAAATCAGTTCCACACGCGAATTACCACATCCACTGATCTATACTTTTCTGAAATCTTGTTTGGCAAAAGTGGGTTAGTGGAGTTATTTTGCGTTTTCCGTTTCGTAACCTTGATCAATAAGAAGATTTGAACCCGTTGCGGCATTTACCGCTAATTCATCACATTTCTCATTTTCCGGATGGCCGTTGTGTCCTTTGACCCAAAAGAACTCTACTTTTAAGCCTTTTGACGCATTAATGTATTCCAGCCAAAGGTCTTTGTTCTTTTTACCTTTAAAGTTGGTTTTAAGCCATCCGTTCAACCATCCTTTTTGTATCGTATCAATTACGTATTTCGAATCTGAAAAGACACGAACGGGAATGGTGTTGGTTTTTAATTGCTGCAGTCCGTGAATTACAGCCAGTAATTCCATTCGGTTATTTGTAGTGAGTCTGTACCCTGTAGACAGTTCTTTGTAATAATCTTTGTATCTTAGCACAATCCCGTATCCTCCCGGACCTGGATTTCCCCTTGAAGAACCATCTGTGTACAAATGAATATAATCGGACATATTCAAAGTTAAGATTTTCTAATTATTCACGTGTTTTTATGGTTAGGAATCCAAGCTATTTACCATGGAAACTAATATAAGTCTTTATCTTCTTTCGATTAATAGCCAAATATTTACGACTAATAAAAAGTTAGTTGAATATAAAAATATAGTTTCAAAATAATATGTTTTCGAAATTTCGCGGTTATTTGTGACTTTTTTCTCACTTTTGTGCCGAGTGCTGGTTGCTATGCAGCCAGTGATTCAGTGAATAGTGGTTAGGTTAGGTTAACAAGGAGTGGTGTCGCCCGATACCACTTCTTGTGTTTTTATACCTTTCGTAATCACTATTAGACATAAAAAAAGCCCTCCGATTGGAAGGCTTTCGCGTTTTTTATTTTCGATTATCTTTTAGAGTATACATGGAGGAATCCATCTTTATGCAATGGTGTTCCATCTGTTAAAACAGCGTCGAGGATGTAGTGATAAACACCGTCATTTACGAGTTCATCACCTTTATTACGACCATCCCAGAATACTTTTCCGGTCATGTTTTTTCCTTCTTGTACCACACTTCCCCAGCGGTCAACAATAATGATGTCGAATTTTTCGAAGATAGGGTACTTAAATTCAAAAACATCGTTAACTCCATCACCATCAGCGGTAATTACGTTTGGCATAGAGAACTCACCATTCACGTGAAGCGTGCTTTTATAACTATCGAAACATCCGTTGGCGTCTTGAATAAGTAATGTGATGACGAAATCACCAGGGGTTACATATACGCTGGAAACAGAGCTTCCGTTGTTTTGGGTGAAAGGATCTATGTTCACCAAATCCCATGTCCATGAAATGATAGGAACGTTGGCGGTTGACATATCGTCAAACACAACTACGTCTCCCAAATCTGACGGGTTCGGTGCAATTCCAAAGTAAGCGTTCAATCCGTTGTCAGGAATCGTAATTGGATCCAAAGGATAAATAACCTGACATCCGTTGTCGTCATAAACAGTTACAGAAGGGTTATAGGTTGTTACATCCAAATAACCGTATGTAAAGTCAGTGCTGTCATTTACGGTAACTCCATCTCCCATGCTCCAAACGATGTCAGTAACATTCGTATTAGCTCCAATTGTAAAGTCAACTAACTGACCACAAACTGTAGGGTCCTGAACCCAGCTTGGGTTAGCAGTAGGACCGAAAATGGTTAAATAGTCAACCAATGTAGTATCCGAAGTACAACCATATTCATCGGTAATTGTCATGGTAACGCTGTACGTTCCCGGGAACACGTATGTGTTACTTGGGTTCGTAAGAACTGAAGTTTTCCCATCTCCAAATACCCATGAATATCCTGTAATATTTCCAAGTGTTAATGATTCATCAGTGAAATCAGCAAATACTGGCGGACAAAGGAAATCTCCATTCGCATTTGTTGCAGCTCCGTCTAATTCGTAGTCAATAATTGCTACCGGAGTTGAAACTACAACCGGAAGAACTACGGTGTCCTTACATCCGTTTGCATCTGTTGTGATCAATTGATAGTTGTGTGTCCAGTTTGAAACTGAATTACTTGAAGGCTCATTGTGTGAACTCGGGTAATCCTGACTTGTTGATACTTGTGTTCCATCAATAAACCACTGGTATGTCATAGGAGCAACACCACTTGACGTATTGGAAACAACGAAGTTTTCTAGTTCACAAACTACCGCATCTACTGTAAAATTAGCAACAGGTTTTGTTATCGTAATGATTGTATTTGCAGGTGCTGATACACAACCAAATTCGTCTGTGGCAACAAGTGTAACCGTGAATGAACCTTCTGTATTGAACGTATGCTGCACAGTTGTCGCAACGTTGCTCGTGTTTTGAGTAGAATTGTTATCTGAGAAGGTAAATACAAAAGATTCTAAAGGAACGCCATTGTTTTGCAATGCTGAATTGTTCGTGAACGTTACCAAATGTGGAGCACAACCAACGGCGTCGTTTGCACTTAAAGCTGCCTGAGGATTCGCAAGAGCGATCATAGGAGCAAATGTGGCATCATCGGCACAACCTACAGAATTTGTTGCTGTGAGTGTAATGGTGAATGTCCCGAAACTTGGGTAAGCGTAAGATGGATTTGATCCGGTAACCGTTTGTCCGTTCCCCATATTCCATGAATACGTTCCAAAGGAGTGAGACGAAGTAGAGTTGTCGTCTAACGCAAATGTACTTCCAACACAAACAGAATCATTAGTCGGTGGAGAAATGCCTGCAATTGTTTGAGAAATGTGTACGGTTTGTGTTGTACTATCCGAACAACCAGTAGTTGTATTATAAATAACCTGCTTAATAATATACGAGCCGTAGGCATTGTAATTATGACTGGTTGATCCTTTGTCCGCATCATCAAAGTCAGGATCATCAAAATTGGTAGTTGATCCATCTCCCCAACGCCAGATCATCGAACAGTCATCAGTTAATTTTCCAATGATCGAATTATCTGTTACGGGAACATTCACAGGGAATGAAGCCGGATTACAGTAAAGTGTTTGAGCTGGTTGGAAATTTGAAATCGGTGCTTTAATGTAAACAGCATCAGTTTGAATCAATGTGTCTTTACATCCGCGCCATGTAACAATTAAACTAACATCAAAATAACCTGTATCGTTTGGATATGAGTATCCTGGATTTTCCTGCGTTGAGCTTCCTCCGTCACCAAAATCCCAGTCATACGTTACATCTGCAGGATCATGTGGAGCAAGAATTACACTTTGATTCGTAAAATCGATATTCGTTTTAGCACATTGCGGTGACGAGTCAATATCAAAATCAACCAAATCAATATGTCCTACTTCAATGTATTCATCAATGGTAATAGTGTCAACACATCCTTGAGTTGTTGAAACAACCAACGTGACATCGTAAACACCTAGATTGTAAACATGAACGGGAGGATTCTGTCCGTTAAAGTTTGGTGTTCCGTCACCAAAAATCCATGTCCATGAGTTAATCGTTTGACCCGATCCGCTTGAAGCATCACTGAATTGTACTGAAAGCGGGTCACAACCGTCCACTACGTCACTTGTGAAACCGGCAGCTGGAGCAACCATGTTTACAGCTACAGTAGAAAAGGTACCAACACAGCCATTTGCATTGGTCATAGTAAGTGTAACAGTGTAAGAACCGTTTGTTGTATAGTTATGTACTGGTGGATTTTGTCCTGTGAAATTTGGAGATCCGTCACCAAAGTTCCAAACAAATGTTCCGGCTCCGCTTGTATTTGTAAATGTTACAGGAAGTGGGGCACAACCAGTAGTTGGATTATTTGTAAATGAAGGAACGGGTAGTGGAAGAATGGTAATTTGCTGAGAAGCATTACCTGAACAACCACTTCCTGTATTTTGTGATGAAAGACTGATATTATAGGTTCCTGGTGTTGACCAGGTTACACTGTTGTTTTGACTACCAGAATTTGGTGTTGTAGCTCCAGTAAATGTCCAGTTCCATGCGTTTGCACCAATTGTAGAACCATCCTGAATGCTAACTGGTGTATTGGCGCATGCGGTTGCAGGAGCAATGATACCAGCCTGGAAATTGGAAACAACGATGGGTTGAATCAAAGTGTCTTTACAACCAAAGCTATTTGTAGTAATAAGCGTAACATTATAAGTTCCTGCCGTAGAGTAGTTCTGAGTTGGTGGGTTTTGCACCGTTGAAGTTTGACTATTACCGAAATTCCATGAGTAAGATGTTCCGCCGGAAGAGGTGTTGTTAAAAGTAACTCCAACCGGAAGTGAACAACCATTGGTCGTTGCGTTGAATGAAGAAGTAGGAGCCGGATTGACTGTAATAAAATTTGTTTTCACCTCAGCATCGGCTTGTCCGTTGGATGCTTGAACAGTTAAAATCACCGTATACGTTCCAGGTGAGGAATATACATGGGTAGCATTTGCTGTCGTTGCGCTGTTTCCGTCTCCAAAGTCATACGCGTAACTGGTAATTGCAGCAGTACCCTGTGTTGAAGTACTATTGAATGTTACGGGAAGTCCTAAGCAAACCGTTGTTGGTGTAGCAGTGAAATTGGATGTAGGTGGCGTTTGTCCATAAGCGATTGCCGCAAGGCATGTCGTTATTAACAGGGCGTAGATTACCTTCATAGTTGGGGCACTTGTTTAGTTCAATATGTAAAGATAAAATTTCACGCATATGAAAGCTCTTTTGTATAAAAGAAAATTATTATGCGTAAATAAGTTAAATAAATAACAGTTTTACCGAATATAAAGACGAAATTTTAATAAGCAAGGTTGCTTCCCAACCAACGTTCCATTTGCTCTAGCTCTGTTTTCTTACGATTTGATATGTCAATTACTTGATCCTTAGTGATTTTGCCTAATCCAAAATATTTGCTATGCGGGTGCGAGAAGTACCAACCGGAAACGGATGCTGTAGGTAACATGGCCAAACTTTCAGTCAAACTTACACCTGTAATTTCAGTTGCGTTCAACAATTCGAAAAGTGCAGGTTTTTCCGTATGGTCCGGGCAAGCTGGATAACCAGGTGCAGGACGAATTCCCTGATACTCCTCCGAAATCAGTTTATCGTTATCTAAGGTTTCATTTGCGGCATAGCCCCAAGTTTCTTTTCGAACCTTTGCATGCAGGAATTCAGCGAATGCTTCTGCAAGTCGGTCAGCAAGTGCTTTTAGTAAGATTGAATTGTAATCGTCGTGATCATTTTCAAAACGCGTTACATGTTCATCAATTCCGTGTCCTGCCGTTACCACAAAAGCCCCAACGTAATCTTTGACACCACTCGATTTTGGCGCTATAAAATCTGCGAGTGACAAGTTGGGTTGTCCGGCAGCTTTTTTGGTTTGCTGACGAAGCGCATGTTGAACAAAAAGAACCTCACTTCTGGTTTCATCAGAATAAATCTCAATATCGTCATTAACACTGTTTGCCGGGAACACACCGAAAGCGGCTTTAGCTGTAAGCCATTTTTCTGAAATGATCTTCTTCAACATTTCCTGAGCGTCGTTGAACAATTGCGTTGCTTCAACTCCTACAACCTCGTCGGTTAGAATTCTAGGATATTTACCATGTAATTCCCATGTTTGGAAGAATGGTGTCCAGTCAATGTAATCAACCAATTCAGCTAAGTCTTGCTCAAGAATGTATTGTTTTCCGCTGACATTCGGAGTATAAACCGTTTCGCTGTTGAATTCTAAAACCACTTTATTTTTCAAGGCATCTTCATAGCTTAAAAGCTGTTTTGCGCCTCTGTGTTTTTCATGATGCTCTCGTAAACGGGCATAGTCAGCTTGTATATCGCTGACAAAAGCGTCTTTTTTATGTCCCAACAATTGCTCAACAACTGTAACAGATCTTGATGCATCCAATACGTGAACCGTTTGCCCTTTTGTATAATTCTGTTCAATTTTAACTGCAGTGTGAACTTTAGAAGTTGTTGCTCCACCAATCAAAAGAGGAATTTCAAGATTTGCTCTTTCCATTTCTTTTGCAACGTAAACCATTTCGTCTAAAGAAGGTGTAATTAATCCGCTCAAACCGATGACATCGGCTTTTTCGTCAATTGCAGCCTGAATGATTTTTTCTGCAGAAACCATCACTCCAAGATCCACGATTTCGTAATTATTACAACTCAATACAACACCTACGATGTTTTTACCAATATCGTGAACATCACCTTTTACAGTTGCCATAATTACTTTACCGGCAGAAGACGAAACGCCATCTTTTTCAGCATCAATGAACGGAAGAAGGTAAGCCACGGCTTTTTTCATTACGCGGGCTGATTTTACTACCTGAGGGAGGAACATTTTTCCACTTCCGAAAAGGTCACCAACAATGTTCATTCCGTCCATCAGCGGGCCTTCAATAACCATAATCGGTCTAGGAAACTGGTGACGACATTCTTCAACATCTTCGTCAATGAAATCTACAATTCCTTTTACCAATGCATGAGCCAAGCGCTCATTTACCGGATTTTTTCGCCATTCCAGATCTGCTTCTTTCTTTTTACCGCCTTCGCCTTTGAAACTTTCAGCAAAGTCAAGTAAACGCTCAGTTGCGTCGTCTCTTCTGTTCAGCAAAACGTCTTCAACGCGTTCAAGAAGTTCCTTGTTGATATCATCATAAACCTCCAACATCGAAGGATTCACGATTCCCATATCCATTCCATGCTGAATTCCATGGTAAAGGAAAGCGGAATGCATTGCTTCGCGAACCGGATCATTTCCACGGAATGAAAATGAAACGTTGGAAACACCTCCAGAAACGTGGGCTCCGGGAAGGTTTGTTCTAATCCATTTTGTTGCATTGAAGAAGTCGAGCGCATTGTTGTTATGCTCTTCCATTCCCGTTGCAACAGGGAAAATATTTGGGTCGAAGATGATGTCTTCTGGTGGGAAACCAACTACATCAACAAGAATTCGGTAAGAACGTTCACAGATCTCGATTCGACGTTCGTATGAATCTGCCTGACCAGCTTCATCAAAAGCCATTACAACCGTAGCTGCACCAAAACGTTTAATGATCTTTGCCTGATGAATGAAGTTTTCTTCACCTTCCTTCAATGAAATGGAGTTTACAATTCCTTTTCCCTGAATGCATTTCAATCCAGCTTCAATAATCTCCCATTTAGAGCTGTCGACCATGATTGGAACACGGGCAATATCTGGCTCTGAAGCTATCAGATTCAGAAACTTGACCATGGCTTCTTTACCATCGATCATTCCTTCATCCATATTTATATCAATTACTTGCGCACCGCCGTCTACTTGTTCTCGAGCTACTGAAAGTGCTGCTTCGTAATCGTTTTCTTTGATCATTCGCAAAAATGCACGTGAGCCCGTCACATTTGTGCGCTCACCAATGTTTGTGAAATTACTTTCCTTCGTTATTGTGATGGCCTCAAGACCTGATAATCGTAGATTCTTCATGTATTATTTCGTAACTTCTAATTGGCGCGGTGAGTATTTCGCAGCTAATTCAGCAATGTGTTTGATATGGTCTGGTGTTGTTCCGCAGCATCCTCCGATAATGTTGATCAATCCCTGGTCTAAGAATTGTTTGATCTGTTCACCCATCATTTCAGGAGTTTCGTCGTATTGACCAAATTCATTTGGTAATCCTGCATTTGGATGTGCACTAACTGCAAATGGAGCCTGATTTGCCAATACTTGTAAATATGGTCGCATTGCATCTGCTCCAAGTGCACAATTTAAACCGATACTCAACAAAGGCATGTGAGAAACCGAAACCAGGAATGCTTCTGTTGTTTGTCCGGTTAATGTTCTTCCACTCTGGTCGGTAATTGTTCCCGAGATCATAATTGGAATTTCACGTCCCATTTCTTCGGCTAACTCATCGATAGCGTACATTGCCGCTTTCGAATTTAAGGTGTCAGTAATGGTTTCAACCAATAAAAAATCGGAACCGCCATCCATTAATCCTTGTGCTTGTTGTTTGAAGGCTTCCTTCAATTCATCGAAGGAAATAGCTCTGAATCCTGGGTCGTTCACATCTGGTGACATGGATGCCAATTTTGTTGTTGGGCCCATTGATCCTGCAACAAAACGTGGTTTATCTGGATTTTTAGCGGTAAACTCGTCACAAACTTCACGGGCAATTTTAGCTCCGTGATAGTTAATATCGTAAACAGCATGCTCTAAGTGATAATCAGCCTGAGCTACAGTTGTTGCGCCAAAGGTATTGGTTTCAAGAATGTCTGCTCCAGCTTCTAAATATTGAGCGTGAATTTCTTTGATAACATCTGGTCGCGTTAACACCAAAATATCGTTATCGCCCTTCAGTTTATGGGGATGATCTTCGAACCAGCCTTTGCGGAAATCGTCTTCCTCCAAACCGTAACGTTGAATCATTGTTCCCATCGCACCGTCAAGGACGAGAATTCTTTCTTTTAATATTTCACGAATGTTTTTCATAGCTCAAATTATATGCACGAAACTATGAAGGAGATGAAGTGGGAAACTTCAGTACAACTTATCTTATCCGTCAGCTGACGGAAAGGATTTGGCACCTTTTCCTTTCATTTCCAATGTTTTTGGATTGAAAAGGAGGTTGCCAAGGTTTCATAGGGCCTATCCCTCCACCTTTCTTCATAAGTCTTATGCAAAGAACAGGGTGCAAAGATAGTGTGTAGGTTTTAGAATGAAAAGGAATTTGGTTTTTCTTTTCTTGCTTGACCAAGAAAAGAAACAAAAGAAGTCAAGGCCTGAATTTTTGGTTTGTTTCGCAAATGGTGTTTCAGAGATTATTTCTTTCTTCGAGTGCGAAACATTTGAATTGCCTTCTAAATGGTGAAATTTGGAATGATCTCTTCGAGCTTTCCCAAATTTTAGCACCATTCAGTTCAGCATTCAAACCTCCAAAAATGAGGGCCGATATGTCTTCTCTGATTATGGAACCTAATTGAAGTTCTCACTGTTGATTCTGCTTCATTGTTTGGTTGAGTTGGGTGTTTTTGCGGTGAGTAACCTAATTAGGTTACATGTATATTTGGTTATGCGTCCAGTATTGATAATTCGCGACTTACCAATACTAAAAATTCCACTTCATCGTTCGGTCATCGAGGACGGCGAAGGAAATCTTGAAAGCTGTATCGGGTGCAATCTTGTTTCCATCTGAGGCTACACCGTAAATTCCGAGTCTTAATCTTCGTTTGGAAAACTTGAAGTTGCGCTCCAATCCTGCAAAGATTTCGGCATATTGGTAGTTGTATTCTGAAACATATAGTGCACTTGTCCCGAATACCAGTCCGATGCGCGTTTTCTTCATGAACGGAATCTTATTGATGATAGCTCCATTGTCGTGATGAACGAAATGTGCTTCTAAAAAGTATTTTTTCGAAGGCAATGAACTGTCTTGATTCTGATAGCCGTAAAGCGGATTGGAGAACCAAAGTGGTGTACTTCTGCGTTGGTATTTGTAATCGGCATCTTTCAGATTTTCTGTACTCAGGAATTTTCCGGCTCGTATGTGATAATTCGAAGTTCCAATTGTTCCCAACTGTAAGCTTTGTTGCAAACCAGCTACTCCGTATTCGTGATCGATGTCTGAACCGAATAAACGAGGAATTCCGCGTTGATAATACAAATAAACGGTTGGCCACTTAGAACCAAGAATTACCTTTCGATAAGGTTCACGCATGTATTTCTGGAATGGTGTATAACTAACGGTAATTTCTCCCAATAAGGCCTGATAACCTTCAAATTCCGTAAACTGGTTATTGGGTAAAATGCTGTCGAGTACGTTGATGGTTTCGTATTTCGTCAATGAACGGCGTTCTGCGAATTCTGCTTCCAGATTGATGTAGAAGCCATTGAAATATTCATAACTGTGCATCAAACGGAGACTAGTTTTCTCGATGAAATTGGCCCGTTTGTAAACCTGAGTTATGGCATCAAATGGAACAATGGCGTCGAATACATTTCCGAAACTCATTCCAACCCGTCCAATATGAAAGGGCGAATACAAGTACCTGCACCAGGTGGAACCTTTGATATCTCCATTCAAAACACCAACCGAAACTTCGGTATAGCTGTCAAATGATTTCTGGTTCTCCCATTTCTTGAAATAACTGAAACCTGGAGCTAAACGTGGTCCGGCAGGGTAGAGCGGACGTAAAATTGCAGCTGCAGAAGCAATATTCCATTGCGTTTTGGCAGCTCTGTTCCGGTGATCAACCCCAAACCAAAGAATTTTCCAAACGGTTACCTTATTGAAAACCGCGTCAATAGAATCAAGGTATTCTTTTCTGTTCATGGCATCGTGAATACTATCACGAATGACAATAAAGCGTTTCTCTTCTGCAGTTAATTCCACTTTTCTTTCGGTTTCCCAGAAAGTAGAATCGCGCTCGTAGGCTTCTTTTGTGGTGACACCAACCTCTGAGTTAAAGAATTTCTTTGCGAATTCAGGATTGAAATTGGTGTTACTGAATGTTGCAGTTGTTTTGCACTTTGACGTTTCGTCTTTGAACTTATTTCCGTAGGTCAGAATTTGCTCACGAAGTACGCACATGGAATCACCGGGATGATCAAAGAACTGTTCGATCTTAAAATAATCGTACTGTTTCAGGTTCCCTTTTTCCATGGTGAGTTCTAATTTCTGAACCAACCAAAGTGAATCGATAACGTAGATATAACCTTCTAAAGTGGATGTAGAGCTGGAACGTGGGCTGATCTTGATCTTATGAATCTTTCGACCATTTTCAATGGATTGTGATTCCAATTTGTATTTGTAGGAAACAATTCCGGGAGTTGAAATGGGTGAACTAACCGGTGTTTCGTGCAAGTCGGTTAAATGTAGCAGGTTTTGGAAGAAATCGAAATTGGCTTTAACCGTAGTGGTGTAATAGAGTTGCTGAATGTTTCCGTGAATATCAATTCCCTCTCTAATTTCTTTGACTTTGTTGGGTGGACTGAAATAACGTGTCAGTTGAACTTCAGCGAGATTCATATTCCCAGCCAATTGCTGCATTTTCCGTTTTTCTAGTTCAAAAGGATCTTCTGTTTCCTTTTGTTCAGCTTCCGAAGTTTTGGTTTTTCGCTCAATTTCTTCAGTTGCCTTAATGTAAACTTCAGTAGAATGTGGATACGACCATTGACTGATGGTGTCGCGTTTTTCAACCACTTTAAGCATAATGTTTCGACCAACATTTACGCGCTTGGAGGTAATGTTAACCTCTTCCAGATTATTTTTTCCGCCCTCAAATAACTGTATGTCTTTTGTGGCATCCGTATTTTGAATGGTCACATAAGCTTCCCTTGTTTCGTAGCCGCCAATTCGGAATACAAGAAAGTATTCACCTTCGTAAAGTTGAAGCGTGTAGCTTCCATTCTCATCCGTTTCGGTTCTCAATTCAGGACTGTTTTTTACAAAAACCTGAACATAAGGAATGGCAATGTTTTGTTCGTCGGTAACCACTCCCGAAATTTTATGCTGACTAAAGGAGAATCCTGCCATCAGCAGGAAAAAACCTAGTAGTATATTTCGGAGTAGTGACATGTTGACTTTGAAACGGGGTGATTTCGAGTCTTAAGCGTTATTGCTCGGCGGATGCTGCTGCAAGGCCTGATTTTTCTCAATACGCTTACGCATAAATCTGCGTAAAAAGTAAGTTGCACCGGAAATAAAAGCGAACAAGTAATTCATCAACCAAGTGTCAAACCCTTCTTTGATTCCCATAAAAGTTACAACAAGAATGATCAGTATTGTTAATACTAACCAAAACTTCTCCATAAACATTACATACTTATTCATCTTACTTTTCTATTTTAATTCTACCCTGAGGCTCCAAAAACTCATAGGCTGAAAAATCCTGTTTTGTTTTTAAACCTTTACCAAACAACAACATTTTTGGTGTTTTTATGGTCACCAATTGATCTGTAAAGATAGTAGAGTCTTTTTTATTCCAGTATAAAACTTCCGTTTCCATGGTTTGCTTTTTATCGGTATTGAACATTCTTACCGAGTCTCTAACCATCATGGTTCCAGTTGTTTCGTTTATTTCTCCGTACTGCGCAGTAAGTGTGCTGCCCAATCTTCCGTTCGATTTATAGAACTCGAGCATCACTCCCTCATTGAACTGAACTACTTTGCCGTCTTTCTTTGTAAACGTTTCAGCAATTGGCGCGTAGAGTTTTAGCTTTGCCATTCCTGAATCGGAATAAACCATTTTAAGGTTTCTCGTTTTTTCGTCAGGATCATTGGCGTCAAACGTTACTTCCTTTATTTTCTCCATATCGTTTACACAAGCCGAGAGAAAACAACTCAGACCAAGACAAATTACAGCTATATGCTTGGCGTATTTCATGGATTAGTCAATCTTGTTTCTTCTGAACCAAGCGTCGTATTTAGAAGGCGAAATAACAATTCCTAAACTCAGATTCAGGAATTTTTCATCTACAGCTGTAGTAGTTCCATTACCTCTGAATCCTGCTGCAAATCCAAAGTTGAAACTTGAATTTCTCAACACCAACAATGGCAAACTCAAACCACCGGTAATTGCGGTTTCATTCATTTGAGCAATAGTTGTTATTGTTGGTAAGCTTTGCGTATAGAAGCCTAATTTGTACTGGAATCTGGAAAATACTTTAGAACCTGCTGTTTTATTAACGAAGTCAACATTCGGTCTGTAAGTAAATCCTACGCTGATTCGTGTTGCATCGTAAAAGCCTGGTGAAGTATGTCCGTCACCAAAATCTTGTTTATAATCAGACCAACTTGTGCGGGCAAATTCACCATAAACACCAAGTTCGTAGATCTGCTTTAAATTGCCGTCCAGATTTCTTGGTCTGAACGTATATCCGATACCAAAATTCAACTTCGTTGGATATTGGATGGTTCCTTTTACATTTGGAGTGTAACTTACCGTATCAACGATAGAGTCACGCTCAAACATTCCACCCTTCAAGAAGTAAAGTGAATAATCTTTTTCGGCATGCAATGTTTGTTGTGGTGAACATGTAAAAGCAGCTGTTAACCACTGATTGCTATTCGTATCCAAAGCTACACGGTAGGTAACTCCAAAATCGGTGCTCATGGATTTCATTCTGTAAACGGTTTCATCTAAACCTGAATACGTTAAGCTTTTGTACTTTGCGTAACGCTCGTCACTAACTGAACCAAAAACGTATCCAATGTTTGCTCCAACCGCAAGTATCTGACGCTGCGTGCGAATGACTTGAAGTGAACCACCAATAAATACGCGTTGAATTGTTCCAACTCCACGGTATGCGTACAAAATACTGTCACCGTTTTCATATTTCATTTCAGAAAGCAGATAACCTTTTCGACTAAACGGATTCAATCCGGCTGCAAATCCAAAACGTTTCGTAATTGGAAAAGCCATTGCAAGATGCGTTAGGTTGGCAAGAGAATAAGTGTTAGAAACACCGTTTTGCGAAATTTTTGAGATACGTCCTGTAATATTTACACTTGTAAGCGGCATTCCTTTTCCAAGAAATGAATAAGAACTCGGGTTGTAAAAGTTGACAACAGTTGTATCAATGTACGAACTTCTTACGTTTCCGATTGCCATAAATTGCGCATCGCCTAAACTTCCTTCTTCACCAATTCCGTAGTTACTGTAAGGGCTATAGGTGGTTGCTTGACCAAATCCAAATGCGGATTGTAGAAAGAGACAGATTATTAAGATTTTACGCATTGACGTACTGAAGTGTTAGTAATAACCCGTAATGGGTCAAATTTTCGTCGACAAATATGGGGTTTTTAATTGTCCTATCAAAGAATGAGAGGTCGCCACCAGTTAGAAAAATTGTTAATTCCGGGTCCATTTCCTGATAACGTTCAACAAAACCTAATATTTCATACTTCATTCCATTGATAACACCAGAAAGACAAGATTCTTCCGTTGTTCTTCCATTCAAAAGCTCCATTTCTCTTGGTTCAATAAGTGGCAAACGACCAGTAAACTCTGCTAAAGAACGAAAACGCATTTGTAATCCCGGACTAATTGATCCACCAAGATAAATACCTGTGCTGTCAATGTAATCGATCTTCAGGCAAGTTCCGCAATCAATAATCAATGTTGCTTTCTTTGCTTTTTGATATCCTGCAATTGCATTTGCAAGGCGATCGATTCCAAGTGTTTCTTTTTGGAAGTATCCGTTAGTGATTGGAATTGGAGTTTGATGTGTGAAAAGCATGGAATCAGGAAAGAATCCTTTGAGGGTTTGGGTGTTTTCGTAAGACAAAACCGATGAGATGATTGTCGGAATTTGCTGATGTTCTGATGCGAAATTCTTCAACTTAGGATCATCAACTCCCTGAAAAAAGTACATTTCCAGTAAATTTTCATTCATCCAAACCCCACATTTTATGCGCGTATTTCCAGCGTCTAAAGTTATCCTTTTCACTTAGTTAGATTAAAAACATCCAGAGTGTAAAGATAAGGAAGGCTGGAAATTTTTAAAGATTTTTTGCAAGATTGGATTCTATTGCTATCTTTGCACTCGCAATTGAAGCTGGTGATGTAGCTCTGTTGGTAGAGCAAAGGACTGAAAATCCTTGTGTCGGGGGTTCGATTCCCTCCATCACCACTTTTAAAGCTTCAGATTTATCTGGAGCTTTTTTTATTTACCCCCGACACAAGGATTTTCGAATACTGTGTCGGGGGTTCCCTGTCTGCTTGACTTACGCAGGAAGACAGATCCATCACTCTCCGCGAAATAGTTTTTTCTTTTAAAGTAGAACGAAATCTCCTCCCTCAAGAAGAAAAAGCGTAGCTTTTGATACAACAAGCGTTAGCACAGTTAATTAAAGGAGGGTGACCATGAAACACAAAAAGAATGAATTTCCTACAACCCCACCCTCATCACACAAATATCATCCACTTGTTCCAACTCTCCCTTCCAGTTTTTATAGGTATTGCTCAGTAAAATCTCCAAATCACTTTTTCGATTTTCCCACAACAATTGCTTAAACGGTTTATACATGAATTTCTTTCCTCTCGGACCTCCAAACTGGTCGGCAAAACCATCTGTGAACAGAATTAATGCATCTCCAGATTGAAATTCAATGGTGTGCTGTGTGTACGATTTCATTTCAAGTGAATATCCAACAGCCTGACGATTAGCCGCCAATTCTACGAGTTCTTTTTCAGTAAGGTGATAAACAGGATTGTTTGCAGCAGAATAAGTAAAAGTTGATTCCCTTTTTGAAATGCGAACAAGCGAAATGTCCATTCCATCCTTGTATTCTCCATTGATTCCATCTCTGTCGAAAGCATAGAGAATTCCATTTCTCAATTCATCAAGGATTTCAGCTGGTTCTAAGATGTGTTTGTTTTCTACAATCTCTGTTAACAGGTTCAACCCAAGTACGCTCATTAATGCTCCCGGAACTCCGTGACCTGTGCAGTCTCCAACGGCGATAAATCTATAGTTTTCATTCTCGTAAATCCAATAAAAATCACCGCTCACAATGTCCTTTGGACGAAAAAACAGATTGGACTCCGGAAATAATTTGTACAGATTTTTCTTTGGTGGAAGCAGAGCTGTTTGAATTCGTTTTGCATATTCGATGCTATCTGTTATGTCTTTGTTCTTCTGTTCAATTTCGTTCTTTTGCTCCAATAAACGTTGTCGGGAACGGAGCATTTCATTCTTAAAGAAGATGATGAATAAAGAAATTATCACGAAGAGCAGAAAAAGATTAACCATTCCAGTTGCTGTTTCAAGAGGTTTCATGTTCGCTGGAATCTGAACAATTGGATCATAATTGTTCCCCCACCAGATTAACCCAAAGAACAGTACCACGGCAGAGAAAAGGAAAATCTGAATCAAGAGCCGGTTATCGAAGAGTACCGTTATGATCATACACATTACTAATAAATAGAAATGCAGGTTGGTGGAAAGTCCGTAACCTAAAGTTCCTCCAACAAAGTAGATATATCCGCAAATGGAATGAAACAAGAATGCGGGAATGTATTGACGCTGACTGATCATATAACCCGCAATCAGCGATGCTGCAACAAATGCCAGATTCATGAATGTTCCGTAAACCTGTCCGTAAATAATGTAGATGGGAGTGTATGTAAAAATGATCCCAACAGACAGAAGAACGATAAGATTGCTGATTCTGATCTTACGGTTCAGTGAATCACTGTTTTCGGTGCGAATACCGTTGTTGAGAATGCGTTCAATCATTTGTCAGTAGAAGTATAGAAAGGGAAAATTAAGAAAATCGACTGATAAACATCCTAAAAAGCAAGTGAAACACAAAATACAACTGATAGTTGTCAAAAACAACTAAAAAGAGTATAATTACAACCAATAGTGTTGGTGTTTTTGCTTCTACTCGCTAAGTCGACCAATAACTTTGCAGTATCGAAATATTGAAAGACATGGAAACAAAAATGATTGGTAACAAGATTACCGAAGCACGCAAAAGAATGAGTATCTCACAAGCACAACTTTCAGAACAGCTTTTTATAAGTGCACAGGCTGTTGGAAAATGGGAGCGGGGAGAATCCATTCCTGATTTAATAATGTTTAACCGACTAGCAAAAATTCTTGGTGTTGATTTGAACTATTTTTCTGAAGATTTTCCTTCGATGGTGGGTGAAAAGAGCGATTCGGAATCTGCTGAGAAAAAGGAATTGCCCGTCGGAAACGAAGAAGGTAAACTCAGTTGGGACATGTCTCGTGGGAATTGGCTGGATGCCGATTTTTCCGGGTTAAAAAACTTAAAGGAGAAGTTTGGTTCTTCTAATATGAAGAATTGCAAATTCATCGGTTCCGATCTATCTGGACTTTTACTCAGAAGTAACAACATGGAAGGGTGTGATTTTTCCGATTCTGATTTCAGCAATAGTCAAATTCAGAACTCCAATTTATCTGGTAATGCATTTAAAAATTGCGATTTGAAGTCGGCTGAATTTTCAGGGAGTAATGTTACAGGATGTGATTTCTCAGGAGCAAATTTGACAAGAGCAGTTATTAAAATGGGGGGAATTGATAAGTGTGTTATGACAAACGCTGTTTTGAACCATACAACCTTCAATGCGGCTTACATTGGGAATATTGTTTTTGAAGGCAAGATAGAGGATTGCTATTTTGAAAACTGTGGGTTCAGCAAAGTGACCTTCCAAAATACAACGCTAACCAACACCTTCTTTAAAGGAAGAACCTTGAAAAAAGTACGTTTTGTAGATTGCAAGGCAGATAGAATGACATACGAATTCCTCAAACAAGGAAAAGCTGATTTGAGTGGAATTACAATGATTTGATAGAATAACATGAAATCCCCGCATCTCGACTACGCTCGATGGCCGTGGGGATTTTTATTTTCTATCAATAGTGTTTAAAAATTAATCATAAAACAATTAATAATTTGTCATATCTTTGATTTCGTATCAAGATTATGTCAGAAAATCCACTTTATAAAAACGGCAGAGGCGCGCAGATTAATCCTGATAATCGCTTTTTTGCGCATTCCAAGGGTGATGATTTCGACGATATTGATCCAAACGAAGAACCTGAACTCAAAACCAAATTCATTGAAGTTCATCCCAAAACCATTGTCAACAAAGTCACAAGTCCAGATGTTGGGATGGCTTATTCGTTAAATCCTTATCAGGGTTGTGAGCACGGTTGTACGTATTGTTATGCCCGACCAACGCACGAATATTGGGGTTACAGTGCCGGTACTGACTTTGAACGCGTGATTATGGTGAAGAAAAATGCACCCGAATTGTTAGAGAAATTCCTTTCCAAAAAATCATGGCAGGTTGACGCCATAGGTCTTTCGGGAAATACAGATTGCTATCAACCTTGTGAGCGGGAGTATGGAATTACGAGAAGGCTACTTGAAATTATGCTGGAATACCGACAGCCAGTTCGCATCATTACCAAGAATGCATTGATTTGTCGGGATATTGATATTCTATCTGAACTGGCGAAGCTCGAATTGGTCGCTGTAAATATCAGTCTCACAAGTTTGAAGGAAGATCTGAGAAGAAAGCTTGAGCCTCGTACTGCAAGCGGTAAGAAAAAGCTGGAAACGATTGAACTGCTGGCCAGGCATGGAGTTCCTGTGAATGTAATGATGGCTCCGATTATTCCTGCATTGAATGATGATGAAATTTTCTCTATTGCCGAAGCTATTGGTAAGCATGGAGCAATAAGTATGCATCATCAAATTGTGCGATTGAACGGACCTAACGGCGGAATATTTGAAGATTGGGTGCGAAAGAATTATCCTGATCGAGCGGAGAAAGTGTTGAATCAGTTAAAAGAGATACATGGTGGAAAATTGGGCGACAGCAGGTTTGGAACACGAATGAAAGGCGAAGGAAATTATGCGCTTAACATTCAGCGACAAGTAGCCCTGGCTAGAAAGCGCTTTCTACCAGATGTTGCTTTTCCTAAGCTGCGACGTGATTTATTTTGTGTTCCGGATAAAGGTGGACAAATGCGCTTGTTTTAAACCAATTCCATCAAATTCTCTTTCGTCAACTGTTTCAGTACGGCGTTATCGGTGTGAATGAGTTCATCAGCCAATTCGCGTTTTCTCGATTGCAATTCCATGATCTTTTCTTCAATGGAATTTGGTGTAATCAAACGAACGGCAATTACATGTTTTTCCTGACCAATTCTGTAGGCTCTGTCGATGGCTTGATTTTCAACAGCAGGATTCCACCACGGATCTACAAGGAAAACGTAATCTGCTTGTGTCAGGTTCAATCCTGTTCCACCGGCTTTTAAACTGATAAGGAATACGCGTGTTTCATCATCATTTTGAAACTGATCTACTTGTTCTTGTCTGTCTTTCGTTTCACCTGTCAAGTAACAATGCGGAATATCGCGCTCGTCCAGTTCTTTGCGAATAATATCCAGCATGGTGACAAATTGAGAGAAAACCAGAATTTTATGTTCGCTTTTCTTGTCTTCGATTTGAGCGATGAGTTCATCTACTTTGGCACTTTCGTGACCATAATCTTCTTCATCACCAAGATTTGCCGCCGAATTACAGATTTGTCGCAGCTTCATCATTCCTTGAAGTACCAAAGCCGAGTTTTTACGCACCTCGTCTTCACTTTTCGACTGCAGCATTTTCTGGAATTCTTTCTTGTACGTATCGTAAAGCTTGCGTTGTTCCGTTCCCATTTCACAGTAGATCACCATTTCCGTTTTCTCCGGAAGTTCTTTCGCTACTTGCTTTTTGGTTCTTCTTAAAATGAAAGGATGTACTTTTCGCTGCAGTTCCTTCGCACGTTTCGTATCGTCGAATTTGTCAATTGGTGTTGAATACAATTCCTGAAATGCTCTTGCTGTTCCCAATAAACCAGGCATTGCAAATGAAAGCTGTGCAAACAGATCGAAAGTGTTGTTCTCAATTGGCGTTCCGGTAAGTACAAGGTTTTGTCGGCCTTGCAACAAACGTGCGGCTTTGTATCTTTTTGAATTCGGATTTTTTATCGCCTGCGATTCATCTAGTACCACCAGATTAAAACGGAATTTTCGCAGAATTTCCACGTCTGAAAGTAAAGTTCCGTAGGTTGTTAGAATTACATCGTAATTGTTGAACTTCAACTCTGAAGTGTTTCGCTTATTTCCGGCCAGTTCATACACTTTCAGATGAGGTGCAAACTTCTTCAACTCGTTTTTCCAATTGAAAATAAGCGACGTTGGCATGACAATCAGGTTCGGTTCTTTTCTTCCTTTTTCATGCTGTGTGAGCATGTAAGCAATGATCTGGACCGTTTTTCCCAATCCCATGTCATCAGCTAAACAACCACCAAAACCAAATTCATCTAAAAAGTTCAACCAGTTCAGTCCTTCTTTCTGGTAATCGCGTAAAGTTGCCTTCAGCTTCTTTGGAACTTTCGTTTGAGAAATGCTTTGGAAATTGGCAAGTTTATCTGTCAGTTCATGTAATTCTTTTCGAACTTGCAAGTCGATAGCTTCGTCTCTGAAAATATCATCGATCAACTGAAAATGACTTTTCGAAACACGAAGGAAATCACCTTCTATTTCCGCTGAACGGAAGAATTGTCCGAACTGATTTACCCAATCTTCGGGAAGAACACCGTGCGTTCCATCTCCTAACTCAACAAAGGAATTCCTTTTCAAAATGGCTTTTTGCAGGTCTTCCAGTCGTGCTTCCTGTTCGCCAAATTTCACTTTTGTGTGAACGTCGAACCAATCTATTCCCGATTTCAGGGTAGTATTTACGACCGCTTTATTCGGATTGTATCTGTTTTTCGAAAGCTGTGCAAATCCATAAATCTGAATATTTTCTGATCGCAGTTTTTCAAACGCATTCAAAAACCAACCGCTTTCCAAAAATTCGTTTCTATGTAAAAAGAAGAATTCCCTTCCGCTGTTTGGGTCGAATTCTGGGTGAAGATCTTGCATTAATTTTGCAAAACCGCGCTCCAACCATTGATTTCTTGGTCGTTCTTCCCTTGAACCATCCGGAAGTGTTTCGTAAAGCGTTCGTCTGGAAAGTAAAGGAATTTCAGCCTCACCATAACGAATTGCAGGTGTTAGCAAAATGTAATTATCTGATTCAGACAAATACAAATGCTTTTCTACTTCGTCCAACTGATTTACCTTTTTCAGCTGATCTTGTCGACGTGGCTTTTCATATTTCTTGATGAAACTGTAGTGAACAGGAACTTGATTTTCCAAAGGATCAAGAAATTTCTCCTTGTAGGTCATAAACTGATCCTGATGAATAAACAGTCTGTGATTATTGTTAGAGAAATAGTGATGCAAGCGAATGGACATCTTCGAATCGAAGAAATAGAATTGCTTATCGTAACGCACAAATTGATTTTCGATCAACTTAAATGAAGAAGAAGACAGGTTTCTGTTGTCGAATTCGAACTTGCAATTCACTTCAAAGAATTCGCCTTTTTCAGTGACTTCAATTCGAGGATAAACAGCCGTAGATTTTATTGTAAGTTCTTTCAGCTTTCCTGGAGTCACTTTTCCGCCGTCGTCTTCGAATAAGTAAAGCGGATATTTTTTAGGATTCTTCAGCAAGGTTCTATAAACCTCATGTGCTTTGTCGAATTCTGGACTGTTTACATTTAAATGATGAAACTGATGCGCTTGCGTTAACGACTGAAAGAACTGAAATTCCTGCGCATTCGTTGCTAGCTCCATGAGTCTATTCGTCTCAACTGCTTCAATTGGGGATTTTAAACTTCCGTTTTTCGCAATTTTGGCGCGCATTAGTCGCAGCACCAATGTTCCCTGATAACGATTGTAATCTGCAATCAGGATTTCTGTGGTTTCGCTTTCGTCTGCTTCCCAGGGAAGAGGAGCAAGTTGTAAAATCGCCTGCTGGTCATCTTCCAGCTGTCTTGGATTTACGCGAACCAGATTGGCTTTTGAAACTACACGTAAATGCCCATGATTGTTTTTGAATTCGAACAAACTTTCGGCATCCACTTTTTCCAATTCAAATCCAAAAGAAGCACATGCTTGTTTTAGTTGATTTCTTCTTTCGTTTTCATCAAACGTATAACTGAAGATCGTTGAATTTCGATTTTCCAATGCTTTACTCAAATGTGAGCAGAAGCTGTGTTTTCCAGATTTACAGCTGCAACTGAAGAACATTCCGTTTTCATTCTCTTTTATTTCGAGTTGAACTTGTTCACCTTCGTAATGATAAACGGCATTTATGTTTTTGAGCAGATAATGTCCATCGCCCCATTGATAATTGTATGCAGAAAACCAGCGATTGGTTGGTTTAAACAGTTTGAGATCATCAATTAAATCATCGTTCAGATCATTCCAAAGGAGCCCCGGAAGACGTAATCCGCCATTTTCTTCCACTAATTCTACTTCCTGTTTTGGCTGTTTCGGAATACGTTTATCGAAATAATCCGCCACTTTTTCGTCGGCTTCATAAATGGTACGAATCACGTGTTTGCAAACACCTTTTCCGTCATACGGACATTCACATCTGGTAGTAATGACCTTTGTTGTATTGAACAGAACAGTGACTTTGTAGTAATTTGTTCCCCAGGCAACCGCGGTTAAACTTCCTTCTGGCTGAACTTTGAGGTCCATTATGGTCGTTTCATAAGAACGCTTTACACTTGAAAATTCGGCATCGGATTGAATGAATTGTGCAAATGGAGTAAAACGTAATTTTTGAAACATAAGATAAATCTCTTTCCGGTATTAAACTCAATAAAATCTGGTGAAGATTAACCCACAGATGCGCTGATTTTTATGGCGCTTACCAGACGCCATGTAGCGAGTCCGGTAGGCGAGCATTCATTTGTGCATTTGTTGGAATGAAAATGCCTGTAAGCAGGCAATTGGTCACGCCACCTGTATTATCATTTAAATCTGAGAATGAAGTTAAGAAGAACAGTCGAATAATTAGTCTCACCAGCAATTTTCAATGCGATTTATCAGTTGCTAATTGGCAGTGTAAAACTTAATTCTACAATTCTTGAAATTCATCTTAGCATGATTCGGATTGTAGATGTAATAAAAGAATTCGTTCTTTTTTTCAATCTTTTGTTCGGCAGGAATGTTAATGTCGACAACGTAAATCATTGTATTGTGTGCATTCTTTTTGAACGATTTTTTCAAGATAGCCGGATCCGATATCTGCCAGATAATCTGTTTCTTCGTTGTTGTATTTACTAAGTTGGCAACAACTCGCGGCAAATGTTTGGATTCATCCTTGTCGCCCATGTGTTGATCGATCTCACACACAATTCTTACGCGTTTGACATTTGTATTTAAAGCGAATGTTTTGCCCAGACCAATGAATTCATCAGTACTAACAACCGATTTTTTATCCGAAAGCTCTTTCAGCAGTTTGTAATCACCCGTGAAACGATTGTCAACTCGTGGCTGACTTTCACTTAGTTCCTTATAAAACACTGGCGGAATAATTCTGTTCTTATTGAAGCAGTATTTCGATAACAGGTCGTAGAGTTGTAATTGTTTTTCTAGTTTTTTGTTTAATCGGTTGTTGTGAATTTTCTTCAATTTCAAATCAGGCTGTAGTTGAAATAGTTCTCCATGGAGAAACGCTGAATTTTTATGCAGCACAAACTCGTTTTTACCTCCCATGCTTAAAAACGGGAGCGAGCGATTCGATACAAATTTGGATGAAAAATCGAAAGGTTTTCCCATAAACGGAAGTTTCTCAGGAAAGCTCATTTGATAGTTATGTTTCAATAAGCTCAATAAGGAAGGCGCAATATCTAACTGGCTATTCACCGCTTTGTTTACTTCCGGATGTTTTAATAAAGGTGAGTAGATCACCAGCGGCGTATGAAATTTACTCAAGCCAGTACGCGAGTAATGAGGTGTTCCATGATCTCCGTAAATGAAGAAAATAGTGTTCTCAAATTCCGGATGTTGTTTCGCTTTCTCGAAATAGGTTTTCAAAGCATCATCGGAATACATGAACGACGCCAGAAGTAACTGCTTGCTTTTTAAGGATTCATTCAGTTTACCGGGATGATCTTTTAAGTGTTTATCGACTTTTGATAAGTAGTATTTTTCTTTTGGAAAAACGAACGGTTCATGAGATGAAATGGTCAGGAATACGTCAAATCGTGGTTTAGATTCCAGCTTTTGGTTGGAATAATCGTCCCACGATTTTTTATACACACGGTCGTCCGGATATCCCCAGTAGTTTTCGCGTTCAGAAAACGATATTTTATACTTCTTCGCCCAGTTTTTTACCAGGTATTGCGTTTTCAGGTTACTCATATAACCGTGCATGTTCGAAAACGAAAGGTCGACCCCGCAATAGAAACGAGAGAAGTAATTTTTATTCAATAACATCTGAAGTGAAACCTGCGGTGTGTAAGAGTTCAACTGAGTGAACATTCCGCTGTTTGAATTGGGAACAGATGCTAAGCTTGCCGGAAGTGCGTTATATGTTCGCTGACAAGTGGATAGAAAGTAGGGGAAGTAGAGTGATTTCGATTTCAAACTATCCAGAAACGGCATTACATTACCTGTCGTCGAGGCATATTTCCCAACAAAATCTCCTGAAAGTCCTTCAACGATGATAAAAACAATATTGGGTAGTTGTTTTTTGTTTGCATTGAACTTAGAAGCAAAAAGCGTGTCTTCTTGCATCGAATGCATCAATGGATAAATCTGATTTTCGGGCTTTTCAGCATAAAAATTAATGTCTAATTCCTCGAAATCAGCCGGATTAATGTTTGTTTCAGAAATGGTTGAGTTTTCTTCTTTGCTGAAATGCGTATACGTTCTTCCAAGAAAGAACACAAGTCGGTTGTTGGTATAAACTTCCGTTACAATGTTCTTTGAAGAACAATAAATAAAAGGGGTAAGAAGAATGGTAACGCATGAAAAAACCGCAATTTTTCTGGGGAAAATATCAGAGCGAAAACGTTTTTGTGATGCGTATTGAATTCCCCAAAAAAGAATGAGAAGAATTAAAAAACCGATGATGAGCTGTGGGAAATATGCATTGATTTCACCCATGATAGTCATGATCTCTTTCCAGGAAAAGAAATAGATGGTTTCATCCAAAGGAATTTTTGCCTGCTCGAAAAAGTAGATTAGTATGGCACTCAGCGAAATGAATAAAAAGGCTGCAGATGGAAAAACGAAGTTCCGTTTTATACGACACCATTGAAATAGCAGATGAAGAGGAAAAACGATCCATAGCAAAACAAAACCTGCTAGCAGATCAAGCAAAAAACCCATGAATAACATAGAGAATTGAGGTTTTGATTCCCCGATGAATTCAACAAAGAAAAACTCAATAATGCGAACAGTAAATAACAGAATGATCGTGCTGATCAGATAATGTTGATTTTTCCTGAAGTATTCATAAAATGAATTCATTCGCGTTTTTCTTTAGCGACCAAAATTAGGACTAATTGTTTTGAGTGAACTCATTTTCCAAGCGTTTCAGATCACCTTTTTTGGAAGTCGAATATTTCTTACCGTTGGTTTGGGCTTTTAGAAGTGCAATTTTCCAGTTTTCGCTTACCGGAATTTGAAGTTGAATACCAGCTTTCTGAAGAAGTTCAAGATAAAATTCAGTTACTCGCGAATCTGTACAGTCGAAATCAGCCAAAAGTATGTTGTCTTCACCTTTGGTAAAAACTATACGCTTCAACTCATTTACCGGATTCACAGCTTCAGCAGAAACGCTATATATCAACCATGCTTTTGTGGGTTCTACGTCTATCCAGGAAACATGAAAATCTGGTTCAGGATAAACGTACTGGAGAACTCCATTGGTAATGATCATAGAATCTTCTCCATCAATGTTTGCTAACGGCCAATCCGATTCGGTGTCTAGTATTCCGTGTACCTTTCCTTTTCCAAAGACTTCTTCATATTCTGAAAGCAGATTGTTTTTAATTCCGTTGAACGCAATAGGCCAATTAAAATCTCTTTTACTCCACCATTGGTCAAACGGTCGGTCTTCCTGTAGTTCATTAAATGTAAATGCATAATATTCGACACTCATTATGGAGTGCCAATTCAAAAGAGGAGTTGTATTTACGGGATTTTCCGCTAACTGTTTGGTTCGTAATTCGGTCCAAAATCCATTCGTCATGAGTTGTTGAAATGCGGCACTTTGTTCAACGTAAAACAGGTCGTATTCCAGATCGATTGCTTTGAAGTCAATGCTTCCAACCAATTCGTATTTCCCTTTGCTTGTGGTGATCAAAGTCGAACCATCTGTATACTTTTTTGCATAGCCAATCGAGTCGATTACCCATTCGGTTTTTTCGTTTTGATGCTCGTAAATCAGTAAACGGGAAATGCCTTCGAGATCGGTGAAATATCTATCTGGCATAGGATAAACGTATTGCAAAACTCCGTCTATCAGTGCAATGCTGTCTTCCCCATAAATATTGGCCAACGCAACATCAGATTGTCGACCGTATTTTACAGGAGCATTTTTCAAAAAACCTTCTGTGCTCAACCGTTCTGAAGTTAAAATGTTCATTGGTTTAAAAGGAAGCTGATTCGAATTAAAAAGCGAAACCAAACTTTGTGGATTCTTCTCATCGAACAAAAAACCGTTTTCTCCATTTTTATCAATAACCGTAATGCGTTGCTGTGCTGAAAGCTGTAGAACGAAAAAGTAGAAAAGAAAAAGTACTGATGGTTTCATAAATCAAATGAGTGTTATTGTCATAGTTCGGTTTCTTGCAATACAGCTTGGACAACTGGTTTTTGCAGTAAGTTCGATTGTTATATTCGGAGTTCCATAAACCCTGCGAAGTTTGTAAAGCTCATCAACCACTTCTTTCGGAATGCGATCACCGTTAATTTTGAAAGTGTGTTCCATGAATGTTATTTCCGCATTTAAGACATGGGTACAGATTTTCAAAGGAACAGATTCGTTGAAGCCATAGTTGACATGCAGTAAAGCGTTCGGTAACAAATGAGTACTCATGCCATCAATAGCGTTTCCTAAATATAATTCCGTTGGTGGAACATGCCGAACGATTCGTTTCAATTCCTGAAGCGTGTCTCCTGAAAGTGAATCAACTGCGTAAAGAACAATGGACTTTGCAGTGCAAATGGGTTTTATGGAAAAAGAACCTTTTGCAAGTTTTGTAATGTTTACACTATCGCGAGATTTGATTAAAACTGCGCTTTTGTGGTAGTAATTTACTGGGTTTTCAATGCCTCTGAAAAGATGGTCGCTGAAAGGATTGAAATGTCCAACGAATTTGTGTGAAACAGTCGGTAAGTCAATATGAATAGTATCCTGAGTTCTCCCTGAAAAAGAGATCAGCAAAAGAAGACATAAAAACACCGACTTGAACATTACTTAGGTGAATGTAATTTACATGGAAAGGTAACAAAAAGTGCCAGATGAAGGACTGTCGTTTTCTGAAGTCCTAAAATCTTAATACCTTGACACCTTAAATCTGATGTATGGATTATTCTGCTCTACTGCGTTTTCGATTAAGTCTTTTGTTTTGTATTGGCTTGCTTTTCAATTCGAGTGCTCAAACTTCGTTTCCATATGATACAAGAAGCGATAGTATTTCGATTGAACATTACACGATCAATCTGGATGTTCGCGATTTTTCAACCTTTGTTTTGAAAGGAACTACGCAGATCAGCATAGAGCCTTTGGTCAATAACATCACAGAAATTAAACTGGATTTGACCGGTCCGTCGGTAGATAGCGTGCACGATGCAAATGGAAATTTACTTTCGTTTACTGCTGCATCTCTTGGTTTTAAAGTGAACCTCGGTTCAGCTTACAATATTGGTGATTCCACTTCTATCAAAGTGTTTTATCACGGAACAACGGTTCAGGATCCAACATTCGGCGGATTTTATTTCAATTCAGCATATGCTTATAATGTTGGCGTTTCATTGGATGATATTCCGCATAACTATGGGAAAACCTGGTTCCCTTGTTTCGACAATTTTACAACACGTTCAACCTACGATTTGTTTGTAACAACCCTTCCGGCTCATGACGCTGCTTGTGGTGGTGTTTTTCAATCCACAACTGTCAATCCGGATCTGTCGGAAACACACCATTGGAAAGTTTTTCAAACCATTCCGTCTTATTTGATTTCAGTTGCGGTTTCCAATTATGTGTTTGTGAACGATACATTCACGAATTATCAAAGCAGTCCTGTTCCTGTAAAATTGGCTGCACATGCCAGTGATACAACAAACATGAAGAATTCATTCATCAATCTGGAAGAAGCTTTTGATATTTATGAGTCTAAATTTGGTCCGTACCGCTGGGATAGAGTAGGATATGCTTTGGTTCCAATGACAGCTGGAGCTATGGAACATGCCATGAATATTGCTTTTCCGCAGGCTGCGGCTAATGGAAGCCTCGCTTGGGAATCTGTTATGGCTCATGAACTTTCTCATCACTGGTGGGGAAATCTGGTGACCTGCAGAACTGCCGAAGATATGTGGATCAATGAAGGAAGTGCTGCCTACTGCGAATACGTGTTTACCGAAGAATCTGCAGGAAGAGCTGCTTATTTAGCGGATGTTCGTAATGCACATAAAAGTCTTTTACGCACTTGTCATATCGACGACGCTGGTTATTGGCCGCTTTCAGGTGTCCCTCAAAACCATACTTACGGCTCAACAACATATACTAAAGGTGCGGATATGATTCATTCGCTTCGCGGATATTTAGGTGATTCATTGTTCTTTGGCGGTTTGTCTGAATTCCTTGAGCAAAACAAATTTTCGGATGTAGATGCAATCGAATATCGAGATGAATTGAGTGAGATTACTGGAGTTAATCTGGATAATTTCTTCCACGATTGGATTTTTCAGGGAGGCTGGCCACATATTTCAATTGATTCTTTGAGTACGGTTCCAAACGGACTGAATTATAATGTAACTGTTCATCTGAAGCAAAAATTGGTCGGAAGAACAGAATATGGAACGCAAATTCCGGTTACACTTACTTTGCGAGATGCGAACTGGAATACCTTCGAACAAAAGATCTTTTCGTCAGGAATCACCAACTCGGTAACCGTTACCGTTCCGTTTCACCCTACTTTGGGTTATTTGAATAGAGACGAATTGATCTCGCACGCTGTTACCGCGAATTATCCAACGTACACAACTACAGGAACAAAGAACTTGACGCATTCCAATGTAATACTACAAATTCAGAACATTACAGATTCAGCATTTATTTTGGTTGAGCACAATTGGGCAGCGCCAGATCCGGTTTTCGATTGGTCTACGGGTTACGTGATCTCACCACAACGTTATTGGAGAGTTGATGGACTTTGGAATCCCGATTTCAATACAAACGCAACATTCCGTTACAGTGGTCAATTAACAGGAAGCAATTCTCATTTAGATCATTTATTGATCACGGATGATGAGGATAGCATTATTTTACTTTATCGTCCCAATCGTTCAGTTGATTGGATTGAATGTCCGAACTATACAAAAAACATGGGTAATACAACCGATTTGACAGGTACGTTGAACGTAACCGATCTTCAACGAGGAGAATATGCGATTGCCTTGAAAGGTCAGAATTTAGCAGTGAATGAAACAGAGAAATCCGCAGAGATCATTCTTTATCCAAATCCAACTTCCGGGAAAGTAACCGTTGAATCTGCTGTTGTTTCGGATAGAATTGTGGTAACGGATGTGAACGGAAGATTTGTTGCGCAGCACTTGAATTCAGGAAGTACAACAAGTTTTGAAACGGGAGAGTGGAATAAAGGAATTTATTGGATCTCAGGTTACAATAAGGAGAAGCAAGTATTCCGCAAAATGTTGATAGTTCAGTAAAAAATATCTATTCCTGATATTTTAATCTGTGAAATATCTGCTTATTCAATAGGTTTTGATGCAGGCTTATTATTGTCCTGCATACATATAAGGTAAAGTAGCATCATCCCAACTGTTGGAAACAACATAATAATTTCATGATTGGGTAGGTGGTCAATCCCTACAAAAAAAAGTGTTCCGATATGTAAGACAAATGAAATCATATACAGCCGGAAGCCAGCCATTTTCATCTTACGCATTGAAATAGCGGCAATACAATCTAATACATTGGTAAGTACAGCCGCAGATGCGAGTGTTGTTTTTGTCAACCAAACGGCGTGACCCCCGAATTTCCCTACCAAGCGGCAATCTTCTTCATTTCTAAAAAAAGCTATCTCGCTGCAACCAACTGTTTGGCCTGGAATATCAAATTGTATAAAGACAATAAGACCACCAATAAGCGCCATCAAGATAGACGTAATGAGTGTAATCATACACAATATCCGCATCATGCGTCGTTTACCTGAACTTAACTGAATGTCTTTCATTTGCTTGCTGAATTCAAGACTAAATTAATCGTTTCTGTTACAAACCAAAATATAGATTTCTGTCATTTTGACTTGCTGAAATCGTGGAAATCAGTCATTTTAGCAGGTTTTTGTTCACGGTTTACTTTTTGACGAAACCGACGCGTGAAAACCAATAACTACAAATACGGTTCGTCGACTGAAAGCATTATCTACCCTTTGCTTTTTGCATTCTTAATGCTTGTTGTATGGCTTGCAGAAATGTATGTTGACCCAAAACTAATTCATTACGGAGTGAAGCCAGGCGACTGGGATCATTGGTATGGAATTTTCTTCATGCCTTTGCTTCACGATCCAAATCATTATGAGCATATTCTCAATAATTCATTGCCATTTTTGGTTTTAACCGCCGCACTTTTCTTTTACTATCGTAACATTGCCTGGGTGGTCTTTTTAACTTCATGGATAGGTTCCGGAATCGTTGTTTGGCTTTTTGCCAGAACCGGAACAGTTCATATTGGAATGTCTGGAGTTCTTTATGCTTTATTTGGCTTTCTCTTTATCTCCGGATTTTTCAAACAAGTGTTGCAGTTGCAAGTAGTTTCATTGGGTGTTTGTTTTGTATATGGAAGTATGATCTGGGGAATTTTTCCAATGGACGAAACCATTTCATGGGAAGGTCATTTTGCCGGATTTCTAATAGGTGTAACGCTTGCCATTATTTACAGAAAGCATGGTCCGGAACGACGTAAATTCCAATACGAGATTGAGAAAGAATTGGGAATTGAACCGCCTGATTTTGAAGGTCAATACATTGCTCAGCAAGAACAGTTGCGTTTAATGCAGGAAGATTTGGAGCGCAGACAACAGGAAGCTTTACATGTGGTTTATCACATCAGACCTTCACAGCCTCAGGCAGAAAGAAAAGAAGGGACTCAAAATGACAACGATTAAGTTCGTTTGTGTAATACGATAAATCACATTGGAAGTTAGGATTACAGAATAAGTCTAAGAATTTCTGATATCCGTTTATTCCCTGAAGAGAGGAAAAGGAAAAATGTGTTTTCGAAATTGAGTTGGAAAGGCGTTTACGTTTGAATTCGAGGTACGAGAATTCGCCACTTTTCAGCGAAATAGAAAAAAGCATTTTTACCCGAACGACTTGGGAATGAACTAGCCTTTTTGCTTACTTTTTCGGCAATGGAAAAAGTAAGAAGAGAAAAAAATAAAGTTTACACCTTCACAGCCTCAGGCAGAAAAACCTGCGGACGATAGCGATAATTCAAAGTAGCAGTTCCCTGACTAATCATTTCCCATGAGGTGAATGGGAAGGTTAAGGAAATGTATTCAGATGTCCTCATGTCAACGTCTTCGTCCAATAAATAAGTTGCCAGTTCAGAAATACCTTCGTTGTGGCCAATCAGCGTAACTACAGCGTGTTCTCTTTTCAGTAGAAAATCGAAAAGTTGTTGTCGACTGGCTAAATACAGCTCCGATTCCAGATGAATGTGTTCCGTATGACCAATGTATTGGGCAATGATAGAACATGTTTGCTGTGTTCTGTGAGCATTCGAGCAAAAAATTTCACCAAGTTCTATAAATTGAAAACGAATATGCTTTCCAAGTACATTGGATTGAGAAATCCCTTTACTGGCTAATTCCCTGTCTTTATCGGCTCCAGAAGCAGAATTTACAAGGGTTTTTGCGTGGCGAATTAAATTTAATGTCAACATTTTTCTCCGTTTACCAACCAATCCCAAATATAAACCGTTTAGGAGAATATGAATAGAAACACAGGATTAATTTTGATAACTTGCAAAAGAATACACAAATAACATCTATTGTTCGTAGAATGCAGCTCAACACCGAAATATTAAAAGCATGTCGAGAAAACGACAGGCGTGCTCAAAAAATGGTGTACGAGTTTTGCTATACAAACTACATCCGCATGTGTATGCGTTACAATCCCAATCATGAAGATGCGCGGTTTGTATTGAACAATGGATTCATGAAATTACTTGCAGGATTAGAAAAAGTTGAATTAGAATCGTTGAATTTTTATTCATGGGCGAAGCGTATTATGGCCAATGTGATCATTGATGAATACAGAAAAAACAAGAATCACAAGGAACACATACGCATGAAAGAAAATGAGTCGGAATTAGACTATTTCGCACCAACCGATGCGAATAATGCAGAGAGTGATTTAGGAGTAGAGTCGATTCTGAAATTGTTGCAGGAAATACCAGAAGTAAGTGCACATGTGTTTACGCTGTACGTTATGGACGGATTTTCTCACAAGGAAATTGGTGATTTATTAGAAATTACGGAAGGAACCTCAAAATGGCATTTGTCAACAGCTCGTAAACAGCTGCGTGATAAATTGACAGCATTGGAGGCCATTCCAGAAAAGAAATTAGCCATATGAGCGATAACAAAAATATCACTGACACAGAGTTGGATGCTCTCTTCAAAAATGCAGATGCAGCTGGTGCTGTCCCTGCTTTTGATGAAGCATTCTGGACAGAAATGGAAGGAATGCTTCCTGCAAAAAAACGAAGAGGTGTCATTTTTTGGTGGACATCTGGTGCGGCATTGGTCGCAGGAATAGCACTTTTCATTGGAATTAGCCAGCTTAATCGTGAGAGATCATTGGCAGGAAGAGGAGAGCATGTTCCAACAAGAACAGAAAACCAAGAAAACATTTCTTCAGATGAGCGTGCAGTAACTCCAATTGAAGATAAAGAAGCAAGTGTAGAGATGCCAAGCATGGCGTCTGTGCCGAATAAGGTGCGAGAAAATGTACAACAGCCCGATTTGAATGATATTCAGAACCAGGATGCGGTAAATCAAACGAATTCTGATTTATCTCAAAATAAATTGGATAATACAGTTTCGAAAACTGAAACTCCGGTTTTAGATGAAGTGAATCTTTCAGCACGAGATTTCGTGTTCACAGCTCCGGTTGTTCTTAATGATGTTTATGTTGATAGAAGTACAACAAGTGGCTTACCTGTTTACACTGAATTTGCAGTAGGTTACGGACAATCTTACAAACGAATTGCCTTCAGTAATAACTGGGCAACACAATTTAGATTTACTGTTGGATTAACCAAAGAAGTTCCTGGAATGCAATTAAGTGCAGGATTAGCTTTGAGAGCGGAAATGCCAAACAACTTGTCATATGTAAGAACGGAGAATGGATCTAATGGAGTCAATACTTCGGTGAGTGAGTACAGAGGATTATATAGCGTGGAATTCCCAATGGAAGCTTTAGGTAAATTTGGAAGAAACGGACTTGGATTGTTGTTTGTTCCGGGAATTCAATTGGGATACACAGGAAATAAAAGTTTCTACCAAAACGCTGATTTGATAAGTCGTGAAAGAGCCAGCGGCAATATTGAAAGCGCAAAAACAATGACCATGGAATGCGGTTTGAAATATGCTTACAACATTTCTGAGCACTTGCAATTTACGAGTAGCTGTACTTTTGACATGGTTCGACCATTCCAGTCTTCTTATTATCAAGGTGATAATCAAGATTACCCGGTTACATTTTTCGTTGGATTACGCAAAAAATTCTAGTTGCTAACGTTGGTTTTGGTACATTTGCCAAAACTACTAACAAATGAAAAAGAAATTACTCCTACTTGCAACTTTTGGGTTGTCTCTTACAAGCATTGCTCAACCAGTACTAACTGACGCAAACTTTGCTACGGTTGATGAAGATTATGTTTTCAGTACATTGGTTGATCTAAATATCGATTATAGTTCAACTGGCGCTAATTACACCTGGGATTTCTCCACTTTATCTACAACAGATCAACGTTGGATGACAACCTATCCAGTTAGCGAAGCAGGACAATTATCAGGTTTCATGTTTGGAAGTTTTGCCCCGACTCCTTATAGAGCAACATACTTTGCACACGCAACAGATTTACCTTTAGATGAATGGACGGCTAGCTTTCCGGTTACTTTTGACGAGATTTCAGCCTTTACCAAGAATACTTCCACTTCCATCAATTCACTTGGTTTTGAGTTTGTACTTAGTGGACAAGGTATTCCTGCTAAATCAGATACAATAGAACATCGATATGAACTTCCTTTGGAATATGGAGATAGTTACGAATCAAGAGGATATACTGATTTAGATATGAATCCGCTTTATGATGCAGAATGGAGACAACACCGTCACCGTGTATCTTCAGTAGATGGATGGGGAACAGTAATTACTCCTTATGGGACGTTTAATGCGTTGAGAATTCATCACCGAATTGAAGAGATTGATTCGTTTTTTGTTCAAGGAACCTGGATTCCGATTCCAGTTCCGGCTTCTCATACTTATGAGTGGAGAACATTGCAAGAGAAAGAATCAGTAATGACCATCACTACTTCGGAAATTGCGGGTAACGAGGTTGTTACGAATGTGGAATATAGAGATAATTACAATGGACTTGGAGTTGATAATAACGAAGTTCAACTTTCTATTTATCCAAATCCAGTTGCAAATGAACTGAAATTTGAATTGACGGCTAATGCTTCATATGTAAGTATTATCGACGCTAAAGGAAAAGTGGTCTATCAATCTAAATTGGAATCGAATAGTGGTTCAATAGATATGACTAACTTTGCATCAGGTGCGTACCACGCTGTGTTTATGACAGAGAGTGGTTTGAAATCTCAGGAATTTATTAGAAAATAGCAGCATATAAAGGCAAGCTCACTGTCGCATCCCGATGTAAAAGTCGGGATGAGGAAAGTCCGGGCAGCACAGGGCACCGTGCTTCCTAACAGGAAGGTCTGTTCGTTGCAAGACGGATGGAACAGCTAGTGCAGCAGAAAATAAACCGCCACGATTTCGTTCGTCGATTTTGAGGTAAGGGTGAAAAGGGGGTGTAAGAGACCACCGTTCCAATGGTGACATTTGGAAGCTAGGTAAACCTCACGGGCTGAAAGATCATGTAAACCAGAACAGAGGCTGCTCGCTTCGTTCCTCATATCGCTTGTCGATACAAGGATTTCTGGAGGGTAGATCGATTGATCCCGAGAGTGATCTCGGGACTAGATAAATGACAGTTAACCCTGACGTTGTTTTTAACACAGTCAGGGTGATACAGAACCCGGCTTATAACTTGCTTTTATGCTGCTTTTTTCAATTCTTTCAGATAGTCAGTAACATTCTTGTTTTCGCTCCCTGAGCAAACTAAAAGAACGCGTCTGATTTCTCCGTCTAGATTGTACGTGAATTTTGTTCCGCTCAACCACAAAAAACGCACAGATTTAATGCTTTTGAGGTGACGAACATCTACCACCTTCGACTTATTGGTAAGCCGATGAGTAACAATCAGATAGTCCCCGTGAATTGATCCAGTAACAATTCCTTTCAAAGCCTGGTAAAAAACAAAGCTTAAAATAAAAAGAAGTGCTAAACTGATTCCCGTTACAACGAGGCTTAAATGATAATAATAGCATAACGCAGAACAACTCAGTAAGAGTGTTGTGAACGTGATTTGATAAATTCGCCTGATTCTTTTTAAGAAAAAGGGCGATTTTAAGTATAGCTTTCCAGTGCCATAGTTTTCCGTAGCGACAGTAGTACTCATAATGTCAAGCAATTATGATTTCCACAAGTTTAAGAAAAAAATGATAACGAAACGCGAACTAGCGTTTTTTTTTCGACTATTAGTTAAAATAATAACTCTAGCTGCTGGATAGTGTAGCTCGGATTGGCATTTTTAGTACACGACAATTCGTTTCTAGCCGATGAAATTTGTTTGTGGTGATTCACCAACCAACCAATCAGCAAATCTCCATTCTTTCTATTGCGTGCATACTTCGCTAAGTACAAACAGCTTAACTGCGTAATGTGGCGCTTATTTACCGAAATCAATTGTTTACAGTGGTACTTGTTTTTATTGAAGGTGCTGTCGATTTCTGTATACTTCTTAGCAAGTGAAGACAGGTTCCAGATATATTCATCCGCAATCTTTCTGTTCTTATTAGGTACAAGTGCAGTCTTGAGCGCAGTTTGTTCAATTGAATACTTATAACGCGGTAGAATCCATGGATAAATGTACTTCGGAGAAATACTGTCTTTTTTATGCCAGGTGTTAAAATTGATGTTAGCACAATCTGTGCTGTCTTTCGCTTTTGTTAAAACAAGCGGGTCATGACAAACCGGAAACCATAATTGGTGTTTCACATAAAATTCCCCTTCTAAATTGTTCCATTCTTTATTATCGATAGGCAACAGGTAGTTGGATTGATATAGTTTTTCACGTACAGAATCATTTGAAAACCAGAGTACATCTGCTCCTGTGTTGAAACGATCCTTCCCTACTTTTGTAAGATATTCTTCAGGACTCAGAAAGACGATTCGGACATTGCATTTGGTGCTTTTTTCAAATTCCTTTATTAGCGACGAATCGACTTCTGTAAGTTCGTCGGTAAAAAGAAACACTTCTTGTTTAGCAGAAGGTTCTGCTTCGCGTAATACACATGCGCCTAATAAGCTCAGTATTCCTGTAAATGTGAGAAGTTTCCAATAATTCATCCTGTTTCAAAGATAACTTTTTTGGGACTTCAGACGATAGACTTGAGACAAAAGACCAGCTATGAGTGCTGAGTGATCAATTGTCATTGAATCTAATTATAACAGTAATCATAAATCAGATAACTAAAAGTCCGAAGTCTTCCGTCTTTAGTCTATAAGTGTTTCTTACCTTTGTATCCTTAAAAATTCTTCCTGGTGGCACAATCCAAGCAAACACAAAAGAAAACGCAGCTGTTAAGTGATTTGAACAGCGGTAATCCAAAAACGATAAGCGCGGCAATAAATGCACTTCATGTTCATGGTGATTCTTCCATGATTCCTTCTTTATTAGAGTTCTGGAATTCAGAAATAAATGAAAAGAATGAGGAAGAACTGCGTGAATTGTTGGTTGGTTTAAAAGACAGTTCTGCTGTTGAACCGTTGATGGAGGCTTATAGAAATTCGGACGACAATTTATTCCAGCGCAAATTAATGAACGTGTTTTGGAATTCGAAATTGGACTTCAGCGAATACTTGGCGGATTTTGTTGTATTTGCGATTGACGGTGATTTTATGGATTGCCTGGAAGCATTGACGGTGATTGAAAATTTTGAATTTAACTCACCTGAATCGGCTGTACTTGAGTCGCAACTTCTTTTGAAGGAATTTTTTAGCAAAGATGAAAACCCTGAAGCAAAGAAATATCAGCTTTTACAAGAGATTTCACTGATTGTAAAGGACTTTGAAATGGGGAATGATACTGACGATTTTTTTGAGGAAGACTAGTCCTGGCTTGTCTTCGATACTCTTCCATTGCATTCCAGAACTCAGACTGACACCAGTACAAGATGTCACGACCGCTGGAAGATAAAACATCTTTAAATTTAATTGCACACTTCAGATTGAGTGAATCCAGGGTCTGATTGGGATAAACTATTACACGTCAGATTGAGTGAATCCGACCGTTGTAAGAGAAAGTCCTTTAATTTAAATTACACGTCAGATTGAGTGAATCCGAGGAACGAGGATTTGTATCGAAATCGATGTGTAATTAAAAAAGTCCGTTAATCTCGCCGTCGATAGCTTGAATGATCTTTCCTAGATCTTCCTGGTTCTCCGGAAAACGATTGTTGTCAACATCAATGATCAATAACTTACCGTTGTCATAAGTGGAGATCCAGGCCTCGTAACGCTCGTTCAAACGCTTCAAATAATCCAAACGGATACTTTCTTCGTATTCACGCCCGCGTTGCTGAATTTGGTTTACCAGCGTAGGAACAGAAGCTCTAAGGTAAATCAATAAATCAGGAGCAGAAACAAACGAATCCATCAAGTTAAACAACGAAAAGTAGTTCTCGAAATCTCTTGTTGTCATCAATCCCATCGAATGTAAATTCGGAGCAAAAATGTACGCATCTTCATAGATTGTTCTATCCTGAATTACAGCTTGTTTTGTACTTTGAATTTCCTGAATCTGCGTAAAACGAGAATTCAGGTAATAGATTTGAAGGTTGAATGACCAACGCTGCATATCTTCATAGAAATCGTTCAGATAAGGATTCTGCTCAACATCTTCAAAATGTGTTTCCCATCCGTAATGTTTTGCTAATAACTTCGTTAACGTAGTTTTTCCTGATCCGATATTTCCTGCAACTGCAATATGCATTGTTTGATAATTTGAGAATGCCTAAATTACAAAAATTGCCCACAATCGGTCGACTTGTGGAAAAATAATGTTTTGCTTACTCAGCCATAATTTGATACGCACTAAGTTGATTTTTTGTGCTGAAGAAGAAACAGTCTCCGATTGCCCTGATACTGACCAATTCTTCAGTAAGCTCAGTGGGAATTTTAGTGACTGGCTTTTCTAGCGCATCGCCATCTAAAAAGCTGAACAACAAGTAGATTTCGTTGTTTTTAATGCCAAATAAATTGAAATCACTTGTAAAGTAATTCGTATAACCTTCAAATGGAACAATGTCGATCAATGTTCCAAAGATGTCGAAACGGGAAAGTTGATTTTTATCGTCGAGAATATACAAATTGTTATAACGCTCAACCATCATTAAAGGAGTGCCTATGTCTGAAATCTGTTTTAGATTTTGAACGGTTTGCTGCTGTTGTTCTCCGGTGGTAAGCAATCTCAATTCGCTATTCACCTGGTCAAAGATCCAAAAACGATCAGTCTGATTCGAAGTGGCAAATAGATCTGCCCACTGAATATTGAAATCATTCAATGAAATGCAATCGGAAGATGTTGCCAGAGCGTTGTCGAGAAAGCAAAGTGTTTGTTGTTCTTCTGAAAAAACCGCAATTTTCAATTGATTATTGGCGTCAATTCCTGAAATATCTCCCAATGATTTGAAACTTTGAACCAATGATTTTTTTCCGCTTGAAGTGTATTTTGTAATGTTTTGCTGTTGAAAAATGTAGACTTGTTTTGATACATCCACACTCCAGATTGCTCCTGAGTCAAGTTGCAGGTCGTAAAGTTTTCTCCATTCCCAGTTCTGAGCATGCGAGGAAATCGCAAATCCGATAATCGATAAAATGAAAACTGTAAACCCTTTAAGCATTGTCTATATTACAAAAATCTGGGTGAAGACTCAACAATTGTTCCATTATATCTCTTCCGTTCATGCAACGTGGAACTTTATGCTGTCCGCCAAGTTTTCCTCTTTTTTGAAGCCAGTGATCAAATAATCCTTCAGAAGCTACAACAATTTCCGGCGCTAGCATTGCCATGTTGTGCGTTCTTTTGGCATCGTAATCAGAATTGATCTGACGAAGTGTTTCATCTAGTAAATGCCCAAAACGAGAAATATCGTTTGGATATTGTGTGAATTCGATCAGCCACTGATGTCTGCCCAAGCCATCTTCATTCATGTAAATAGGAGCAACGGTATACTCTCGAATATGTGCCTTGGTGTGTTTACACGCTTCTGCAATTGCACGCTCCGTATTTTCCACATTTACTTCTTCTCCAAAAGCATTGATGTTGTGATTGGTTCGTCCACAAATTTTAAAACGATAAGGGCTTTTATTGGTAAAACGAATGGTGTCACCTAAAATATAGCGCCAAAGCCCGCCGTTGGTAGAAATCACCAAAGCGTATTCCACATCTGTTTCGACCTCACTTAATGGAATGATTTCTTTCGAATCCAAACCGTCATACTTGCTCATCGGAATGAATTCGTAGAAAATCCCATAATCAAGCATGAGAAGCAATTCATTGATGTTGCAATCGTCTTGGATTCCGAAAAATCCTTCTGACGCGTTATAGGTTTCCACGTAGTTCATGTCCTCGAAAGGAATGAGTTGATGGAACAATTCTCTGTATGGCTCAAAATTCACACCGCCGTGCATGAACAATTCCAGATTTGGCCATACCTCTCGTAGGTTTTGCTTTCCGGTAATTTCAAGAACCTTTTGCGCAAGAACGTAAGTCCAGCTTGGAACTCCAGCAATAATGTAAACATCTTCCTGAATAGTGCTGAGTGCCATTTTCTCAATCTTCTCCGTCCATTCACTCATCAACGCAATTTCCTTGCTTGGCGTTCTGCGTATTTCAGCCCACCAAGGCAAGTTTTTCACAATAATCGCCGACAAATCCCCTTGATACATATCGTGAGAAATCGGTAGAATTTGTGCGCTTCCGCCAATGATGAGGTGTTTTCCTTTGTACAGTTTTCTGTTCGGAAATTGATTGTAATACAATGCAAGAAGATCTTTTCCGCCTTTGTAGTGACAATCCATCAACGAATCTTTTGTGATGGGGATAAATTTGCTTTTCTCTGAAGTTGTTCCCGAGCTTTTCGCAAACCATTTCGTTTCCTGATTCCAAAGCAAATTCTGCTCATTCTCCATTGACCGGAAAATGTAGGGTTTTATAGTTTCGTAATTCTGTAATGGAATGTTTTCAGCGAAATCTGAATAGGAAACGATTTCTGAGAAGTTATGCGTTTTACCAAATTCCGATTGATTGGCTCCGTGAATGAGTTTTTCCAATACGTCGTTCTGAACTTCCAAGGGATACTTCATGAAAAGTTCGATTTGATGAAGACGTTTTTTCATCACCCAGGAAAAAATAGAATTGAACGGCATTAATGGAAAGATAGAAATAAAACGTGAATAGTTTAGAGGGGTATGATCAAAACTAAAAAAGGAAAGTACAATTTATACTTTCCTCTTTCCTCTAATGACTTTATCTCTTAGATTATCCGAATGCGTAAATCGAACCAATAATTGCAAGAGCAATAATGGTATATACGAATCCGATTCCTATAGTTGAACCTTCAAAGAAAGTATCTTCTGATTTTTTTTCGCCGTGTGACGTATGATGATCGCTTGACATATCTTTATTTTTTTCAAATGTACAATTTTGTTTTAATAGCGCACAGCCTGGCGCTTTTTTTTTGCTAGTCGCGCTCTCCGAAAAGACGTAACAGTGATAGGAACAAGTTGACAAACAATACATAGAGTGTAAATCCACCCAACAATTCCATTTTACGTCTTTGATCTTCTGAAAGCATTGAATCGTAAGCATACTTCTTCAATTGCTGCATATGGAAGGCAATTAATCCCGGGAAAATGATTGCTCCAATTAAAGAGATCACCCATGACATTCCACTGCTACCCAACCAAATATTTACCATTGACGCAATGAAGATTCCGGTAAAAGCCATTCCCAAAATAGCACCCATTTTAGTCAGGTCTGCACTGGTCGTATATCCTAGAATTGCCATTATAGCAAATACCGCTGCGGCAACACCGAAAATGGCAAAAATAGAAGAGTGAACGTAAATAATAAAAATGGTCGACAAGGAGAATCCTAGCAAAATAGAATAAAGAATAAATAATCCGAATATGATAGGAAAAGATGCTTTGTTAATTAACCATTGTAATGCAAAAGAAACGGCTATTGGTGATAATGCAACAACCCAGAAAAGAGGTGCAATTTCATAACCTTTTGGCGTTTGAACCAAATAGTATTTCTCAATAAACGCAGCGGTTCCATATTGATAGGCAATTATCCCCGTAATCAACAAAGCTCCCATCATGTATAAATACACATTTGCAAGAAATTTGCGAGCTGAAGCTTGTTGTTCTGGAGTTGTAAAATCGACGTTGTCAATCGTTGATCTGAAATTTAAATCCATGATTTATGATTTTAATGAAGTTTAGCTTGAACTAAATTAATGAATTCTTTTCGAGTTGAATCGTTGCTTAAAAACAATCCTGTAAAGGCACTTGAAGTGGTTACCGAGTTTTGTTTTTGAACGCCACGCATTTGCATACACATGTGCTGACATTCCATCACCACAGCAACACCTTTTGGTTTCAAAGTTTCCTGAATACAATCGCGAATTTCAATGGTTAAACGCTCTTGAACCTGCAATCTGCGCGAAAATGCGTCAACAACTCGTGGAATTTTACTCAAACCTACAATTGTTCCGTTTGGAATGTACGCAATATGAGCTTTTCCAAAGAAAGGCAGCATGTGGTGTTCACACATTGAATACACTTCAATGTCCTTTACAATCACCATTTCCGAATATTCTTCATGAAACAAAGCGCTTTTCAGAATCTCTTCCGGATTGGTGTCGTAACCCTGCGTCAAAAATTGCAATGCTTTCGCAACGCGTTCCGGTGTTTTCAATAATCCCTCTCGTGTTGGATCTTCACCAATTTCAGAAAGCACCTTCGTGTAGACTGAAGAGATCTGTTCTGTTATTTTATCGTCGTAATGAAATTCGCTCATTTTCAAAAATGTTTCTCGGGCAGAGACGCGATGCATAGCGTCTGTACACGTTTTTATGCCACATTAAAAGGGCTCCTTGCCCCCGTAATACTCAACAAAGTTGTTTTCTGTTTCTTCCAGCTTAATATGGGCTAATTTTCCACCGGCTTTAGAAATTGGACCGTCAAGTATTTCCCAGATTTTGATCACCAAATTTTCTGTAGATGCCAAAACACCATCCATGAAGGAAACGTCAAGATTTAAGTTTTTATGATCCAATGGTTCAATCACCAATTCCTTAATTAAGCTTGAAAGCACTTTTAAGTCAATTACGAAACCCGTTTCAGCACTTGGATTTCCTTTTACAGTAACCCAAAGGTTGTAATTGTGTCCATGCCAGTTTTTATTGCTGCATTTTCCAAAAACTTCAGCGTTTTTTTCGTCTGACCAATCTTCTCTCCACAGTTTGTGTGCAGCGTTGAAATGCTCTTTTCTTGTAATGTAAACTAAACTCACTACTTTATTTTTTGTTATGCAAAGATAGTGCTTTCGGACTAAAGACGATAGACAAGAGACGAAAGACAGATTTTAAAAATGTTGAATCTCTACG